>CBESWG010000022.1:0-52938 GCA_965533275.1 uncultured bacterium
TCCCTACTGGACAACCGGCTAGCCCGCTGAGGGACGTCCCCCAGGGGGACACCCTTGGCGCAGGGAAACCGGCTTGAGTCGAGAAACAGGGTTGATCCTAGGGGGGAAGTCCCCAGGGAATATCCCGATGGGAATAAATCTCCTCGTATCAGTGTCTAATCCAATGGAAGAAACGTGCTCCAAGGAAAAACGATTGCCGGTTATTGGCCCCGAGCGAGGATAAAACTGGACGACCAGAGCCTGATCGATGAAATCCTGAACGGGGATAAGTATGCCTTCAAGGAGCTGATCAAGAAATCTGAATCTCAGGTGGCGGCGACCGTGATCGCCATGTTAGGGCCGGGCCCGGAGGCCGAGGATGTCGGACAGGAGGCCTTCATACGGCTCTACAAGGCCCTGAGCGGTTTCCGGGGCGAGTCCTCGATCGGGACCTATGTCACGCGTATCGCCATCAACCTCTGCCTCAACGAGATCAAGCGCAGAGGGCGGCGGCGCGCTAATTACGTATTCAACGGCGAGGAAAGGCTGGAAACGGTAGCACACAATCCTGGGACCGAACGACGGGATGAGATGTCACGCTTGGTCAGCCTGGGGCTGCAGAGCCTGGATCCCAAATTCCGGGCGGTGATCGTGCTCAGGCTGATCGATGGCTACACAACAAGAGAAACGGCCGGGATCCTCAGGCTGCCCGAGGGCACCGTGCTCTCGAGGCTGGCCAGGGGCCAGCAGAAGCTGAAGGAGATCCTGGAGCCTTTATATAAAGATAAAGAGCCTACAGTGAGGGATGGAAAATGAACAAGAAAATTTCACGGCTTCTCTACCGGTCATTCGAGGGCCGGTTGAAGGAAAAGGAGCAAGCGCGGCTGGAAAAGGCCCTCGAACGCTCCCCGGAGCTTCGGGCAGAAAGAGACCAGATCCATCGGCAAAGGAAAATGCTGTCCGGTGGGGCGATAGGCTCCTTCGCACCGGGCTTCGCGGATCGAGTGATGGGGCGGCTCGACGCCTCGGCCGCCGGATCCAATGGCTGGGAACTGTTTTATGCAACCCTGCTCACCCTGTTCCGGCGCTTCGCCATCGCCGGCGCCGTGGCCATGTTGCTGCTCTTGACCTACAACCTACACTTGGGCGATAAGCTCTCTCCCGAGGAGATCTTTTTCGCTTCAGACGCAACGCATGAGGAGCTTATGCGGCTCCCCTTGTTCTGATGGAGAAAACACCATGAACATCAAAGCGAAAATCACGCTCATCATCGTCCTGACGCTCATCATCGGGGTGGCCCTAGGCGCCCTGCTCAACCGCGCCCTCCTCCAACGGAGGATCGGCAGGACCATCGCCTGGGGACATCCGGCTGCCTTGGTCATCAGTATGGAACAGATGCTTGATCCGACAGACGAACAGTACAAGGAGATCCGCAGGATCCTGGACGAGCACGGCACTGCACTCCTCAATATCAGGGAAGAGCTCATGCAGAGGACCCTGGAGGTCATGAAGGCGCTGGAAGCCGCCCTGGATCCACTCCTGACGCCGGAGCAGAAACGAATACTAAGCAGAAGGCAGCTCGGCCCACGCGCATTCGGAAAGCCCGGACAGAGCAGGCGACCCGGTATACAGCCCGGCAAACGTACGATGCGCCCCGGCTCTGAGGAACTAGAGCAACTGGCTGAGCGCCTCGATCTGACCCCGGACCAGAGAGCCCAGGTCGGCAGCCTCTTTCAACAAAAGAATATAGCTCTTCCCTTTACCTTCGGGCAAGATTCCCAGGAAATAGAGGTCATGTTAGGCCGATGGATCAACCGGCAGGAACAGCAGGATAAGGCGATCGCCGAAATCCTGACAGAGGAACAGAAGCGCAAATACGACCAGATCAAGGAGGAGCACCGACAAAGGCTCCTCGACTTGCTGAATCGATAGACCCACACCTCACAAGATCCTGTTTCCCCCACCATTGGGGATCTTCGCATTATCAATTCTCGCGCTGGTTCGGAAAATTCCGGAACACTGCATGGGGGAATAAACGAACCTGGGAAACGGTCTAACCTGGTGCATGACAAGATCACACGTTTTCAAAGGAGAATTGAAATGAAAAAATCATCATTGACATTGTTGACGCTCGCGGGTCTGATGACGATCACGAGCTTCGTCCTGGCATCCTCTCAGAGGGACCAGCAGGTCCGTGGTCTCAGAACCCAGCGGCCCTCCCAGGGAAGGATCCAGAACAGGTCATTCACGAGGCCCCGCTCGGTTGGGCTGCTCCGGATGCTGGAGGCGAGACAGGAGGAGCTGAACATCTCGGATGAACAGCTCACAAAGATCCAAGAACTGAAACTCAAGCAGGAAGAGAATTGGGTGAAACAGCAGAATGCCAGGAACACACAGAGGCTGGAACAGAAAAAGCTCATGCTGGACCGAGAAAACCTGGACTATGACCGGCTCAAGGCCCTGATGCTTAATAACTCCGAGATCCGGGCGGAGCAGCGGATCGAAGGTATGCGGCAGCGTGACGAGATCCAGAATGTGCTGACTACGGAACAGAAGGAAGCCCTGCAAAGTTTAGGCCAGGATCGGATGGGGCAAAGGCGCGGAAGCATGCGGAGCCGTGTTCCCAGCCGTGACTTTCGGCCTCGGCACTTCCGCCGGGCTCCGGAAGATATCCCGAAGTGAGAATAAGGGCAACCATGTTTCGGTCAGATCCTATCACCAGGCTGGCGGCAGGGGCCTTCCTGGCCCTGTTGCTGGTCCTCACCCAAGCCGGGTGCAGGGACTACGAACTGGACAGCCTCTGGCTAAAGGAACCGATCACGATCGACGGCGATTCTTCAGAATGGAGAGGAATCCTGTATTACCTCAAAGACGAAAAAGCCTCCATCGGAATTGTGAACGACCGCGAGAATCTCTATGTATGTCTCATCACCCAGGACCCCACCCTCAGCCGCCAGGCTCTAAGCATGGGATTGATCCTCTGGATCGATCCTGCGGGCCGAAAGGACAGATCGTTCGGCATCAACTACCCCATCGGTGCCAGGGAGCGATTCGGGATGGAACCGGGGAGAGATCCGGAAGGGCGGGACCCGGAGCAGATCAAAGAGGACGTTCATAAGGCCTCTTTGGAATCCCTGGACGAACTCAGATTCCTGGACCCGGAAGGATTGGAGTTGGATCGGATGGAGATCGAACAGCTCGAGGGGATGGAGATCGCTGTGGAGGTGTCGCAGGGGATGTTCGTCTATGAGCTCAGGCTCCCGTTTACCGTAGAATCGCGCCTTCCGTTCGCACTCACTCTTCAGACCGGCCAGGACATCGGGATAGGACTGGAAATTCCGAAGCTCGAGAGGGAGGAGATGCAGCAGTCCATGGGTGGCGGCCGGGGAGGGAGCTCACGCGGCGGCGGAACCGGGAGCCGCGCCGGAGGCGGGAGGGGCGGCGGTGGGAAACGCGGACGTCCCGGCGCAAGCAGCGGGAATTTCGATCAAGATCTACTCAAAGGGAAAAAAATATGGGCCACGATTCATCTGGCGATAGATCCGCTCTCATAACCTCCTATTTATTCCATTCACCCGATCCCTTTCTCAGTAACCGGGGCGGCGATTGCCGCCCCGTCTTTCTCTCTAAGAACCGCAACGAAAACTATGCGCTCCATGCACCGATACCGCAAACATCTGTGACAAGGAGTCAAAATGACTAGACGCATCCTGCTTCCGATGGTTTTCCTAATCCTGCTCCCCACGCTGGAGCTAAACGCTCAGACCGGCCGGCCCAACGGCCGCCTCACCGGGCGGATCACAATGGAGGACGGCACGCCCCTGCCGGGGGTGGCCGTTACAATCTCACATACTCTCTATCGTGCCTCCACCGATACTCTAGGAACATACAGGTTCGACAGTATACCGCAGGGGATGATCACCCTGATAGCTTCCCTGGACGGCTTCGAAGAGAAAGAAAAGACCGTTGTTGTCCAGGCCAACAAGCTCGTAGTGGTAAATTTCAAGCTCGAGCTAGCCCCGGAATCGCACGAGGCCACTGTTATGGCCGAGCTACCGTTGATGAGCACCTCCGATGAGAAGGTCAGCGAGGTGATCATCACTCCCAGCCAGATCGAAACGCTCCCCAGCCTGGGAGAAAAAGACATTTTCCGGGCGCTCCAACTCCTGCCCGGCATCAGCGGCAGCCAGGAATCCTCCTCCGGTCTCTATGTCCGGGGCGGAACCCCGGATCAGAACCTCATCATGTACGACGGCTTCACCGTCTATCATGTCGACCACCTGTTCGGGTATTTCAGCGCCTTCAACATGGAGGCCGTGCGTGAGGTCCGCCTTAGCAAGGGTGGATACGAGTCGAAGTACGGAGGCCGACTCTCCAGCATCATGGAGCTCACAGGCAAGCCCGGCTCTGGCCAGACGGTCCACGGGAGCGGCGGTCTGAGCCTCCTCTCCCTCAACGGCCTCGTCGAGGCTCCACTCTGGGACAAGGGATCGTTCGTGCTGGCCGGCCGGCGCTCCTTTCAGACCCCGCTCTATAACAGCATCCTGGGCCTGGTGTCCGAAAACAACACGGCCCAGGGCAACTTCAGGGGACGAGGAGGCGGAGGCATGGGTAAGATGATGGGCGAAACGCAGCCTACCTCCTACTTCTATGATATCAACTCGAAACTGACTTTCCGCCCCAGCAGCAAAGACCTGACATTCATCAGCTTCTACAACGGCCTGGACAACATGGACAACTCCCGGGTGCAGGGGTTCCCCTCCTTTGCAGCTGAGAGGTTCGCGGAGTCGGGGATCCAGGTCTCGGGCAGCATCGATGTCTCGGACCTCAGGAAATGGGGTAACACGGGCTTCAGCGCCAACTGGACGCGCAGGTGGAGTGACACGTTCCAGAGCCACCTCCTGATCGGCTATTCCCAATATCTCAATCAGGTGGATACGAGTCGCAACAGCGAATTGGAATTCACATCAGAAGATCCGGATTGGGAACCCCCGGAATTCTTCAAAAACCGTGGCTTTTCCCGGGGGACCATCGAGGACAACGACCTGGCCGATATGACTTTCCGGTGGGACAATTCTCTCCATCTCCACGCCTCCAATCAGATGGAGTTCGGATTCCAGGCCACCAGGAACAAAGTCGAATACAGCTACGACGTGGAAGGTCTCACAACAGAAGAAGACGAGGAAAGCTCCACGGCCCCCCGCCCCTTCTTGAGCATCCTCAACCGCTCGGATAGCGGCACTCAGTACTCAGGTTATCTCCAGGACCGCTGGACCATCCTGGGCCGCTTTACCCTGACTCCGGGACTGCGCTACACCTACTTCGACATGACGGGCGACTCCTTCACCGAACCCCGTCTGGCTGTGAGTCTGAGCCTGACAGACCGGATCCGGCTCAAGGGAGCATGGGGCCAATACTCTCAGATCATCAACAACATCGTGCGGGAAGACGCGCAACAGGGCAACCGGGATTTCTGGGTCCTTTCAGACGGAGCCACGATCCCCTACGGCAAGGCCACTCACTACATCCTCGGGATCAGCTACGAAACCCAGACCTTCCTGTTCGATGTGGAGGCCTATTACAAGGATCTCAGCGGCCTGACGGAATATGCCCTGCGCTTTACGCCCTCGCAGGAGGACATCGATTACGACCAGTTCTTTTATTCGGGCACGGGAGAAGCCCGGGGGTTGGAGTTCCTTGTCCAGAAAAAATTTGGGAGCTACACAGGCTGGATCAGCTATACGCTAAGCAGGGTGGAACACTTTTTCCCCGAACTCGAGGCTGATCCCTTCCCGGCCCTGCATGACCAGACGCACGAGTTTAAGCTGGTGAGCAGTTACGATCTCCGGAACTGGACATTTTCCGGGACCTGGATCTACTCGACCGGCCGCCCCTACACAGAGCCTGTTGGAGTCGAGGAAGAGGAAATCCTGGACGGGCAGCGCACCATCGAGCGCGTCATGATGGGCGAGAAAAACGGGGCCCGGCTCCCCGCCTACCACCGCCTGGACCTTTCCGCCAGCTATAGATTCCGGCTCGCAGGCAGCCAGTCCATCCTCGGGGCCTCGATCTTCAACGTCTATGACCGCAAGAACATCTGGTATAGGGAGTTCGACGTCGTGGAGGGCGAGATCTTCGAGAACAACATCCTCTACATGGGGATGACATTCAATCTCTACCTGACCCTGCGTTTCTGACCGGGCTGGTAGCGTAATCGCGGCGGCGGTGTGGCTGCCGCTGCGGATGAATGCTGCCAGATCGAGATCCAGGCTGCACAGAATCTTTAGATATTCGCTGCGTATATGTTAATATGGTCCAAAGGATGGATTCACGGGAAAATGTCCGGATCGACAACCAGCCGGGCCACGTCATAGACAGTCTGCGAGGTAAGGCTCTATGGTTCGGGCTCTATATTGCATCACTATTCTCTTGGCTCCTCCTGCCAATCCAGGCCCAGGTCATCACATCCGATCCCAATCTCGCCGATCAGCAGGTGGCCCGGTGGTTTCGGGTGGCCGTAGACAATGCGGGTGAGCCAGGGCTTCAACCCCACCTCACGGCCGGTTCGGACTACAGTTTCCCCGAACAGGATGTCCCCCTCTCCGTGGCCCGAGCCGGGCATCCGGTCCGGACCGCAGCCTTCGGCGGCGATGTGTGGTTTTCCTGGGCGGGGCTCAAACCCGAAGCCCGCTACCGCCTGCGCCTGACCTTCCTCTCCGATGCGCCCAGGACCCAACAGGTAACGCTGGACGGGGAGGTCGTGGTGGAGCAACTGCCGCTTCCCGAAGGCCGCATCGTGTACTGCATCGTGGACCTGCCATTTCCCCAAGAGGACGGCGCGTGCGAGCTCAAGATCCGAAGCCTGCAGGGACCCAACGCCGTCGTCTCCCTGGTCGAGCTCTATTCTAATCATCTCGGGCTGCTCCCGGATCCGGTCTTCGAGGCCCATGGGGACTGCCGGGGCGGGATCGAGGGCGTCCTGTTTGACCGCAACCGGCCGGATCTTCCCTACGAGGACCTCGAGGTCCGCCTCTTCCTATCGGATCACTCGCGATCACTGGCTACCCGGACCGACGAGGCAGGATTCTTTCGCTTCACCATTCCCCGTTCCTGGGAGGCGGGCAAATCCGATCTCGCTCAAGTGATCGTTTCTCTCCCCGAGGCGGATCTGACCCTCGACATCTCTCTGCAGGGCGTGTTCGCTCCCCGCCTGACTCCCCGGCCCGCCCGCGCCCAACATCTGACCGAGACCGAGATCAGTCTGAATGGGGTCTGGCGTTTCAATCCCTCACCTCCTCACAGTCTCTCCGACCTGGATCTGTCTGAGACCTCGGACTGGGACGCCATAGAAGTCCCGGGTGAATGGGCCATGCAGGGCTTTACGGTCCCGGACGGAAAGGCGGCTGCGTATGTGCGCGAATTTGAACTCCCGTCCTCCTGTCTCAAGCTGCGGACCATCCTGCGCTGTGATGCTGTGTACAGCGATGCCGTGGTCTTCATCAACAATCAACGCGCCGGATCACACAAGGGCGGATTCACGGCGTTCGAGATGGATGTGACCGGCCTTGTCAAACCGGGCCGGAACACCATCGCCCTGGCGGTCAAGAACGATTCACTGGAAGACATCCTGGCCAGCGGGACCCAGTATGCGGCCCATCCCCTGGGCGGCATCACCCGCAAGCTCAGCCTGTGGGCGGTCCCCCACTGTTTTGTGTCACGGTTTCACACCATCACAAAGTTCGATAAGGAATACCAAGATGCAACGCTGGACCTTCAAGTGGAGGTGTTCAACTCCTTGAAACACAGCGTCACAGATGCCGTGCTCCAGGTCAGCCTCCGTGATCGGGAAGGAAACAGGGTCGACATCCAACCCCAAAGGATCCCCCTCCCCGTTCTTTCCCCGCTCGAGAGGAAGGCCGGGAGCATATCTCTCAGCGTGCTCGGGCCCAGGAAATGGGACAACGAACACCCCTATCTCTACACGCTGACCTGCACACTGGAGTATGGGGGGCGGATCCGGGAGACCCTGCGCCGACGCATCGGCTTCCGACAGATTGAGGTCCAGGGCGACAGAGTCCTGGTCAATGGACTCCCGATCAAGCTGCGGGGCATCAACCGGCACGAGGCTCATCCTCTTCGCGGCCGGAGCCTCACCCCCAAGCTATGCAGGGAGGACGCCCTCAAGTTTCGCGCCGCCAACATCAACTACATCCGCACGTCTCACTATCCTCCTGCGGAGGAATTTCTGGATGCCTGTGACGAGCTGGGGCTCTTTGTGGAATGCGAGGCCCCGCTCTGCTGGGTGCAGCACGGCGCCAATGCCAACTGGAACCAGCCGGGCTGGGACTACAGGGACCGCAGGTTTTTCCTGCCCCTGTTGCTGGCCAACCTGGAATCCATCGAGCTCAACCGGGACCACCCCTCTATCCTGATGTGGTCCCTGGCAAACGAGTCCCGCTGGAGCCCGCTGTTCGCCAAGGTCCTGGAGATGGTCAAGGCGACCGATCCCTCGCGTCCCGTGTCCTTTCATGACCAGTGCTGGGGCAACTACAACAACGCCGGCAGCACCGCGGATATCGCCAACTTCCACTATCCGGGCCCCGACGGTCCTTCAAGGGCTCCTCAGGTCTCAAGGCCGCTCCTTTTCGGTGAGTACTGCCACCTGAACGCCTACAACCGGTACGAGCTGGTGACCGATCCCGGATTGAGGGACGCCTGGGGCATTCCCTTCCAGGCCATGTGGGAGGCGATGTACAGGGATCCCGGGATCCTGGGGGGCGCCCTCTGGTCGGGCATCGACGACACCTTCTTCCTTCCTCCAGAAGGTACGGCAGTTGGCTACGGCACCTGGGGGCCGCTCGACGGATGGCGCCGTGAGAAGCCGGAATACTGGCACATCAAGAAGGCCTACTCCCCCATCCGGCTCTTGACTCCCGCGGCCGCCGTCCCGCTGGATGGGGAAGCGCTGGAGATCGAGCTGGAGAACCGGCACGACTTCACCGACATCGCGGAGATGGACATCCGCTGGACCCTAAGCGATGGACGAACCGGACTTGTGGCAGCTGCGATCCCGCCGCGAAACCGGGGTGTCCTGCGCATCCCGATATCCGGGGAGGCCCTGGAAGATCAGATCCTCAGGCTGGATTTTTTCAGCCCATTGGGATTCGGTGTCGATTCATTCGAGACCCCCATCGGGGCCCAAACCAAAGCAGCAGGCTTCCCGGGACCAGAGCTCACGATCGAAGGGTCCCTGGACCTGACCCAGGACCGGGATTCGATCACGGTCACCGCCGAGGATTTCAAACTGGACCTGGATGCCCGCACCGGACAGCTGCGTTCCGTACGGCTCGACGGCCGCACCATCCTGAGCGGGGGCCCGCAGCTCATGCTCCTGCCCCTCAACCGGGAGGGCGGGACCCAGATGACTCCCGCCGCCCAGGAATTCGCACCCTTCACCCAGGCCTGCACCGGCTGGCAGGCAGAGACCGTGGAAGCACAAACCGCGGCCGACGGCATTAGCATACGGGTGACAGGGGCATATGATCAGGCTGAAGGAGAGTACACGCTCTTAATCAGGAATACCGGAGCCTTAGAAGTGGATTACCGCTTCACCTGCCGCGAGGAGATCGATCCGCGCCAGATCGGGCTGGTGTTTGCGCTGCCGAGAGAATTCGACACGCTGACCTGGCGCCGCAGGGGCCAGTGGTCTGTCTACCCGGAGGACCACATCGGTCGCCTGTCAGGCAGGGCCAGAGCGTTCCCCGGAAATCCTCCGAGCGGCCCGGCCGGCCCGCGCACTACACCCTCTTGGCCCTGGTCTTCGGACTGCACCGCTCTGGGCAGCAGCGACTTCCGGTCCACAAAGGCCAATGTCGAGTGGGCCGTCCTATCGGACAACCAAGGACGCGGATTTGCCACGCTGTCCGGGGACGGGAAAGATTATGTTCGCTGTTGGGTGGACGGTGATGCCGTACGCATGCTGATTGCGGGCTACAGCAACGCTGGAGCCGAACGCTTCTATGTCCGCCACGCCCAGAGCGGATATCGCCCGCTCGAGCCAGGAGCCAACGTTTATGGGAAGCTCGAACTGCGCCTGGCTGCAGGCCGGAAGTCAGATCGGAGATAGACGATCTGACTTCCCCGATTCGGCCCCGTCGATTGAAATCTCTGGTTCAGGATGCATCCCTCTCGATCAGGAATCTGGTTTGATAAAATCCGGTTTTTGCTATAGGCTAGAGGATCGCTGATTACAGAATCTAAAAAAAATAATAAGAATCGGAAGAAACCACAGAAGCTGATCGTCAAACATTTGTATATAGGATGAACTCTGCCAACCTTTTGCTTACGCTTCACATGAGTCATACATCTATCCCGGGATTCTGCCTACCCATTGGATCCGGGGCAACCCAAGAAACGGAGGAGAACGAAACATGAGAGTCTTATCGAGGTATGCGACTGCGGCTTTGCTGTTGTGTCTGCTGCTGATCTTCCCGCTGCACCACAACGCACAAAATACGGCTGCTGCCGGCTATCATGACTATGCCGGCCTGAGCAGCGCGCTGAAGCAGCTGGCTCAGCAGAACTCCCGGATCGTACAGCTGAATTCCATCGGAAAGACCGGGAATGGCCGGGACATCTGGATGCTCCAGGTCTCGGGTACAAAGGGCCCGGATCCACTGTCCAAGCAGGCCCTGCTCATCGTGGGCAACGCGGAGGGCGACCATGTCATCGGCAGCGAGGTGGCTCTGGGCATCGCAAGCTTCCTCGTCCAAAACTACGGCCAGGACGAAGAGGTCACCCAGACGCTGGACAGCCGGACCATCTACATCGTCCCCCGACTGAATCCTGACGGGGCAGAGCTGTTCTTCGCCAAGACCCTGCACGAATATTCCGGGAACCTCAATCCCCGGGATGACGACTATGACTGGAAGGTAGACGAGGACGGCCCCGAAGACCTGAACGGCGACGGCCTCATCACCATCATGCGGAAGAAGGACAGGTCCGGTGACTGGTTCGTGGATGACGAGGACCCGCGCCTCATGAAGAAAAAGACCGCGGACACCCCGCCTGACAAGCTCTACAAGGTCTATACCGAGGGAACGGACAACGACGGTGACGAACTGTACAACGAAGACGGGCCCGGCGGATTCGACATCAACCGCAACTTCCCCCATAACTTCGGCTACCGCTTCCGTGGCACCAAGGTCTATCCCGCCTCGGAACTCGAGACCAGGGCCCTGATCGATTTCATGACGCGATACGACCCGAAACTCAAGACCCAGCCTCACAGGAACATCTGCGGAGTGCTGCTCTTCTCCAAGTACGACAACCTGGCGGCCGGTACCGGGATACAGGGCGGAACCCCCACCTTTCCACAGCCCCCATCCGGGACCACAGCTGCGGGAGGAGGACAGATGCGCATGATGTTCATGATGGGCGGGCGCCGGGGCCAGCAGGAAGCGCCCCGGACTCCCCCACGGGATCCTCAGCCCAAGCAGACCGAGTCGCGAGACAACGCCCTGTTCAAGAATGCGAGCGACCAATACAAAGAGATCACCGGGATCAAGAGCGCGCTGTCGGATAAGCCCGTGGGCTCGATCCTGGAATACGCCTATTTCCAGTTCGGCGTCCCCGCCTTCTCGGCCAACCTCTGGTCCATCCGGCAGGCCCCAGCGGGACGGGCCCAGATGCGGGCACCCGGGGCCAAGCCGACAGGACAAGCCCCGGCAGCAGCCACCGCAGACCGCTCGGCCATGATGCGGCAGATGATGGCGCGTGGGGGCGGAGGGGGGCAGTCGGCCCAAGCCACTGGAGGCGGCAACGACGACAAGTGGCTCGACTGGATCGACAAGAGCAACGACGGCAAGGGATTCGTGGCCTGGACCAATTACAGCCATGCCCAGCTGGGTGAGGTGGAGATCGGCGGGTTCCAGCCCTATCTCCGAGTCAATCCCCCGGCTGACCAGATCCCCGAACTGAGCGAGAAGCATGCCCGGTTCGCGCTCTTCCTGGCAGCCCAGTTCGCAGAGATCACCATGGATGCCCCTCAAGTGAAAAAACTCTCCTCTCAGCTCTTCGAGATCAAGCTCAAGCTGCACAACGACGGAGTCTACTCATATTCCACAGCCATGGGACAGAGGAGCAGCAACGTGACCCCCATCGTGCTGCAGATGAAGTTCGAGGACGACGATGCCATGAAGCTCTTCGGCGGCCAGAAGCGCATCGATATTCAAAACCTGGCACCTGGAGCCGAGCGGGAGCTCAAGTGGGTGATCATCTCACCGCCAGGGAAAAAGATCGACGTGAGCCTGTGGGCCCGACAAGGGGGCGGCAGGATGAAGACGCAGATCGTCCTCAAGTAGGCGAAGATGGGAGAAAATACCATGAGAATACAACGACACAAAAAGGCGATCATAGGAACGGGGCTGGCTCTGCTGCTGGTCCTCAGCGCGTCTCTTATCGCGGCCCAGGACTTCTTCCCGCGCAAGTGGAATGCACGCAAGGTAAACCTGAGCTTCAACCACTACTATGACTGGGAAGAGATGGAACAGGCCCTGCGCGCCCTGGAAAAGGCGTACCCCAAGTACCTGAAACTCAACACCGCTGGCAAATCCCACCTGGGCCGGGAGCTGTGGTACATGACTATCAACAACCCCGACACCGGGGACGAGATGAGCAAGTGCGCTATGTACATGGACGCCAACATCCACGGCAACGAGGTCCAGGGCGGAGAGATCGGGCTCTACACCATCTGGTATCTGATGGAGAACTACAACTTCAACGACGGCATCAAGAAGCTGGTGGACGAGCGTGTGTTCTACATCTTTCCGTCGGTCAACCCCGACGGCCGAGACATGTGGCTGCACATGGGCGCCTCGTCCCGCACCGGACAGGTCCCGCTCGACGATGACAATGACGGCCTCTACGATGAGGACCTGGTGGAAGACCTGGACGGCGACGGCGAGATCGGCTCCATGTTCATCAAGGTGGAGCCCGGCAAGGGAACCCACCGGATGGCCGATTCGGGAGACCGGCTCGTGCCCATCCAGAAGAACATCGAGGGCAAGCCCGACGAGGTCGGTGACCACAAGTACATCGGCCAGGAAGGGATCGACAACGACGGGGACGGCCGCTACAACGAAGACCAGGGCGGCGGCTACGACGCCAACCGGGACTGGGGCGCCTGGTGGCAGCCCCGCTACATCCAGCGCGGCGCCGCGGACTACCCCTTCTACTGGCCAGAATCCCAGGCCACGCGAGACTTCATCTACGCCCACCCCAACATCGCGGGCGTTCAGGCATTTCACAACACCGGCGGCATGATGCTGCGCGGCCCCGGGGCTGAGCTCCGCGGCGAATACCCGGCCTCCGACCTGAGGGTCTACGATGAGATCGGCAACAAAGGGGAGAAGATCCTCCCGAATTATGACTACATCATCCTCTGGGACGAGCTCTATCCGGTCTGGGGAGGATTCCTCGACTTTACGCACGACATGAACGGCATCTTCACCTTTTCCAACGAGCTCTGGACGACACGCTCCGACCTGGACGGCGACGGCGAGGTCACGCCGGAAGAGGACGAGTTCTTCACCAAGTACGTTGACATGGACGCCACTTCAATCCGCATGCACGAGATCGACCACCCCGAGCTGGGCAAGGTCCTGATCGATCGCGACGCTACCAAGCTAACCCGCCGTGTACCCCCCTCGTGGCTCATCGAGGAGATGTGCCACCGCAACATGGCCTTCTGCCTGCTGCACGCCTCTGAGATGCCACTCCCGATCATCAAGAAGGTGGAAAGCGAAAAGATCGACGGCAAGCTGCACCGCGTGGTGGTGACCCTCTACAACGAGCGGCTCATGCCCACGCTGAACGCCGCGGCTGCCACCAACAAGGTCCAGCGCCCGGACATCCTGTCACTCGACGGGGGAGTCAAGGTCCTGGCCGCAGGATCCAGCCAGAGCGCGGGCGTCCCGGCAGGGATCCCCGCTCAGTTCATGCGCTTCTTCCGGCGCGGGCGGGGAGGCGGTGGTGGCGACGTGACCTTCATCGACCAGAAGGATCTCAAGAACCTCAGGCTCCACAACGGAATACCCGGAAGGGGCGAGGTCGAGTATCACTTCCTGGTGGAGGGCAGCGGCACCGTGACCGTCAAGCTCGACTGCGTCAAGGGCGGCAAGGACTCCAAGACCGTTACGCTCAAATAGCATCCTAAACCTCAGGGGCCCTCGACGACAAAGTTCCATCGAGGGCCTCTGAGTCCTTTTCCTCCGTATTCACTTCATCGCAGGGCTGGATCCCCTATCTGGATCTGCCCAGACTTCAGGTCATTCGGATTGAAAAGGTCTATTCGTAGCGCAGAGTATCCACGGGGTCGGAGAGGGCCGCCTTCAAGGTCTGGGTGCTGATGGTGAGGAATGCTATGAGCAGGGCCGCACCGGCAGCCAGCAGGAAGGTCCCGATTGTGAGATCGATCCGGTATGCGAAGTTGTCCAGCCACTGCCGCATGGCGAAATAAGCAATGGGCCAGGCGATCACATTGGCCAAAATCACCATCCGCACGAAATCCTTGGTCAGCAGCCCGACCAGTTTGGAAACCGGGGCGCCCAATATCTTCCGAATCCCGATCTCCTTGGTCCTGCGTTCGACAGTGAAAGATGCCAGACCCAGAAGGCCCAGGCAGGCGATGAAGATGGCCAACAGGGAGAAGTAGCTGAATATCTCCCCGGTCCTCTGTTCTTTCTGGTACAACTCGTTGAAGGAATCATTCAGGAAGAAAAAGTCGAACGGCTGGCCCTTCGAGTGGCCTTCGAAAATTCCGCGGATGAGCGCCACGCGGCCCATGACATCACCCGGCTGAATCCGGGCCGCGATATGGCCGCCGCTCTCGAACGCCAACACCATTGGCTCAATCTCATTGTGGAAAGAGGCAAAATGGAAATCCTTGACGACCCCGATCACCCGGGTGTAGCCCATGACATCCACCTCCTTCCCTACGGGATCTTCCCATCCCAGCTTCTTCCAGAGGGTCTCGTTGATCAGGATCGCCTTGTCGTCCTCCCCAAATTCCGGTGAAAAATTGCGGCCCGCGACCAGGGCGATCTTGAAGACATCCAGAAAGTCGTAGTCCACGAGGTCGAAACGTACACTGGTTTTTATTTCTTCTCCTGTGTCTCTGGTGAATTTCGCGCTTCCCAATCGGCTGCGGATATTGGTCGGGAGCCCGGGGGATATGGAGACTCCAAGGACCTCGGGATGCTGCAGCAGCTCGGTCCGGATGGCCTGGGCCTTGTCGCGAGTCTCCTGTTCCCGGATGGGGATGACCACGACATGTTCCCGGTCGAATCCCAGCTTCTGATTCCTTACGTAATTCAGCTGGTTGAAGACGACCAGGGTACAGGCGATCAGGACGATGGAGGCGCCGAACTGGAATACCACCAGGACATTCCTCAATCCCGCCCCTTTTTTACCGGAGGCGCTGAAGTCTTTCAGGACAATCACGGGCTTCAGGGACGAAAGGACCAGGGCGGGATAGGTCCCGGAGGCGATCCCGACGAACAGCACTGTGCCGGCGATCAGGATAAGGAGGCTGGTCTGGGTCAGGGACCCCATCCTCAGTTCGGTCCCGACCAGGAGGTTGAAATAGGGAAGCACGAATCTGACCAGCAGCAGAGAGAGCCCCAGGGCGAAGACCGTGACCAGCAGGGTCTCTCCTATGAACTGTTTGATCAGCTGCCGGCGATTGGCCCCCGCCACCTTGCGGATGCCAATCTCCTTGGCTCGGGTCATGGACCGGGCCGTGACCAGGTTCATGTAGTTGATGCACGCTATCAATAAGATGATGAGGGCGATCGACAGGAATAGATAGACAGTCCGGATCTGATTGTTGGTGGCGCGTTCTCCCTGGATCTGGGACCTGAGATGGATGTCTTCGATGGACTGCAGGAAGAAGGCATTACTTCCCTCTTCCTGCCCCTGCCTGGTCAGAAAGGCCGGGAATTTTTCCTCCACCCGCGCTCTGGCGTCATCTGTGGTGAGCTGGACGTAGGTAGCAAAATTCCAGACCTTCCAATTGGCGATCATGTAGCTGTCTTTTTTCTCGGCTACGATGGTGGCGTGGGAGATGATGTAGTCGAATCGGAGGTGCGAATTATCGGGCACGTCCGCTATCACTCCCGTCACCGTCATTTCATACTGGCGCCTCTTTTCCTTGTAGGAAACGACCCTGCCGAGGGGATCGTCACTACCGAACATCTTCTCAGCTACATGTTTGGTGAGGACGATGGACCTGGGAACTTCGAGTGCCTGCTTCCGGTCTCCCTTGAGAAGGGGGAACGAGAAGATCTTCAGGAACTCGCGATCGGCGAAGATCCCGTACTGATAGAAGATCTTATCCTGAAACTGGAGGATGGCCTTGTCGGTGAAGGGTTCCCGGATTCGGGTCGCCGCCTCGATCTCGGGGAACTCATCGGCCAGAAGCTCGGCAAGGAGCTCGGGTGTGTGTTCGGAATATTCCGTGACACCGGGCTCCCTGGCTGTATTGCGGCTGATCACGCGGAATATGCGGTCCGATCTCTCGTGGAAGCGATCGAAGCTCATCTCGAACTGGACAAACATCAGGATCAGGACGAAGCAGGCCATCCCCACTGCCAGCCCGGCGATATTCAGGAGGGAAAACCACTTGTTCTTGAGCGTGTTGCGGAACGATATGATCAGGTAGTTTCTAAACATGGTGACACTCCAGTAGATGCGGTTGGTGGCAAAACCCGGGAGGGAGCGGACGACCTGGAACCAGTACCAGTAAAAAGCCGCAACCGGTCCCCGTTCTGTCTGGATATACGAGAAGACTTCGCTGAAATCACCCAGGTGGGTGTATTCCCCATGATCGGAATGGATGGATTTGAGGATCCACTCCGCAAACTTCAGGGGCTTCCGCAGTCTTGGATTCGAAGTCATGGTTCCTCGGGTCTCAGGGCTTGAGGTCCAGGGCCCCCTGCCAGAGGCTCTCCTGGATTTTCTTCAGTTCCAGCAGGGCCTTCCTGCCGTCCCTGGTGAGCTGGTAGACGCGCTTGCTGCGCCCTCCCCTCTCTCTGGTGGGTTCGGTCAGGCTGGATTCCAGCAGCTTCTTCCTCTCCAGCCTCTCCAGGGGATCATAGATGGAGCCGAACGACCAATTCTTTCCTGTGGTCGACATGAGCTCTTTCCGGATGGGCACGCAGTAGGCCTCGTTCTGGAGCTTCCAGACCGCGAGCAGCACCATTTCCTCGGACCGGGACAAGAGTTTCATGTTGTTCCTCTCATGTAATTACTTCCATAATCTGGAACATATTGACGTTTTTGTCAAGCGATTTGTTCCAGAAAACGAAATTAATTGCATCTTGACGCTCCGCCGACACTAAATCTTTCACAATCGGCGCAGCAACCCTGCCAGTGGCCCTCCGTATATATATAGATCCAGATACTCAGGACAGGGAGACCTCCCATGCCGATATTGCGAACCTACACGCGGCTCCTCTGGTTCGGCCTAGCCGTGCTGCCGATCCTGGCAGCGGGGTGCGGGCCGGGTGACCTCGACCAGGAGACCAATTCTCTAAGGCTGAAGACTCCGGTCGAGGATTTGACGGCGGAGCTGGAGGCCCGCATCCCCGAGCTCATGCGTGCAGCGGGCATCCCGGGGCTCCAGGCCGCCCTGGTCCGAGGGGGCCGGGTCATCTGGCACAAGGGCTTCGGCATCAAGAACACGCAGACCGGCGGCCCCGTGGACGAGCGCACGGTGTTCGAGGCCGCATCGCTCACCAAGCCGTTTTTTGCCTATCTGGTCATGAAGATGGTAGAGGCCGGCGATCTGGACCTGGACACGCCGCTCGTGGAATACGCACCCCAAGAGATAGTCGAGAAGCAGTACATCGGGCACGGCATGGGCCTGGAGGGATTTCGGAGCGACTGGTTCCGGCGCATCACCGCCCGGCAGGTCCTGAGCCACTCCTCCGGCCTTCCCCACGGCGAGCCCCGCAGGCCTTTGCCCATACTGTTCGAGCCAGGCTCCCGCTACCGCTACTCAGCGGACGGCTACATGTATCTGCAGCGGATCGTTGAGTTTCTCAGAGAAAAACCCCTGCACGAAATAATGCAGGAGGAGATCATCGAGCCCCTGGGCATGGATGACAGCTGCATGGTCTGGCAGGATCGGTATGCGGAACAGGCTGCGGTCGGGCATGACAGGCTCTCGGAGACCAGCGGCCGGCACCGAAAGCGCCGTGAAGCCCACTCCGCAGCCAGCCTCTACACCACGGCCCACGACTACGCACTCTTCGTGGCAGCGCTCCTGAACGACACCGGGCTGGAGGGGACAACCGTCGATGAGATGCTGTCGCCGCAGATCGATGTTGCTGAGGGCCTGTTCTGGAGCCTGGGCTTCGGCCTGGAGGACAACGCGGCCGGGCGGGCCTTCTGGCAGTGGGGAGACTACGGCATCTTCCGCAACTACATCGTTGCCTTCAGGGAGCAGGGGCTCGGCCTGGTCTATCTGACCAACAGCTTCAACGGGCTGAGCATCGGGCACGAGTTGGTCCGGCTGGCCCTCGGCGGCGGAGAGGTCCTCGCCCTCAAGTACCTGGATTATCCCCGATACGACCGCTAGGGGACGCCCCCCAAGGGGACACCCTACCGGGTAAGGCCGCTCTCATCACTCCGGCCCCTCCCTGGACAGCAACTGGAACATCCGGTAAACTTTATCTCTGGAATAACGTCTTAACTATGTACGATCGTAGAACTGCATCGATCCTTTGCTATGAAGAGAACAGCCACATTCATTTTAATAATCTTCCTGGTCGTCCCGGTCTGGGCGGCCACAAGGCCCGAAACGCCCAAGCGTATATATAGAACCCAAAGGGTCAAACCCCAGCCCCCTATCATCGACGGCGTGCTGGACGATCCGGCCTGGCAGAACATCAACTGGCAGGGAGATTTCATCCAGCGCGAGCCCTATGAGGGCAAGCCCCCCAGCCAACAGACACAGTTCAAGATCCTGTACGACGACAAGAACCTCTATGTGGCCATCCGGGCCCATGACACCGAGCCGGACAGGATCGAACGGCGGCTGTCCCGACGCGATATCATCGAGGGGGACAGCGTGGGGATCGACATCGACAGCTACTTTGACAAGCGTACGTCTTTCGGTTTCGTTGTGAATGCTGCTGGCGTCAAGCGGGATCTGGTCCTCTCCAACAACGGGGACAGCATGGACATGAACTGGGATCCCATCTGGCAGGTCAAGACCTCGCGGGATGAGAGCGGGTGGAACGCCGAGATGCGCATCCCCCTCTCCCAGCTCCGCTTCGCCCCGTCAGAATCCCTGACCTGGGGTCTCCAGGTCCAGCGAAACCTCTTCCGCAAGGATGAACAATCGCTGTGGCAGTTCATACCGCGGGATACCTCGGGCTGGGTCCATGGATTCGGGGAACTCCAGGGCCTGGACGGCATCGAGCCCTCCCGCCAGGTGGAGTTCGTGCCCTACACGGTGGGCAGGTACCAGTCCTTCCAGGCGGCCGAAGGGGATCCCTTCACCAGCGGTCAGGACAGCGATCTCCTCGCCGGCTTGGACGGCAGGCTCGGGGTGACCAATGATATCACCATGAACTTCACGATAAATCCCGATTTCGGCCAGGTGGAGGCGGATCCCTCGGTGGTCAACCTGACGGCTTACGAGACCTATTTTGAGGAAAAAAGGCCCTTCTTCATCGAGGGCCGCAACATCCTGAGCTTCCCCATCATGATCGGTGACGGCGACCTTTCGGGGGACAACCTGTTCTACACGCGCCGCGTCGGCAGCAGGCCCCGCCGCAGTATCTATCCCGGGCCGGGCGAATTCGTAAGCATGCCGGATAACACGTCCATCATCGGGGCCTTCAAGCTGACCGGGAAGACCCGGAGCGGAATCTCCATCGGCCTCATCGACAGCCTGACAGCCCGGGAATTCGCGCGCGTCGGCTCCGGGGGACCCATCAGCAAGGAACAGGTCGAGCCCCTGACCAACTATTTCGGCCTGCGGCTGCAGAAAGACTACAACCAGGGGAAGACCTCAGTGGGGGCCATGGCGACAGCCACTCACCGCGACATAAACGAGCCCTCCCTGAGCTTCCTGCATCAGGCGGCCTATTCGGGCGGCGTCGATTTCGAGCACACCTGGAAGGACCGGACCTACCACCTGGTGGCCAGGGCGGTATTCAGCCATGTCCAGGGCTCTGAGGAGGCGCTCCTGCGCACGCAGAGATCATCCCTGCGCTACTATCAACGCCCCGATGTCACGCACGTGACGCTGGATCCCAAGCGGCGTTCTCTGGGCGGATATGGCGGCACGGCTTACGCCGCCAAGTTTGGGCAGGGTCACCTCAGCTACATGGCTGGAGTGACCTGGCGGTCCCCCGGCCTGGAACTCAACGACATGGGGTATCAGCGCCAGGCGGACAACATCCTGCAGTGGCTCTGGGGATCGTACCGGATCTGGGAGCCGTTCTTCATCTTCCGCGAGGTCAACATCCAGGCCAACCAGTGGAGGGGCTGGAATTTCGGGGGCACCAACACCGTGGACGGGGGCAACCTCAACCTCAACACCCAGCTCAAGAACTACTGGAGCCTGGGGACCGGAGTCAACCTCCAGCTCGAATCCCTCTCTCCCAGCGACCTGCGCGGAGGTCCGATGCTGCGCAACCCCGGGGGCTGGAACCTCTGGTATTCCGTGGGTACGGACCAGCGCCAAAAGGCCCGCCTGTTCTTGATAGGCAGCCAGTACTGGGGAGACCACGGCAATTCCAGGCAGCAGAACTACACGATCTCTGTGAGCTACCAGCCCAGCAATGCCCTGAACCTGGCGCTGAGCCCCAGCTATTCCCTGGGCACACAAAACCTCCAGTATGTCCAGACAGTCCCCCTCGAATCAGACAAACGTTATGTCATGGGCCGGATCCATCAGAAGACCCTGGCCGTCACCCTGCGCCTCAACTTCAGCCTGACGCCCGACCTCTCTGTGCAGTTCTACGGACAGCCTTTCGTGTCGGCCGGGGACTACACGCAGCTCAAGCGTATCACACAGCCGCGAGCTGACGCCTACGGCGACAGGTTCCATACGTACACCGATGCAGAGCTGACTTTTGTACCCGAATCCAACCGCTACGCCGTGGACGAGACCGGAAACGGCCAGACCGATTACACGTTTGGCAATCCGAACTTCAAGGTTTTGGAATTCCGCTCCAACCTGGTAGTGCGTTGGGAATACTTCCCTGGCTCTGCCCTCTTCCTGGTGTGGTCACAGGGCCGGGCCGGGTATGACAGCACGGGTGATTTTACCTATCAAGAGGACGTCCAGCGGCTGTTCGACCTCCCTCCCCACAATGTGTTCCTGATCAAATTTTCCTACTGCTTCAAGCTGTAGCACCGGGGGACATCCCCCAAAGGGACATCATGTTCAGAAGGCCAATTTTCAATCGGCTTATTACTCCGGTAACTCCTTCCGGTTGAGGATCGACATAGCGATCAAGACCGCGAGCCCCAGCAGGTTGACATACAGGTTCCGGGGCCAGAACAGGGCCGCGGCAGAGGCCAGGAATCCGAGGCGCTGCGCCAGATTCACGGGGCGAAACAGATAGCCCGTAAAAACTACGGCGAGTGACAGCAGCCCGGCCAGGGCAAATGCAAATACCAGGAGCCGTTCGCCCCACCCGCCGCTGATCAGGCCGGTGTAGGCGAAGAGCAGGGGCATGATGTAGAGGCCCTTGGCCAGCTTCCAGGAAGTGAATCCCGTGGCCATGGGTTTCGACTCCGCGATAGAGGCCGCGGCAAAGGATGCCAGACATACCGGGGGTGTGACGTTCGAATCCTGTGAGAGCCAGAAGATGATCATGTGGGCGGCGAGCAGTGGAACACCCATCTCGGTCAGGGCGGGGACAGTCAGAATGGCGATCATAATATAGGCTGCGGTTACGGGCAGCCCCATCCCCAGGAGCAGGGAGGCACCGGCCACGAGCAGCAGTGCCGGGAGGAGGTGCATCCCGGACCACTCGATGATGAGCTGTGAAAAGGTGATGGAGATACCCGTCAGGTTGATGACACCCACGATGATGCCGGCCGCCACCAGCAGGACCCCGGTAGCCACCATGTTGCGGGTTCCCAGAGCCAGGGCATCGACAATGTCACGCAGGGACATCCGGCGTTCTCGGCTGATCCAAGAGGTCAATACCACGGCCAGGATGGCGATCCCGGCCGCATAGGTGGGTGTGAATCCGGCGACCAGTACCCCGATCAGGATCACAATAGGGATAAAGAACTGCAGCCCGTCCTTGAGCAACGGGCCGCCATGCTCATCCGGATTCTCGGGGCCGTTTTTGGTTTTGATCCTGCGTCCTTCAAGGATGACATAGAATCCGACAGAGGAAAAATACAGGATGGCCGGCAGCAGGGCCGCGCCAATGATGGCCGCGTAGGGAATCTGGGTCCATTGGGCCATGATAAAAGCCCCCGCCCCCATGATAGGCGGCATGAGCTGGCCGCCGGTAGAGGCCGCACTCTCCACTGCCGCGGCGAACCGGGATGAATAACCGGCCCTTTTCATAAGCGGGATCGTGATGGCTCCGGTGGAAACGGTGTTGGCCACGGCGCTTCCTGAGATCGTGCCCATGAGGCCTGAGGCCAGGACGGCCACCAGACCTGGGCCTCCGGCCAGCCCGCGTGTGAGACTCCGCGCCAGCTTGATGATGAAGTCTCCCCCTCCCGAGCGCAGCAGAAACGCGGCAAACAGCACAAACATGAACACATATGTGGACGAGATGGAGGCGATCATGCCGAAGAGCCCCTCATCCGTGAAGTAGAGCCGGTAGAGCACACGAGTGAGGGTCATGCCCCGGAAGCTGAACACGCCATCCAACAGTCTCCCCCACCAGAGGACATACGAAAGCAATACCACGGCCAGGACAGGGATGATGTAGCCAGAGGTCCGCCGCACCAGCTCCAGGATCAGCAGTACAGCGAGTCCGGCAAAGATCAGGTCCAGGAGGACCGGCACCTCGTTGCGGTCATGCAGTGCCTGCTCGAAGAACACCAGGTAAAATCCCGCGCTCAGGATCAGCCCCGACAGAACCCAGCTCAATAATGATGGGCTTTTTACCGCAGTTTTCTTCTTCAGGCCCGGATAGAGAAGGAAACCGAGGCCTCCCAGCAGCGCAAGGTGGATGCTGTTGCGCCAGAGCTCGCTGATGTTGCCCAGCGTGTTGGCCCAGATGTGAAAGAGCGCGGTCCCTGCGGCGAACCAGACGATCCATCGCCCCGAGTGACCGCTGTCTGTGTCGTGCATGATTCGCTATAGGTATACCCCAGGGAGAGGAAAAAATACAGGTCCACACTGTATAGATACGTACGGTAGGGATTAGGTTTAAAAAGAGACTGGAGGAACCGGTCAAAACACAAAGGCCTGGAGCAGGATAAACAGGAACGCCAGCAAGTAGGCGTAGCGGGCATGGCGATCGATCCTCGCTGCGAGTTCCTTCTTCTCCTTCAGGGCCAGCATGGTGACCGTGACCGCCTCACCAAGCGTAATGAACACCAGGACCAGCACACCGAGAATGAATCGGTCCAGGCGCGTGAGGTAATCGATACGCGGAAGGAGTGCTGCGGAGCGTTGGAGGAAGATGATCAGGGAGAAGACCGCGGAGGTGGGGATCCCGATCTGTGGTCCCATGGCCGAGGGATCGATCCAGAGCACCAGCCACGCCATCAGCACGATCAGGCAGAGTGGGATGATCACCTTTATGAAGAAGAAACGCGCGTGCCGCTGGACGGGGATCTTGAAGTCCATGCGGGCCAGGTGGCGGTCCTGGACCTCCACAAACTCGGTCGTTATCTCTGCTCTGCCCCGACCCACCGCCCAGCCGGTGATGGAGAGCCAATCCCGGCGCCCGGTCCGGGCCTCGTCCACGACCAGCTCTACATCCTCGGGGCCGTACCGGAGGGATCCGATCA
The DNA here is from genome assembly GCA_965533275.1 of uncultured bacterium. GTDB lineage: Bacteria > Acidobacteriota > Aminicenantia > Aminicenantales > Aminicenantaceae > JAUXEH01. The sequence continues at coordinate 23,989 of CBESWG010000022.1, forward strand.
GTATCTCGAGATTCTGGGAATCAAAGGGGAAATCCTTATGCTGCAGGGGCGTGGACAGCTCCCCCTGATAGCGCTGGGCGAATTGGACATTCCCTTCGGCATCCACCCTGAAGACATCATCATAACGCCCGCTGAGGCTGCGCTGGTTGAAGATGTCAATAAAAGGATGCCAGATCTCCTGAAAGGAGAAGTTCCGGAGTTCGGCAGAGGCGTCGGCACTCTTCAGGGCCAAGCGGGGATCATTCCAGGCATACCAGAGTTATAGGTCCACAGAGAAGGTCTGATCGATATCACTGATACTCGATAGATCCATCAGGTAGCCGCCCACCTCCACTCTGGTAGGGACGCCCTCCGGATCCGGCCGGCTGATAGCTGCCAGCCGCGGACCGACCTCCTCCTCAGGCTGGGAAGGCAGGGCAGAGGCGTTCTGCGCCATGAAGAAACAGAGGAAGACCAGGAGGAGAATATCTGTTCTTTTTAGAATTGATACGATGTCACTTCGCATGAATTATCCCTCGATCCCGTTGGTTATCAGACTATATACCACACTCCTGTTCCATTGGCAAAGAGAAGGAGGGTAGCAAAAGCGGGCTCAGAATCTCTGTTCGCTGTTGGGGCGTTTGTGTTATCATGCCCCTGCTGAACGATCCGACAAAAAATGCAGACTCGAAAACGCCCCCGGCATCTCAGGTCCGTATTTGTCGTGGCTCTAGTCCTGGCCATGATAGTGGTCGGATTCAGTCTCTTCATCATGCCGCGGTTGCGCCGCCAGGCCCTCTCCGACCTCATGCACTACAAGACGGAACAGTCGCTGAACCGGTTCGTCTCCTTCATGGAACCCGTGGTCAACAACCTGCTGGTCCTGAGGCGCTGGGGGGAGCAGGGCATGCTCGATCCCGCCGATCCGTCCCTTCTGGACCGACAACTCCTCCCTCTGCTTGAAATCCACCTCCCTCAGGCCAGCGGCTTCAGGCTGGCCGATGATCGAGGGAACAGCTATAGTCTGGATAAGGAAGGGGACACATGGATCCCATCTCCAAATCCTGAAGCCGAGGATCCCAGGACACGCCCCTGGTTCCAGGGAGCGATAGATGTCATCCAGGCTGCCGAGGTCTTCTGGACCCAGGTCTACAGCTTCCCATCCGGAGAGGACTCGGGAGTCGCGGCCTCCATCAGCTTCCGCCCCCCGGAGGACGAGGACCGGATCTGTGTCGCCGCAGTGAAGATCACGCTCACGCAGGTTGACGCCCTGCTGGATGGGCTTCCCCTAGGCTCGGAAGGAAGGCTCCTGCTTATCGAAGAGGATTTTGTGAGAGACTTCAAGCGTTACAGGACCGCTGAGACAGAGGCCTCTGAACCATCGGAGCTGGCCTCGATGAGTCTGCTTAAGGAGCCGGAGGTGGCCTCGGGACTTTCCACCTGGCAGGCCAGCGGATCCCCATTCGGACTGCCCTTTTTTTTCCGCAGCCGGGGACGTGGGTGGTGGATCGAGGTGGCCTCCCTGAGGCTGCCCGACGAGGCGCAGCTGGCAGTCCTCCTCCCGGACCGGCAGCTGCAGTCCGAGACCAGCCGCCTGGGATTCGTCCTGCTTTACAGTGCCATGGCCATATTGGCGATCGTGCTCCTGTTCGTCCTACTCCTTTTTCGGCGTTACGGCCGCGAAGTGACCGGCACCGCGGCCAGGGAAAAATATTCCGAAGCCGGAGAAGAGGAGATCCGAGCGCTGATAGAGAGGGGCGAGAGTGCCGAGCTCGAATTCAAGTCCACCCTCCGTTGGAACCTCAAGTCGAGCAAACCCGACAAAAAAATCGAATACGCCAGCCTCAAGTCCATCGTGTCATTCCTGAATTCAGAGGGGGGGACGCTGCTTATCGGTGTCGACGATGAAGGAGGGATCCTGGGGATCGACATCCAGAACTTCGGGAACGAAGACCGATATCTGCTGCATTTCAACAACCTCATCAAGCAGCACATCGGGCTGGAGTTTTCCCGGCAACTGGAATTCGCGCTCAAGCCGGTGGGCGAGAATAAGATCCTGGTCGTGGACTGCGAGCCCTCCGAGCAGCCCGTGTTCCTGAAGTATGAGTCCGAGGAGGAATTCTACGTCCGCGTAGGTCCCGGCAGCCGAATGCTTTCCACCAGCAAGGTGCTTGACTACCTGAAGACCCGCCAGTTCGAATGAGCGCAGGCTCCATCCCTCAGCGTGTTATTCTGCTGATCACAGCCGGGCCGGATTCTTCAAAGTATCTTCCATAAAACCCTCAACAATAATTACTTGAATATTCCCCGCCACTGCTCTATGATTTGATGTTTTAATATATTAAGGTTAGTTCTTATAATTGAGTATTTGGGAGGTAACATGAGCCGATTTTTACACACCCATCTCGTGATGGTGTGCGCTCTCGCCGTAGGCTTCTGCCTATCTTCGGTCCCAGCTGTTCATGCTCAGCAGACCGCTGACCAGACCTGTCTGGAATGCCATGAAGACCAGATGCTGCCTACGTCGAACATCCATCATCGAATCATGAACTTCGAGTTGGTTGGTGGAGTTCGAAGCGGCTGCGAAGCCTGTCATGGTCCCGGAGGCGCACACATGGAAGAAGGCGACCCCAGCAAGATCTTCAGTTTTGCCAATGCCACCCCTGAGGAGTCCTCCCAGGCCTGCCTGACCTGCCACAAATCTTTGCAGGCCATGGATTTCAACCTGGGTGACCATGCCACGAACGAGGTCGGATGTTCCGACTGCCACTCCACACACAGCGAGTCGGGCCTGGTGAAACCTGACCCCGAGCTCTGTATGGACTGCCACCGCGACATCATGGCCAAGGTCAATTTCCCATCCCGCCATCCCCTCAGGGAAGGCAAGATGCAGTGCAGCAGCTGCCATGCCCACCATGGGTCCATGATGCAGAACCTCAAGACGCACGAGCGCCTGAACGACATGTGCATCAACTGCCATGGCGATAAACAGGGGCCTTTCATCTTCGAGCACGCCCCGGTAGCCGAGGACTGTACCCTCTGCCACGATGCCCATGGAACGGTGGCGCCCAGCCTGCTGAAGCAGGCCGAGCCCTTCCTATGCCTGCAGTGCCACGAGTCCCACTTCCACGCCGGACGTGAGGGTCTGACAGAGCCCAAGGATATCCCGGCAACCGGCTGGCCCTCGGAGAATCCCTTCGGAAAAGCCGGATGGCGCATGGCTTATCTTACAAAATGCTCCCAGTGCCATTTCATGATCCACGGCACAGACAACCCCTCCCAGACGGTCCCGGGACTAGGTAAAGGGATCATCAGGTAGGAGAACAGATGAGAAAAACAATCGGAATCATTTTCAGCCTGCTACTGGTCCTCTCGCCGCTCCTGATCGCCGCCGAAAAGGATGAGGAGAAGCCCAAGCTCACCTTTGAGCTGGGCGGCCTGGTGACCTCATCCGATGGCTACCTCAGCAAGGTTGGTCAATACCTACCCATGAACGACGGCATCCGTCCTGTGACCTCTGTTCAGGTCCAAGGGATGAGCGGTTCGACCTTTTATAACCTGGATGCCAACTACAGAGGAGACATGTGGGACCAGGGCCACAGGTTCGACATCGACTTCGGGCGCATTCTTGAATTCAAGGTGGACTACACCTCGCTCATGCACCGCCTGGGTCACGACACCATGTTCAACATGGACACAGCCAGTTTGGCCCGTTCCGGCGTTTCCCACGAAGACTTCAATCCCACCGATGAATACAACATCAATTACAGCGAGGCCAATGCCATGGCCAAGCTGCGGATCCCTCAGATCTCATTTGTGGATTTCTATGCCGGTGTCCGGAACCAGCACCGCTCCGGACAGTACCAGGCCCGAACCCTGAGCAAGTGCTCCAGCTGTCACGTGGTGGGCAAGACCCGGTCTATCAACAACGACAACACCGACTACAAGCTGGGCACCAATGTCCGGGTCGCCAAGGCCAGTTTCGACTACTCCTACACGCTGAGGGAGTACCGCGAGAACGAGGCGGCCCCCACCAACACATATCTGAAAAAACTCCATCCCGAATTATCCTCCCCCGTATTCGACAGCCGGATCCAGTACGACTCAGCCGACGGCGCCCTCCCATTCAACGTAATCCCCGATTCCAACAAGAACACACACCTGGTCAAGCTCAGTGTGCCCATCACTGATTCTTCTGTTCTTTCCGGCCACTACTCGAACAGTCGGATCGAGAACCTCATGACCAACTACAAGATGGACACCAGTTCGATCGCGGCCGGATTCTCCATGCTGGTCGGCAGACGCGGTGTGTTCAACGCCCGTATCAACCACATCAAGATCCAGAACGACGACGTGTTCGTGGATACGGTGGAGCCTGTGGACGTGGCCGGACCCAACGCAGGCAGCACTTATGCGGAAGCCTACCCTGCCTTTGGGAGTGCGGACTGGACCCGGAAATCTACTTACAACCGCGCAACCATCGACTTCGACACCAGCTTCAAATACCGCTTCACGTCCAAGACCAAGGCACGCCTGACCTACGAGTACAAGAAGATCGACCGTGACAACTACGAGATACAAACCACGACCCGGCACACGGTCGTGGGATGGTTCGATTGGAAGCCCAGCCGGCAGTGGAAGTTCGTGGTCAAGGGGACCATTCGGGCTACGGACCAGCCGTTCACCAATCTCTACACCGGAGTGGCCGGTGTCGTGCAGGATTATGGCGTGGCCAATCCGTTTGTGGGTGAGCAGTTCTACGTGTTCCACCGGGCAAGGCAGGCCCATCTGACCAACCAGCCCACCGATGTGCAGGAGGCCAAGGGGATCATCACCTGGAATCCCAACTATCGGTTCTCACTCACCGTGGACGCTCGCTACCGCTGGGAGAAGAACGATGCGCTCAATTTTTCGGAATGGAGCAACGACATCATCAATCCCGGAGTGACCCTGTGGTGGACCCCGGCCAACCGACTGAACATCACTGCAACCTATTATTACTACGCCGAAAAGATGAAGTCCCTGTTTGCCATGCCTGTGCTGGAAGGCTGCGGGGGGGGCATCATCGGTGGCTTCCCCGGAACCCTGACCGACATGGTCGACTATGACATCGACACACACACGACCTTCTTCAAGCTGGATTACGCAGCCTCGGATAAAGTCAGCCTTTTCGGAACCTTCACCTATAACTACTCCCTGGCAAAGATGGCCAACCTCGTACTGGATGAGAATCAACTCGAAAACATCCCAGCGGTGCCTGCAAGCCCCTTCGATTTCGACGGAATCTCCGAAGTGGTGGAATACTCCGACCTCAACATGATCCAGGCGGTCACAGACCTGGGAATCCTGTACTCCTTCAACAGAAACTGGGCCACCAGGGTGGTGGGAACGTATTACCATTCCGATGACCTGGCCCCGTACTTGTACGATGAGACGGGCAAGGCCTTCTCATTCTACTTCACAGCGATTTACTCCTTCTAGAAGATCGCACACATGACTCATAGGGGGACTTCGGTCCCCCTTTTTTTCCCCAGCGACAGCGGCCTCCTCCTGACATCACTCAGGACTGAATGACTCTTGTGTGGAATGCGGCCTCTGAAACTGAATTGAAATTGGCTCTTTCGGCTCAGGTCAAAACCAGCCCTAGTGAGAATTACCGCAGGCTGGGGGGAACCTCCAGGCCCTGCTCCGTGAAGAAGCGGACAGCTCCCGGATGCAGTGGCAGCATGAGCCCGTCGATCGCCCCATCCAGAGACATGACTGAGGTGGCCTGATGCACCTGCTTCAAATAATCGAGATGTGAGAACAGGTTTTTCACCAGTGCATAGACCACGTCGTCAGGGATGTCTTCGTGGACAACCAGCAGATTGGGCTGGGAGATGGTCGCGATGTCGGCGGCCTGCCCGGGGTAGGTCCCGGCCCGGATCACGGTCCGCCGCCACACCGGATAGGAGGAATTGACGGCAGCCAGCTGATCGTCAGTGAATTCCAGGATCCGGACACCCTTGGCTCCGATGGCAGCGATGGCCTGGGTGATGGCGCTGGCCGGAGGACCCGCCGGGATGTTCATGCCGGCGATGCGGCCGTTCTGAAGGGCCTGGGCCGACGGAGTGTAACCCAGATACTGCAGCCTGAAGTCCCGGGCCGGATCGAATCCCAGGGCTTCGAGGATCACGCGGCCGGACATTTCGGTGCCGGAGCCTCGGCGCCCGATGGAGAAGTTTTTTTTGCGCAGGTTCTGCATGTCCGACATGTCGCCGCTCTGGACATATTTGCTTCGCACCGTGAAGTGTTCGAAGTTGTCCCATAGGATGGTGATGGAACGCAGATAGGTCTGGGGATGATCCTGGTAGCGGCCCTTCCCCTTGCGTGCCATGGCTCCGAACAGGCTCTGGATGATGGCCAGGTCGGCCTCCCGGTTCTTGAGAAGCTGGAGGTTCTCGCCCGAGCCGGCCGACGAGATGGCCGTCATGGAGATGTCCCGGGATCCCTCGAGCTCGCGTGTTGTAAGAGTGGCGATGGCGACTCCCACCGGATAATAGGTGCCGCCGGTTGTGGCCGTGGCCAGGATCAAGCGCGTCTTCGTCTTGGGTGCGTCACGTCTCAGGCTTTTTATGCAGGGAGTGGCAGATATAACCAGCGCTGAGGATAAAGCGAGGAAAAGAACGAAAGCCGTCCCCAGGAAAAAGGGGGACCGTCCCCCTGGACAGACTGGACGGCCCGTGCCGGATCGTCTAGTCATCTATGGTGTGGACCAGGAGGCCGCTGCGCAGCTTTGGCTCGAACCAGGTGGACTTGGGTGGCATCACCTGCCCGGAGTCAGCGATGTTCATGAGCTCTGTGACCGAAACGGGGAACATGGCGAAGGCCACCTCGAACCCGCCGCCGTCCACGAGCCGCTTCAGCTCCTCCAGGCCCCGGATCCCCCCGATGAAACCGATGTCATCCGATGTGCGGGGGTCCTCGATCCCGAAGAACGGAGTCAGCAGCTGGTTCTGCAGATAGGAGATGTCCAGGCTTTCCACCGGGTCGTTATAGTCCACATTCTCGCCCTTGATGGTCAGCTTGTGCCACTCTCCCAGAAAATACATGCCGATCTCGCCTTTCTGAACCGGCTTGTATGGTTCAGGCCCGATCTTCTCTACCGAGAATCTGTCCTGCACGGCCGCGAACAGCTCCTCGGCCGTGTGCCCGTTCAGGTTCTTGAGCACCCGGTTGTAATCCATGATGTTGAGCTGATAATCGGGAAAAAGCACAGCCAGGAAAAAATTGTATTCCTCGTCACCCGTGTAATCTGGATTGGCGGCACGCCGCAGATTGGCAACCTTGGCAGCAGATGCCGAGCGATGGTGGCCGTCGGCCACGTACAGATAGTCGAGGCTGCCGAATTCGGCGATCAAGGCATCGGCGATGCCCTCATCCTCTACCAGCCAGACCGTGTGACGGATCCCGTCCGGGGCCGTGAAGTCATAGACATGCTTGTTCTCCACCACGCGGCGGACCAGTCCGTCGATGGGCTTCTGGGCCCGGTAGGTCAGGAAGATGGGGCCGGCATTGGCGTTGGTGACGTCCACGTGCGTGATCCGGTCCTTCTCCTTGACCGGGCGAGTGTACTCGTGCTTCTTGATCACATCCTTGTCATAGTCATCCACGGAGACGCAGCCGACGATCCCATACTGTTCCCGGAGACCCATGGTCTGCCTGTAGATATAGAGGTGGGGATCTTCATCCTGCACCAGAGTCCCTTCGCTCTTGAATCGTTCGAGGTTGTCCCGCGCCATGTCATAGACCGCCTGGGAATACGGGTCGGTCCCCTCAGGGAGATCGACCTCGGGTTTGACCACATGGAGGAATGAATACGGATTGCCCTGAACCAGCGCCCGTGCCTCGTCACTGTTGAGCACATCATAGGGAAAGGAGGCGACCTCCGCTTCCAGACCCTTTTTCGGGCGCCACGCTTTGAATTTTCTTAAGACTGCCATAAAAAGCTCCTCATATTTCGATATAAATGTTCCCCTAGTTTAGCAGATAAGCGGAAGCCCAGAAAGAGAAAAAAGGGAATAGAAATGAAGGGGACAGGTGCATTCAGCACGCTGAATGCACCTGTCCCCTTTAATTTATCTTATTTGATCAGATAGAATACCGTCTGGTGGCCGTCGATGAAACGGCAGCCATTTTTGGTGAAGATCCCGTCCTCTTCGAATCCGATCCGCACGTCCTTCCCTCCCCATTCGGGTATGGAGGTCGTGCTGGAGAACTCGATGGCATAGGCCGTGTTATAGTTGAGGGGGTATTCCATCTCTTTCCGAATGCCTTCGGGTGCATTCTGGACCGGACGCGCGTCCATGGAGACGCCGGCCGCGTGTCCGTGCACGCCCAGCGGATGCGAGTAGATCAGCGGCCGCAGGCCGGCATCCGTGGCCTTCTGCATGGCAGTATCGGTGATGTCGTTCCCGGTGCGTCCCGCCTGGAATTCTCCCATGAAGATCTCGGCCACTCCGTTGGCGCGTGCCAGTGCCTTTTTAAGGCCTTCGGGAGCATCCTCCTCCCCGATTCGGCACACATAGGCCTGGAGCTGCATGTCCGTGCACAGCCCGAGGTACACGATGCCCACATCGCAGTGGACCAGGTCACCCCTGCGGATGACCCCGGGAGTGTCTTTGTACAGCTCCTTATCCTTCGGGGACCTCTGGACATTGATGGATGGCTGGAACCAGGTCTCGAGTCCCACGTCGGTGATCCTCTGCCGGATCCACCAGACCACATCGTCCGTAGTGGTGATATCAGGGGTGATGACCTGGTTGGAGTAGAACTCGGAGATGATGTCGTGTGCGATCCCGCAGATGTGTCGGTAGAGGCTGATCTCGCGGGGGCTGCGTGTCTCCAGCCATCCCAGGCACAGGTTTTCTGCCGACACCAGCCGAGAGGAGAGCTCCGGACCCAGGTGCTGCACGAGTGTTTCCTTGAGGCTGGCGGTCAGGCCGTCGCCGAAGCGGTAGGTGGGAGACACATCGATCCCGATCTTTTTGGGATTTAGCTTCTTGATCACTCCGGCCAGGCTCTCGAACTGTTTTTTGGACTTGTCGGTCCAGGTGCCCTCAAACCACCCGCGGGAACCGTAATAGCTGCCGCTCAACCTCGCGACTCCCTTGTCCGGGACGCGGTCGTGGAACATCAGGATCGAGGTGCGGCGCGCGTTCATGGTCGGCTCGGGCATCATACTCATGTATACCGGATCCTCGTTGTACTCCCGGTTGATGACGAGCCACAGGTCGATTCCTTCCTTGCGCATGAGCTCTGGGATGATGTTGTCCAGCCGCCACCGCAGGATCTCGTTGTACACCGCGGCTCTTTCCTTTTCCGGGAGGATCTTGTCGACGTCCCGCACTGCAGCACCGCCGTATCCCTGGGCCAGGGCCCAGGCCGGCAGGAACATCAGGGCCAGGGTAAAAAACACAAAGAGATATTTGTCTTGCTTGTTCAGGTTCATTTATCCTCCTCGTCTTGGTTCGGATCGCCTCCCGCCTGATTTCAGACAGGAATTTCTATCATATTCATGGCAGAGGCATATGTCAAAAACATGTTCAAAAACACCCAATAACAGGACACCTGACCTGTTCGGATGACAATCCGACGAGGAGAAGAAAGGCGTCCCCCCCCAAGTTTGTTGGTACGATTATTGCAGCATAGGAGGTGGATTTTCGGGCCTATATATTCGAGGAGGTTCGGCTTATGAGGAAAAAAGGAGTTTTTGTGCTGCTGATCGCGGTCCTGGTGGGGAGTGCGGCGGCCGAGAGTGGACAAAGCCGCTGGCAGATAGGCATAGCCTTTGAGCCGTTTTTCCCCCAGGGAGAATTCCATGACATCATGGACCGGATCGGATGGGGGGGGAGCCTGGATTTCCTTTACCGGGTCCCGGATTCCGCCCTCCACGTCGGCGCGACCTTTGGCTACCATATCTATGGATGGCAATCCCGCTGGGAGCCTCTCAGCTGGAGCATCCCTGATGTCGTAGTCAAGGTGAGCACCATCAATGCGGTGGCACGGAGCCATGCCCTGCTGCGCCTGCAGCCCCGAATGGGGCCTGCCAGGCCCTATATAGAAGGACTGATCGGACTACAGCACCTGACCACGGACACCCGGGCCTATGACGACTCCAACTGGGAGCACGAGAGCTTCGCCAGCACCAACCATGTCCGTTCCACGGTATTCAGCTACGGCCTTGGCGGGGGGCTGATGCTGGGCCTGTTCGGGCGCGCTCCCACCGCCGAGAAGAGTTCCTTTGGTGTTTTTCTGGATGTCGGTATTCGCTATATCCGGGGCGGATCCGCGTATTTCATGCAGCCGGGTGACATCGAAGCCGGTGGCGGCGGCGTCACATATTACCTCAACCGGTCCCGCACCGACATGTTGATGCCCAAGATCGGGATTTCCTTCGCCTTCTAGAAACTATATCTTTATTCCTATTTTGCGCATGAGTGCCAAGGCATTGAAGCTCTCACACTTCCCCGGTTTCAGGAGGTAGTCGAAGCGGAGCTGGTCCCCTTCGACGAATCCGTCGAAGTGGAAGTTCTTGATCTTCTCGGGAAGCTCCTCTTCAAGCCGGGTGATCTCCAGGTCGTGGGTGGCGACCACGCCTGAGGCCTTGAATCCAACCAGCTGCCGCATCAAGGCCAGAGCTCCCGCCTGCCGGTCCAGGGCATTGGTCCCCTTGAGCATCTCATCCAGGAGATAGAACACATCCTCGCCCCGAAGGATGACCTCCAGGATCATCTTCAGGCGCTGGAGCTCCGCATAGAAGAGGGACAGGTGTTTGTCCAGGGAGTCGCTGACCTTCATGCTGGTGTAGAGCTTGAAAGGAGACAGCCGGCAGGAGCGGGCGCAGACCGGGGAGCCTGCCAGGCCCAGCACCAGGTTCACACCCAGGGTCTTCAGGAATGTGCTCTTGCCCGCCATGTTGGGGCCTGTCACCACAAGGATGTTCCCCTGGCCTTCTGCCTGGAAATCATTGCATACGCGATCTCCCGGCGGGATCAAGAAATGCCCCATGACTTCTGCCCGGTAAACTCCGGCCTTCTCATCGATCTCGGGAAAGGCCCAGTCGCTAAAATTGAAGTGCAGATTCGCGAAACTGGAGAGAGCCTCGAATTCTCCGAGGGCCTGCAGCCAGTCCATCGCCTTCTCCGAGAACCGTGTCTTCCACTTTTCGAGGCGGAAGACACAGTGCAGGTCCCAGAACAGGAGACCGTTCAACACCGGATGAAGGACCTCGCTCCTCCGCAGCTCGAAGAACGAAGCCAGGTTGGAGATCGTGCGGATGTGCCGGGACGCGGGTCGGCCGGCGGCCCGCAGCCGCGCATGCATATCCACGAGCAAGGGGCTCCGGAGTCCGGCGTCTTCGATCTCCCGTATGATCGAGGCATACGCCTTGAAGACCCGGGCATTGTGGGAGGTGAGGAGATGGATCCTGTGAATGCTCTTCCGTGTGGTTCGGTTCAACAGCACCTGCAGGGCAAGCAGGCCCAGGGAGACGCCCCAGTGCAGCCCTGCGAAGATCAGGCCGGCCGCGGTGAGCGTCAGCAGGGGCAGTATGTGGATGGCCAGGATCAGGGCTTTGTTTTGGGAAACCAGGCGAGGCTCGGCCATCAACCGGGGGAAACTGTTCGGCTTCTGCAGCGTATCCTTGATCTGGCGGCCGTAGGCCTGCACCCGCTGCCGGAGCTCGATCCTCTCGGACAGTTCCCTGACCGCTTCCTGCCTGGCCCCGAGGGCCTTGCGGCTGCCCTTTTCCGGATGACTGCTCAGCCATTTCGCAAGACACTCGGAGCCGAACCAGGTCGTCGTACGATTCAGGAAGTGGAAGACACTGCGGGGGCCGAACAGGTCCAGGTCGGCGCTGAAGGGATGCCCCAGGTCCACATGACTCTCCCCGTCCGCATAATCCACGAACCTGTGCTGCAGCGCCTCGATCTCCATCTCGTTCAGGGAACGCACCAGGAGGATGAACTGGCGCTTCCGGATGAAGTGTTCGTGTGAGATGGCGGGGACTGCGAACAGGAGGAGAGCGGCGCCAAGGAGAAGGAGATAGAATTCCGCCGCTGCGACCGCGATCTGATACAGAAAAAAGATGCCGGCGGCGATGATGATCAGCTTGGCAGCGATCAGGACCCCTTCGATAGGCTTCTGACTCTTCAGCTGCTGATCGCACCTTTCGATGCGGGACCGGTAGGTGGCTTCCGGCTGTCCTTTTACAGTTTCTTGGTCCATGGGATCTCGCTACAGTCCATCTTAGCGCCATTTTCCTCCGTCATCAAGTCGGCTGTTTTCTATGGACAGGTCGAATCTTGCTGGGACGGATGTCCGCTGACCCAAGAGTTTTCTAAATATTAGAAAATTGTCAACCTTACTGCGGCGCGGGGCGTCTTAAGAGGTTGAAGCCAAGGATAGACACAACGAGAGAATAAAGCGAGAAATAGAAATAAGAGGACAAACAATGGAAATGCTCACAAAACTGGAGGAACTGATCCTGCTCTCAGTCCTGAAACTGGGAGAGGACGCATATGGAACCACCATCTATAAATACCTCAAGGAACTGACCGGAAAAAAGCTGTCTCTGGGAGGAGTGTACTTCCCGCTGGACCGACTCACCAAAAGGGGGTACCTCACCTCTTATTCGGGAACCTCTACACCTGAACGGCGGGGACTCAGCAAACGCTACTACCGGATCAGCCCACGCGGGGTGTCTGCCCTGACCGAGATCGACCGCGTGAACCGGGTCCTCTGGGCGGAATTCTCTGAATCCGCCGTCCAGAATCCCGAATGAAAACCGCATGAAAAAACCCAAGGCATCCCGCCCCCCCTTCCGCCGCCGCATCCTCGACCTCCTGCTGCACAGGGGCGACCACGTCACTCTGGCCGGGGACTTCGAGGAGATCCATGCCGAGGTCATGCTAGACAAGGGAAAATTATTTGCGGGTCTCTGGTTCTGGGGCCAGGTCCTCAAATCCCTCCCGGCATATATCCGCAACTCTTTCTTCTGGAGCGCACACATGTTTAAGAACTACCTCAAGGTCGCCTTCCGCAATATCAAGCGTCACAAGGGATATTCCTTCATCAACCTCACCGGGCTGGCCATAGGCATGGCCTGCTGCCTGCTCATCAGCCTCTGGGTTCTGGATGAACTCTCCTTCAACCGTTTCCACACCCAGGTGGATCAGCTCTACCGCGTGGAGTTCGACCAGAACTATTCCGGGAAGCTTTTCCATGTCACGGTCTCGCCGTACCCCATGGCCCGGGCCCTGGAGGCCGAGATCCCCGAGATCGAACATGCCGTGAGGAGCACGAGTATGGGTGAGCTGCTCGTTCAGTATGGGGATACGATCCTCTACCAGGATGGCATCCGCGCGGTCGATCCGGCCTTCCTGGAGATTTTCACATTCCCCCTGGTCAGAGGGGATGCCAAAACGGCCCTGAGCGATCCTCTCTCGATGGTCGTGACGGAAGAGTTGGCCGAAAAATATTTCGGACGAGAAGACCCATTGGGGAAAACCATATCCATCAATTCCCGCCACACGTTCAGGATCACCGGGGTCATGCAAGACATCCCTCAGAATTCAGACTTCCACTTCAACATGCTGCTCTCCTTCAAATTCCTGGAGGACGAGGGATTGACGAACGACAGCTGGCAGAGCAACAACATCCCCACCTACATCAAGCTGAGAGCAGACGCCTCGGCAGCGCAGGTCACCGCCAAGATCACGGAGTTGAATGCCCGGCACCGGGACATCGAGGACCTGACTTTTTCACTCATGCCATTGGCCCGTATCCATCTGTACAGCCACTTCGGCTTCGACACGGGTCCCCGTGCTTCCCAGTATGTATACATCTTTTCGGTCATCGCGTTCTTCGTGCTGCTGACCGCCTGCATCAATTTCATGAACCTGTCGACCGCACGGTCGGCCAAGCGGGCCAAGGAGGTTGGGATCAGGAAAGTGGTGGGAGCCGTGAGGGGGGAGATCACACGCCAGTTTTACGGGGAATCCCTGCTCTTCACGCTGATATCGCTGGTGATCGCTCTGGGTTTGGTGGTAGTGGCTCTGCCTTTTTTCAACTCCCTGACCGGGAAGAGCATATCCTTCAGGCTCTACAACACCTGGAGACTCCTTGGGGGGCTGGCCGGCGTCGCCCTAGTCACGGGGCTTATATCCGGCAGCTATCCGGCACTTTTCCTGGGTTCGTTCCAGCCCATCCGCACGCTCAGGGGGAAGCTGAAGTCTGGGCCTGGCAGTACGCTCTTCCGGCGAGTGCTGGTGGTGGTGCAGTTCACCCTCTCTATCTCACTCATCATAGGGACCGGAGTGGTCTACAGCCAGCTGAACTATATCAAGTCAAAAAGCCTCGGGTATGAAAAGGAATACACTGTCTACCTGCCGATGAGGGGCGTGGACAGAAGCCTGTACACCCAACTCAAATCCGAGCTTATGCGAAATCCCGGCCTGCGGGGAGTATCCGGCGCCCGGCACCGCCCCTCCGCCATCGGCAGCAATACGGACGACGCACAGTGGGAGGGCCGCGATCCCGAGATCGATGTCTCAACCTTCATGACTCAAGTGGACTATGACTTCTTCCAGACCATGGGCATCGACCTGGTGGAGGGCCGAAGTTTCTCCCGGGAGTTTTCCACAGACAGGGAATCGGCCTACATCATCAATGAGGAGCTCGTAAAGGTGATGGGTGTGGATTCTGCGGTCGACCTGCGCTTTGGCTGGGGAAACCCAGACGGACAGGTGATCGGAGTCGTGAAGAATTTTCATTTCCTGCCGCTCAAGAGGGCCATCGAGCCCCTGGTCATCACGCTCAATCCCGACAGTGTCAACTTTGTCATGATCCGGCTGAGCTCGCAGGAGATCCCTTCTTCGCTCGCCTTTATCGAAAAGACCTGGAAGCGGATCGTGCCCGATTTCCCCTTCGAATACCGCTTCCTGAACGAAGACTTCGATGCGTTCTACCGCAGCGAGGAACGGATGGGGAATATCCTGAAGTACTTTGCAGGACTGGCTGTGTTCATCGCCTGCCTGGGTTTGCTGGGGCTTGCCTCCTTCGCGGCAGAGCAGCGCACCAAGGAGATCGGGATCCGCAAGATACTGGGGGCCTCTTCCCCGCAGATCACCGCCCTCATCTACAGGGAATTCGTTTTCCTGCTGGGGGCGGCCACGCTGGTGGCTTGGCCGGTTTCCTATTTCGTCATGCGCGGCTGGCTGCAGGATTTCGCCTACCGTACGGGGATCAGCGCGGTCGTCTTCATCCTGGCCGCGCTTGCCGCAGCCCTGAGTGCGCTTCTGACTGTGGGTTTTCAGGCCCTGAAGGCCTCCCGTGCCAATCCGATCAAGGCCCTGCGCTATGAATAAGTAGGGTGCTAGTCGGGGGGAAGTCCCTCCCCTTTCTTGACTCTATCTTTTTAGGAGCTTGAGGAATTTTTTCTCGTCCTGGATTCCCTTGAGGATCTCGGGAAACAACTCCAGGGACTCATCCCACTCGAACATACTCTCCTGGATCTCGATGGCGTTGCCCTCGATCAGGCAGGATATCTCGCGCGTGAGCGTGGGAGTACGCACGGTGCCGGCCCTGGCGTTCTCTCCGAAATAGGTCACCTGCATGATCATCTTTTCGCCGTTGCCGTGCACATGGCTCAAGACCAGTATGTGCTCCTCCCGGTTGGCCATGCTGCCGTCGAGGTTGAAATGGAATTCCCGCTTGAGGAAATCCTCCTGGTCGCGGTAGCCGAGCTCCCGGACCTCCTTGTAGATGGCGAGCAGGACCTGCTCGGGCTCTTGAGGTGTTTTGGATTGGCCCGCCAGGGACAGAGGGAGCAGCAGGCTCCCCAACAGGCCGGCAGCAGCCCCGCAGGCCAGGCAGGTACGCAGCATTTTTGCCGCGCGGATGAAGCCGTGCTTTCTCATCTTGAGCACATCTCCCTATATATCTAATATGGGCCAATCCCAGAACTTTGTCAAAATAAAACGGAGTTGATGTTGACACTAAAACTTTTTATATGATAGATTTATATAAAGGACTATAACCTTATGGGATTTATAGGATAACAAGGAGGGAAACCATGAAAAAGACACTATTGGGCCTGGTTCTTATTTCGCTGATAGGGACACTCGCTTCCGCGCAGATGGTGGATGAGTACGGGCGGATGCAGGTTCCCCTGGTCATCAAGATCAGCACATATCTAGACGGCAGCCACAGCATCACCTACCTGCCCCTGGATCCGGAGACGGGGAAGGTTTTGCCCCAGAATCCCAACCTGGTTCATGTGGCCGCGAGTCAAGTCAAGCTGCCGACCGCGCTGGTCACGCGTTCGTGGCACTGGAATGCGCCGGTCAACATCGTCTTCGATGTCACCAAGGATTCCAAGCCTCACATTGCCAAGATCAACAAGACTCAGAACAAGTACAGCGACAAGCGCCGCGGCAATAAAAGCACTCCCACCATGAGCATCGTGAACAAAGAGGTCGAGATAAAACCCATCACCGTCTTCTCCAATCCCTGGGAGTTCTACTTGCAGCTGTACAGGGACGGCCGCAACACAGTGGTCATGACCCAGGACGACCAGTTCTTCAAGAATCCCAACGGGACACTGTTCGACCCCGAGACCGTCAGCAACACGATCGTCTTTGCCTCTGCTTCCATAGTAAAGAAGGGCAACCGCTGGGTCGGGACCTATTGGATCAACGAGGTCGATGTCTACTTCATGAACCATTTTTTCGGCCTGAACAAGAATACTTACTTCAGGATCGGGACCGTCGCCTTCCGCTTCGGTTTCGGCTACCAGGCCAATGTCTGGTCGCACGACTACTTCTCGGCCGATCCGTTCCACGTGACCGCTGCAGCCTTCAAGAAGACCTCCAGCACGACCTGGCAGGAGATCAGCTTCCCGCGGGACGACCTATTCTACATGGACAAGCTGGGCGTCAACTGGTCGCACGATTACCTGGACACCCCCCGGCTCCTGCCCTTCGAGGAAGAGGTCCTCAACGTCGGCGACTACGAACTGCCCTGGCTGGACGAGAACAACGACCTCCACCTGGAGAAGAGCACGATCCTGTTCGTGACCAACCTGAAAGCATTCGCGGGAAACAAGAAGCTCTCTGTCAAGTTCTTCCGGGTAACCGACGACAAACCGCCTAAGGACGTCAAGATCACGGGCATCAAGGGCAACGTGCAGCGCTATCCGCTTCCCTTCTCTCAAGGAGAATGGTATCCCTCGATCTTCCTCAACCATGTCCGGCTGGGAAGGGAGCTTCACCTCAACAAGCTCAAGGGCGCGGTCAACCAGTTCGGGACCATGAGGACGATCGATGGGGTAACGTTCGAAAAGGCGATCAAGATCAAGGTCGTGATCTCAGGCTACCTGGAAGAAGGGGGCCCCAAGAAATCCATCACACGGATATTCTGGCTGATCAACGCCCCGCGGCAGAACTAGGCACGAACTGCGGGCCCCCTCTGGATTAGGCCCGCAGCTGACGCCCCGGCCTAGTCCAGGGGCCAGAACTGGTTGTCGAACCAGATGTCCTGCTTGAGTTCGTCGTCCACCTTGGCCAGCATCTCCATGTGTGTGACCTCCCACTTCGAGAGCCAGCCGAAGACCTCTTTCTCGGCTTCGGTTTGGGACTTTTCGGCCTGCTCGGAATAGTAGGCGACCGCCCGCTTCTCGAACTCCAGGGCCGCGGAGATCACTGCGGCCTCATATCCCGCACCGGACACACCCTGCACGATCTCCAGAGTGAGCACAGCGTTAACGACCTGCTTGTGCCCCTCCTCGATCCCGTGGGCATTCAGCTCCTCTCCCCGTGACAGGCGCCGGAACTGCATTTCCAGGAAAGCGATGTGTTTCACCTCTTCCTCTGCCAGCCAGCCGAAGAGGTCCTTCACGGCCGCCACCTCGGTGGTCTTGACCACGGAATCATACAATGCCTTGCCCTTGTGTTCGAGCAGGATCGCGTTCTTTACGATATCGAGCACTCTATTGTCTTGCGTCATGTTTTCTCTCCTGAGCCCAGAATTGTACCACCAACAAACTCGATTCTCAAATCACGGCAGCACATGCCTTCCTGTGTGAGCCCATGGGGTGGGCAAGCTATCCAGGAGCCGCATGTTCTTTCCGAGCCCATGGGGTGGTTGGGTGGGTCCCCGGCGAGAAAAGAATATGCGGCTCCCCTTTAGTTGCCTATGGGGGCACCCGGAGGAGCAGACAGAGGCTGCGGCAGCTTCAGCTGGCTCGGATCTTCGTAAAACTGTTCGATCAGGGCCAATGCGCTGACAAAATGGGCTTTCCAATTCACGCTGCTCGCAGCCTGGGCCTTGCTCTCGAACAAGCCTGCCAGCTCCTCGATCTGCCAACGGGCCACGGCTCGTACCTGGGGGGCCGCGTTGTCATACACCGCCAGTCCCATGAGGTGATAGAGCACGACATTGTCTACGACGCGCTGGAGCTCGCCGGGCATCCCATCTTCTTCCGGGGCGTTCCATGTGAATTCGATCAATCGGTCTAAAATGTCATGAAAATCCGGCAGCTCGGGATTCCGGGCATGGTACTGGATCAGGCGGGCGGCACGCTCGGGATGCAGCAGGTTTGCGACCGTGATGCCTGCCAGGGTTTCGGCCGCGCCCAGGGGATCGAAGGTGATCCCTGTGTAGCCGGGAAAGAGCTCACGTGACTGTCCCATGCCCGGCGCCCTTGGGGGGAGGATCCGAAGGATGTGTTCCGGAACAGCCAGGTTCTCGGGGGCCAAGGTGCGCAGGAGCTCATCCAGGGCCCGGCGCTGAGACTCAGCAGGGACAAAGGTCGGATCTTCCTGTGCGCCGCCGCGGACCGTGTGCCCATAATACAGTCCCCCGATCACGCTGGACGCCGCCTCTATCTGGTAGCGGCAGAACAGATACACCGGTACCAGGAGCTCTTCCAGCCCGGCCAGGGGTGCGCCCATCGGGACCTTTTTCTCGGAGAAGTTCGCCAGGGCGATGGCGCGTACCTTCATCTTATGAACGAGCTCGTCTACCGCATCGGTCCCGTTGTCCCAGTCATTGGACAGGGGATGGGCCCCACCAGCCGGCGCAGCGTCCTGGTTGGTCAGGTAGAGGAGGCCGCCGGTGAAGGCGCTGTCGAGGATAGCCTTCAACTCAGTCTCTTCGTCCACGCCATCGGGAAAGTCCTGATATCCGTATGCGACACAGACCTTGTCCCAGGCCCCGATCCCGACATCATAGGCATCGGAGAGGTCAAGTGTGCCGTCGGCCGAGATCTTGATCCGGGGATGGGGGTAATCCATGACCGAGGCGCGGTCGTTGACGCTGGAAGCGTAGTTGTGCCCCACTCCCAGGGTGTGCCCCACTTCATGCGCAGAGAGCTGGCGGATGCGTGCCAGTCCCAGCTCCACGGCCGCTCGCGTATCGTCGGGGCTGCCGTCGTACTCGCCGGCCAACCCGGACGCGATCAGGAAGTCCTGACGTATCCTCTGCGAACCAAGTACGACATGCCCCTTGATGATCTCACCGGTGCGGGGATCTGATACCGATCCACCGTACGACCATCCGCGTGTGGAGCGGTGGACCCAGTTGACCATGTTATAACGCACATCCATGGGATCCGCCCCTTCCGGGAGGACCTTAACCTGGAAGGCGTTGCGGTATCCACACGCCTCGAAGGCCTCGTTCCACCAGCTGGCCCCTTCCAGCAGCGCACTGCGAATCGGTTCAGGGGCCGCCCGATCGATGTAGTAGACGATGGGCTCCACGGGATCGGAGATTGCGGCGTTGGGATCTTTTTTCTGGAGGCGGTGGCGGCCGATCAGCTTCTTCTGAAGGGGCTGATCGATGGGCGTGGCAAAATCCATGTACCCGGACCGGCCTCCGAACATGGAGCGGGGATCCCACACCCGGGATTCATAACCCGGGCCAGGGAGCTCGACCAGGGAGTGATGCTGACGCAGGGTGATGGACGAGGGATCTGGCGCGACCTGGCGGACATAGTTGCCCGCATCTCCGGCCGTGAAGGTCAGGAGGGCCTCCAGCTCCGTATTCTTGGGGAAGTTTCTCGTGTTGGCCAGATACACCGCCGAGCGGGAGACATCCAGTCTGAAGTTTCCCTGTCGAGAACGCTGGATGCGAGCTGCGACACCGTGCGCATCGCGCATCAGGAACGGAGTGAGGTCCACGAGTACGCGCCCCCCTTCCTCGGCCTCGACCTTGAAGCCCCAGATGACCGACTGCGCGAAGGCATCCCGCACGGCCTTGCGTTCATCCGGATCGGAACTGTCGGCCCGAAAAGCATAGTTGGGCTGCATGAGCAGCACCTTGGGGCCGACACGCAGGAACTTCACCACGCGGCTGCGGCCCAGCTGATTGCGGTCCAGCCCGATGTCATTGGATCCCAGCCCGGCCGGCTGTGAATGCACATACAGAAACTCCAGGTCGAACTTGTCGACCTCCAGGAGGATCCTGCCTGTCAGGGCGTCCCAGTAGAAGGGAAAGTAGCCCGCAAAAGCCCGCATCCCCGAAACTTTTGATTGAATGGTCGGGGGCTGTCCAATAGAAATCGAAAGACAGAGACACAGACCCAAGGCCAAGATTGTGATCCTACGCATTGGAGACCTCCTGTTCAGGATTAATTCAGGACATTCAGTGTATACAGCTTGGAGGGTCGTTGTCTATGTTTTTGTGTCGATGTTACCCAACCTGGTCAGGGTGTTCAGGCGGTGATTACGCATTCACTCAGAAAAACGAGTAATCAAGCGAAGATACGAATGCGTGTGGCAGGAATATGAAGAATGAAAGAGGATCAGCTATTGATAACGACCTCGAAGGTCTCCCTTATGGGATCGGCCGTAAAGGTCACCATGAGCTTCATCAGCTGTTCCTGGTAGTACTGGCTTTTCTCGTTGGCTTCGATATTTTCCATGCTCTCCCAGAACGTGATCGCATGACCCTTCCCGCTTTCTCGATCAACCATACAGATCATTGACTTAAAACCTTCCTGCTGCCTGGCTGCCGAAAGAACACTTTCCCCAAGGATCTCGGTGGCCTTGTCGATCAGGTCCTTCCGAAAATACGATGTTGTGATGCGTGCAAACATATGATCCCCCTCACTTATTCCGTGCATTTCTGAATATATAAGGCGACTCTCTGTAAGTCAAGCCGAAGTCGGCACGTATGCTGCATTGTCTCGAGTCATTTAGCTAAGGAACGAGGTCACGACCTCTACTGCGAGAGGGTGCGGAGCCGCTGCTGCGCATCCTGCAGCAGGGGGATGTCGGGATCGGCATCCTTCCACAGGTCCAGAAACTTCTGGTAATGGGAAACGGCGTCCTTGTCCTTGCCCTGCTCCTGCAGGATCCTCGCCATCTGATAAAAGCTCCGCACATAGAAGTAGCTACTTTCCAGGCGCGCCAGGGGACGCTTCTGCAGGCGTTGATAGAGCTTCAGGGCTTTGTCCGGCTCACCCGATGCCCACAGCGCTTCGGCCTGGGCATCGGAAAGATAGGCCTGGGAATCGTCGATCCGGGGCATGAGCTCCCTCGAGCGCTCGAATTCGTCCAGGGCTTCGGCATGCTGCCCGGCCCTGCTGAGGAGCACGCCGTTCAGCAGATACACATGCCGCATGGCTCGCTGGTTCAGGCCCTGGGCGATCACCTGCTGGAGCTCCTGTGCGGAGCGTCGGGCCTTCTCGAGATCGTCCACCAGGATCAGGACCATGGCCTGCGCGAACAGGGACTTCCGCAGCTGCTCTTGGGATTGCGTTTCCCGGGCGCTCTCTACTGCCGACCCGGCAGCCCGGGCTGCATCTGCTGCACGGCCTTTTAGGGCGTATACATAGCTCAGGCCGGACTGCATACCGCCCACCCAGCTGTTTTCCCCGACCATCTCCGCCAGCTCCAACCCCTCCTGCAGCTGTTCCTCGGCCAACCCCAGTTTGCCCTGGGCGATGAAGTAGTTGGAGAGCACGTTTCGGGCATACAGGTTGGTGACCGGCTGCTCGATCTCCAGGAGCTTGCGGTACTCGATCAGCGCCTGCTCCATGTTGTTTTTCAAAAAATACACATTTCCCCGTGTGGAGATCCCATCCGGGAGGTTGGGGCTCAGGGCCAGGGCCAGGTCTGCCTGTTCCAGCGCATCGTCGAGCTTGCCCTGGCGCATGAGGATGCCGGCCAGTGTGACGCGCATCTGGGGATGGTCGGAGATCTCGTCCAGGTAGAGCCGAGTGATGCCTTCGGACTTGCGCATCTGACCGAGAATCAGATGGATGTTGGCCAGGTTGGAATACGAGTGGTAGCTCTTCTGCCGGTTGCGGACATTGACCTCGAACAGCTCAGCGGCCTTATCATATTCTTCCAGGGAATTGTAGACCACACCCAGGTTGTTGTTGCCCAGGTTATCATCGGGATAGAGGGCCAGCAGGTTCTCATAGGCCGCGATAGCCTGATCCAGTGTTTCATCGGAACGGCGGAAGTAATCGGCCTCTATGTAGTACCGCTCGCGCTCGGACACGCGGTCCTTGAGCTCGAACGCTTTCTCGAGCCGGCGGTCGGCCTCGTTCTGGTAGCCCAGGTTCTGGTAGGCCACGGCCATGGCCCGATAAGCCATGGCAAAATCCGGATCGAGGGCCACGGCCAGCTCCATGTGGGGGATGCTCTTGGTGTAATCTCCCCGGTTGTGGTAGGTCATGCCCTCGTTGTAGTACTGGTGTGCCTCTGCCGAGGACGTGGTGATATCCTCGATCCGGGCATCCAGATCAGAGGCCATTTTTTCCTCGGAGAGCTGAAAATCTTCTTTGATCCTCGTGGTCAGGTCGTCGACCAGGGCGAAGAGGCTTTCCACTCCCTCGCCCTCCACCCGCTCGGAGCCGAGGACCTCTCCGCTCCTCGCGTCCTGGAGCGTCGTATTGATGCGCAGGATTTCCCCGGCCTTCGTCATCTGGCCCACCAGCACGTATCGTGTCCCCCCGCGTTCTGCTACATCCCGGAGATCATCCGAGGAAAAGCTAGCGGCTGTGAGCAGATCCAGCTCCTCCATGATGTCGTAGAGACGTTCTCCACTCAGAACCTGGATATAGCGGGATTGGCTCAGGTCGGCGATCAAGAGGTCGGAGAGTGCCTTGCGCCAGTGCTGTAGAGCCGCATCACCGGTGTTGTTCTCGAAATGCATGATCGCCAGGGAGGGCTTGCCCGCCGCAAAGAGCGCGACGTCCTGCCGGGCAAGCATCCGCCACCCCACGATCGTGATGAGGGCCAAACCAACCAGCACGAGGGCGGGGATGACCATCTTGCTGAAGCTGAACTTGACCGTGATCTCCTTGGTAGCACGGGTCTTGCGATCCGGCACCATCTTGTCGGTCTTGGGGAGCGCCTGCTCGATAGTGACAAGCTCATCCTGGAGCTGTTCCGCATCCTGGAACCGCAGGGCCTTGTCCTTCTCCAGACATCGCAGGATGACCCGGCTGATCTCCGGTGGGATCTGAGGATTGAGCTTCCGGGGATTCACGGGCCGCTCGGTTTTCTGCTTCACAGCTACGCTCAGAGGGGTGTCCCCCGCAAAGGGGACCCGGCCCGTCAGCATCTCGTAGAGGATGATGCCCAGGGAATAGATGTCGGAACGTCCGTCGACCTCTTTGCCCTCCACCTGTTCGGGCGACATGTACTCCGGCGTGCCGATGATGACCCCCGTATCGGTCATGCCGGTTTTCTGGAACGTGCGGGCGATCCCGAAATCCATGATGCGGACGTTGCCCTCTTTGTCGAGCATGATGTTGTGGGGCTTGAGGTCGCGGTGGATCACACCCAGCCGGTGGGCTTCAACCAGCCCTTCCGCGATCTGGCGGCCGATGAAGACGGCCTTGCCCGATGTGAGCTGCCCTATGCGGCGGATCAGGCTCTTCAGGTCTTCCCCGGAGACATACTCCATCGTGATAAAAACCTGGCCGTCCGCCTCGCTGAAGTCATAGACCCGACAGATGTGACGGTGGGAGATCTGGCGCGTGGTCTTGAGCTCGTTGCGGAAGCGCTCGCGTGTTTTCTCGTCCGCCGCCACGTCGGGATTCAGGACCTTGATGGCCAGCTTCTCGTCCACCTGGGTGTCGAGCGCCTTGTAGACCCGTCCCATGCCCCCTCGGCCCAGCTCTTCGAGGATGTGGTAGCGGTCGGCAAAATTGGCGCCGATCCGGATCTTGTTGGTGGAAGTGATGAGCGTCCGCGTGGGGGCCTCCAGAACCTCATCCCCGGATACCGTGCCGGTCCTGAACAGAGAAGTGCCGCACTGCCCGCAGAAGCGAGTATCGCCGGGATTCTCAGTGCCACATTTCGTGCACTTCATGTCCAGATCTCTCTTATCTCCTCATATACTTATACGAAAGGCACAGCTCATCAGTTGCTGCCTCGGCCATTATATTGCACCTGTCACTCATTTTAAAAGCTCTTTCTACTTTATTGGACACACCTCGGCCGTCCAATCTTCCCTGTACCCCTCTCTGCTCTCGAGAGGCCCCCCATTTAGTGCCCTCCCTCTATATAGACGAGACCGACTGCCAAAATGTTGTCAATTTCTCCGTTTTGACTTCGAGGAAAGTGGATGCTAGTATGGGCGAATCAGGGAATCCACCCCCATGAATCCGGACGAAACCACGCTCATCCGAAACGGCCTGCTCGTCGGCGAAGAGGGGGCCGTTCGCCGCGATGTGCTCATTAAGGGGGAACGGATCGAAAGCCTGTCGCCGGGCATTTCAGAACAGGCGGACAAGGTCTTCGACGCTGAAGGCCTGCTGGTGCTCCCCGGGGCCGTGGATCCGCACGTCCACTTCAACGACAAGTTCATGGGGACTGTCAGCGTGCATGACTATTTTACCGGCACCCTGGCCGCCGCCCACGGCGGCGTAACCAGTGTGATCGACTTCTCCAACCAGGCCCCAGGCGCCTCCCTGACAAGCACCCTGGAGGCCAAGTTCGAGGAGGCAGAAGGCCGGGCTCTCGTGGACTGGGGAGTGCACCCTGTCATCACCCGGCTTTCCCCCGAGGTCCTGGACGAGATTCCGCTGCTGGTGGAGCGGGGGGCCCCGACCATCAAGTGCTACATGACCTACCGGAGCGAGGGGCTGATGATGGAGGTGCCTGAGCTCACCCAGATCCTTTCCCGGCTCAAGGACGCCAACGGAATGTTGATGCTCCACGCCGAGGACAACCACATCATCGAGGCCAATGTCCCCCGTTTGATCGCTACAGGAAACACCCAGGCGATCTACCATGCCCGCAGCCGCCCTGCCCAGGCTGAAGACATCGCCATCCGCAAAGCCGTCCGTATCGCGCACGAGACCGGCGGGCGAGTGTTCATAGTGCACCTGGCATCATCCGCTGGTCTGGAGACGATCAAGCGGGCACAGAACCAAGGAACGGATATCCTGTGCGAGACCTGCACACACTACCTGATCTTCACCGATGCAGAGCTGGAACGGGAAGACGGCATTAAATGGATCTGCTCTCCCCCGCTGCGTGATAGGAGCGTGCAGCAGGCCCTCTGGTCGGGCCTACAGCAGGGACACATTGTGCAGGTCTCCTCTGACGACGCCGCCTTCTCCTGGGAGGCCAAGCTTTTAGGCCGGGACCGGTTCGACCTCTGCCCTAACGGCATCCCGGGGATCGAGGTACGGCTGTCCCTCCTCTTTTCAGAGGGCGTGGCCAAAGACCGGATCTCCCTGTCCCAGTGGGTCAGCCTGATCTCCACCGCACCGGCCCGTCTGTTCGGCCTCTTCCCGCAAAAGGGGGCCATCGCACCAGGCAGTGACGCCGACCTGGTCCTGTTCGATCCCGAGGAGAGCTGGACCATGGGCCTGGATACGCTCCACATGGCCGCGGACTGGTGCGCCTACGAAGGCATCGAGGTCAGGGGCAGGATCAAGAAGGTCTTCTCCCGGGGAGAGCTGATCATCGACGGCGGGGAATGCCTGGCGCAAAAAGGCCGCGGGCGCTACCTGCACAGGCGTTTGGAATCATGATCGACAGCATTCTGGAGTGGGCCGGCCGGATCGACACGATCCTGTGGGGCCCCTGGACCATGGCCTTCATCGCCGCGGTGGGCCTCTATCTCGGCGTGAGATCCCGCTTTTTCCAGCTTCGAGGACTCCGGCTCATTTGGCAGAACACCCTGGGAAATGTATTTGCGGCCCCGAGGGAGCGGAGCAAGGAGAAGATCACGCCGTTCCAGGCCACGGCCACGGCATTGGCCAGCACCGTGGGCATGGGGAATATGGCCGGAGTCGCTACGGCGCTGTCCGTAGGAGGGCCGGGCGCCATCTTCTGGATGTGGGTCTTTGCACTGCTGGGCATGATGACCAAGACGGTCGAGATCACCCTCGCCGTGCACTACCGCGAATACGATCCAGACGGCGCCCTGCACGGCGGCCCCATGTACTACATGCGCAAGGGGCTGGGCTGGCCCCTCCTGGCCAAGCTCTTCAGCCTGGGCATCCTCGTCAACTCGCTCTTCACCGCCACACTGATCCAGTCCCACACGGTAGGCCGCTCGTTCCTGAGGAGCTACGCTCTCAATCCCTACCTCACGACCGGGGTCATGGCGGTGATCACGGGTGTGGTGATATTCGGCGGCATCCGCCGTATCGGCCGTTTCTGCGAGGCGCTGGTGCCCCTCATGTCGCTGCTGTACATCGTGGGCGGCCTGGTCATTTTTGTCCTCAATTTCGACCGGATCCCCGATGTCTTTTCCTCCATCTTCACGTATGCCTTCGCCCCGGCCCCGGCCGCCGGAGGATTCGCCGGAGCCGCCATCGCCGCCACCCTCAAGCAGGGCATGGCCCGGGGCATGCTTTCCAACGAGGCCGGCCTGGGCACAGCCCCCATGGTACACGCCAATGCGGACACTCCCCATCCTTTCCAGCAGGGACTCTGGGGCGCCTTCGAGGTCTTCTTCGACACCATCGTGATCTGCACCATCACCTCCTTCGCCATCCTCTCCACCGGAGTCTTGAGCGGAGGAGAATCCGGTATCGAGCTGGTGATCGCCGCCTTTTCCGCAGAGCTCTCTCCCGGCCTCTCCGGAGCCCTGATCTCGGTCTCGATCCTGACGTTTTGCCTCACCACCCAGATCGGATTCTTCATCTACTTCGAGACAGCGATCATCAACCTGATAGGCCGCCGGGCCGTCCGCTATTTCAAATGGTTCTACCTGCTGCCTGGCGTGCTCTTTGCGGGTGTCGTGGACGTGGACCGGCTCTGGGTCCTGGCCAATATCTCTGTCGGCGTCTGCTCGCTCCCGAACCTTGTGGCCGTTGTGGCACTGAGCGGGGCCTTTTTCAAGCTCATGCAGGACTACATCTCAGGTCAGAACCGATTCCCGACCTCTGTGACCGATACAGGCCAAGGATATGTCCGGTCTCCCGGTGGAAAACGCATTGGCTGAAGCGAACTGAGTAGGGAATGAGCCGCGGATTTGCCCAAGGAGAGTTAAGATGAAGAAAACACCCTATTCGATCGACCGCATCTCTTTCCAGCTGGGGATGATCAACTGTTTCGTAGAGATGGTGGCCTGCGGCGTCAAGCGCCTGGCGCTGAGCCCTCCGGTCTCACCGGAAGATTATGGTGTGATCGGTCCGTTATCCGATGAGACCGTGCGCCGCTTCGGCATCTGCTCGGTTCTGGATAAATCCCTTCTTTTAACCGAACTCCAGTCTGAAGAATTCACTCGCGGCAAATGGTCGATCCTGTATTTCGAAGACGACTCCGTGTACCGGGACTATCTGGAGCTGAAGACCAGGAAGGAGCGGCTGGAAAAGGAGGGAGCCTACGATGCCGATACGCGCCGAAAACTCTCGAGGGACTTCATGCGCCTGCTGAGCTATCCGGAGGCCAAGATCGAGGAGCGGATCTCGCAGCCGGCACCGGATACTCCCTTCATGCTGGTTGATGCTTGAGCAGCGGCTGAGTGTTCCGCATTCCTTGACGCATCCTACATATCTGGATATCATCGGGAAATTGATTCTCATTTGAATCTCCGATTGACGACAGGCGACGAGATGAAGATCCTGATTATAAATCCGAACAGTGATGAAAACATGACACGGCAGATCCGGGAGACAGCGGAGGCTTTCGCGGCAGGAAAATACGAGGTTGAGTGCCGCTGCAATCCCGACGCGCCCCGCTTTATCGAGACCTACCAGGATCAGGTTCAGACCGCTCCGGGGATGATGGCCCTGGTCCAGGAGAACCAGGACACCTGCGACGCCTTCATTGTGGCCTGCCACTGCGATCCCAACCTGGATGTGCTGAAGGAGATCACGGACAAGCCCGTGATCGGGATCGGGCAGGCCTCCATGCAGATGGCGGCCATGCTGGGCCACAGGTTTTCCGTGGTGTCGACCGCGGAGCACTCCATCCCCAACAAGGAGGCCCTGGTCCGCAAGTATCACCTCGCCGGCCAGCTCGCCTCAGTGCGGGCGCCCTCCCCCGGCATGGAGGACGCCCCGGATGAGGAGAAGTACCTGGATGCCGCACGCCGCGCCCTGGCCGAGGACGGCGCCGAGGTGATCGTCCTGGGCTGTGCCGGGATGACCGGCCTGGACAAGCGCCTGCAGCAGGAGCTCGGCGCCCCGGTCCTCGACGGCGTCGTCTGCGCCCTCATCGTCGCCTCCGGCCTCCTCTTTCGGGGACGGACCATGAAATCTAACTGAAAACAAACCACTTACACCCTTACAGGCCCCATTTTTTAGCCTTAAACGGCTCTTTTTGGGGGCAAAACCAGCACTTTAAGCAATTTTCCTTGCCTGAACAACCCTATCTATGAACAATAGGGGATGGCACATCATCCCCAGGCAAGGAGGGTCACCCATGTCAAACTCAATCGATAAAAATTTGCTTTTTTTCTTGGGCATCGCCGCTTTGGTATTTTCAATAGGATGCCAGACCAACGATC
>CBESWG010000023.1:0-51667 GCA_965533275.1 uncultured bacterium
ACCTCTCCCTTGTAAGGATGAAGATCAGGAACCTTTTTATCCCCGTCCAACCTCCCCCACCCACCTCTCCCTTAAAAGGATGAAGATCAGGAACCGCCATCACCCTCCCCAACCGCCCGCCTTGGAAGGGGTGGGGATACAAGTAGCCTTGTTCCCATTTCCCGAGAGGGGACCGTATCGAGAGTTGACTTCGATCCTGATTGATGATACTTATCTTTCATTGTTCTTTGAGGGATTAACCAAGGAGGGATCTCATGCCTACGACAAAACGCTCTCCCGCAGCCGCCAGGATTACATCAGCCAAAAAGGCCCCGGTGAAAAAGCCTGCTGCAAAAACCACTGCGGCCAAGCCCGCAGCTCCCGCCCGAAAGCCGGCCCCCCAAAAACCTGCGGCTCCGGCGAAGAAAGCAGCTCCTAAGCCCACGGCTCCCAAACCTGCGGCCCCGAAGCCTGCCGCCCCGGTCAAGAAACCTGCACCCGCCAGAAAACCGGCGCCTCCCAAGCCTCCTGCATCGGCCAAGCCGTCAGCCACGACTACCCAGACAAAGAAGGTTCCCCGGATCAAATCCGGCCAGAACTGGGGATGTGAGGTCTGCGGTATGGCCATTGTCGTGGATGATTGCGGCTGTGTGGAGGAGCATGTGTTCCTCTGCTGCGGCCAGGAAATGGCCGCAAAGGAAAAGAAGGAAAAAAACAAGAAGAAAAAGAAGAAGAAGGGAAAAGGAAAGAAGAAGAGTAAATAGAGCTTATCGGTTATTAGAGACGCGCAGTTTCTGGCCCGGATAGATGGTGGAACGCCGCGTCAAGCCGTTCAGGTTTAGGAGGGCGTTCAGATCCATCCCGTATCTCTGGGCGATCTTGAAAGGGGTGTCGCCGGATCTAACCGTATGGAATGTTGAGGACCCCACCCCGTTCCCGGAATGTATCGTTAACTTCTGTCCTACCTGCAGGGTGTTGCTCCTCAGTTTGTTCTGGTTCTTGATCTCCTGGACTGATGTCTTGAATGCCAGTGCGATGTGGTAGAGCGTGTCTCCCCGTTTCACCGTGTAGACAAGTTTGTCCCCCTCAGCCGCGAGCTGTCGTGTCTGTGTGGTCGAGTAGGAAGTGCCGTAGCGGGTTGGGACTTTGAGCCGCTGTCCGGGCCGGATGATGTAGTTCCGGCTCAGCCGGTTGGCCTGGGCAATGGACGAGACCGAAGTCCGGTAGCGTGTGGAGATGCCGGAGACCGTCTCCCCCCTCCGGACATAGTGCGTGACATATGTGGCTTCCGGGGGCACATAGCGAGAGAGGCTGGTGACGGCGGCCAGGGCCTGGCCTCCGGTCCCCACGGGGATCTTCAGGGCATATTCTTTCTCCGGGGTAGACTTGTGTCGCAACTCCGGATTGAATTCAGTCAGGGCTTCGCTCTCCAGCCCCAGTTTATCTGCCAGGGACGAAAGCTTGAGAGGTTTGTTAACGGAGATGGTCTCATAACGCAGGGGAGGATCGGGCTCGGGCAGGTTCATGCCGTACTTAGCCGGATCGTTGACGATCAGCACCGCCGCTACAAATCGGGGTACGAAGCGGCGGGTTTCCCGGGGGAGCATCTGGTACAGATCCCAGAAGTTATCCATGTAGGCGACCCGCTGCTGCTTGATGAGACGCCGAACGCGGGATTCCCCGCAGTTATAGGCCGCAAGTGCCGTGGTCCAATCCCCAAACCAGGAATGGAGCTCCTTGAGGTAAAGGGTCGCCGCCCGAGAAGCCTTTTCGGGATCCATCCTCTCGTCGATGTAGCGGTCCCGACTCAAGCCGTAGCGGTATCAGGTGGAGGCGATGAACTGCCACAGCCCCAGCGCACTGGCCCTGGATAAGGCCCGTGTCTTGAACCAGCTCTCGATCATCGGCATCCACACCAGCTCTTCAGGCAGCCCTTCCTTGCGCAGTTCCTCCAGGATCATCTCCCGGAAGCGGCCGGACCTCCTGTAGCCATCCTCGAACAGCTTGCGCTCGCCCTTGGTAAAGCTGTCGAGTTCCCGTTGAACGTACTCGTTGACCTCGAGAGGAATGGATCCGTTGTTGCCTCCCACCGCGGTGGCGCGTGAGGCATAGATCTCCTGTATGCGCTGCGCGACCAGCAGGCGAAGGTCGTCCCTCTCCTGATCGAGCAGAGAATCGGGAGGGCTTTCCATGTCCTCCATGTCCAGGATAAGGCTGTAAGCTTCATCCAGGTAGAGGATCGCCTCGTCGAGGTCACCCTGGTCCCAGGCCAGGAGGGCGGCCTGGTAGGAGCTCATCCCATCTTCCAGGAGTTCGGACGGATCGGTATCACTCGTCTCACCCTCCCGCGTCTCTTCGATGGCGGGCAGTTCTGCGAGGATGAAATCCTTATCCTCCTGGACCGGGGGTGGGGTGTCGGCTGGCTCGACAGCCGCAGGGGCCGGACTGGTTTCCGGAGGCTTGATCTCAGTTGTCGCTTTATTGCCGGAGGCACATCCCCAGAAAAGGACCAGTGTGAGGGTCAACAGCAGCGTGTATGAAAGGCGGATTTTAGGGGTCAATTTTGCACCTGAAAAAAAGTATTTATAGCACGTCCTACTCAGATAGTCAATTTCCTCTGATACTCAGAACATAGTTTAGTCGTGGATGGTTGCCGTTTAGGGGAGGTTTTCTATGGCTGGATCATTCCCGTCCGTGCCACCTGCGGTGCCAATCCCAGGCTGTTTGGATGATCTCTCCCAGGTCGGAGTGTTCGGGTTTCCACCCCAGCCACTCCTCGGCCCGGGCCCTGGATGCCAGCAGAATGGGGACATCCCCCTCCCTCCTGGCACCCTCGGTGCAGGACACCGTCCGGCCTGTGACATCTTCGACCTTGTGGATGACCTCCCTCACGGAATGCCCCTGATTTGTGCCCAGGTTGATGAAGCCACCCCCATGGCCCTCGAGGAGCGCCTTCAGAGCCAGGACATGGGCATCTGCCAGGTCGGTCACATGGATATAATCGCGTACTGCTGTTCCGTCCGGCGTTGGGAAGTCCGTGCCGTAGATCTCGAGCGCGCGGTCCTGTTCCAGCAGCGCGCGGAGAATGCAGGGGATCAGATGTGTCTCGGGTTCGTGCAGCTCCCCCAGTTCGCCTGCGGGATCTGCACCGGCTGCATTGAAGTACCGCAAGGAGATGAACCTCAGGTCGTAGGCACGGGCGTAGTCCCTGAGTATGGATTCCACAAAAAATTTTGTCTGGCCGTAGGGATTCTCAGGCCGCAGAGGGTGGCTCTCCAAGATGGGGACGGCCTCAGGCTCCCCGTAGACGGCTGCGGAGGACGAAAAGATGATCCTGGGTACTTCTGCTTTCAATATGCCATCGAGCAGGTTGAGGCTATTGCTCAGGTTGGCCTTATAGTATTTCTGCGGGTCCCGGAAAGACTCCCCGACCTGGATGAGGGAGGCGAAGTGGATGACGGCTTCGAAGGTGTGTTCTTGGAATAGCGCGCTGACATCGTTCCTGAGGGCCAGGTCGCCCTCTACCACAGTCCTGCCCTGGACGAGTTCCCGTCGGCCGGATGAGAAATTGTCAAAAACCACCACCTCGAAGCCCGCCTCTGCCAGTGCTTTTACCGTGTGGGATCCGATGTAACCGGCCCCGCCTGTAACCAGTACCGTCATGACTCTGTCTCCTTGAGCAGCTGCTGGGCCGCCTCCAAACCGGCTTCCCGGGTCTCGAATGCGTTATCGAGCTGCATCTGATACAGCTGCTTGAGGATCGTACCCATTGCAGGGCCCGGCTCGACACCCAGGGAGATCAGGTCCCTCCCCTGGATCAGTGGGAGGATGGTCTCCCGGGTCACGTTCAATTCTTCGAACCTCTGGCGGAGCCACAGTGCCTGCTCGTCCATGTTCTCTACAGGAGTTTCGTCCCGGCCCGCTCGATCGGCGGCATCCAGGGTGATCATCAGGTCGATCTCCCCTCCTACGTCTGCGGCCAGGCGGTTGAATGCCTTCTTCGTCACCACCTCGCGATTCGTCCAGAGTTCGGAGGCCCTGTGGTGGCACCGTATGAGGGGCAGGACGATGTTCCTCAGGTCAAGGCCGAAGTAGGAGAAGATCTTCAGGCGGCCGAACATCTGACGCGCGATCTTCTCGCCCGCGATGTTGTGGCCTTTGTTGGTGATCACCATTCGGCCGTGCTTGAACTCCCAGGCGGCTGTGTTGGGTTTTCCCAAGTCGTGCAGCAGGGCCGCCAGAAGCAGGGCCAAGCGGACCGGCCCTTCCATGTCGGCCATTCTCGCCAGCCGCGCAGCCTGATCCACCGTGATCTTGGTGTGCTGCCAGACGCTGTGGTGGCCGTAGGGATCCTTTTCCGGATGGAATTCCGAGTCCTGGATGGACAGGGTCAGGGCGAAGAGTTCGGGGTAGATCTGGCGGAGAGCGCTCAGCACGAACAGCTCCTCCAGCCCCCGGGAAGGGCTCGGGGAATCCAGCAGGATCTTGAACAGCTCCTCGGTGATCCGTTCGACACTGAGGCCGGCAAGGTCAACGCCCTTGGCAGCCGCGTACACCTCGGGATCGATCGTAAACTCCAGGACAGAGGCGAACCGGGCAGCCCTGAGGATCCGCAGCGGATCCTCAGGGAAGGCCGAGGGATTGGTCAGGCGCAGACGGCCCTTTTCGATGTCCTCTCTACCGCCCAGGGGGTCGATTATGCT
Source organism: uncultured bacterium (assembly GCA_965533275.1). Lineage (GTDB taxonomy): Bacteria > Acidobacteriota > Aminicenantia > Aminicenantales > Aminicenantaceae > JAUXEH01. The sequence continues at coordinate 4,683 of CBESWG010000023.1, forward strand.
AGAATCCTCGATCCTGACGGCGATGCTGTTGCAGCGGAAATCGCGGCGCTCCAGGTCCTTTTCCAAGGGCAGCTCAGGATCGGCCGCGACGATGAAGTCTTTGTGGCTCCGTACTTTCGTGTCCTGGGGCTTGCTAGAGATGTCCGTTCTCGGGAGCGCGATATCATAGGTGAGGCCGTCACAGGTGAATTTGATGACCCCAAAGCTCCTGCCCACAAGATCGACCCGGCCATGGGATTGAAGCTGCCGCGTGATGTCCTCCACGGTGTGATGCAGGATGAGCAGGTCCAGGTCTTTTTCCGGCACCTTCTTTCCCCGCAACACGTCGCGCACTCCCCCTCCGACCACATAGACATCCCGGCCGAACAGGCGGACGAAGAGATCATGTTCCCGGAAAGGTATCTTGAGGGTGTTCATCACGGCTCCGTATCAGGGAGATGATAACCCAGCCTCAGGAATATTTCAATCGAACCACCTTCCGGGAAGAACGCCGGCTTTCCGCTGTGCCTCATACCTGGGGCAAACGAGCGTTGAATATCTGGCGTGGTCTGGAAAAATCAGGGTGGTTGGTGTATCCTACTAAGTGACGCAGTACCTGAGTTAGAAATGCACAGAAGATGGTTTATAGCGATCGCCCTGCTGGCAGCCGTGGCGGGAGCCGCATCTGCGGCGGCCCTTAAGGATGACATCAAGATCACGCTGGAAGAGAGACGCGTGGAGAACCTGAGCCCCGAGGGGCTGGATCTCGTATTCTACCTCAACCTGGAAAATGTCTCTTCCCGGGACTACGCCCTCTCTGGTTACATGTACAGGTTTGTGATCATGGAACAGGAATATTTCCGGCTCCCAGAGAGGAACCTGGATAGAATGTTCTCACTGCCCCGCGGTTCCCGTGAGCTGGTCCGGTTTCCGGTCCGCATCACGTACAAGCTCCTGAACCGGAGCATTTCAGGGATCCAGGATGCAGCCTCCGTCCCCTGCTATATCATGGGGGAATTGATGTTTGCGCGGGGGCGCCGCCGGAGTGGAGCGCTGCCTTTTGCCTTCAGTGCGATGTTTCCCATTTTTCAGGCCCCGACCGTGGACGTGCGTGCGGTCAAGGCCAACGCCCTCACCATCGGAGGTGCGGACCTGCAGGTGGAGCTGCGGATCTCCAATCCCAACGGCTTCAGCTTCGACGTTGATGAGCTGGAATATGATCTCAAGATCGGCGGGCACCCGCTCAAACGGGGGAGGCTCTCTCCCTCCGAACCGTTGGCCGCCTCAGCGGCGCTGCCCCTTTTCATACCCCTCCTGTTCAGTTTTTACGAGGTGGGTAACGATGTGCATGGGCTCCTTATGCAGGAAGCCGTCTCCTGCCAGGTCTCTGGAACCCTGACCATTCAGATGGAATGGGGGAGCCTCTCCCTGCCCTACAGGCTGGACCAGCGCGTCCCGGTCGAGCGCTGAATACTTACTTGGATCGATCCGAGGGGAGAGGAAAGCCCTGACCATGGCTGTGAGCAAACAATCTGATATCGAGATCAGCGTCATCATCCCCACGTACAATCGGTCCGCTTTCTTGCTGGAAGCCATCCAATCGGTGTTGGATCAGGACTACTGGGTGGGGAGAGAGGATTGGGAGTTCGTGGTAGTGGATGACGGATCGACGGATGATACGGCCGAGGCGATCCGTCCCTATGGGGACCGTATCGCCTATGTCAAGCAGCCGCATTCCGGAGTCAGCGCCGCCCGCAACCTCGGGCTGAGGCTGACACGTGGGGAGTTTGTAGCCTTCCTGGATTCGGACGATCTCTGGAAGCCGGGGAAGATCACCGGGCAGATGCTCTTCATGCGGGAACATTCCGAGGCCGCCGTGGTGTGCACCGAAGAGACCTGGATCCGGAACGGAGTGTTCGTCAATCCCCGCAGCAAGCATCGGAAATACTCTGGCCGGGTTTTTGAAAGATTCCTGCCGCTCTGTCTGTTGAGCATGTCTTCGGCCCTATTCCGCAGGAGCGTGTTCGCGGAGATCGGCGGCTTCGATGAAAGCCTGCCTGCCTGTGAAGACTACGACCTGGGGATCCGCCTGGCCCACCGCTACCCCGTGCATACACTGCCTGAGGCCCTGATCGTGAAGCGCGGGGGACACGCTGATCAGCTGTCGCGAAAATACTGGGGCATGGACCGCTTCCGTGTGACGGCGCTGGAAAAGGCCCTGGCCCTCGACCTGACGCCGGAACAGACCCAACAGGTAAAAGCCGAGCTGGCACGAAAATGCCGCATCCTGATCGGAGGCTTCCACAAGCGCGGGAAGGCCCCCGAGGCGGAGCCTTACGAGGAGCTGCTGCTGCGTCACGGCCCGGATCCTGGATCCGCGCCGACGCCTGCCAACTCCCCTGGCGGGAGTGAATAAACCCAGAAAGGAGAAAGAAGATGGGAGTGCTGGATTTGATCAGAGAACGGAGGAGCATCCGGGTCTATAAAGAGGATCCCATACCAGAGGCGGTGCTGGCTCGTGTTATGGAGGCGGCCAGGAATGCGCCCTCGGGGAAGAACCTCCAGCCCTGGAAGTTCATCCTGGTCCGGGATACGGAGATGCGGATGCAGCTGGCCGAGGCCTCCCGTAAGCAATACTTTGTGGCCAAGGCGCCGCTCGTCGTAGTGGCCTGCGGATATCCCGACCGCAGCTATCAGCGTCAGGGGAACTACATGACATCCTGGACCATCGACGTGAGCATCGCGGTCGATCACCTTATGCTGCAGGCTCAGGAGGAGGGCTTGGGGACCTGCTGGATCGGGGCCTTCGACGAGACCGAGGTCAAGGCCCTGCTGGGCATCCCACGAGACGTGAAAGTCCTCGCCTTGACTCCCTTGGGATATCCGGACGAGTCGCCCGCTCACAGGGGGCGCAGTGCCCTGGATCGGATCGTGTGCTACGAGAGATACGAAGACGGATAGCGGCCTAGAACCAGTAGTTCATGGCGAGGCAGATCTGGAAGCCGCTCAGATCGAAGCGCTCGAACCCGATGAATTTGTCCAGGGAACCCTTGGCAAAATTGTATTTGAATTCGCCCTCGAAACTGACCCGGCTCGCCAGCGGGAACATCACGCCTGCCAGCCCCTGGAATCCGAAGGCCAGCTTGTTTTCATCCCGGATGTCTGAAGTATAGATGGGATGGATGATGACTCCGAGGTCGATGTCTTCCCAGACATCATCAAAATCGACGATATCGCCCTGCATCCTCACACTCCAGATGTAGAGTCCGATCCCAGCTCCAATATAGGGAATGATCTTCTGTGCCCGCCCCAACGGAGTGAACTTGACGTTCATCTGGACGGGGGTAATGGACACGGAGTAGATATGCTGGGGGACAAAATCGACCATCGACAGGGAGTTCCGGGGATAAGCCCAGCGGCCGTCATAATCATCGAGGCCGTCCCACTCCTGGTAGACGCCGGATTTCTGTTTGGTATAGCCGTCAACACTGAACTGGACCGAGATCTCCCGCGACACGAAGTATTCATAGGCGAAGCCGAAGATGGAACCGGTGAAATCGGTCTTTTGGAAGGTCATATTTTCGAGTTCAGTTATCCAGAGGTCGCTTCCGGCCCTGGGGAAGAAATATCCGAGTTTGAAGGTGACGATGTCGGAATAGACCAGGCTTGGGGAAATCAACAGTATTAACAACAATGAAATCATACCGATCTTTTTCATGTTTGCACTCCTCGCTGCTTTACCGATGCAAAATCTATGCCAATCCTGCGTCCCCCTGGCTCCTGGGGAAAACTCGCTGCAGACTGTGTCCAATACAGGTCAATTGTCCTCTTCTATACAAATTCTACCTGATTCACCGAGACAATAAAAGACCAGAGGGGTTTTACTGATCGGGGATTGAGGGTTATTATAGAGGGACAAACCATGAAAACAGAGATCGTGCGCATAGAATGGGACGGCGAGGACCTGGGATCCCTGCGCAAGGCTGTCGGGATTCTGCGCCGGGGAGGAGTGATCGTATACCCCACAGACACGTTTTATGGGCTGGGAGCCTCAGGATATGATGCGGATGCTGTTCGCCGTATCTACCGGATCAAGCGGAGGGAAGAGGGAAAGCCGCTCTCTCTGGTGATCTCGGATCATAGGATGCTGGAAGAGGTGGCGGCGGATATCCCGCCCGAACTGCTTCCTCTGGCGGAAGCCTTCTGGCCTGGCCCCCTGACCATCGTCCTCTCCGCGTCCCCCCGGCTGCCGGCCGGGCTCCTGGGCGGATCCTCTACAATCGGCGTCCGGATCCCCGATCTTGCCTGGCTGCGCGAGCTCGTGACGGCCGCGGGCTTCCCCCTGACAGCCACCAGCGCCAACCTCTCCGGGGAGATGGATACTTCCGTTGCAGGGGAAGTCGTCCGGGATTTTTCTGGGAAAGTGGATCTTATCGTTGACGGAGGCGACACTCCTGGGGGCAGGCCCTCTACCGTGCTCGACCTGAGTGTGTGCCCTCCTGCGATCCTGAGGGAGGGGGAGGTGTCCCGGGAGCGCCTGCTGCCGTTCCTGCGCTGAGGAGGGCAGGATTCCCTCTGTATTATCTGACCTTGGCGCCCGTGGGGATGTCCTCCTGGAAGAAGGGCACGATGGCCGAATCATCGGGCATCACGGCGGCCAGGAGCATGGCCTGGGATTCGAGGCCCCGGATCTTGGCCGGCTTCAGGTTGACGATCACGATGAGTTTTTTCCCTATAATATCCTCGGGCGCATAGGTGTTGGCGATCCCGGCGATCATCTGCCGAGTTTCGTCTCCGATGTCGATCTTCATCATGATGAGTTTGTTCGTTCCCTCAACACGCTCCGCTTCGAGGATCTCGGCCACCCTCAGGTCCATGCGTTTGAATTCGTCGAATGTGATTTGCTCCAATGTTCTCTCCTTTTTTGGTGCCGCTGCCGGGGCTTTTTCCGGCTCTTCCTTGAGGAAATCCTTGAGATCGACCCGGGGAAACAGCTGTTCAGGCGGCAGAAATTCGCGCCCGCTGTTCAGGTCATCGAAGTCCAGGCCTTCCAGGGACGTCTTCCCCGGCGATGTGTCCTCGCCCAGAAAATGCCAGATCTTGTCTGCGGAACCGGGCATGACCGGATACACGAGGCAGGCGACGGCGCGGATGGCCGCTGCGGCCTGATACAGGGTGCGGCCCAGGCGAGGCCGTTCCCCTTCCTGTTTGGCCTTTTTCCAGGGTTCGTTGTCCGCAAGGTATCGATTGACGGTGTTGATATAGGCCCAGATCTCTTCCAGGGCCCGGTTGATCGCCAGATCTGAGTAGTGTTTGATGATCTTGTCTTTGTGATCCTCGAATGCCGCGCCGAGCGCCAGGTCTTCTCGAGTGGCCTCCCCCATCTCGGAGATCCGGCCCGAGAAGTAGCTCCGGATCATCGTCAAAACGCGCTGGACCAGGTTGCCCAGGTCATTGGCCAGGTCGGAGTTTACACGGTGGATGAATCCCTCATGGGAAAAGTTCCCGTCCAGCCCCACGGGGATCTCCCGCAGGAGAAAATAGCGCAGCGGATCTGTCCCGAAGGTGTCCAGGATGAGATGAGGGTCCAGCACATTGCCCCTCGATTTGGACATCTTGGTCTTGTCCTTGAGCCACCAGCCGTGGCCGTAAACGCATTCGGGCAGTGGAAACCCCCCGGCCATCAGGAAGGCGGGCCAGTACACCGCATGAAAGCGCAGGATGTCCTTCCCGATCAGGTGGATATTTGCCGGCCAGAACTTCTCATACAGAGCTTCGTCGCTTCCGAATCCGATCCCGGACAGATAATTGTGCAGGGCATCGAACCAGACATAGACCGTGTGGTCCGGGTCGTCCGGTATGGCAACACCCCACTTCACCGTGGTCCGGGTGATGCTCAGGTCCCTAAGTCCCTGGCGCACGAAACTCGTGATCTCGTTCATGCGGCTCTGGGGGCGCACAAAGTCGGGATTCTCCGCATAGAAATCCAGCAGGGGCTGCTGATAGGCCGAGAGCCGGAAGAAATAGCATTCCTCTGATACCTTGCCCGCTTCCTTGCCGCAGTCCGGGCAGAACTTGAAGCCTCCCTCTTGCAGGGGTACGTCCTCGGAAAGGAAGTTCTCGTCCGAGACACAGTAGTACCCCTCATAGGTCCCCTTGTAGATGTCCCCCTTGTCCTTGAGCTTCTTGAATAGCGTCTGCACCACCTTTTCATGGTGGGGCTGAGTGGTGCGGATGAAGGCGTCGTATTCGATGCCGAGTGCTTCCCACAGATCCTTGAAGCGGCTCACCATCTGGTCGGCCAGTTCGATGGGCTGGATGTCCCGGGCTGCGGCTGCCTTCTCGATCTTCTGGCCGTGCTCGTCGGTGCCAGTGAGAAAAAACACATCATGGCCCATCATCTTCTTGAAGCGCGCTGCCGCGTCGGCGATGATGGTCGTGTAGGCGTGTCCGATGTGGGGGACATCGTTCACGTAGTAGATCGGTGTTGTGATGTAGAACGTCTGCTTACGATTCTCGTCCACCGGTCGCTCCTCCTTGGATCAGTGTCATGGCCTCGGCACGGGTGGCGCTGTTCGTACGGAATGATCCCCGGACCGCAGAGGTCACCGTGTGTGACTTGGGCTTCTTGGCTCCCCGCATGGACATGCACATGTGTTCCGCCTCGATGATCACCATGACACCCAGCGGATTGAGGGCCGAATCGATGAGATCCGCGATCTCCTTTGTGAGGCGCTCCTGGACCTGAAGCCTCCGGGCAAACGCCTCCACCACGCGCGCGATCTTGCTGAGGCCCACGATCCTCCCTCCCTTGGGGATGTAGGCCACATGGGCCACGCCGGCAAAGGGCAGGAGGTGGTGTTCGCACATCGAGTAGAGAGGGATGTCCTTGATGATCACCATCTCATCGTGTCTCTCGCCCTGGATGGGCTGGAGGTATTCGCCGGGGTCCTCATGTGTACCACTCAGGATCTCCTCGAACATGTGAGCCACGCGTTCCGGGGTACTGCTGATACCGGGGCGCTCCAGGTCCTCTCCGATCCCCTCCAGGATGAGCTTCACGCCCTCCTCGATGCGCTTGAGATCCACTTTCTTTTTGCCGGCCATCGTGGCTATTGCTCCTCGGATTTGGTGTTCGCTCCGGAATAGGCCTGCCGGGCCAGGTCGAGAATCTCCTTGACCGGCCGGCCCGTCTTGTCAGCCGCCTTCAGGCAGTCGTCGAACTCAGGTTGGATATTGACCGTCTCTCCCTCCAGCTGGGCCAGCTTGAGCCTTATCTTTTCGCCCTGGACCGAAACGGTTTCGAAGCGGCGGGACAACACACGGCGTATCACAGGATAGTAGCGGACGCCGATGGAGCTGGTTTCCTCGAAAACCAGCCGTATCAGGTTCTCCAGCGCCGCCTCCTCGACCAGGATCGATAGCTTGCATGCCAGGCGGTTTTTTTTCATCACCACGGGCGTCAGGGTCACATCCAGCGCCCCTTCATGCAGTGCCTTATCTTGAAAGCAGGCCAACACCTGAGGTGTGGAGTCGTCGATGTTGGCCTCGACCTGGTAGACCCGATTGTCGGGTGTCACTGTCTCGCTGTCCCCATAGAAAACGCGCAGGAGGTTGGGGAGTTCGGGGATGTCGCGTCCTCCGGCTCCCCATCCCACCTTGTCATAGCACAGCTCCGGGAGTTCGGAAAAGGACTTCACCACCGTGGTCAGAATGGCGGCCCCGGTCGGAGTAACCAGCTCCTTCTGGACATGGGCTGAGTAGGTCGGGACTCCCGTGAGCAGCTCGCTGACCGCCGGCGCCGGCACCGGGAGTTTGCCGTGGGCTGCCTCGACCCATCCGCCGCCCACGTTCAGGGGAGAGGCATAGAATTCGCCGATGTCGAGCAGCTCCGCCAATATGCAAAATCCCACGATGTCCACCAGCGCATCGTCAGCTCCGGCCTCATGTAGATGGGTCTCGTCCCAGGCCCGCCCGTGGACCCGGGATTCGGCCTCGAACAGCCGACGGAATACGGCCAGGGCGCGCTGTTTTACCGTTGGAGAGAGCGCGGCGCCGTTTATGATCTCCTGGATGTCGGACCATTTCCGGCTGAGGTGATCCTTGCGGGTCACCTTGACGTCGGCCTTAAGACCGCGCAGAGAGCCCCTTTGGGTCTCCTGAATGGAGACCTCGACCGGGAGGTTTAGTCCGGCCACCGAATCCAGAAAAAATGACCTGTCGGCCCCGAGGTCCAGCAGCGCGCCCAGGATCATATCGCCGCTGCAGCCCGAGAACGCATCAAAATAGACGAATTTCATGAGTCATCTCCCCCGCCCGCCCTGGTGCCCTCTTGGAGGGCTCGATCGATCCGCGGCAGGATGTCGCCGGCCATACCACGGAAGGAAAACTCCAGATGATCTGTCAGGGGCGTGGGTTCCGGGTTGATCTCCACGACGGCCGCCCCGGCCTCCAGGGCAGCCAGGGGCAGTGATGCGGCTGGATGTACGATGGCCGAGGTCCCCACCACGAACATCAAGTCGCAGCGGGCGCTTATTGAGAAAGCCTGTTGGATGACATTCGGGTCCAGGGATTCGCCGAACCATACCACATGCGGGCGCAGCATGGCCCCGCAGTCCGGGCACAGAGGTGGGAGTGGAGAGAGTGGAAACTCCGTATTTTCGACCAGGGTTCCTTCCTGTGTACAGCGCAGCTTCCAGATGTTTCCGTGCAGCTCCAGGATGCTTCGCGAGCCTGCCCGACTGTGCAGACCGTCGATATTCTGCGTGATCAGCGTGAAATTCGGGATCGTGGTCTCCCAGGCTGCAAGGACCTGGTGTCCGGCGTTGGGAAGCTTAGTAGACATGAGCCCCCGCCGCCAGTCATACCACTCCCAGACCAGATTGGGATCCCGGGCAAAAGCCTGGGGAGTGGCCAGGTCCTGCGCTCGGTAGGTCTTCCAAAGCCCTTCTGCTCCCCGAAAGGTCGGAATGCCGGACTCCGCCGAGATTCCGGAGCCCGTCAAGGCTACCACGTTCTCGGCCCGCTGCAGCCGGCTGATCAGGGGCCTGATGTCCTGGTCTTCGCTCATCCCATTTCTCCTGGCATAGGATAGCGGAAATGCGCTGGGAAGTCCATGAGAGGCCAGCTCTATTTTTGTTCGCCGAAGACCCACCCAACCACCCCATGGGCTCACAAAAATAGAGCTGGCCTCGAAGCACTTGTTAACCGAAGACCCGCCCAATCACCCCATGGGCTTGGAAAGATAGTGCGTGCCTTTGGCCAACTCGTTTTGCCACCCCATGGCTCGGACAGGCAGCACCAAACCGCCAGCAGCGGAGCCCAAGAGTGGGTGAGAACATAGGCGGGAGGTCGGCGAGCATACGAATAACTCTTAAGCTCTAGGGTGGGTGGGAACATAGGGGGGAGGTTGGCCGGCTTGACAGGGAAAAGCATTCGGTATATATCAATACCCTTGCATGCTTTGTATTGAAAAATCAGATTTCCCCAGCTGCGAGGCGCCGTGGAGCGAGGAATGGGTGTCCCCATTTTTCTTTCTTTCTTGTTTTCTTGCTTGCGGTTAGCCCGGCTTTTCGAAAGGAGCAGCCATGACAGAGAACGCTTCGGATGACCTCCCCCAGGTTGCAGTCGGCATCCTGGGAGGAACAGGCCTCTACAATATCGAAGGGATCGAGACCGTGGACGAGGTCAAGGTCACGACACCCTTCGGAGATCCCTCCGACTCTTTCTTCATCGGCGCTTACGAAGGCGCCAAGATCGCCTTCCTGAGCCGGCATGGGCGGGGACACCGCCTGCTGCCGGCTGAGATCAACTATCAAGCCAATATTTATGCCTTCAAGATGCTCGGGGCAGGCAGTGTCATCTCCATCAATTCTGTGGGTTCCCTGAAGGAAGAGGTCAGGCCCCGAGATGTCGTGATCCCCGATCAATTCTTCGACCGCACACGGCGGAAGAATTCATTCTTCGGTCAGGGGGTAGCCGCGCACGTCAGCATGGCAGAACCGGTCTGTGCCTCGCTGGCCGGGGCCCTCTACAGGGCGGGCGAAAAACTGGGGCTGCGCATCCATCCCAAGGGGACCTATGTCTGTATCGAGGGACCCACCTTCTCCACGAAGGCCGAGTCCGGCGTCTACCGGTCCTGGGGATTCGACGTGATCGGCATGACCAGCGCCACGGAGGCGAAGCTGTGCAGGGAGGCGGAGATCTGCTATGCCAGCATGAGCCTGATCACGGACTATGATGTCTGGCACGAATCCGAGGGCCCGGTCTCCGTCGAGATGATCATGGAGAATGTGGCAGAGAACAGCAGCAATGCCAAGGCCCTTCTTCGGGAGGTGATCCCCCAACTCTCAGCAACCGCCCAGGATGCATGCGCTTGTTCCGGGGCCCTGCAGGGCTGCATTGTAACGGATCCGGCCATCATCCCTCAACAATCCAAGGAAAAACTGCGTCACATCCTCGAAAAGTATCTGGGGCAATAGGAGTGATATCAACATGAGTCTCGTCATCGTCGGTTCCCTGGCGTTCGATACCATAGAAACACCCACCGAGCGCAAGGAGCGTATCATCGGGGGATCCTGTTCCTTCGCTGCCCTGGCGGCGAGCTATTTCACCTCGCCCCAGATCGTGGCTGTGGTGGGTGAGGATTTTCCGCAGGAATTCATCTCCCTCCTGAATTCGAAGGGGGTGGACACACGGGGTGTGACCCGTGAGGAGGGCAAGACTTTTCATTGGGAGGGGCGCTACGGTGACGACCCCAACCAGCGGACCACAATCCGGACGGATCTCAATGTGTTCCAGGATTTCAAGCCCCTGCTGCTCTCGGATTATGCGGTTGCCGACATCGTGTTTCTGGGCAACATCGATCCGGAACTCCAGGAGGAGATCCGCAGGCAGGCCCAGGAACCACGCCTGGTCGCCATGGACACCATCAACCTCTGGATCAACACCAAGCCCGAAGCCCTGGTTCGGGTACTGAAAGAAGTGGATATATTCTTCGCCAATGACGAAGAAGTTAAAATGATCGCCGGCGAGCTGAACCTGATCAAGGCCGGACACGCGCTGCTCTCCATGGGGCCCTCACTGGTGGTCATCAAGAAAGGCGAACACGGGGCCCTGCTCATGGGCAAGGACTTTATGTTTGCTGTCATGGCTTATCCCTGCGAATCCGTGATCGATCCGACCGGTGCCGGAGACAGCTTTGCCGGGGCATTCCTGGGCTATCTGGATCGGGCCGGCTCCTTTCGGCCCGAGGATTTCCGGAAGGCCGCGGCCTACGGCAGCGTGTTGGCCTCCTTCACGATCGAGGATTTTAGTGTGGAACGCCTGAAGGGAATCTCCGATCAGGAGATCGAGGCCCGGCTCCAGGCCCTCAAGGACCTGGTGGAGTTCTGAACCGGAAAGACAGAAAATTCATTAACAGAAAGGAACACAACAGATGAGCGATTCGTCCCGTAAACCCGTGGAACCCTACAAGATCAAAAGTATCGAGCCCATCCGGATGACCTCCCGGGAGGAACGCGAACAGATAATCCGGAGGGGTGGATTCAACCTGTTCAATGTTCCTGCGGAGAACGTGTTCGTCGACCTTTTGACAGACAGCGGTACCTCGGCCATGAGCCATTTTCAGTGGGCCGGGATCATGCAGGGAGACGAATCCTATGCGGGCGCCAGGAGTTATTTCCGCTTCGATCATTCCGTCAGGAATATCTTCGGTTTCAAAAATGTGATCCCCACACATCAGGGCCGTGCCGCCGAGAGGATCCTGTTCCAGACCGTGGTGCAGCCGGGGCAGCGAGTTCCCAGCAACATCCATTTCGATACGACCAGGGCCAATATCGAGGTCCGGGATGCGGAGGCCGTGGACCTGGCCGGGAACGCGGCCTATGATCCCGATGACCGGTCTCCCTTTAAGGGCGACATGGATGTCGATAAATTGAAGACCTTCATACAGGAAACGGGCAAGGATAAGATCCCCCTGGTCATGCTCACGATCACGAACAACTCCGGGGGAGGGCAGCCCGTATCCCTGGCCAACATCCGAGCCGTCGGCGCTGTCTGCAGGGAGAGCGGCATCCCGTTCTTCCTGGATGCTTGCCGTTTCGCCGAGAATGCCTATTTCATCCAGCAGCGCGAGGAGGGGCAGTCCGAGCGGTCCGTTACAGACATCGCCCGGGATATCTTCTCCTGTGCCGACGGTGCCACCATGAGTGCCAAAAAGGATGCGCTGGTGAATATCGGGGGCATTCTGACCCTCAACGACGATGACCTTGCGGAGAAGCTCCGGAACAACCTGATCGTCAGCGAAGGCTTCCCCACCTACGGAGGGCTGGCGGGAAGGGACCTTGAGGCGATCGCACAGGGGCTGGAGGAGGTCGTGGATGAGGCCTATCTGGCGCACCGCATTGCCCAGATCGGCTATCTCTGGGAGCTCCTGGATCAATCCGGGGTCCCGGTCTACGGCCCGCCAGGGGGGCACGCAGTCTATGTGCTGGCAGACCGATTCCTCCCCCATATTCCACGAGAGCGGTATCCCGGACAGGCACTCAGCGTCGCCCTCTACCGAGAGGCGGGTGTGCGTGCCGTGGAGATCGGAGGGGTGATGTTCGCCAAGAAGGATGCGGCGACCGGCCGGGAGATCTATCCTGAGCTGGAGTTGATCCGTATGGCGGTGCCCCGCCGCGTGTACACGCTATCCCATCTGGAGTATGTGGCCGATGCCCTGGTCTCCCTGTACGAGCGCCGCGAGACGATCCGGGGATTAAAGATCATCCACCAGGCCCCTCACCTGCGTCACTTCACCGTCCGTTTCGAAGAGATGGACTAGGCCCGCGGCCTAGATGCGATAGAACCACATCAGCGGCAGCCAGAGCTGATGGGCATAGGGGATCTTCTTGTGATTGACCAGGACCTCTGTACTGTCCCAGTCGTGGACCAGGTTGAACAGCTGGAACAACTCCTCCACATCATCCGGAGCGAAGGTGGCGGCATGGCGCACCCACTCTCCCTCACCCTGTTCCGTATAGGTCGGCATCCGGCGAGCCAGGTCGACGGCTTCATCGTACTTGGGGGAGGATTTGTGGCCGAATTCGATGGTGATCTTGAAGGCCTTTGCTTGGGTGTCGGGATGCAGGATGGCGTCCAACTTGTCCTCCTCGGCCTGGTCGTCATGGTCCTTCCAGCGGCTCATAGTCCTGTCCTCGTGCTTGACTACACTTATAAGCATTCGTTGTGGTGATGTCAACCTCTGCACGGTTGACAATTTCTGCTGTACAGGATAAAAAGAGAGACTATTTCACTCGAGGAGAGCGAACGTGATCGTAATCGCATGGGCCGTCCTGGCGGCCGTAGCTTATGTTTCCAAGTGGATCTCCGGCCTGGTGGTGATCAACGACACCCATCCGCTCGAGGCCATGCTGGTGGGCATCATACTGGGCGCCCTGGCCCGCAACCTGGGATTCATGCCCAAGAAGTGGGAACCATACCTCAAAAAATTCGAGACGCCGCTCCTCTGGGGGATCCTGCTGCTGGGCGCGGGCTTCACGCTCAAGGTGGCCAGCGAGCTGCCGCTGAGTCTGGTGGTCATCCTGGTTTCGATGGCCTTCGGGTTCCTCTTTGTGTATTTCGTGGCCCGCCGGATGGGCCTTCCCGACAAGTTGAGCGCCCTTCTGGCCGTGGGCACCTCCATCTGCGGGGGGAGCGCCATCGCGATCGTCTCTCCCCTCATCAAGGCTAAGGAAGAGGAAACCAGTTATGCCGTGAGCACGATCGTGATCTCGGCGTTCATCCTGCTCGTGAGCCTCCCCATCCTCGGGGGGGTCCTGGGCCTGGATCAGCAGTCCTTCGGCATCTGGGCCGGGACCGCTGTCCACAACACGCCCCAGACCATCGGGACCGGCTACATGTTCGGAGAGGAGTCGGGCCAGGTAGCCACCATCGTCAAACTCACTCGGAACATGTTCATGATCTTGATGGCCTTCATCGTCTCCCTCTGGTTCGGGGCCAAGGAGGCAGAGAGGAGCAAGCTTGGCAAGAAGGCGATCCTCAAGGCATTCCCCTGGGTCCTGTTCGGTTATGTGGGGATGGCCGTGTGCGCGGTCCAGGGATTTTTCACCCCCGAAGGCATCGCGTTTTTCAAGTCTGCAGGCAAGTTCCTGATCCTCATGGGGATGGTAGGCATCGGTTTCGGGACGGACTTCCGCGCCATCAAGCGGTTCGGGATCAAGCCCCTGCTGGTGGGGATGCTGGGCGCCCTCGTGGTGACCGGGGTCAGCCTCCTCCTCATCTATCTCCTCTTCTGACCTGAATTATTCATAAAGAATTGCCGTAGATAACTACGCCTCATGCGCCACTTCTTCGTCGCTGTAGCAATCTTGGCCCGTGAATAATCCCTTGTAGGAGGGATTCTTGGGCTATGGAGCATTCTTGTGAAGTCGATGTGCCGAGATCGAGGTGTAAATGAGCCAGCCTCATTTGATGAGCATGCAGTCGCCATAGGAAAAGAAACGGTAACGTTCCTGTACCGCCTCCCGGTAAGCCCGCATGATGAGTTCATGGCCGCCGAACGCGGCCGTGAGCATGAGCAGCGTAGATCGCGGCAGATGGAAGTTGGTGAGGAGCCGCCCCACAACCTGGAAGCGATATCCCGGATAGATGAACATCCGGGTCGAACCGGGACCCGGCCGCACCTGCCCGCCAGCCGCTGCGCTCTCCAGGGCCCGGACGGATGTGGTCCCCACCGCGGTGACCGGTCTCCCCGCCTCCAAGGCCGCGTTGATGGAGCGGGCGCTCCGTTCGGGTATGGAGTAAGATTCCTCCAGCATGGCGTGGTCCTCCACACTCTCCACCCGCACCGGCTGGAACGTGGCCAGGCCTACATCCAGGGAGAGGGGCGCGGCGTCCACACAGCCCCGCTCCAGTGCCTCCAGGAGCTGAGGCGTGAAGTGCAGCCCTGCGGTTGGGGCGGCGATGGAGTTTTCCCCTCCCCGTGCGAACACGGTCTGGTAGCGCTCTCGGTCCGCAGCCCTCAGGTGCTCGTGTTCCTTCTTCCGCTTGATGTAGGGAGGCAGGGGAGCATACCCCACCTTTCTCAGTTCGGCCAGCACATCGGCGTCTCCGAAACCCAGAACCCGCTGTCCTTCCGGCCCCACCTCTGTGACCGTGCCCTTCAGGGACGGAGTGAACACGAAACTGTCACCCTCCTGCACGCGCTTGGCCGGCCGACAGAGGACCTCCCAGTTTCCAGAGGACCGCGGGCGCACGAACAGGAATTCGATGCGCTTCCCCTCGCGGCGTCCCCAGATCCGGGCCGGGATGACGCGCGTCTCGTTACGTGCGAGGACATCCCCGCGGGAGAAATGTTCGGGGAGCTCGAGAAACCGGGAATGCCGTATCTCACCGCTCTTTCGTTCGACCACCATCATGCGCGACGCATCCCGTTGGGGAAGCGGCTGCTGGGCGATCAGCTCCTCCGGGAGGTCGTAGTCGAAATCGGCAACTTGCATGGGATTGGGTGGCGGGGCTAAGACTTCGGGAATAGGTCGCCCTGGGGTTTGGGCGGGGATCCTGGCGTGGCGTAGCCCAGATGTGCGTAGGCCCGGGGGGTAGCGCGGCGTCCGCGCGTCGTGCGCTCCAGGAATCCGATGCGCATCAGGAAGGGCTCGTAGATCGACTCGATGGTGTCCTTCTCCTCGTCGATCGCCGCCGCAATGGTACTGATGCCCACCGGGCCGCCCGCGAAGTTATCGATGATCGTACCCAGGATCTTGCGGTCCACATCGTCCAGTCCCTTGGCATCCACCTCCATCATATCGAGTGCACGGTCGGCCTCAGACGTGGTGATCTTACCCTCGGCTATGACCTCGACATAGTCGCGCACACGCCGGAGCAGGCGGTTTGCGACCCTGGGCGTTCCCCGGGAGCGGCGGGCGATCTGGAGGGCCCCCGCCTCCTCGATGTCCACATCCAGCAGGGAGGCCGAGCGCTGGATGATCTTCTTCAGGTCTTCCTCTCCATAGTAGTCCAGCCGGTGTATGATACCGAAGCGACTGCGCAGCGGGGCGGTGATGCGGCCGGCACGTGTGGTGGCGCCGATGAGGCAGAACTTCTTCAACCGGAGCTTGTGGCTGCGTGCCCCCGGCCCCTGGCCGATCACGATGTCCAGGTTGAAGTCCTCCATGGCCGAGTACAGGATTTCTTCCACCGAGGGATGCAGGCGGTGGATCTCATCGATGAACAGGACCTCTTTGGGCTGCAGGTTGGTAAGGATGGCTGACAGGTCTCCAGCCCTCTCGATCACCGGCCCGGAGGTGGGTTTGATCCCCACACCCATCTCCTTGGCGATGAGGTAAGCCAGGCTGGTCTTGCCCAGCCCCGGGGGGCCGTAGAGCAGCACGTGATCCAGGTGCTCGTCCCGTTTACGGGCCGCCTCGATGAAGATCTTAAGGTTGGATTTGATGATGTCCTGGCCGATGAATTCCTCGAAACTGCGCGGGCGGAGGTTGTCCTCGAACTGCAAATCTTCCTTGGTCCGAACCGGAGTGAGGACCGCTTCAATGGGACCGGTTTTTTTTGTCATGTGCCTGAATTCTCTCCATTCCTATAGCTTATTTTTGTCCGGAATGCAACTGCCTTCCTGTCCTCCTCCTTCCCGCCCCCCCATATAAGGAACCAACCCACCCGCCTTTTAAGGAACCAGATCGGCTGATACTGGGCACACCATAAGGAGTAGTGGCGGAATCTGATGGAGGGCCTAAAGGGAACTAGAGTTTAGCCAGCTGCCGGAGGGACTCCCGCAGCAGGGTCTCGAACTCCGCCGTGTCTTCCTTATCCTTGAGTGCGGCGTCGACGATCTTCTCCACTTCCTTCCGCTTGAAGCCCATGTTGGTCAGGGCTGAGAGCAGGTCTTCCCTCTCCTGGGACATTCCGGTAAGGAGGATTTTTTCCTTTGCGAGGAGTTTTTCCTGCAGCTCGAGAGCGATCCGCATGGCGGTCTTCTTTCCGATCCCCGGGACCAGGGATATGCGGTCCACATCGCTGCTGCGGATCGCTTCCTCCAGATCGGAGACCTCGATCCCCGAGAGGATGTTGAGCCCTATCTTCGGGCCGATGCCGGAGATGCTGATGAGCTTAAGGAAGGTCTCCTTTTCCGCCTCGGAGGAGAAGCCGTAGAGCGCCATGGAGCTGTCGGTCACGTGGGTGTAGATGGAGAGCTCGGCCTCGCTGCCCACATCACCGACATGCAGGTAGGTGGAGAGTGGGATCCCTACGCTGTACCCGACACCCTGGACGTCCAGGATGATCCTGTCCGCCTGTTTGTGATTCACCCGGCCCCTCAGGTATCCGATCATGCCTCGTCCCCCTTATTCTTCCGCCGCCGTGATCTTCTGCTGGAACAGCCTGGCATTGAGGTGGCAGATGGCGCAGGCCAGGGCGTCCGATTCATCGTTTCCAAGCTTCTCGTCCGGCATGTGGAGCAGGATGCGGACCATGTGCTGGACCTGGTCCTTGTCGGCCTGGCCGTATCCCGTTACCGCCTTCTTGATCTCCAGGGCCGAATACTCGAACAGTTCGCATTCGCTCTCCGCCACCGCCACCAGGACCGCGCCCCGGACCTGCCCCAGGGCCAATGCCGTCTTGATGTTGTGGGCATGGAACAGGTTTTCGATGGCCACTTCCTGCGGGCTGTATCTCTTGATGAGCTCCTCGACCCCGACTTTGATGGCATGGATCCTCTTGGAAAAAGGGAGGCTGCGAGGGGGTTTGATCACTCCGTGTGTCACCACGGTGTAGAAGTTGCTGCTGTAGTCGATGATGCCGAGGCCGGTGGATGTCAGGCTGGGATCGATCCCTAAAACTCGCATGTTCACTCAGGCGGACTGGCGAGGCCACCGCAGAGAGCACCTCTCGAGGTCACTGATCGGAGTACCTGGCGATCTCGTCCTCGTCGATGTCAAAATTCGCCCATACATGCTGGGCGTCGTCCTGGTCTTCCAGGGCATCCATCATCTTCAGGCACTGCTCGGCCTTTTTCCCCTCGAGTTTGACATAGTTCTGGGGCACCATGTCCAGGCTGGAAACCGCCGCCTCGATGTTGTTTTCCTTGAGGGCCTGGTCGACCGCCTCGTAGTCCTCGGGGGATGTGAAGATCTCGTAGTTGCTGCCGTCCTCCTTCAGGTCGTCGGCCCCCGCCTCCAGTATGATGTCCATGAGGTCGTCTTCGGAGGACTGAGATTTTTCCACCACGATGTAGCCCTTCCTCTGGAATATCCAGGACACACTGCCCGATTCGCCCAGGTTCCCACCGTGTTTGGAGAATATGTGCCTGATCTCGGAGACGGTCCGGTTCTTGTTGTCGGTCAGGGTTTCGATGAAGATCGCTACCCCTCCGGGTCCGTAGCCCTCGTAGGACATCTCCTCATAGCTCATGCCCTCCAGCTGGCCCGTGCCCTTCATGATGGCCCGCTTGATGTTGTCGGCAGGCATGTTGGCCGCCTTGGCGTCGGCAATGGCCTTGCGGAGGCGGGAATTGGTATCCGGGTCGCCTCCGCCGCCCATCCGGGCGGCGACAGCCAGTTCCTTGATGATTTTCGTGAACATCTGGCCCCGCTTTGCGTCGGTGGCCGCCTTTTTGTGTTTGATGGAGGCCCATTTTGAGTGCCCTGACATGTCGACTCCTTATCCTCTGGTGAATAATCCGGGTAAAATGAAACAAAAAAAGTATATCACAAACGGCCGCAGAAAAAAAAGTTGCACGGATACACCCTTTGCAGAGAGCAGGAGAGGATTTGTGGAAAGGGAAATTATAGATTATGATACGGGAGATGTCTCAGTATCATGAGCGCGAGGCCAGGCTGTTTCGCAGGGCGCTGGCCCTCGAATATTTCACGGTCGCCTACAATGCCCTGGAGGCCGCCCTCTCCATCTTTTTCGGTACTCTGGCCGGGAGCATCGCCCTGGTGGGATTCGGGCTGGACAGCGTCGTGGAATCCCTTTCCGGATTGGTCCTGATCTGGCGGCTCCGCAAGCATGGGAAGATCTCCTCGGAAGAAGAAGAACGCGTCGAGAGGAAAGCCATGAAATTCGTAGCCGCAACCTTCTTCATCCTGGGGCTCTACATCCTGTTCCAGTCCGTCCGCAAACTGGCCCTTAAGGAGATGCCCGACACCTCGATACCGGGGATCCTCATCGCGCTGGCTTCTCTCGTTGTCATGCCGATCTTGAGCGTGGCCAAGCGGAAAACCGGCGAGGAGATCCGGAGCGGGGCCCTGATCGCGGATTCCAAGGAGACCCTGGCCTGCTCGTTCCTCTCCGTGGCTCTGCTTGCCGGCCTGGGCCTGAACTATCTTTTCGGATGGTGGTTTGCCGATGCCATAGCCGGCATTTTCATCGTGCTCTTCCTGTTCCACGAGGGGATGGAGGCCTGGCGCGAGGTCGAATGCGCCCCGGGACACTGTTAGGCCGAACTGCTGCTGAGACCTGCAGCCTGCTTTCACTGAGAACGATTCGATGATCGAAGGAGGGATGAGATGAAACAGAACATGGGGAAAACAGACCGGGTGATGCGCACCGTACTGGCAGTGATCGTTGCGGTGTTGTACTTCTCCAAACAGCTGACCGGCCTGGCGGCTATAATTCTCGGGCTTTTCGCGATCGCGTTCCTGGTCACGAGCCTCTTGGGATTCTGCCCGCTCTATGTGCCGCTGGGTATTTCCTCCCGCAGAAAAACGGAAGAGTAGCGCACTAAACCTCAAGAGTTGGCGTAAAGATCTTTCGGTCTGTAGAGTTTGTCGCCCCCAATACTTGACAAACCCCATAGTTTCTATATATTATACATATACCCTATGGGGGCATGGGGTATAGAAGGCGAAAAGAGGAGTAAACCATGAACATGATGCGCATTACGCCATATTTCCGATACCTGCTGCTTTTCTTATTGCTGTCTGTTTCTACAAACCTGCTGGCTTGGGCCGATTATGCGGACGAGCCCTTTACTGGTTTTCATAGGGGAGTGGGATTCACCCTTTCCGGAGGATTTTCTCAGACCGAAAACTACGGCAATGTACCGGAGCTGACCGCAGAAGTCCAGTTCCATATCGCGCCCCGGGTCTATGCCGCGGTATCCGTGGGATTTCTGGGTGACACGATAGCCAACCACAGCAGCGGCACGATGAGCGGCGCTCCCCTGGGATTCGATGATCATCTGCATCGGTTCCAGGTCGTCCCGATCCTGTTGAATCTGTATTATTCGGTCCCCATCAGCCCCAAACTGGCCGCCTATCTCACTGCAGGCGGCGGTTATTTCGCGGCGACCTATTGGGACCTCAACACCCAATCACAAGGGGATTTCGGCGGCCATGCCGGTGCAGGGCTGAATTTCCGTCCTTCCCGGCGAATGGAGCTGTTTGCTGCCGGAACCTACCGCTTGGCCCGGATCGACGGCTTCCTGGATGAGGCCCATCTAGAAAATGTGCCCGGCGTGGCATCACCCTCAACGTTCAGCATCGGCCTGAATGGATTCCGCATGCAGTTCGGCATGCGGTTTCGGTTCTGATGGTCGGGCACACCAGAGAGGCGAGAAGAATGCCCGGCGAACAGATCACGATGCACCAGGAAGAGGTCATCCGACTCAAGAGGATCGAAGGCCAGATCCGCGGGATCCAGAAGATGATCGAGGAGAAGCGCTACTGTATCGACATCCTAACCCAGCTGGCTTCGGTGGTGGGAGCGATCAAACGCGTGGAATCCGGTATCCTGGAGAGGCATCTCAAGGGGTGTGTGCAAACCTCCTTTTGTGAAGGCGGCATGGATGATCGGGAGAAAAAGATCGAAGAAGTCATCGGCGTGTTCAAGAAATTTGGACAGTGATAGGGAGTTAATACGTGAAGTATTATTTTAATAAGACCATACAGGGCAGTTTCGACGATGTGGTCGACCGGGTTGTCGAATCGCTCAAGCAGGACGGATTCGGGGTCCTGACCGATATCGACGTCAAACAGACCCTCCACAAGAAACTGGGAGTGGAGTTCCGGAGCTACCGCATCCTCGGTGCCTGCAATCCGGGCTTTGCCTACAAGGCCCTGCAGGCCGAAGACAAGATCGGGACCATGCTGCCCTGCAGTGTCATCGTGCAGGAGACCGCCCCCGGCGAAGTCGAGGTGGCGGCCATCGATCCCATGGCCTCGATGCAGGCCGTCGAAAACCAGGAACTGGGGCCTGTCGCCCACACCGTGCGTCAGAAGCTCCAGGCGGTCATCGACAGGCTCTGATCGCCTGCCTATGTGAGCGGGAAAGATCTCATGTCCTCAGATCCTGAGAAGAACGGCGGAGTGGGCTCAGGAGCCCCTGCGGTGGTATCTCCACTGGTTCGGCTAGAGCTGCCCGTAACAGGCATGAGCTGCGCCTCCTGCGCGGCCAAGGTCCAGAAGGGGCTCTCCAGCCGGGCCGGCATCTCTCATACGAACGTCAATTTCGCCACCGGACGCGCCACACTGGATATGGAGCCGGATCAGGTTAACCTGGGTGAGATCGTCTCCACGGTCCGCTCCTCAGGATATGACGTGGTCACGTCCCGCATCCAGATGCCTTTGCAGGGCATACAGTGCGCCAGCTGCGTCCAGGCCGTCGAGAAGGCCCTCGGGAAGCTTCCGGGTGTGATGCAGGCATCCGTCAACCTGGCTTCGGCCACCGTCGACGTGGAATATGTGGCCTCGATCACTACCCTGGCAGAGATAAAAGGCGCGATCGAAGCCGCCGGCTACCGGGTCCTGGACATCCCCCTTGAGGAGGACTGGGAAGACGCAGAACGCGCCGTGCGCCAGCGGGAATATGAGGCGCTGCGGCGGAAATTCCTGTGGGGCCTGGCCCTGGCCGTTTTCATTTTTGTCGGAAGTATGCCTCACCTTTTTCCCTGGGCGCCCCGCTTCCTGTCCAACCTTTTTGTCCTCTGGGCCCTGGCCACCCCCGTGCAGTTTTGGATCGGATGGCAGTTCTACAGGGGAGCGTGGGGGGCGCTTCGGCACGGCGGCGCCAACATGAACACTCTGATCGCGGTGGGCACGTCAGCTGCCTATCTCTTCAGTGTGGCCGCCACACTGTTCCCCGCATTCTTCCGAGCCGGCGGCATCGAACCTCAGGTTTATTTCGACACCTCGGCCATGATCATCGTCCTGATCCTGTTCGGCCGCTGGCTGGAGGCGAGGGCCAAGGGTAGGGCCTCCGAGGCGATCCGCAAGCTGGCCGAGCTCCAGCCAAAAACCGCGCGTGTGATCCGAGAAGAACAGGAACTGGATCTGCCCATCCAGGAGGTCCGGATCGGAGACACGGTCGTGGTGCGGCCCGGGGAAAAAGTCCCGGTCGATGGGATCGTCACGCGGGGGCACTCCAGCGTGGACGAGTCCATGGTCACTGGAGAGAGCATGCCTGTCAACAAGGCTGTCGGCGATGAGGTCATCGGCGCCACCCTGAATAAGACCGGGAGCTTCGAGTTCGAAGCCGCTCGAGTGGGCAAGGGTACGGTGCTGGCGCAGATCATCCAGATGGTGCGGGATGCTCAGGGCCAAAAGGCCCCGATCCAGAGGCTGGCCGATGTGATCGCCGGCTATTTCGTCCCGGTCGTGATCGGGATTGCCTTACTGACCTTCCTGATCTGGATGCTGGTCGGGCCCGAACCCCGCTTGACCTTCGCTCTGCTCAACTTCGTGGCCGTCATGATCATTGCCTGCCCCTGTGCACTGGGATTGGCCACCCCCACCGCCATCCTGGTGGGGACCGGCAGAGGAGCTGAGATGGGCATCCTCATCAAGGGAGGGGAAAGCCTGGAGACGGCCCACAAGCTGGCTGTCGTTGTCTTTGACAAGACCGGAACCCTGACCATCGGACAGCCGTCCGTGACGGATGTTCTCGCAGCAGAGGGATTCTCAGGAGACGAACTGCTCGGGCTTGCAGCTAGCGCCGAGAAAACATCGGAACATCCACTGGGCGAGGCCATCGTGCGGGCAGCGGAGGAACGGGGGATCGTACTGGCTGCCGCGTCTCATTTTCAGGCCCTGGAGGGCCAGGGCGTCGAGGCCGACGTCGACGGCCGCCGAATCCTGTTGGGGAAGGCCAAACTCTTGCAGGACAGGGGCCTGGATGTTTCGAGCTTGGAAGAGAGAGCAGACCGCCTCGCCGGCCAGGGCAAAACCCCCGTCTACGCGGCTGTGGAGGACCGATTCCTCGGGCTGTTGGCTGTGTCTGATGCCCTGAAGCCGGGCTCCATCCAGGCAGTCGAGAGGCTTAAGGACCTGGGGCTGGACGTCGTGATGCTCACCGGGGACAACCGCAAGACAGCCGAGACCATCGCCGCTCAGGCCGGAATAACTCGAGTGTATGCCGAAGTTCTGCCTCAGGACAAGGTCGAGGCCGTGCGGGGACTCCAGGAAGGAGGCCGCAGGGTGGCCATGGTGGGCGACGGCATCAACGACGCCCCGGCCCTGGCCCAGGCCGATGTGGGCATCGCCCTCGGCACCGGTACGGATGTGGCCATGGAGGCGGCGGACATCACGCTCATCAAGGGGGATCTTGGGGGCGTGGCCGATGCCATCGAACTGAGCCGCCGCACCATCCGCACCATCCGGCAGAACCTGTTCTGGGCCTTTTTTTACAACGCGGCCGGCATCCCCATCGCCGCCGGCGCGCTCTATCCTTTTTTTGGTATCCTGCTGAGCCCCATATTTGCGGCGGCAGCCATGGCCTTCAGTTCCGTCTCGGTGGTGTCCAATTCGCTGAGGTTGCGCTGGGCCCGAATTGGAGAAAGATCATGAAACGATCGATAACGGTTCCGGTGTGTATTGTGTTTGCCCTGATTCTATGGGCCGGGAGGATGCCCCTCCTGCCATGGGGAGACGCTCAAGAGGGGGCTGTCGTGCTCGAGGATCTCATCGCGGAGGCCCTGTCCGTCAACCCGCGGATCATGGCCGCCGAGAACCAGTGGCGGGCAGCCATGGAAAGGATCCCCCAGGCCAAGGCTATGCCGGATCCCATGCTGAGCTACGGCCATTTCTTCAGCAGCATCGAGACCCGGCTCGGGCCGCAGCGGAACAAACTATCGCTGTCTCAGAGATTCCCATTCTTCGGAAAACTCTCGCTCAAGGAAAAGATCGCCGCCGAGCAGGCGTTTGCGCTGGAGGAGCAGTTCCAGCGGGTACGGCTGGAGGTGGTGCTGAGAGTAAAGGAAGCCTATTATTCCCTCTACTGGCTCGATGAGGCGGTCGCCATCGCAGAGACCGAGAAGGACGTGCTCTCACGGCTGGCCCGCACTGCCCGCATGAAATATGCCGCCGGCACCGCCGCCCAGCAGGATGCCCTCAAGGCCCAGCTGGAGATCTCCAAACTGACGGATAGGCTGCTGACCCTCGGTCAGAGCCGGAAATCGGCGGCCACGAAGCTGAACTCCCTGTTGAACCGGGGGCAGCACAGCGATATCGGACCGGTCAGGGAGGCGGCGCTGCCGGTCCTGGATTCGGACCCGGACAGCATGCTGGCCCTGGCAATCGAGGGGCAGCCAGAGCTGCGGCAGGCAGACCGGGTCATCCAGAAAAACGATTTCCACCTGGAGCTGGCCAAGAAGAACTACTGGCCGGATTTTAATGTGATGGTGGATTATTTCGATATCGGCGGCGGCAGTACCGCCCATCCCGAGGACGGCCGGAATTCCTGGATGGCGTCCCTGGGGATCAACATCCCCCTGTGGCGGGGGAAGCTGCGTGCCGCGGAGGCCGAGGCTGCGATCCGGCTCAAGTCCAGCCAGGACCTGCGCCAGGATCTGCAGAACGATACCTCCGCACGCATCCATGAGCTGTTCACTGAGATAAAAATGTACGAAGAACAGGCCCGGCTCTATGAACATTCCCTGATCCCGCAGGCCGAGCAGGCTCTCCGATCAGCGGAGATAGCATACGTCGCGGGCAAGGCCGATTTCCTCACCATCCTGGATGCCGAGCGGATGCTCATCCAGCTGAGGACGGCCTTCGCGAAGATCACGGCGGACCGCGGCAAAAGTTTGGCCCGCCTGGACCGTGTCGTAGGTTTTCAGATCCTTGAGGAGGAAGAAGATGTTAGGTCTTAAGAATAGATACCGGCTGTTGATATGGGGAGCCCTGCTGGTGACGGCTGGTCTGCTCCTTGCGGCTTGCAGCGGAACCGGGGACACCTCGGATGGAACCGGAGATATGGCTGTGGAACAGTCTGCAGAACGGGAGATCCTGTACTACACCTGCGGCATGCACCCCTCTGTCAAGGTTTCCGTGGAGGATTGCGAGGCGGGAAATGACAAGTGCCCGATCTGCAACATGGACCTCGTGCCCGTCTATGCAGAGGGCGACACCGCCTCAGGGGAGGGCGAGCATAGCGAACACGGAATGCCCGCCCCGGAGATTAAGTTGAGTCCCAGGGCCCAGGCCCTAGCTCAGGTCGAGACGCATGAGCTTGGCTTCCTTCAGCTATTCAAGGAAGTGGATGCGGTTGGGCAGCTGGTCTGGGACGAGCGCCGGATGGCCTATGTGGCGGCCTGGATCCCCGGCCGCCTGGAAAGGCTCTATGTCGATTTTACAGGCGCGATGGTCGAAAAAGGGAGGCCTCTGGCCGAAATATACAGTCCCCAGCTCCTGACCACGCAGGAGGAGTTCCTGCTGGCCGTGGAGACCCGGGACCGGCTCCGCCAGGGACCGGACCAGGAGGCGGCCGAGCACGCGGGATCTCTGGTCGAAGCGGCCCGGAAGAGGATGCGGCTCTGGGGGATCAGCGAAAGCCAGATTTTGGAGTTGGAAGAATCGGGCAGTGCAAGCACACACATGACCATCGACGCGACCATCAGTGGGACCGTCATCCACAAGAATGCCGTCCTAGGGAAGTATGTCAAGGAGGGCGAGAACCTGTTCCAGATCGCTGACCTCTCCCGGCTCTGGATGGAGGCGGAGATCTACGAGCGCGACCTGGCCCATGTCAGCGTCGGCCAGCACGTCGAAATCTCCACCCAAGCCTTCCCGGGTGAGACTTTCCATGGGGAAGTCGCATTCATTGAGCCTGTGGTCGATCCCCGAACCCGGTCCGTGAAAGCCCGGGTGGACGTGCCCAATCCTCAGCGCCGGCTCAAGCCCGGCATGTATACGAATGCAGTTTTCAGCGTGCACGTGCACGAGGGTATGGCCGCGCCGGATAAGGATGTCTGGATCTGTACCATGTGTCCGGAGGTCCAGGAAGATGAACCCGGAGAGTGCCCCGAGTGCGGGATGGATCTTGTTAAAAAACCGGCTTCCACGGCAGGTGGGATCCTGGCCGTGCCTCGGGAGGCGGTTCTGGATACCGGGTCCCGTAAGCTGGTATACGTGGAACATGAACCCGGATCCTACATGGCACACGAGGTGGTCCTGGGACCCGACGCCGTAGCAGTGGTCGACGGCCGCAGGGTTCGTTTCTTTGCTGTGATGGCAGGTCTGGAGGAGGGCATGAGGGTGGTCGTGAGGGCGAATTTCCTGATCGATTCCCAGAGCCAGATCACAGGCCAGGCCGAGTCCATATACAGCGGCGCGCTTGAGAGGGGTGAGAAGGACGAGCCGCCCTCCAAGCACATTCATTAACCGAGTGGGCCGATGATAGATCGCATAATCGAATATTCCATCAGGAACAAGTTCCTGATCATAGGGCTCTTCCTGCTTGTCATGGGCTGGGGCTTCTGGGCGCTGCAGCGCACGCCCATCGATGCCATCCCGGACATAGGGGAGAACCAGCAGATCGTATTCGTGGACTGGTCCGGGCGCAGCCCCAAGGACATCGAAGATCAGATCATCTATCCGCTGTCGGTCCGGCTCATGGGTATCCCCGGGACCAAGACCATCCGGACCAATGCGATGTTCTCGGTCGGAATGATCAACATCATTTTCGAGGAAGGAGTGGATTTTTACTGGTCCCGTACCCGCATCCTGGAGCGGCTCAACCTGGCCCAGAAGGACCTCCCTGAAGGGGTGATCCCCCAGTTGGGCCCCGACGCCACAGCCCTCGGCCAGATCTTCTGGTACACTGTCGAGAACGGCTATTACTGCCCCGACCACCCCCGGGAACGGTTTTCTGACCCGGGGGAGTGTCCCATCGACGGCCAGGAACTGATACGCTCTCGCCTGGACCTGGGGGAACTGCGTTCCATCCAGGACTGGTATGTCCGCTTCCAGTTGAATGCGGCTTCTGGTGTCTCCGAAGTGGCCTCGGTTGGAGGATTCATCAAGCAGTACCAGATCGATGTGGATCCGCGCAGGCTCCTCGCATATAACGTCAACCTCCATGCCCTGTTCAACGCGGTCCAGAGCAGCAACCTGGATGTGGGTGCGAAGGTCATCGAAGAGAACAGCATGGAGTTCGTGGTCCGCGGCCTGGGATTTATCCGCTCCGTGCAGGACATCGAAGACATCGTCATTGGCAGCCACGACGGTGCCCCTGTGTATGTGAGCCACATCGGGACCGTCACCACGGGCCCGGATTTCCGGCGCGGCGCGCTGGACAAGGAGGGAGCCGAAGCGACGGGAGGTGTGGTCCTGATGCGCTACGGGGAGAATCCCCTCGAAGTCATAAGGGCCGTCAAGGCCAAGATCGATGAGGTCACTCCCGGCCTACCCAACGGGGTTCGGATCGTGCCGTTTTACGACCGCACCGAACTCATAGAACGGGCCACAGAGAATCTTAAAGGCACATTGTTGGAAGAGATCATTGTGGCAGCGGCCGTGATCCTGCTTTTCCTGGCCCACTTCCGTTCCAGCCTGATCGTGTCCATCGTCCTGCCGATCGGGGTGCTGATCTCGTTCCTGGTGATGTACTACCTGAAGATCCCCTCAAACATCATGTCCCTGGGCGGGATCGCCATCGCCATCGGAGTCATGGTGGACGCCGGGATCGTTATGACCGAAAACATCTCCCGGCACATTGCCCTCTCTCCCGCTGCCAATCGGATCGAGGCCATCCTCAAGGCCTCGAAAGAGGTCGGATCCGCCATCTTCTTCGCCATCCTGATCGTGATCGTGGCGTTCGTTCCCGTTTTTTCCCTGCGCGGGCAGGCCGGGAAGCTCTTCCAACCCCTGGCCTTCACCAAGACCTTCGCCATGCTGGGTTCGGCCCTGCTGGCCATCACCCTAGTGCCGGTCCTGGCGGCCCTGCTCCTGCGAGGCCGGATGCGCCCGCCCGAGAAAAACTTCCTGAGCCGCCTTCTGCAGCGCCTCTATGAACCCGTGCTGCGGTTTTCCCTTAAGCACAAGGTGGTGGTACTCCTGATCGCACTCCTGATCCTGGCCAGCGCCTTCCTGCCGCTGCGCTCCATCAAGAGCGAGTTCATGCCCCCGCTCAACGAGGGAGACCTGCTATTCATGCCGGTCCTGCTGCCGGGGGCCTCGCTAACGCAGGTCATGGAGGTCATGCAGAAGCAGGACATCATCCTCAGTTCCTTCCCCGAGGTGAGGGACGTGGTGGGCAAGCTGGGGCGTGCGGAAACACCCACCGATCCTGCCCCGGTGAGCATGATCGAGACCATCGTCCGCTTGAAGCCGGAGGAAGAGTGGCGTC
The DNA here is from genome assembly GCA_965533275.1 of uncultured bacterium. GTDB lineage: Bacteria > Acidobacteriota > Aminicenantia > Aminicenantales > Aminicenantaceae > JAUXEH01. The sequence continues at coordinate 33,243 of CBESWG010000023.1, forward strand.
CCGGGCTGACGCGGCAGAAACTGATCAATGCCATGGACGAGGCCCTGCGCATCCCCGGGGTGAGCAATATCTGGACCCAGCCCATCCGCAACCGCATCGACATGCTGGCCACCGGCATCCAGACACCGATCGGGGTCAAGGTGTTCGGCGAAGACCTCAAACAGATCGAGGAGATCGGCATCCGGATCGAAGGCATCATCCGCGACATCCCCGGTGCCCGCAATCCCTATGCCGAGCGGATCGGGAACAAGCCCTACATTGAGATCGAGGTCGACCGCAGGGCGGCGGCCCGCTACGGCGTCAAGGTGGGGGACATCCAGCACGTGATCATGACCGCGGTGGGAGGAATGAACATCACGACCACCGTGGAGGGGCGCGAACGGTATCCTGTCCGGATCCGGTATCACCGTGAGCTGCGCGACAGCCTCGAGGACCTGGAGCGGGTGCTGGTGCCGACGCCTGGCGGCGCCCAGGTCCCCCTGGGCCAGGTGGCTTCCATCCGGAAGGTGGAGGGCCCTGCCAAGATCTCCGGGGAAAACACTCTCCCTTACGTCCGCGTGTTCGTGGATGTCGACACCGATCAAGTGGGGATCGTTGATTTTGTCAGAGAGGCCCAGCAGATCGTGAACGAAAACCTGGAACTCCCCGCCGGCACGTACATCTCCTGGAGCGGCCAGTATGAATACGAGCTGCAGGCCCGCAACCGCTTGCTGATGGTTGTGCCGATCTGTATATTTGTCATCTTTCTGCTGCTCTACATGAAGTTCCACAGCGTCAAGGCCGCCTTGATCCTGATCTTCTCTCTGCCGTTCGCCTTTGTCGGGGGCATATGGCTGCAGTATTTCATGGGTTTCAAGTTCAGCACGGCGGTGTGGGTGGGGTATATCGCCCTGTTCGGCGTGGCCGTCGAAGACGGTGTCGTCATGGTGGACTTTTTGGTGAAGTACGCCCGCAAGGGGGGAGCCCAATTGGAGGACATCGTGAAGGCCGGCCTCCTGAGGGTGCGGCCCATCATCATGACCACTGCCACGACTGTCCTGGCCCTGATCCCCATTCTTCTCAGCTCCGGCGCGGGCTCAGAGATCATGAAACCCATCGCCGCCCCTACGGTGGGCGGTATGATCACGGCCACGCTGCTCAACCTGATCCTGGTCCCGGTCATCTATGCCTGGACCATGCGCGTGCGGGAACCCGCGGCCAAAGAAGCTGTGGAGGAACCGGCGTAACTTGGGCGGCACACGGAATCCCCCTCATGGAAGGCTTTCACAATAAGCGATTGGTTATTTGACAAAACCCATGGTTTCTATATACTTAGTAAGTAATTGAAAATCTTCAGGAGGAGACAATGAAGCATCGTAATACAACTCTCGCCTTGGCGATACTGATCCTGTTTGTTGGAGTACTGTCTCTGACGGCCAGCCTGCAGGCCGAGGATACGGTCAAGTGTGCGGTTTCCGGCAAGGAGATGGAGAAGTCTGAGGCCAAGGGCTCCATGGAGTACAAGGGCAAGACCTATTATTTTTGCTGTGACGGCTGCGAGACGCAGTTCAAGGCTGATCCCGAGAAATTCATCAATGCCGAGCCCGGTTCCCTCCATGAGCACGGCGAACACGCAGAACACGCCGAGAACGCAGAACATGCGGAACACGCAGAACATGCCGAGCACTCAGAACAACCTGAGAATGGCAAGGTCAAGGATCCTGTCTGCGGCATGGAATTTGACAAGTCCAAAGCCAAGGCCACCTATGAGTACAACGGCAAGACCTACTACTTCTGCATGGAAAAATGCAAGGAAGATTTTGCCAAGAATCCTGCCAAGTATGTCAGCGCCGATGACAGCGTCGTGAAATGTGCGGTCAGCGGTGAGACCTTCAACAAGTCCGAGGACACCGATTCCATCGAGTATGAGGGCAAGACCTACTACTTCTGCTGCGCTGGCTGCAAGGAAAAATTCGAGGAAAACCCGGAAAAATACGCCAAGAAAAAATAATCGGGATCAGAGGATCTTCTTTTCCCTCAGCCACTCGTCGTTGTAGATGGTGCTGAGGTAGCGGTAGGCCGAGTCCGGAAACACGGTGACGATCCGGGCCGGGCCGTCGAGCCGGCGGGCCAGCTTCAGGCACGCGCTGAGCGCGGCGCCGCTGGAACCCCCTGCCATGATTCCCTCCACATCCGCCAGTTTCCGGGCCGTGAGGAACGCCTCCCTGTCCGTGACCTGAAGGATGTCGTCCAGCACGTCGAAGTCCACGCAGCCGATCAGGAATTCATCGCCCAGGCCTTCCAGGAGATAGGGGGTGGGCGTTTCCATCTTCCCGGTCTTGAAATACGGATAAAACACCGATCCAACCGGGTCCACACCCATCACGCGGACACTGGGATCCTGTTCCTTGAGGAATTTTCCCGAGCCGCAGACCGTGCCCCCGGTGCCCATGCCGGCCACGAAGTAGTCTACGCGCCCCTCCATCTGTTCCCAGATCTCGGGTCCGGTGCTCAAGTAGTGGGCTTCGTTGTTCTCCCGGTTGTTGTGCTGATCCAGGTAGTATCCGCCGGGAGTTTCTTCTGCGATCCGGGGCGTGATGTTGTTGTAGCTGTCGGGAGATTCCGGAGGGAGCGTGTGGTCGACGAACACCATGTTCACCTTCAAGGCCTTGAGCAGTTTGATCTTCTCGCCGCTCAGGTTGTCGCGGACCACCATCTTGAGCCTGTAGCCCTTCCGGGCACAGAGAACGGCCAGGGCGAGTGCCGTGTTGCCGGAGGAATTGTCGATGATGGTGTCTCCGGGCTTGATCCGCCCGTCACGCTCCGCCTTTTCCAGCATGTGTCTGGCGATGCGGTCCTTGATGCTGCCGATAGGATTGAGGAACTCCAACTTGGCGTAGATCTCGGCCTGGACTCCCTCGGTGATCCGGAAGAGCTGGATGACCGGTGTATTGCCGATCATGTCCAGGATGTCGGTGTGTACGCTGCGCTCCTTCATGATGGCCTGTGCCTCAGGGGGGGAGTGTATCGCATTTGACGGCGCACCGCAAATCCTCAAGAAAAGGGGACAGGTCCAATTCATTAACGACCTGTCCCCTTTTTGGATGGTGGTTTTTTGTTTACCGCTTCTGCGGAATTCTGGTAAACTTACTGTGTGAGGGGAAACAAGCCAAAGATCGCCGTTGCCATGAGCGGCGGAGTCGATTCCTCAGTGGCGGCCGCCCTCCTTATCGAGGCCGGACACGAGGTCATCGGGTATACGCTCGACCTCTTTGCCCTTTCTCCGGAATACTGCCGGGACGCTGACCATATGAGCTGCTGCGGCAAGGAGGCCGCACATCAGGCCCTGGAGGTCGCCCGGCTCCTCGAGATCGAGCACTTTCTCGTTGATATGAGGTCTATCTTCGAAAAGACAGTGGTCGATGATTTTAGCGAGGAGTATGCAATGGGCCGGACCCCGAATCCCTGCGTCCGCTGCAACGAACGCATCAAATTCGCCGCCTTCCTGAGAATGGCGAAAAAACAGGGGATCGAACGTATTGCCACCGGCCACTATGCCCGCGTACATTTCGATGTCGAAACGGATCGTTATTTGCTCCGCAGGGGTGGGGATCCGGCCAAGGACCAGTCGTATTTCCTATACGGCCTCACGCAGTCGCAGCTCAAAGCAGCGGTCTTTCCCGTGGGGGAGATGACTAAGTCCAGCGTGCGGGAATTCGCCCTCAAACGAGGGCTGCCGGTCGCGTCCCGGCCAGAAAGTCAGGAGATCTGCTTCATCCCCGACAATGATTACGGCAGGTTCCTGTCCGAGCGGTACCCTGATCTGGCCCTTCCCGGCCCCATCGTCGACAAAGAGGGGACGGTCCTGGGACAGCATCCCGGGATCATCCACTTCACCGTGGGGCAGCGCCGAGGTATCGGACTGGCCGCGCCCCATCCGCTCTATGTCCTGGAGATCCGGGCCCGCGAGAACATGATCGTGGTGGGGCCCAATCAGGATCTGTACAGGAGGGGACTGCTGGCCGGCCGGCTCAACTGGATCGCATGGCCCCGCCTCGACCGGCCTTTCCGGGGCGCGGTACGGATCCGATATAAGCACAAGGAAACACAGGCCAATATCATCCCCCTCCCCGGGGAAAAAGTTTCGGTCGAGTTCGAACGCTCGCAGCGGGCCATCACACCGGGGCAGTCAGTGGTTTTCTACAACGAGGACGTCGTGCTGGGAGGGGGGATCATCGAGGCCCCGCTGGACTGATGGAGATCAGGAATGGATCCGAAGTCGGCCGACTGCTCAGCCTGCTCTTGAAGCGGCCCGAGGATTCCTTCCTCAGTCAAGACAACCTGGACGCCCTATGGAAGAAATACAGCTACCTGGGTCCCCCCGATTTTGTCCGGGCCTGCGCCGAGTACGATGCATTCTCCGCCCTTCTCAGCGAAACTGTGCCTGAAATCCATTATTTGAGAGAAGACGCCGAGTCCGGGCTGGATTCCCTCTATGTGCGCGACGCACTCCTCATTGCAGAAGGCGGGGCCGTGCTCTTGAGCATGGGCAAGCCTCTGCGGAGTGGTGAGCCGGCGGCGGCGGGCCGCATCCTGAAGGAGCTCTCAATCCCCATTTTGGGCGAGATTCGGCAGCCGGGCAGGATCGAGGGGGGGGATGTGGTCTGGTTCGACCGCAGCACACTGGCCATCGGTCAGGGGTACCGGACCAACGCCGAAGGCATCCGTCAGCTGACCGAACTGCTCCCCGCTCCGGCCTCAGATATCCGGATCGTTCCTCTCCCGCACTGGAAGGGCCCGGGGGACGTCCTCCACCTCATGTCGTTGATCAGCCCGCTGGATCATGATCTCGCCCTGGTGTTTTCTCCGCTCCTGCCGGTGCCGTTCCGGGAATGGCTGATCGAGCGCGGGATCACCCTGCTCGAGGTCCCTTCCGTGGAATACGACACCATGGCCGGAAACGTCCTGGCTGTGGGACCGAGGGACTGTGTCATGCTGTCCGGCAACCCGCTCACGCGCAGGCTGATGGAGGCTGCCGGAGTGCGGGTGAGGGTTTATGAAGGGATCCACATATCGCGGATGGGGGCGGGCGGTCCGTCCTGTCTGACCAGGCCGCTTTTCCGTTCGGATTGAACGAAAGAGGATCAGGCTTTGCCCACAGCCTTGAGCTTGGATGTGATGCTGGCGTCTTTGTCCAGCCTGTGGTCCACGTGGAGGTCGATGTGGATGCGTGCGACACCCATCTCCATCAGCTTCTGATGGGTTTCCTCGATGACAGCGAACAGGGAGGGGAGGTCCGGGGCTTCGATGGTGGTCGACATCCCTCCTGTCGCGCACGTCAAGCCAGACTCCTCGACGATACGGATGACCTCTTTCACATAGCGGGAAACAGAGGCTCCCTCGCTGGTGGGAAAGATGGCGAGAGACGCGATGATCATTTACTTTTTGTCTTGCGGGATTTCTTTTCGACCCTCTTGACCAGGTCGGCGAGCGAGATGTTTTCGAAGTAGTTCTTCAGCATCAGCGAGGCTTCCTCCCAGACTTCATGCGTGGCGCAGGTGGGCGTTCGCTCGCAGTAATCGTCGTCCTCCACGCATTCCACGAGGCAGCAGGTTCCCTCAAGCGCGTACAGGATCTCGCTCAGCCGGATGTCGGCCGGCTCACGGGCGAGGATATATCCGCCTCCGGCACCCCTTATGCTCTTGACCAGCTTGTTGATCTTGAGCGGGATGATGATCTGTTCCAGGTAGCGGATGGAGATTTCTTCATCGTCGGAGACATTCTTCAGGATGGTCGCCTTGCGGCCGTCGTTGCGGTGAAGGGCGAGATTGAGCATCAGCCGGGTTCCATAGCGGCCTTTGGTCGATAAGCGTATCATTTCAGCCTCCTCATATTTGTGCCCATGGACACATATACGTTCAGTTAATATACTAGCGGAAACCCTGGGCTATTTCAACCTAATTTTATAGAAATTATAAGGTTTAGGCCCTGGGGGAATACTTATTATCATCAACGCAGTAATCATAGGTGGCCCGGTTGACAGCCCCGGTGATTTGTGTGATAAATTCTCCTTTACACCTGTCTTGCATGACTGGAACTTTTCACGAATAAGGGACGAACACACCATGAGCCACGAGGTCCTTCTGGGTGACGAAGCCGTAGCCCTGGGTGCGATCCATGCCGGCCTGACGGCCGCCTATTCTTATCCGGGAACACCCGCATCAGAGATCATGGAATTCCTGGCCCGTCGGGCGCGGGAGGAGGGCGGTTTCAAGGCGTCCTGGAACATCAACGAGAAGGTGGCCTATGAGGAGGCGCTGGGCGTGTCTTTCGCGGGCCGGCGTACGCTCGTCTCCATGAAACATGTGGGCCTGAATGTGGCCGCAGATCCGTTCATGAACTCCGCCCTGACCGGCATCAAGGGGGGGCTTGTCGTGGTCGTTGCGGACGATCCCGGGATGCACAGCTCCCAGAACGAACAGGACAGCCGCTTCTTCGCGGATTTCGCGAAGATCCCCTGCTTCGAGCCCGCCGACCATCAGGAGGCCTATGCCCTGACAAGGCTCGCCTTCGATGTCTCCGAGCGGTGGGCCGTGCCCGTCATGCTCCGGCTGGTCACGCGCTTGTCGCACAGCCGCTCCCGTGTGCTTCCCGAGGAGGCTAGGCCGCAGAACGACCTGGAGTACGGGGAGTCCCGCGACTGGATCCTGCTCCCAGTCAATGCCCGGAGGCGTTTCCAGCGCCTGGTCGGGCTCCAGCCCGAGATGAAAAAGTACTCCGAGGAGACTCCGTTCAACTCGCTGGTCCTCCCCTCATCGGGTTCTGGAAGGCTCGGCGTCATCGCAACCGGGATCGCCTACAACTATGTGCGCGAAAACCTGGCGGGCTCGGCGGAGCAGCCGCCCCTGCTCAAGCTTTCGGTCTACCCGCTCCCCGAAGCCCCGATCGTGCGCCTCTTCGATCAGGTGGACACCGTTCTGGTGGTGGAGGAGGGGTATCCCTATATCGAATCCAAGCTGCGCGGCTTTTTCGGAGCCGCAGGCAAGACCATCCGCGGCAAGCTGGACGGCGCCCTCCCCGTCACGGGCGAACTCCAGCCCCACCTGGTGCGCGAGGCCCTCATGCTCGATGCGCATCCGGAGAAGCCCGCCCCGAACATCGATCTATCCGGCCGGCCGCCCCAGCTCTGTCAGGGATGCCCCCATGCCGATACATTCCATGCCCTGAATCAGGCTCTGGAGGGCCATCCTGCCGCCAACGTGTTCAGCGACATCGGCTGCTACACGCTCGGTGCGCTCCCCCCCTACAGCGCCGTGGATACGTGTGTGTGTATGGGAGCCAGCGTGAGCATGGCCAAGGGCGGAGCCGACGCTGGTATCTACCCCTCTGTCGGGGTGATCGGAGATTCCACCTTCGCCCATTCCGGGATAACGCCGCTGGTGGATGCGGTCGCCTCTGACACGGACATGACCCTCGTCATCGTGGATAACGCGGCCGTGGCCATGACCGGAGGGCAGCCCACATTCCTATCCGGAGACAGGCTCCTGCGCATGATCCGGGGCGCCGGGATCGAGGAAGATCACCTCCAAGTCATAATCCCGCTCCCGCGAAACCTGGAGGCCAACGTGCAGGTGATCAAGGACGAGCTCGCACACCGCGGGCTGTCCGTGATCGTATCGGTCCGGGAGTGTGTTCAGGAAACCCGGAAGCGCAGCCGCCGGAAAGGAGCACAGTGAAGTGAAACAGGATATCATCCTGGCCGGAGTGGGAGGGCAGGGGATCCTCACCATCGCCTATGTCATCGACAACGCGGCGCTCAAGGCCGGCCTGAACTTCAAGCAGGCCGAGGTCCATGGGATGGCTCAGAGAGGCGGGGCGGTCCAGTCCCATCTCAGGCTGTCGCAGGAGGACATCTTCAGCGAGCTCATCCCCAGGGGGCAGGCGGATCTGATCCTGAGCGTCGAACCCATGGAGGCCCTCCGCTACGTGGAGTCTCTCCAACCGGAGGGACGGGTGGTGACCAGCCTGAAGCCGTTCGTCAACATCTCCGACTATCCTCCCATGGAAGATGTGCTGGCGGCGATCCGGGGGCTCGGCGGCGCGGGGCGGGCGGTCATCCTCGATTCTGAGGCCCTGGCCAAGCAGGCGGGATCGGTGCGGTCGCAGAACATGGTGATGCTGGGTGCAGCCTCCCCCGACCTCATCGTGAACGAGGAACTGCTCCAGGGATTCATCCGGGACCTGTTCGCCGCCAAGGGGGAAGCCGTGGTGGAGACCAACCTGGAGGCCTTCCGCCTCGGCAAAGAGGCCGCATTGGCTGCAGGGAACTGAAGTAGAGGGGGGGGGCCTGAAGGGGCCGCCGCCACTTCACATACATGGGGAGAACATCATGGATATCGATTTCGCGGCCATAGAGTCCCTTTTCCGACAGGCCGGACGCGAAACCCTGCTCGAACACGAGGTCTATGCCGTGCTGCAGGCCATAGGCATAGACACGCCCGCTCATTTGTACCTTCCAGCGGGCCAGGCCGTGACCGGAGAAGACTTGGCCCGACTCCCCGGCAGCGGCCTTGTGCTCAAGGTGGTGTCACCTCACATCCTGCACAAGTCGGATGTGGGAGGCGTGCGGTTCGTGGAGAAGGACGCGGAGGCCGTGAACCGGGCTGCCGCCGAAATGCTGGCCACCGTGCCCAAACGCCATACGCGCTGGATGCGGGAACACCAATCGGCAGAAGCGGCGGGTTCGCATGAGGGCGGAGATGCACAGATCGAGGGGATCCTCATCCTGGAGGCCGTGGAATATGAAAAGTCGGGCTTCGGCGCGGAACTGCTCCTCGGCCTGCGCAATTCCCGGGAGTTCGGTCCCATCGTGAGCGTGGGCAGCGGGGGGCTGGATGTGGAGTACCTCAACGCCAGGCTGCGAGAGGGGAGTTCAGTGTCCATCGCCTCTACCCACCTTTGGGAGGATCGGGATGTGGCCCGTCTCCTGCGCCCCCTGGCACTCTACGACAAGCTGACAACGAGTTTCAGGGGGAGGCCCCCCCTGGTGTCCGAGGATAAGCTGGCCGGGCTCTGTCTCAAATTCCAGCGGCTCGGGGCGCATTTCTCCCCGTATTCCGGAGACAGCGAATTCGTGATCGAGGAAGCGGAGGTCAATCCCTTTGTGGTGAGCCGCGGCCGGCTGCTCCCGCTGGATGGTCTGTGCCGCATCTCGCGCCGCAAAGACACGGCGGAAGCCAGACCGCACGGGGACATCGAGTTCCTGCTCGCGCCGCGCAGCATCGGGATCATCGGGGTTTCCGAGAAGATGAACATCGGCCGCATCATCCTGAAAAACATCCTCAAGCAGGGATTCCCGAACGAGAAGGTCTACGTGGTCAAGCCGGGCACGGAGGAGATCGAGGGGTGCCGGTGTGTGCCCGACGTGGCCAGCCTCCCGGAGACCGTCGACCTTTTCGTACACACGGTCTCTGCAGAGCAGGGCCTCCAGGTGATGCGGGACCTGATCCAGGCGCAGAAGGCACGCTCCGTGATCTTCATCGCGGGGGGCATGGGAGAAAAGGAAGGGACAGAGGATATCGAGGCAAACATCAAGTCCCTGATCCGCGAGGGCCGGGCTGCCAATCGACAGGTCCCCGTGGTCAACGGGGGGAACTGCCTGGGCATCTTTTCGCGGCCGGGCAATTACGATACCACCTTTGTCCCGGAGCACAAGATCTTCTCCCTGCCGCGCGTCGATGTGCGCCCCCTTCCCCTGGTCTATCTCAGCCAGAGCGGGGCCTACATGATCTCCCGCATGAGCCAGATCCCGGGTGTCGAACCGGCCTATGCGGTTTCCATCGGGAATCAGATCGACCTCACCATCTCCGACTACCTCAACTTTCTCAAGGACCGCGACGAGGCGCGCGTGTTTGCGCTCTATATCGAGGGATTCCTCCCCGGAGACGGCCTGGCCCTGGTCCGTGCCGCCCGGGAGATCACACGCCAGCCCGGCAAGGCGGTAGTGGCCTACAAAGCCGGCCGCTCAGCGGAAGGCCGTGCGGCCACGGCCAGCCACACCGCGTCGGTGGCCGGAGACTATGCGGTGAGTCGTGCCCTGCTCGATCAGGCCGGGGTGATTGTGGCCAGGACCATCGACGAGTTCGATGACACCATCCGGGGCCTCTGTTTCCTGGCGGACAAGAGGGTCCGGGGAAACCGGGTCGGCCTGATCTCCAATGCCGGCTTCGAGTGTGTGATCATGTCGGACAGCATCGCGGGGGAGCCGGCGCTCGAGCTGGCTCATTTTTCTGACGCCACGGGCGAGAGGATCGCCCGGGCCCTGGAACCCCTGGGCATCACACGCCTGCAGGACATCCGCAACCCCATGGATGTTACACCGGTGGCGGATGACGGCGCCTTTGCCGCGTGTGTGGAGGCGATCCTGGAGGACGAGAACATGGACTGTGCCGTGGTATCTCCCCTGCCCATGTCGCCGGCCATGAATACGCTGGCACCCTCGGTTTTCCACGGCGAGGACCTGATGCGGGAGGGGAGCACGCCGCGCCGGCTGATCGACATCTTCCATCGGACGGATAAGCCCTTTGTCGTGAGCATCGACAGCGGGGAACCTTACCGAGCCATGAAGGAGCTGTTTGAAAAGGAGGGCGTGCCCGTGTTCCGCCGCTGCGATGAGGCGGCGGATTTCATGCGCAGGTATGTCCATCATTTCATTAGAAACCGATGATCGCTGAAAACATTAGACGCATCCTGGAGGAGCTGCCCGAGGGAGTGCAGCTTGTGGCCGCTGCCAAGACCCGCACGGCCGAGGAGATACTCGAGGCCATCGACGCGGGAGTCAGGATAATCGGCCAGAACTACGTGCAGGAGGCGGAGGCGGTAGCCGATGCTGTTGGGGGGCGGGCCAGGTGCCACTTCATCGGCCACCTCCAGAAGAACAAGGCCAAAAAGGCGGTAAGCCTGTTCGACATGATCGAGACCCTCGATTCCCTGGATCTGGCCCGGGAGATCGACAAGCGGGCCGCCCAGCGCGGTTCCCCCCCCTTATCGGCCCTGATCGAGATCAACAGCGGCCGGGAGCCTCAGAAGTTCGGCGTACTGCCCGAGGAGGCCGAGGCTCTGGTGAGGCAGATCGCTCCCCTGAACCATGTTCGGATCCGGGGAGTGATGACCATGGGCCCCTACATGGGAGATCCTGAAGACGCGCGGCCCTATTTTGTGGAGACACGGCGTGTCTTCGAGCAATTAGGCGGCTGCGGGATCCCCGGCGTGGAGATGACCCATCTGTCCATGGGCATGACCAATTCCTACCGCGTCGCGGTCGAGGAGGGTGCCAACCTTATCCGTATCGGCACCAAGATCTTCGGCCCCCGGTGATCCCGCCTCCATCTGGAAATTCCCGAGAGTTGTGCTATAATGCTCTTTTTGCAGGAAGGAACGTCACGTGTCTGAACTAAAAAAAGAACTCGAAGGGCTGTTTCAGGAGTTGGGATTTTCCGATTTCAAGTGGCTCGATCCCGAGTCGATCGTCGTGTCGCAGTGGGTGCGGATGAAGTGCAGGTTCGGCTGCCCGGAGTACGGCAACACCGCTGTGTGCCCTCCCCAGGTGCCGTCCCTTTCGGAGTGCGAACGCTTTTTTCGGGATTACAGCCTGGCGGCGGTTTTTCACTTTGCCAAAGCCATGGAGCGTCCCGAGGACCGCCACGCCTGGACCAGGGAGATCAGCCAGGAACTGCTGGAGTTGGAGAGGCGGGTTTTCATCTCGGGATATCGTAAGGCCTTTCTCCTCTATCTCGACAGCTGCCACATCTGCAGCGCTTGCTCGGGCTCCGAGAAGCCCTGCTTTCTCCCCAAAGAGGCGCGGCCCACGCCCGAAGCCCTGGGAGTGGACGTGTTTGCCACCGTGCAGCAGATCGGCTATCCCATCGAGGTGCTCTCCGATTATGATCAGACCATGAACCGGTATGCCTTCCTGCTCATCGATTAGAACCCAGGAAATTCAGCGAGGAGACTCGAGACCATGGACAAGTCACTCAAACTGATCGAGGAACCCATCCCCCTCAGGATGGAAAGAAAAGGCGGCGCGGCCAGCCTCATGCTGGCGGCGCTGATGCTGGAAGCCTGCCGGATGAAAGACGACGAGATGGAGATCCCTCACATCGAGGCGATGGGCAAGAAGACGTTCGGGATCCCGGACGGTTTTCTGGCCCGCATGGACGAGGTCGGCATCGTCGAGACCTGTGCCTATCTCACCACCATGGCTGACGAATCCGATGCCGATGATCCCATCTTCCAGAAGTATTACAATTTTTTCAAGCCGGCCAGATGCTTGGCGGAACGATGCCAAAAGGGACAGGGATCTGGTGCCGCCCTCCTCTGGAAGGCCGGGGCCGTGACGGATGTGGAGCCTGAGGACTTCATGCTCGCCGACCTGCTCAAAAAGCGCTTCCAGGCCGTGGCCTTCATAACGGCCGCGGATATCGTGGAGGAGGGGATCCTGGAGATCGCGGAGGTGGAAAAACTCTGCCGTGAGGGATTCGGCTGGAGCGAGGGCCCGTTTGCCATGATGAACCGCATGGGGATCGCAGAGGCCATGCGCAAGGTGACCGAGAAGATGGAGATGTCCCACCGCCAGGAGATCAATTTTCCCATCACCAAGCTGATGATAAATCAGGCCCAGAAGAACGAGCCCTGGCCCCTGAACAGCAAGATCCAGTAGATGGCACAGGAAAGAGGTTGGAGGGGCTGCGCATCCTCGATGGGTAGGACCACGGAAACATGACGATCCGAGAAGAACTGGAGGAGCAGGAACGGCAGATCCTTGCACCCCAGGCCTGCCTGAGTGCGAATTCACGAGGCAGGCGCCGGGAGGAGACGATGCATCCGCTGAGGACGTCCTTCCAGCGGGACCGCGACCGCATCATCCACTGCAAGTCTTTTCGGCGGCTCAAGCACAAGACCCAGGTCTTCCTGGCGCCCTTCGGCGACCACTACCGCACCCGCCTGACCCATACGCTCGAGGTCTCCCAGATCGCCCGCACCGTCTCCAAGTCACTGAGGCTCAACGAGGACCTCACGGAGGGGATCGCGCTGGGGCATGACCTGGGGCACACTCCCTTCGGGCACGCGGGGGAAAAAGTCCTGGCGGGGCTCTCGCCCGATGGATTCTCCCACTACCAACAGAGCCTCAGGGTAGTGGACAAGCTGGAATACGGCGGCAAGGGCCTGAACCTGACGTATGAGGTGCGGGACGGCATCGTCAAACATTCCAAGGGGCGGGGACGGATCCTGGACGCCGGCAGTGAGGAGATGCCGGAAACCCTGGAAGGGCATGTAGTCCGGATCTCCGATGTGATCGCCTACGTCAACCATGACATCGACGATGCCCTGAGGGCCGACCTCATCAAGTTCGAGGACATGCCCGAACACCTCGTCCGGATCCTGGGCAAATATCATGCCTACCGCATCGATACCATGGTTGAGGATGTAGTGCGCACCAGCCTGGAGTCCGGGCTCGACGGGATCCGCATGAGTGACAGGATCACCGATGCGGTCACAGAGCTGCGTGATTTTCTCTACGAGCGAGTCTACTTCTCGCCCGAAGCGGAGCGCTTGACCCTGAAGGTCAAGAAGATCCTCACGGATCTCTACACGCATGTCTTGGAGAATCCGGGGGAGATCGTCAAGCCTTTCCCGGAGGAGGATCCCCTGGAGGTGCGGGCGCTCGATGTGATCGCCGGCATGACAGATCTCTATGCGCTGCGTTGGTATGAGGAGCTCTTCTCCCCGCTGGACTGGCCTCTATTCTGACCAGGAAGAAAAAAGCCCGCTCGGGGTAGCGGGCCTTGTGTGTATGGATTTCTTCTGTGTATTGGTTATTTCTTGAGCAGGATCTCCTCGAAGAACTGCAGGGCCTCCTCCTCACCCGTCTGCCCCAGCCAGAAGATGGCCGTCTTGCGGACGGCTGCGCTCTGGTTGGACTTGGCGATGGAGATGAGCAGCGGCACGGAACGGTCCTTGGGCAGCTGGCTTATGGCAAAGACAGCGGACTTCTTGAGATCGTCATCCTCGTCCGATCCCTCGACCACTCCCTTGAGGAGGAAGACCGCCTCGTCCGATGCCTTCTGCCCCAGCCAGAAGATGGCTTGTTTGCGCACCTCCCGGTCTTTATCGGAGCGGGCGATGCGGATCATCTCCTGGAGGGCGTCCTCTTCGCTGTTCAAGCTGTAGGCGAAGACCACGTGTTTCCTCAGCTCGGTCTCCTGGACCAGGGAGGAGATGTCCTTTAGGGCCCGAAAGCTCTCCGGCCCTTTCATGTTTCCGATCCAGAATATGGCGCTCTTCCGGATGTCCGTGTCATGTCGGCCCAGTGCGGTGCCTTTGAGGAAGGGGAGTACGTCGGGGCTGTCGTGGATACTCATCACGAAGATCAGGCTGTTCTGGAGTTCGTGCGAGCCGCCGCTTTCGAAACGGGCACGGAGAAAGGCGAAGCTCTCGTTGGCCGAATTGGCCTCGCCCAGCCAGTACAAGGGTGTTTCCTCGAAGAAGAAACTCCTGTCCGGATCGAACAGGTTGGTGTCCACGATGAGGCTCTTTCCCCCGGAGAGCCGGTGGAGCAGGAAGATCCCGGCGGGGCCGTTTTTCTGCATTTCTGTGTGCACGGTGAATCCATCCCTGTCTGCGTCCTTTTGGGTGCGGCGGATCCTGATCTCATCGGATTTGATCCGGACCTGATAGGGGGACTCCAGTGTCCTCCTGTCCCCCATGTTGATCCCATTTCGGGAGGGGAACACATAGCCGGTCAGGTACAGCCCGTCCTTGTGCTCCTTCCGGAATTCCTGTTCGGCCTCGGCCATTCGTTTAGCCAGGGAGAGGCCGGGCCGGTCCACGTTCTGAACGCGGCCCTTCAGGTCGACGTCCTGTGCTGCCCCCCAACCGGCAGCGGCCAGGAGGATGGCCGCCCCGGTGATCCATGCTGTTGTGTGCCGTTTTGTGTGTGTCATGGTGGCGTGTTTTTCCGTGTCTGTCTCTCGGGAGTTGTGCCGCGATGCGGTCACTTCTCTATGATCTCCTGCAGATACTTGAGGGCTGCCTCGTCCTTTGAGCGGCCCAGGAAGAAGATGATGGCCTTCTGGAGGTCGGGATCCTTTTCCTTGCGGGCGATACCGATCAGAGTGGAGGTCGCCTCCTCGCTCCTGTTCAGGCCGATCGACATGATGAGGCGCTTCTTGACCTTGGCCTCGCCGCTGTCGTTGTACATGTCGACCAGGAGGGGGAGGAGCTCGGCATTCCGGCTCTGTCCAAGCCAGAAGATGGCCTGCTCGCGGGCCTTGGCATTCTTGTCGCCCTTGGCGATGGAGAGGAGCTTTTCCTGGGCAGCCTGGTTTTTTGAATTCTGTCCGAGTCCGAAGATCAGTTTCTCCTTGATGTCGATGTTCGACTCCTTATCGTACATGCTGATAAGAAAGTCGACGGTTTCTGCGTCCCTCTTCTGTCCCAGCCAGAAGATGGCCTGCTCGCGGGCCTTGGCATCCTTGTCGCCCTTGGCGATGGAGATGATCTTTTCCCTGGCAGCGTCACTCCTGTTCTGGGAAAGGGAGAACAGGGCGGTCTGCTTGATCTCGGGATCATCGGTCTCGTTGAGGATCTTGAAGAGGAGGTCGAGGCTCTCATCGTCCTGGCGCTTGCCCAGCCAGTAGATCGCCTGCTGCCGGACCTCTGTGTCAGGGTCCTGCGTGGCCAGCCGGGCCATGAGGGGGGGGACCTCGGGGTGCTTGGAGCGGGCGAGCACGAAGATGGCATTGCGCCGGAGCTTGGGGTTTTCCTCGTCTTCCACGATCTTGACCAGGATGGGATAGGCCTTCTCGCTGTCCACGTTGAGGAGGGCTTGCAGGGCCACGAGCTTGAGTTCGAGCTCGGGGTCCTTCTCCTGTTCATCCTGGCCCGAGGTGAGCCCGAGTACCGCCAGCCCTTCGTAGTGAGCCAGGGCCGAATCGTAATGGCCCGCGGCCCGCTCATAGGCGAGGGAGCCGACATACATTTCTCCTATGGCCTCGTAATCGGGCATGATGGTCCAATCGCCCATGCTCTCCAGTGCGAGGACTCCGCCCAGGCTGTCCAGGGTGCTGTAGGCCAGGGCGCCGCCCAGGTTCTCGAGCTCCAGGGCCTCCAGGGATGCGCCGGCCACCCAGAGCTCGCCCTGCTCCAGCTCGCTGAGCTCCGCGATGTCCTCGGTGTTGATGAGGCTCCCGCTGATGTAAGCCTGGTAATCGGAGAGGCCGCTGTCGACAAGGCCCTCGGAGATCTTGACCCTGAGGATGCGGGCATCGTCTACCCATGCGCTGTCTTTGTACTGGGAGATCAGTTTGTTGAGCGCGGAGATGGATTTCTCCTTGGCCTCGAGGTTCCCCTCCATGCCGGCGCGGGAGTCGCTCATCTTGGCCAGGCTGTAGCCCAGCCAGTACAGGGAGTCGTCGAGGTATTTACTGGACTTGTAGGTCTCGATCAGATACTCCAGGTTCTCGATGGCGGCCTGCCAGTCCTTGTCATAGATGGATCCCTTGGCGGTGTCATAGATTTCTTTGTCTTTGGTTTCCTGGGCCAGCACCATGCCGGAAAAGACCAGCGTCAGGGCCAGCAGCAGAGATAGTGTTTTTGTGGTTTTCATTGCGCTTTGCCTCCTTAGAGTTTTTGTAGGACGTTTATCTTGAAGAGGATATCCCTCGATTGGATCAGTCGCCGGATCATGCCCGGCGCCTCGGGATCGCCTCTCTCTATATTCTTGATCTCGCGCAGCACGAGGTCGAGGTCTTCCAGCAGGTCGGCTGCCTGGGGATCGTTCTGCGCCACCATCCGCATCAGCATGTAGTTCTGCACGAGCAGGGTCTGGATCAGCCTGCGGTCCACGAGGACCCTGTCGTCAGCGGCCTCTGTGGTGGGGCTGTTGGCGTATTCCGCCAGCAGCGGCTTGAGGTTGTCGAAGTGGTCTTGCAGCGTGAACTGCGGGAGTCCCGCTGCCTGGACCGCATCCTCGGCCATCGCGTCTGGCTGGGCCGGAGGCCAGATGCGGCCGATGAAGAGGCCGACCGTGAAGATCAGGACCACAGCCGCCGCAGCTGGTGCCCAGCGCAGGGCTGGAATTTTCCAGCCGGCCCGGGCTTTCGGCCGAGCCTGCGCGCCGGATGCGATCAGTCCCCAGCATTTGTCCCAAGCGGCCTCTGGGACCTCGGTCGTGCCGGCCCTGTCGATCTCGGCGAACACGTCCCGTGTGTATACCAGGTCCTCTGCACAGGAGGGACATCCCCCCGTGTGCTGCTCGAGCTTCTGCTGTTCGGTCTCGGAAAGCTCGCCGTAAAGATACAGGACGATCTGTTCCTTTGCTTTGCTACACTTCATAGCTTTTCTCCGGTACTAGACCTTTGAAATGGTCCTTGATGGCAGACACGGCCCGGAAGAGCTGCTTCTTGACGCTCCCCTGGGAACACCCCATGTATTCCGATATCTCCAGCGTACTGAGCTGCTGATAGTGGCGGAGGATGAAGATCATCCTCTGGCGTGCGGTCAGTTGATTGACTACGGCGGAGATCCTGTTCCGCGTGTCCTGGAGGCCCGTCGAGTGCTCGGGGTTGTGCTCCAGATCGTGAGACGACAGGTTGTCGAGGTTGTCCGGGTCGAAGAATTTGTCTTCCATCTTATTTTTCTTACGCAGAAGATCGATGCTGGAATTGATGCTGATCCGGTACAGCCAGGATGTGAAGCTCGTGCCTTCGTTGGTGTGGAACTTGTCCAGCGCCTGATAGGCCTTGATGAACGTGTCCTGGAGGATGTCTTCCGCGTCCTCTTTGTTCTTGGCATACCGGTACGCGATGGAAAAGACCTTTCGCTTGTTCTCTTCGAACAACTGCCGGAAGGCATCCATGTCGCCCTCCCGGGCGGATTGTACGAGTTTGTGTTCTTCCATGTGTTTTGCGTTTCTATGCGTATCGAATGCTCACCTTACAAAACGTACCAGCCCCCCTTTTCGTTGACCATTTTTCTCTTTTTGGGGTCGGACCATGAAATATACTTGATAACATTAAAGATAGCACATTAGAAGGCCACTTTTCGATGCTTAGAGTGCGGTTTTTAGGGGCAAAAATGCGGCTCTAAGCCTAAAAAATGGGGTCTCTAAGCATGTATCTTGTTTGTTAGTTGCTATTTTTCGTGGTCCGACCCCGAAAGGGAGCGGAGGCGGGCGTATTCGGTGCGGTAGAGGTCTTCGTACTGCTTCTTGATCTCGCCCCACTGATCCTGTGTGATGTCCTCGGTGGATATGGGAGGCAGGATGGAGACGCGCACATGGCCGGAGTGGAACCAGATGCTGTCTTTTTTCTTGATGTCGACGGTCCCCTCCATGACCACCGGCAGGATCGGCTTGCGCGCCTCGGGGGCGATGCGCAGGAAGCCGA
>CBESWG010000024.1:0-49351 GCA_965533275.1 uncultured bacterium
TCTCTCGATGGAGATGGATATGCCCATCTCCTCCTATTCAAAGGGAATGGTCCAGAAGGTCCTGATCTCCTCTGCACTGCTCCACGATCCGGAGATCCTGTTGATGGACGAACCGCTCTCCGGGCTCGATGTGACCACTGGCCTTGTCATCAAGGACCTGCTCCGGATGCTGGCCGGGTCCGGCCGGATCATCATCTATTCGTCCCATGTACTGGAAGTGGTGGAGAAAGTGTGCTCCCGAGCCATCATCATCCACCAGGGTTCGGTCGTGGTGGACGATTCCGTTGATAACCTGAGGAAGCTGATGCAGCTGCCAAGCCTTGAGAGGATCTTCAGCCAACTGGTGGTCGAGGAAGACACCGAAGCCAAGGCACGGGAGATCCTGGCAGCCATCCGTCCCGGGGCCTGCTGAGGAAACATGCGCTTCAGAGAAACGCTGATGGGATCGATCCCAGGTGACATGAAACAGTTTTTTGTCCTCACTCGACATTTCTACCTGCGGTTGTTTCAAAACGATATGGTGTCGTTCGGAGAACAGATGCAGGAGAAGATCATCGGGACACTGGCCCTGCTGGCCGTGCTCTGCGGGCATGTGTCCAATGTGATGCTGTTCAAGTATGTTTTTGTTGAGGACCAGGGAGTATCGTGGGTGGAGAAATGTTATGTCATGACATTCTTCATGCTTCTGGTCGGTTTCATCGCAGTCTTTGAGTGGGACATCATCTTCCCTGATGAGCGGGACTACGCCAACCTCATCCCACTCCCGCTTAAGGTCCGCACCCTATTCCTTGCTAAATTTGCGAGCCTGTTCCTGTTTGTTTCGGTGTTTGCCTTGGCGATAAACACGATCTCGGTTTTTACCCACGCCTTCCATCTCGTCAAATGGCAGTCCAGCAGCCTGCTGTACGGCTTCCGCTTCATGGGGGCCCATCTGGTAGCGAACTTTGCGGCCGTGTTCTTTTTCTTCTTCTTGAACGTGCTGCTGATCGGGCTGCTCATGAATGTCCTCGGATTCCGTCTCTTCCGCCGACTCGCCGTCTACATCCGGTCGGCCTTACTGGCAGCCTACATCCTGTTCCTGCTCATGTACCTGACAGGGACAGTCCTGTTCTTGCCCTCTTTCAGCACCTTCCTGGAGATGAAGGCCCAAAATTCAGATTTCCTCTATCTATTCCCTCCCATGTGGTTCACGGGTCTGTACGAGGCACTGCTTGGAGGAGGTGATGCCTTCTTCCGGCCGTTTGTCTCCCTGGCAGTCCTCTCACTCGTCGTCACGGCGGGGTTCTTTTACATCGCCATGGGGCTGGGCTACCGGCGATATCTGAAACATATGGCGTCCAGCCGCTCCTCACGGCCCCATTTCCGGGATCTGCGCGCCGGCCTCCGGTCCTCCTTCGATGTTGTGTTCCTGCCGAATCCCGTGCAGCGGGCCGTATTTTATTTTACCAGCCAGACGCTGAGACAGAGCATGTTTCACAAGGTCCGCCTGGCGACATTCGTGGCCGTGGCCCTGGGATTTGTCCTGATCCTGGTTCTCCCCCAACCGGAGATCTTCAGCCGCGGCGCCCCTCCCAGCCGGACGCTGCTGGCTGTACCGATGATCCTGAGCTTTTTCCTGCTGCTGGGACTCAGAAGCGTGTTCAAGATCCCATCGGTGCTGGGAGCGAACTGGATCTTCCGGATCACGGAAGACCAGGTCAAACACCACTATTTTTCCTCTCTGCGCAAAGTGGTCCTGTTCCGGGCTCTGATCCCCCTGTTTTTTCTTCTGTTTATCTTCTATACTTATGTCTGGGATCCGGTCACGGCCCTTTATCACTGCGCGTTTGGCTGTGCGGTCTCGGTCGTACTCATGGAACTCTTCTTTCTGAAGCAGCGGAAGATCCCCTTCACCTGTTCCTATCTCCCTGGCCAGGAACGCATCCAGCTCTTCTGGCTGGTCTATACGTTCGCGTTCCTTGGCTATGTCCTGGTCCTGACGGAGATGGAATCTGCGCTCCTGCGCCGTCCGGCCGCGCTGCCTTATTTCTTCGGTGCCGTCCTGATCCTGCTCATGGGCATCAGAGCCTACCAGCACCTGCATTTCTACAGGAAAACCCGGATCCTCTATGAGGAAGCACCGGCAGCAGTGATGCTGAGCCTGCAGCCCTATGATTGAATCCCCGGCGATGGAAGGAGGAGGGCATGTTAAGAAAATCCCTGTATATCGTTTTGCTTGGCTTGGCACTCATGGCGCTTTTATGGCTCCTGCTAACCCTCATGGCTTGCCGTCCTGCCGATCGTGAAGGGAGGGGGGAGGGCCTGTTCCTGCTGGAGGAGGCCACGATCTCACGGATCCATGCCGCCATCCGCAGCGGGGAACTGAGCTGCCGTCAGCTCGTAGAGCGCTATCTTGAGCGGATCTCCGCATACGACCGACCCGACGGGCTCAACGCCCTGGTGGTTGTCAACCCGAGAGCCCTGGAGAGGGCGGATGAGCTGGATGCCGAGTTTCGCAGTACGGGCCGGCTGAGGCCCCTGCACGGCATCCCCGTGATCGTCAAGGACAACTACGAGACCCATGATCTCCAGACCACGGCCGGTTCCTCGGCCCTGGCCGGATGGCATCCTCCCGACGATGCCTATCAGGTCCGGGCCATCCGGGAAGCCGGGGCTGTGGTCCTGGCTAAGTCCAACATGGCGGAATGGGCCTTCAGCCCCTATGAGACCGAGAGTTCGATCGCCGGGATCACGCGCAATCCCTATGACCTCTCCCGTGTCCCTGCCGGATCCAGTGGAGGCACGGCCGCGGCCGTATCCGCCAACCTCGGAGCGGTCGGCCTGGGCACGGATACGGGGAATTCCATTCGCGGCCCTTCATCCCACACATGCCTGGTGGGGATCCGGCCCACCATCGGGCTCACCAGCCGGGACGGGATCGTACCTCTCTACCTGCGCAACGATGTGGGAGGCCCCATGACGCGGACCGTGGAGGATACGGCCCGGCTCCTGGGTGTGATCTCGGGTCCCGATCCCGCGGATCCGATCACCCTGGCCGGCCGGGGAAAGATCCCCATGGATTATCTGGAATTTCTGGATCCGGACGGCCTGAAGAAGGCTCGCCTCGGTGTGCTCAGAGTCCTGAGCGACACTCCCTCTGCCGATGCGGAGATCGCAGAACTCTTCGAGGCCGCCATCGCCGAGTTGCGCGGCCAGGGAGCCGATGTTCTCGATCCCTTTATCATCCCGGATTATGCCGAGGTCAGTGCGGATCAGTGGTGCGATGCCTTCCGGCACGACATCAATGCCTACTTCGCATCACTGGGCGACGAGGCCCCGGTCAGGGACCTCGAGCAGATCGTGGAGTCCGGATTGTATGCGGGATATATAGAGAGGAGACTGCAGCAGGCCCTGGAACAGGGCATTGCCCCAGAGGACCGGGATCCCCCGCGCCTGGGCGTCTTCGATGATCCCAAGCGTATTACCTTCCGGAACGCGATCCTGGCTGCCATGGATGAGCATGAGGTCGATGCTCTGATCTTCCCTTCCTGGAACAATCCGGCCCGCGAGATCGGCGATCGTGAGAGCCCGCATGGAAACAACAGCCCTCAGATCGCTCCCCATACCGGGCAGCCGGCCATCACCGTACCCATGGGCTTCACATCGCAGGGCCTGCCTGCGGGCCTGCAGATGCTGGGGCGTCCCTGGGGTGAGGGCGTTCTCATACGCTTGGCGTATGCATTCGAACAGGCCACCGAGCACCGCCGTCCACCGGAACTCTTCCCGCCCCTTAAAAAGTAGATAATAGCGATGAGATCAGGCGGGTCTTTTGTGTTGTTGAGTGATTATTAAGCAACACTCCCTGGCCCTCCGGCGTTCTAGAGGAAGAGCCAAGGAAAGTTCGACAACTCTTGTGGTGATAAATCGTATTAGCATTTGAAGCCGGAGAGGCGTATATATATATTTGAGCGGACATAATACGAGTCTATCCGTGGGATTGACAGAGGACGGACTCATGAGGATTCCGAAAGAGGGCTAGAAAAACATGAAGATCACCTACCTCACCTCTAAAAGACCTGTGACAACCTTGATGTTCTACGTCGCCATCGTTTTGCTGGGTTTTGTCTCGCTGCGGGAACTCAGCGTTGATCTGCTCCCTGACATCAGCTATCCCCGGCTGTCGGTGGTCACGCAGTACCCGGGCGTGGCACCAGAGGAGATCGAGACCATCATCACGGATGACCTGGAGGCTGCCGTGAGCCGCATCCCCGGGCTGCGGCGTGTGGAATCCGTCTCCAAAGAGGGATTTTCGTACCTCACCCTCGAATTCGCCTGGGGCACTGACATGGACTTTGCCATGCTGCACACCCGTGAGGCCCTGGATGGAGTCCAGCTGCCCGACCAGGCTGACGATCCGACCATCATCCCCTTCGATCCGCAGAGCAAGTCCATTATGATCCTCTCCATTTCCGGAGAAAGGTCCCTGCTGGAGATAAAAGAGTTTTCCGAGGAGCTGGTCAAACCCCGTCTGGAACAGATCGAGGGGATCGGTTCTGCCGAGATTGCGGGCGGTGTCGAGCGCGAGATCCAGGTCGAGGTCGATCCGCGCTACCTCACACTCTACGGCTTGACCATCGATGAGATCTCAAACCGCATCGATGCCTTTAACCAGAACCTGCAGGGCGGGACCATCAACAAGGGGAGGTTCCGATATGCGCTGCGGGTGGTGGGGGAGTTCGAGGAGCTCAAAGAGATCGGCGAGATCAGCATCAAGACCACACCGGAGCGCGGTGTCATCCGATTGAAGGACGTGGCCCGGATCCAGGACTCCATCAAGGAGCGGCAGGGGATCACTCGCCTCAACGGGCGGGAGAGCATCGGCATCCTGGTACGCAAGGAATCGGGCGCCAATACGGTAAAAGTGACTCAGCTCGCCCGCGAGATCCTGGCCGAGATCCAGGCAGAAAATCCGGGAATAGAGGTGCTGGTGGTATCGGAACAGGCCAAATACATCGAAAATGCTATCTCCTCGGTCCGGAATTCCATCCTGCTGGGAGGGATTCTGGCTTTTATGGTTCTTTTCATATTCCTGCAGGATTTCAAGACCCCCATGATCATCGCCGTGGTCATCCCCATATCGATCATCGCAACCTTCAACCTCCTGTACTACCGCGATATCACCCTCAACATCATGTCCCTGGGAGGGCTGGCGCTGGGGGTTGGGATGCTGGTGGACAACTCTATCGTCGTGTCGGAGAGTATCTTCCGGCACAGGTCTATGGGGAAGAGCCTGTTCGATGCCGCGGTGCTGGGGACCAAGGAGGTCGGGATGGCGGTTACCGCCTCGACCTTGACCACCATCTCGGTGTTCCTGCCGGTCATCTATGTCCATGGGGTGGCAGGACAGCTGTTCAAGGATCAGGCCCTGACCGTGACCTTTGCCATGCTCTCATCTCTGATCGTTTCCCTGACCCTGCTCCCCATGCTGGCCTCCCGCAAGATCGATGCCCACATCACGCCCCGCGCCACCAAGGCTCCGGCTGAATCGGCCGCTGAGGGCACGGGATCCGGACCCAAGAAGAGGATAAAGAACGTCCTGCTGTTTCCGCTGCGAGGGCTGCGATGGGTTCTCTACAACGTACCCAAGGGAGTCATTTTCGTCATCTCCATGATCTTCAGCTTCCTCAGCCAGATGCTGCTCCTCCTTGTACACTATCTCAGCCTGCCCTTCAGGCCGCTCGTCAAGGCCGTGTTCAGAGGCTATAATGCCCTGTACGCGCGCTTCGAGAAGGTCTATCACGCAGCCCTGGAGTGGAGCCTGGCCCACAAGGGAATCGTTATTTTCTGGTCGCTGGTCTTCCTGGCGATCACGGCATACGCAGGATCCAGGATCCCCCGGGAGCTCATGCCCAAACCCGAGGCGGTGGCCTTCGAGGTCAATCTCAAGACTCCGGTCGACTATTCCATGGAACAGACCTCCGACATCGTGGGAACCCTGGAAGACTGGTTGAAGAACCAGCCCTCGGTCAAGGCCTCCTTCTCCCAGGTCGGCATCGTGAGCGGCATGGAGGCCCTGAATCCGGACATCTCCCTCAACTCTGCCAATATCTATATCGAGGCCCAAAATGAAGAGGCCGTCGATCCCCTGATGGATGACCTGAGGACCCGGATGTCCGCTGTTCCCGGGATGACATTCTCACTGGTCAAGGAACAGTCCACGCTGGCCCAGCTCATGGCATTCAGCACTGCCGAGATCGGGCTCAAGATCAAAGGCGATGACCTCAATCGGCTGCGGATACTTGCGGAACAGCTGGTAGCCAGGCTGGAAGGCCTCGAAGGGATCACGGATATCACGACCAACCTGGGCGAGGGCAAACCGGAGTTCCTGGTCAGCATCAACAAGCAGGCCATCGAGAAATACGGGATCTTCCCTGCATCCCTGGGGAATTATCTCACCAATGCTGTGGGAGGGAAGATCGCCTCAGAGTTCAAGGAGCTGGAAAAGAAGTTCGATATAGTCGTCCGCCTGGATAAGGACATCCGGGAGAACATCGACACCCTGCTGGATGAGCAGTATTCCCACCAGGGGATGCTCATCCCGCTGCGGGAGCTGGTGAGCTATCAGATCGCCAGGGGCCCCCGGGAGATCCGGAGAGAAAGCCAGCAGCGTGAGGTCCTGGTGACGGCCAACCTGAGCGGGAAAAAGATCAGCCAGGTCGTGCCTGATGTCCAGGCCAAGATCTCTGAACTGGAGCTACCCCCGGGCTACCGCGTGGTCTTCAGCGGGGAGCAGGAGGAAATGCAGCGCTCCTTCCAGAGTCTGATCTTTGCCTTCAGTCTGGCGGCACTCCTGGTTTACATGATCATGGCCGCGCAGTTTGAATCCCTGAGGCACCCCCTCCTGATCCTGTTCACACTGCCCATGGGTTTGACCGGTGCGATCTGGGCGCTCCTGATCACAGGACAGTCTTTGAATGTGATCTCTGTTATCGGGATGGTCATGCTGGCCGGGATCGTGGTGAACGATGCCATCGTCAAGGTCGACTACACCAACCAACTGCGCCGGGGCGGCATGGGTGTGCGGGAAGCCATCATGCAGGCCAGCCGGGTGCGCCTGCGCCCCATCCTCATGACCACGGTCACCACGGCCCTTGGACTGTTCCCCATGTCGTTGGGGCTGGGCAAGGGCTCGGAACTCCAACAGCCGTTGGCCATCTCGGTGATCGGAGGGCTGATGCTGGCTACCTTCCTGACGCTGATCTTGATCCCTATGGCGTATGAGATCGCGGAGAAGAAGAGAGGCTCGGAATCATGAAGATCTTTGTCGAGCGCCCTATCGCCACCGCCATGGTGTTCCTGGCTTTTCTGGTCCTGGGTGTCTATTCCTTCATGCACATCCCGGTAGAGATGCCGGTCCAGACGGAAGAGTTCCCGGAACTGACCATCACGACCACGTGGCACGGCATGCCACCGGAGATCATCCAGACCGAGCTGACCGCCCCCATCGAAGAGAAGGCGGTTACAGTCAAGGGCGTTCACAAGATCATGTCCTCATCACGGATCGGGTCGTCCTCCATCACCATCGAGTTTGTCCGCAAAACCAACATGGAGTTTGCGCGCCTGGCCCTCCGCGAAAAGATGGCGGAACTCAAGGAGGAGCTGCCCTACGGTGTCCAGCCGCGCATCACCTCCTATGTTCCCGAGGAATTCAGCACCCGCCCGTTCCTGCAGTACACCATCTCCGGTAACTACTCCCTCCAGAAGCTGCGGGAGCTGGTCAAGGACAAACTGGAGATCGGGCTCGGTTCCGTCAAGGGCGTCTCCGATGTGGTGGTCGCGGGAGGATCCGATCCGGAGGTCCGCGTGGTGCTGAATGAGGAAAAACTCCAGAGCCTCGGGATCCATCCGTTCACCGTGATCGGCCGCATCCAGGAGCGCGTCCGCATCTTCCCCGCGGGTACGGTAAAGAAGGGGAGCCGTGAGCTGCTCTTCAAGGTGTCCAATCCGATCCCAAGTTTGAGAGAGATGGGGGAGACCATCATCGCGAAGGTGGGACCCAACGCCATAAAACTCCGGGACGTGGCCCGGCTGGAACCCTCCTACCAGGACATCCGCCACATCCACCGCATCAACGGCCAGCCGACCATCAGCCTAACGGTCCACAAGGAAAAGGGGCTGAGCACCCTCGGCATCTCCCGATCAGTCAAGAAACGGATCGAAGCGCTCAAGCTGGAGCTCCCTGAAGGTCTGGTGTTCCGCAATACCGACGACGAGAGCAAGGAGATCAGGAAATACCTCGACAAGATATACCTGCTGGTCGGTATTATCATCAGCGTGATCTTTGTCCTCATCTTCCTCGTCCTGCGCTCGCTGAAACCTTCTCTTCTGGTCCTGTCTTCCATCGTCTTCTCAGTCCTGCTGACCTTCAACCTGGTCTATCTCACGAACACGTCCCTGAACATGCTGACCCTGGGAGGATTGGCCCTGGGTTTTGGATTGTTTGTCGACAATTCCATCGTGGTGTTCGAGAATGTCCTGAGGGTGAGGGAGACAGGCGTATCTCCCGTCCAGGCCGCCATCCAGGGATCACGCGAGGTTTTCCTGCCGGTGTTCGCGTCCACGCTCACCACCATGAGTGTGTTCTTTTCCATCGCCTATTTTCAGGGCCGCCTGCGCCTCGTCTACCTTCCCATGGCCATCGTGATCAGTGTGGCGCTGGCCGCCTCTCTGCTGGTATCTTTTTCCGTGATCCCCGCGCTGACGCCCAAGCTCATGAAGAAGACCATGAAGGTGCGAAAGGAGCGCTACCGCAAGCTCTATGCGCGGATGCTGGGATTCCTGATCCGTCATCCCATCGAGGTCCTGATCATCATCTCACTCATATTCGTGGGAAGCTACAAATGGTTCCGTTCCGAAGTAACGCTGGGGGAGTTTTTCTCCTGGTATCAGCAGGAGCGCCTGGTCGTCTACGTGGGGCTGCCTGCAGGAGCCGATGTGGAACGCACCGACGAGGTGATCCGGCAGTTCGAGGATAAGATACTGGAAAACACATTCGAAATGGAGGTCAACACGCAGGTCTTCGACGAGCGGGCTTCGACGGTGATCAGCTTTCCCTCCGATATCGAACTGTCTTACCGGCCCTACCTGCTCAAGGAGGAGCTCATCCAGCTGGCCACCAATTTTGCGGGCATCAATATCCGCATCCAGGGGTTCGATCCCCAGGGTTATTATTCCGGCATCGGAGGCGGGACATTCTATGACTCGCGCATCAAGTTCTTCGGCTACAACCTCAAGAAACTCAAACAGATCGCCGCCAACCTGGAAAGGACTATCACGCGCAATCCCCGCATCAAGGACACGCGGACCATATCCAGCAGATTCGGGTGGTGGTGGGGCGAAGGATCCTTCGAATATGTGCTCAAGCTTGACAAGGAGGCCATGCGGAAGTACGACATCGATCCCCAGTATCTATACGCCCAGATCCAGACCATGATCCGCGGGCGCATGACCTGGCCCATCAAGGCCAACATCGGGGGGAGGGAACTGGAGTTTTCCATCAAGTCTCCCCAGGCCGAGCGCATGGACCTGAAGGAGCTCCAGAGCGTGATGCTGATGACACGCAACGGCGAACTCCTGCGCCTGGGCGAGGTGGCCGTGCTGTCCGAGCAGCCCATCGCCGGATCCATAGACCGCGAGGACCAGCAGTTCCAGATGACGGTGATGTGGGAGTTCCGGGGCCCGTACAAAGCCGGTGAACGCTTCCGTGAGGCCGTGTTCGAGAAGCTGTCGCTGCCGCCGGGTTTCACGGCCACCATGGAAGACGACCGCTTCCTGACCTCAGAGGAAAAAGGACAGATCCGGTTCGCCATCATCTTTTCTCTGGTCGTGATCTTCATGATCCTGTCTTCTCTGTACGAATCGTTCATCCAGCCGTTCTTTATCCTTCTGGCTATTCCACTGGCCCTGATCGGGGTGTTCGCGGCCTTCGTGATCTCGGGTCTCTCCTTCGATTCTTCGGCTTACATCGGGGTCATACTCCTGGGAGGTATCGTCGTCAATAACTCGATCCTGCTGGTCGATCACATCAATTTGAAGCGCCGGCAGGGGATGCCCATCCTGGAGGCCGTGGTGGAGGGCGCGCGGGAGCGGATCCGGCCCATATTCCTTACCACCAGCACGACGGTGCTCGGGATGCTGCCCATCGTTCTTATCCAGATCGGAGAGGGAAAACAGCACCTCTGGTCTTCTCTGGCCCTGTGTCAGGTGGGAGGCCTGATCACGTCCACGATCTTCATCCTGATCGCCATCCCCATCTTCTACTATTACGGCGAGAACGTCAGCAGGTGGGGGGCGGTGAAGATCCAAGAACTCCGCACTTCCCATTCCAAGTTTTGACCTGAAACATTCATAAGAATTGTCGAGTATTTCAAAAAAAAAGCATACACTCTCATCGACAATTCTTACCCAAGGGGCGTGCCAATTTCATCCCATTTGCATCGTCAAAGCAGGCTCGCAGTAGATGACTACAGCTTCGCCTACCTTTCCATCGCAAAAGGGCGAACTTGACCCGTGAATGCTCCAGGTTAGTCCTCGAGTTATCCATGCGTGGATCTGACTTCGTCGTGGCCTAATCGACGTAGTGAACTCCCGTCCCAACCTACCCGCCTCATGAACCACATCCTCGTCGCTGCAGCCATCTTCGCCCTTATATGATCCCGGATGGGGGAGGCTTGGCTTGATTTTATTTGTCCATCGGGATATAGGGAAAGGGAGATGAAAATGCAAAAACTGACTCCCAAGGATTTAAGAGAGCGGCTGGACAGGTTCCCGCGGGTCGAATTGATCCATGCGCCCACTCCGTTCCGCAGGCTGGAGCGCCTCTCGCAGGAGCTGGCTGGACCCGAGATCTTCATCAAGCGTGAGGACCTGACCGGGCTGGGATTTGGGGGGAACAAATCCAGAAAGCTGGAATACATCGTGCCGGATATGCTGGCCAAAGAGGCGGATGTCGTGATCACCTATGCCAGCCTGCAGTCCAACTGGTGCATGCAGACGGCAGCCGCCGCCCGGAAATTCGGCATGATCCCCCTGCTGCTCCTGTTCAAGACACACGACCTGCCGAATGAGCTCGACGGCAACCTCCTCCTGGACCATATCCTGGGGGCCCGCATCCGCATCAGGGATGGGGGAGAGTCCAAATTTATCGATGAAGCTGTACTGGAAGTGGCTCTGGAAGAGGCCGTCAATGAGGTTCGGGAATGGGGGCACAAGCCCTACGTGGCCCCGGTGGGTGGATCGGTTCCAGGAGGGGACATGGACCGGCCCCTGGGAGCACTCGCCTATGTGGATGCGTTCCTGGAGCTCCAAGCCCAGGCTGAGGCAGAGGATGCAGGTCCTATCGACTATGTCGTGCATGCGACGGGATCGGGAGGGACTCAAGCCGGCCTGGTCGTGGGGGCGAAGGCCCTGGGCGAAGGCACCAGGATCCTGGGCATCAGCGTCATCGAAGAAGCCGAACGATTCAGCCGGGATGTGCTTTCCATTGCCCTGGACACGGAAAAGGCGTTGGGATTGGATGCTGGCTTGGGTGTGGAGGATGCCGTTGTCCTGGATGAGTACATCCGGGGAGGGTACGGGATCGTCGACCGGGAAGTGGCGGAAGCTGTGCAGCGGCTTGCAATGCTCGAGGGGATCTTCCTCGATCCCGTGTACACGGGGAAGGCCTTCGTAGCGCTCCTCGACCTGGTGAAGAAGGGATACTTCAAGCCGACCGACCGCGTCGTATTTCTCCATACCGGGGGGACACCCGCCCTTTTCCCCAACAAATCGCGTTTTAGCGAATTCCTGTCCGGTTGAAGTCCGGGCGGGGGATTCTTGAGGAGGACTCCAATGGAATCGGAATGGCCCACGCTCAAAGATGTCCTGGAGGCCCGCGACCGGATGGTTGGCATACTGCCCCGGACACCCCTCTACCTCCAGCCTCAGCTCAGCGAGCTTCTCGGGACCGAAACCTTTGTCAAACACGAGAACCACCTGCCCACTGGGGCGTTTAAGGTCAGGGGAGGGATCAACCTCATATCTCAGCTGGGTGATGCCCAGAAACAGGCCGGCGTGATCACGGCCTCGACCGGGAATCATGCACAGTCGATCGCCTTGGCCGGAGGGATATTCGAGGTCCCGGTCACCATCGTCCTGCCGCATGGAGCCAATCCGGCCAAGGTCAGGGCCGTTGAGAGCCTGGGAGCGGAGATCGTCTATCATGGGGATATCTTCGATCAGGCCAAAGATCATGCAGAGGAGCTGGCCGACAAGCAGGGTGCCCGGTTTATCCATCCCGCAAACGAGCCGCTCCTCATCGCGGGCGTGGCGACCTATGCGTTGGAGATTCTGGAGGAGGTCCCGGACCTGGATGTTATTCTGGTTCCTGTCGGAGGGGGCAGCGGAGCCTCGGGCTGCTGCCTGGTGATGGATGCGGTTCATCCGGAAGGCCAGGTGATCGCGGTGCAGGCGGCTGCGGCGCCCGCGGCTCAACGGTCCTGGGAGGAAGGTGATATACGGGCCGCAGGCATGGAGACGGCCGCCGAGGGACTGGCGACCAACGTGGGCTATGCCCTCACCCAGGAGATACTGCAGCGGTACCTGGATGATTTCGTGCTTGTGTCTGAAGAGGAGATGCAGGACGCCGTCCGTCTCTACCTGGAGTTGGTCCGCACCCTGGCAGAGGAGGCTGGAGCCGCTTCGCTGGCCGGGGCATTCAAGATCAAGGAGCGGCTTGAGGGGAAGTCTGTGGCCCTGATACTTTCGGGAGGGAATCTGTCTCAAGGACGCCTGAGGGAGATCCTGTCACCCTAGAGCTTTTTCACTCAATTCCGCAGTAGAGAAAAAAAAAGGCCCGGCAGGCTGCCGGGCCTTTTTGTGGGTCCAATACCTAAGGAATAATTGTTTCTACTCTTCCAAGCTTCACTTTCGACTCGACTTGAGGTATTTCAGGAACTCCGCATCTGTGGACAGCAGCAGCCAGGTCTCCTTGTCTATGATCGTGCGGTAGGTCTCCAGGGTTTTCGTGAACTGGTAGAACTCCGGGTCCAGGTTATAGGCCTCCGCGTAGATCTTGGTGGCCTCCGCGTCTGCATTTCCCATGAGCTCCTGGGCGGTCCGGTACGCCTCAGATTGGATACGCTTGAGCTCCCGCTCTTTCTGTCCCCGGATCTCGGCGCTGCTCCCGTCTCCCTCGGAGCGGTACTTGGCCGCGATCCTTTGGCGTTCAGCGATCATCCGTTCGAAGACCCGTTCCTGGACCTCGTCCACATAGTTGACCCTCTTGATCTGGACATCGATGAGCTCGATCCCGAATTCAGGGGTGATCTTGGAAGACTCCGCCAGGATGATCCTGGCGATCTGCTGCCGCCCGGCCGTTATCTGGGGGATCGCGTCCTGTGCTTCGAGGATCATGGTCTCCTCTGTCTGCTCGAACACGCGGTTCGTGGAGCGTACGATCTCGTTGATGTCAAAGCTGGCCACCGCGTTCCGGGTCTGGCCGTCGATGATGTCGTCGATACGAGTCTGGGCCCCGCGCTCGTCGCGCACGCGCTGGAAATAGAGCAGGGGGTCTTTGACGCGCCAGCGGGCATAGGTGTCCACCCAGACATACTTCTTGTCTTTGGTGGGGAGCTGGTTGGAATCGCCGTCCCATTCGAGCCAACGCTTCTCGAAGGAGTTGGTCTTCTGGATGAAGGGCAGCTTCATGTGCAGGCCAGGCTTGGTGACGGCCCCGCCCTTAGGATCTCCGAACTGTGTGATGATGACCTGGTTGGTCTCGGACACGACGTAGATGGCATCCACCAGCACGATGAGCAGCAGGAAGGCGAATATGCCCACTACGATGTATTTGGTCTGTCCTTTCATTTTATCACCTCCTTATTGAGGTTGAGCAGGGGCAGGATGTTCTTCTGATTTTCATCGAAGATCACCTTCTTCTCGACCTTGGGCATGATATCGAGTATGGTCTCCAGGTAGAGGCGCTTTCGTGTCACCAGGGGAGCCCTGGCGTATTCCCGGTAGATCGACTTGAACCGACTCGCGTCTCCCTCGGCGTTGTTGACACGGGCCATGGCATAACCCTCGGCGGCACGGATAGCCTGTTCCGCCTCACCTTCGGCCTTGGGGATCTCCTGGTTGTACTCCGACCAGGCCTCGTTGATCTTACGCTCCTTCTGCTGCTGGGACTCGTTGACCTCGTTAAACGAGGGCTGGACGGGTTCCGGAGGATCTACGTTCTGGAAGATCAGCTGATTGACCTCGATGCCGATCTCGTAAATGTCGCACAACGCCTGGAGCTTTTCTTTGGCTTCTAAGGCGATGCGGGCGCGGCCGACGGTGATGACTTCGTCCACGGAGTTATCTCCTATGATTTCGCGGATCACGGCCTCGTTCATATAGCGGAAGGTGCTGTTGACATCGCGGATCTTGAAGAGATAGTTGTAGGCATCCTTGATCTTGTACTGCACGATCCATTCGGCATCCACCACGTTGAGGTCTCCCGTCAGCATGCGGGCCTCGCGCCGTGAATCCGGGGTCACGCGGTACTCAGTGCGGATGCCCGGATCCGTTGTCCTGAAGCCGAACTCCATCTTGAGCTGCCGCTGGACCGGGACCTTCATTAACTGCTCGATCCCCAGGGGAAGCTTGAGGTGGAGCCCGGGATCTGTGGTGCGCACGAACTTGCCGAAGCGCAGAATGACCCCCATCTCTTCGGGAGCGATCTGGTAGAACGCCGTGGCCCCTATGAGGAGCAGCGCCACTGCGATGATGCCGATCTTGAGAAGATTGGTGTTAATCTTGGGCATCTTGAAATCCATTTGTGGAAAATCGTTTGCCATTAAAACCTCCTGACACCTGAATTGGTATGGAACAATCCTATCACAGATAGGTATGGGAAAACACCGTTGCCATATTTAATATGCAGGAATAATCGCGATTCTATTCGATCAGGCTCTCCAGGGAACCGATCATCGAGTCAAGGCGGAGATCAGGCCGTCGAGGTCCTCCAGGGTTGAGGAGTGAACGCTGGCGGGCTTTACGGGAAAGGCGCGGATATTCTTCAGCCCGGATCCTGTGAGCACGAGAACGACCGGTCCGTGTGTGTCCAATCTGCCACTTTCCTGCAGCGCAAGCACACCGGCCAGCGTCGTGGCGGCAGCCGGCAGGCAGAACAATCCTTCCTCCTCTGCCAGGAGGCGCTGTGCAGTAAGGATCTCATCGTCTCCGACCGCGATGATATCTCCCCCCAACTCGCGGATCATCCGGAGGGCGAGGTTTCCCCCTGGAGGCGTTGGATTGATGATGGATTGCGCCACTGTTGCTGGATCCTCCCACTTTCGATAGTGCGGGCTGCCCTCGGAAAAGGCGCGGGCGAGGGGAGCGCTTCCCGCGGCCTGAACCCCAATAAATGTGGGCATTGCCGAGTGGATCCCGTGGTCGCGGAGCTCTCTGAATGCTTTCATCAGTCCTATCAGATGTCCTCCGGAGCTGACGGGGACGACGATGGCCGAGGCAGCCTGGGGATCCATGCCCTCGAAGATCTCGAATGCAGTGGCCTTGTACCCCTCGATGCGGAAGGGATCCACTGAATTCATGAAATAGATCCCGTGCCGTTTACCGATTTCGAAGCTCATCCGTCCCAGTTCCCCGTAATCGCCCGCGACCTTTACCAGACGGGCCCCGTGAGCGGCCGTGGAGAGGAGTTTTTCCTCTGTCGTGTCCTCCTTGACCAGAACGAAGACCTCCATCCCCGCCCGAGCCCCATAGGCGGCCGTGGAGGCGGCCATGTTGCCCGTGGATACGGTACCGATGCGGCGCAGGCCACGGGATTTTGCCATGTGTACCGATACGACCGTCCCCCGGTCCTTGAAGCTTCCCGTGGGATTGAGCATCTCGTTCTTGACCATGATGGGAGGCAGGCGGAACCTGTCTGTAAGTCGATTCAAGGCCAGCAGGGGAGTACCGCCCTCTCCCATATGCAGTGCCGCATCCACCTCGGAAAAGGGCAGAAAATCGCTGTAACGAGACCAGATCGTGGCCCCACTCCGGATGCGCCGTTTGAGTGGGGTGGTTAGATCAACCAGCAGGGGCTCTCCGCAATCCGGACAGAAGGAGGCCAGGGGATCGGCGGTCTGGCCCAAGTTGCAGAATTCACATTTGAAATGGATCACGGTCTTCCCTGTATAGCAGTTCCCTTCTCAGCTGTAAAGACGATGCTCGCGCCCGCGGCCGCATCCAGGAGCATTGTCTTCGTCCGTGAACCCGGTTAGAATGGCGGCAGAGACAATGGAACGGGACGACACCTATTACATGCAGCTGGCCCTGTATGAGGCCGAGACGGCCCAGCGAAAAGGAGAAGTCCCGGTAGGGGCCGTGGTGGTTTCTGGGAACGAGGTCCTCAGCTCCGGCTTCAACTCTAGCGTGATCGGCCATGACCCGACCGCTCATGCAGAGGTTGTGGCGCTGCGCAGAGCGGGCACCCTGCTCGGGAACCACCGCCTGCCGGATTGCGACCTCTATGTCACATTGGAACCCTGTGTCATGTGCCTGGGGGCCATGATACAGGCCCGTATCCGCCGCCTGGTGTTCGGGGCCTTGGATCCCAAATCCGGTGCAGTGGAGTCAATCATGGTTTTTCCCATGGAGAAGACGAACCACAGGATACAAATAAAGGGTGGCGTTTTAGGCTCGGAATGCGGTAAAATCTTGAGAGATTTTTTCAGGGCGAAGCGGGTGCAGCCCGGAAAGATTGAATAAGCGGAGAGGTGGCCGAGTGGTTGAAGGCGGCGGTCTCGAAAATCGCTATACTGTGTACGCAGTATCGTGGGTTCGAATCCCACCCTCTCCGCCAAAATAATTTGACAGTATTTGCAAATAAGAATTGCGAAAACGGGCGGATATTTGGTATAAGGGAAATCTGAAGGAGTCGATTTCGAGGAAGGAGTCACGGATGCGAGATGCTAAGAAATGGACCTGGTTAGTACTTTTCGGTTCTCTCTGGGGATTGAGTGAGGTGGCCGGTGGCGGCATCCTGTATGCCATAGAGGTCCCGAGCGCTTCAATATTTCTTGCAGCCTGGGCCTTGCTGATCCTGGCTGTCGCCCGGGGTATTATCGACAAACCAGGATCCTCGACCATAATCGGAGCCGTGGCCACGCTCTTCAAGCTTGTTAACGCCTCCCCGTTCATCTGTCACCTTCTGGGCATCTTCATGCTGGGGCTGGCCTTTGATATCGCCGCCACTTTGCTGGGACGCAGCGAGAAGCGGCTCTCCGTCAGGAACCTGCTGACAGGAGTGTTCAGTGCGTACGGCGGCTACGCCTTGTTCGCCCTGAGCATCACCTACATCATCCGCTATGATATATGGGCACAGGGAGGCTGGCCCAAGGTCGCGCAACACATGTTCGTGAGTGGGAGTTTCGCAGCGCTCGCGGCTGCCCTCCTGGTCCCCATCGGGTATACACTGGGTGCCCTCAGCCAGAGCCTCGAGACCAAACAGCCCCGCTGGCTGTATGCCAGCACCCTGGCCGGCGTGGCACTGCTCTGGATATTGGGCCGGATCGCTGGTTAAGCCGGTAAACCTACTCCCGATCCGGTCCGCGTATCGCAGCGCCGGGACATGCGGCCTACCGTGCCGCATGACAGGCAAGAGATGACAGATTCCAACATATCCATCCGCGTCAACGAACGCGCCCTTTCTGTCTCCGCCGGGACGTCTTTAGGAGAGGTCAGAGGGCGTATCAACCCCGCTGCCGATGTCCAGGTCGTTAATGGGTATCCCGCGGAGGATTCTTATGTCCTGCTGGAAGGCGACAGTGTGACACTGCTGGAAAAGGGGACCGTGCCGTCACGCGACGAACTGGAGGCGCTCATGGTAGCCCGTCATACCCCTGGAGTGCATGCACGCCTGAAACAGTCTGTCGTGGGCGTGGCCGGGCTGGGAGGCCTGGGCTCAGCGGTTGCGACCGCACTGGCTCGCACAGGAGTCGGGACGCTGATCCTGGTGGACTTTGATGTAGTAGAGCCCAGCAACCTCAATCGTCAGCAGTATTCTCTCGAAGACCTGGGGAAGTCCAAGACAGAAGCCATGTCAGCCATCCTTGCCGGCATCAATCCCTATACCCGGATCGTGTCTCATCAGATGCGCCTGGATCAGGCCAACACGCCCTCTGTTTTCAAGGATGCCGCAGTGATCGTGGAGTGCCTTGACCGCGCAGCGGAAAAGGTCATGCTGCTTGAAACCGTGGCGGATCAACTGCCCGAGGCCTATTTCATCGCCGCCTCGGGATTGGCCGGCTACGGAGAGAGCAACCGAATTCGAACCTTCCGGATGGGGGAGCGCCACTTCCTGGTCGGAGACCTGATCAGGGCAGCCGAGCCCGGACAGGGCCTGATGGCTCCCAGGGTGGGAATCGCGGCGTACCACCAGGCCAACCTGGCCGTGAGCCTTCTCATGGATCCGGCCCAGGCTTATGCTGAGGCGGAAGACCTTCTCAGCCACCCCCTACCATAGGGATAAAGGAGATCGTATCTCCCGCTTGCAGCGTTCTGTTCTCCCGGCTGAACCTCTGTAGCGGAATCCGGTTGATAAACACCCCGTGGCATTCGGCCAGATCATTCTCCCAGGGGATCGCATAGGTCCGGAGGATCCACGCCAGAGCCGCCTCCAGGTCCCGCGGCACTTCCAGTTCTGCATTCCCCATGCCAGTGTGTCTCTGCATGAGTGAGCCGAAGCGGATCTTGATCCGGATCTTATCGGGGAGAACGCTCATGTCCGGGCCTGCTTCCGAACCTTGCTGCACGGGAGCAGCAGATACAGATTGGCGAGAGAGCGGCCGCAGAAGAGCGCCAGGGCCGCACCCACGACTCCGACGAGGTCCATCCCACGCAGCGTGATGGCCAGCACACAGAGGATGCCTGTGACCTCGATAGCCGTGGCGATGGTGATGGGTTTCGTGTTCTTGAAGGCCACCAGAACTCCGCGCTGCATGGACAGGATCACCGAGAGTGCTGGGATCAGGACCAGGATCCGGGTCGGGAGGATGGCGAATTCCGCCAGGTCAAGAGAAAGGCCCGAGATCTTCTGGAACCAGAAGAGGATGGCGGGGGTGAAGGAGATCAGGGCCAGCCCTCCGCTGACACACACGGCCAGTATGCCTGCGAACCGGCGGAGGCGTTCGAGGTTGCGGCCTCCTTCTCCCAGGAGGGCGATGGATACCTCCTGATAGGATAGGCCAAGTGATCTGAAGATAAAGATCAGAGAGAGGATGACCGGCATCACAGCCAGCGACTCCAGTGACATCCGGCTCTTGCCAAGAAAGAATGTCACCATGGGATGCACGCCGAGTGCGAGAATGGAAGTCAACGCCAGGGGATAGTAGAAGCTGGAGATGTATCGATATGAGAGGATCTCGGAAGGGAGGGGATTCCGGTTCAGGGACATAACTCTCCTGACTGAGCCGGCGGCCATCGCACGTGTCGCCAGGGCCTCGGCCGTGACGGCGATCCCCAGGGTCATCCCCCCGATCAGAGAGCCATCGATATCCGTGAAGAGATAGAGGCTGAAGGAGGTGAGCAGGATGGAGCTCAGTCGCACCGCCGTGCCGTAGGCAACGCGCCTGGTCTTCCCATCGGCGATGAGGATCCCCTGATATAGGCGGCGGTACCCGATGGCACCCGGCCAGGGCAGCAGGGCCAGGCAGGCATGATGGGTGAGGCGCGCCACTTCAGGGGGAAGCCCCACGAGATTCGTCATGATGAAGTTAAAAACAGGGGGAAGTAGAAACACGATCATGCCCGTGGTGATGGCGCCGATCAATACAAAGGTAAAGTTGCGCAGCTTGGTGTAAGAATCCCTGTCTTTGACCAGTGCTGTGGAGGCGCTCATGATCATGATGATGGGAGCCTCGATCAGAATGGCGAAGGAGAAGGCGACACCGTAGGCGGCCAGGTTGAACTTCGGATCCGGCAGTCGGGCGATGATCGCGGCCAGGATAGGGCCTTCCGTGGCCATCATGAGCCAGGTCGCCGCCAGAGGGACCCAGAATACCAGGATCTGCCGATAGGTGAGTTCGTCTTTGTGCTGAGACATAGTGGGCCAGTTTAGCCGTTCTTGGGGTGGAATGCAAAGGGGCTAAAGCCTAGAAGTTGTGGTTGAAGATCTCCTGGATGGCAGTACTGTCTACCTCAGGATCCAACCACGTCTTTTCAGTCACGGCGTGCCAGCGTTGGTTCGGGCGCCTGCGTGCGATCCTGTGGATGTTGAGCAGGTGAGTCGTCGTGATGTTGTCGGTGAAAATGTTGCCCGCCTCGGTGCCGCAGCTCAGTGTGAAGGAGGGATTGAGGGAGTTATAGGTCCCCCCGATGGCGCCCTGTGTGGCAGGCGTATTGACCAGCAGCCGGCCGGCCGATAGGCGTGCCGTGAAATCCTTGATCACGGCCTCTGAATTCGCAAAAATGCTCACGGTGTGCCCCTGGCCGCCCAGTGCGTTCAGGCGGACACAGGTTCGCAGCGCGTCGCTGTAGTCGTCTTCCATAAAGTAGGCGAGCAGTGGAGTGAGGATCTCATAGGACAAAGGGAATCCCGCGCCCACACCCCGGCAGGGCGCGATCAGGACCCGTGTCTGCTCCGGGACCGTAAAACCCGCCCGCTCTGCCAGCACGGTTGCCGGCTGTCCCACGACATCCGCACGCATCAGCCTGTTCTGGCTGTCGAACGCCAGCTCGCCCAGCCTGTCCGCCTGTGCATCGGAGCAGAAGAAGCAGCCCCGATCGACGAGAAGGGGGCGGAGCTTTGCTGCGACATCCTTCTCCACAACAAGGGCCTGTTCAGAGGCGCAAACCGTTCCATTGTCGAAAGTTTTTGAATTCACGATGGATTCCGCGGCCAGGCCGAAGTCGGCGGTTCTGTCCACGAAGACCGGCACATTACCCGGCCCGATTCCGATGACGGGCTTGCCCGAAGCATACGCCTCCTTGACGATCTGGCGCGTGCCGGTGGCTATGATGAGGGAGAGTTCCGGGTGTCGCATGATCTGGTTCAGGTAGTCCTTGTGTTTCTTCCGGATGAATTGGAGGCAGTTTTCAGGGGCCCCTGCCTCCACTGCGGCCTTGTGCAGGAGCTCCACGGTGGCGCGAGAACATTTCCGGGCCGCGCCGTGAGGGCTGAAGATGAGTGGATTCCGGGTCTTCAGGGCGATAAGTGTCTTGAAGATGATGGTTGAGGTGGGATTGGTGAGGGGAGTAAGGGCCAGGATGGGCCCCCGCGGCTCTGCGATCTCCGTGATCCCGCGATGGGGATAACGAGCCACTTCGCCTACGGTTTTCTGCTCCTTGATGTTCTCGTAGACCAGCAGGCTGGCCCAGATATTCTTTAGCACCTTGTGTTCGAAAACTCCGATCCCCGTTTCCTCGTGTGCGAGCCGTGCGAGTTCCAGGCGGGAATCATAGGCAGATTCGAAAACGGACTTGACGATGGCATCGATGGACTGCTGATCGAGGCCCTTGAACTGCTGAGCAGCCACCACGGACTGATCCAGCAACCGGTCGGCATATTCCCTGAAATCGATGGACTCCACAGGTGCCCTCCCCTGTATTTGTTTGTCTCCCTGCGGATTCTGCTTATATCATAGAATCCCGGAAAAATAAACCAGGATCAGAGCGAGGGTCACAAGGATCAGGGCCGCGCCCAAAACCTGCTTCAGTTTATCTCTGGCTATTGACATCCGGTTTTTTCCTTCCTCAGAGCGGCCAGCCGACAGCGGGCCGCAACGATAAGATTGAGCGCGACTCCGACCGGGCAGAAAAAACGGCAGAAGAAGCGTTTTATGAACAATGAGCCCAGGATGATGGAAGCCAGGATCATCCACTGGATCTCCATCCCTTCGAGCCCGAACAGGGTAGGGAAGGGCTCATAGCCCCCGGCGGTGGGGCTGCTGGTGAGAAACACAGCGGTGAGGGCAAGCCAGGTCAGTGCATAGGGGAGTGCCCGGGCCACACGGATAAAAGCTCCGGGAACCGGGAGGTTGCTTCCGCTGATGCGGAAATTGAGCTCCTGCAGGCTGCCGAAGGGACAGAGTGCATGACAGTACAGGTTCCGCTTCAATAAAAATGCCGTGACGAGTGCTCCGCACAACAGGATCCACCAGAAGGGGTGAGTCATCACACGGGGAACATAACCCAAGAGCAGGGAACCAAAATGGCCGATCGAGAGTGAGGCATTGAGATGGAAGCCAAGGAAAAAGAAACCGGCCGCCATAACCAGATAGCGCACAAAGCCGAGGCCGCTTAGGAAACTGATGCCGGCCCCGACGAACAGCAGGACCAGGAGTCCCTCCTCCCATCCGATCCGCCAGCGGGGTGGCCGTTCCCGGATCTCGAGATCGAAGATCTCACGGCCCAGGTTGTGACTGCCCAGGCGTATGGCCTCTGTGAAGGCCTCGGATGAGACGGTAGCCTGGGTCACCGTGTCCACGTCTTCCCGCGGCCACAGGGATTCCGCCACGTGCCGCGATTCGAACTGATCGAAAAATTTTTTCTTCTCGAGTCGATAGTAGAAGGGCAGCGTCTCGTTATGATCCAGTATCAGGACCCGCAGGATGATTCCCCTGCCGTCGATGCAGAGCCCGATAGAAAGGGGACCGCCCCATCCGTGAGCACGCCCGACCGTATAGTAGCGGACGTCCTCCGGTTCCCTTCCGGTAGCCTCGGAGGCGAGGACCAGTGGATGGTCCCGGATCCTGTCCAGCTCCGCTGCCTCAGGAGCCAGGGCCAACAGCAGGGGCAGGGCCTCCCGATCTCTGACAGCATACCCCGCTGCATAGGCCGCGATCAGGGTCAGAAGCGCCCCCCATTTCAAGGCCCAGACGAGCGATCGCTTGTTGTGATTTGCCATCGAATTTCCTAGGATATATAACTTCATCCTGAAACTCAAGCCAGGCTTGGCATCCTAATTTGGCAGGGCTTGGATTGGAATTTTTGAAGTTTTCCCCTATCATAAATAATACGAGGAGCAAGTGAAAACAAAAAAGAGAAATGGTATGCTGCCTGTCAGTCGGATCCCGGGGCTTGTCTTCATCGGGGCTTTCCTGCTCGTGCTGTGCTCGGCAACGCCCGCTGAGAACCGTAATATCCGCCAGGCCGAAAAGAGGGTTGTGATCGACGGGAATCTGGAAGAGTGGCAATCGGTGCCGTCCTTCCTGGTCAAGATGAGCCCTGCCCAAACTGAGGTGGAGCCCTCCGATGACATCTCCGCGTCAGTCCGGTTCATGTTTGATGCCAAGCGCTTCTATGTCGCTGTGGAGGTCATCGATGACCGCTTCGAGTTTCCCAGCCGCAGCTGGCGCTACGGCGACGGATTCCTTTTGACATTCTTTGATCCTGTCCAGGGCAATGCGGGCGACCGGTTCAGTACCTTTGGGTTTTCCCAGATCAAGAACAAACCAGCAGCACTGCTCCTCAATCGGGATGGGGTCTATTTCCCTCCTGTTTCGCTGCAGGACCTTGATCTCGAGATCGCGTTTGACGAAAAAAAGAACATGATCCGCTATGAGATCGCGATTCCCTTCACTCTGCTGACGCCGTTCCGTCCTTTCATCCAGAAGAGCTGGGGCATCAACCTCACCTATGCGGACAGGGACGGAGAGGAAAGAGAACTCGTGCAGCTCTTTCCTGACCCGGGATTCGATACCGAACTGTCTCGAGTCCGCCGTGGAGAAGTCTTCGACTTTATCCTGCGTAGCGGCGCCGTACGCGCAAGGCTGCAGGGCTTGATGAGCGCCTCCCATTATTTCGATGATGACCCCAAGGTGTTGGTCCTTGGTATCCAGAATCCCCGCGACGAAGAGGAATGGACCCTGAGGTACAACCTCAGCTCGGCACCGATCAACCGGGAGGGCAGGGCCAAGCTCCACGTTCCTCCGGGCTGGAACCGGATCGAGTGGGTGCTGGAGGAGAAGGCCTTCCCCACCGAGGCCTATGTGCTGAGCGTCGGGGTGATCGATGGCCAGGGTTCCCTGCTCTTCACCCAGGACAATCCCTTCTTTGTCCTCAACCGTTCCGAGATGGAAACCATGACGTCTGAACTGGACGAAGCCAGGGCAGGAGAATTGTTTTCTGAGGAGGCACGGTTCCGTAACAGTTTCCCCAGCGTGGATTTCCGTGTGAGCAGGATCGAAGAGTACATGGACCGGGCCCATCCCCACGAAGATATGACCAGGATCCACCAGTTCTATGTCGACTTCGATTTCCTGATGGAAAGGATCCGTCAGAAAGAGCCGGCCCTGTTCCTCCCCGGCCGTATCGGACGCTTGGCCCATGTTTCAGAGATCGACGGGACCCTGCAGCCCTATTCGGTCTATGTGCCGGAATTCTACAACGGAGAAGAGGCCCTCCCCCTGCTGGTGACCCTGCACGGGAGCGGGGTGGATGAAAAACAGAGCATCCGGTTGGTCGCTCAGACCATGCTCAATTTTCACATGAGCGGCAAGGCGGGCCGCTTTCTCATCCTGGCGCCTCAGGCCCGGGGACTGTCGGACTGGTATCTGGGTGATGCCGGGATGGATGTGATGGAGTGCATCGCGCATGTGAAGACCCTCTACAATGTCGATGAGCGCCGCATCATGCTGGACGGATTTTCCATGGGAGGCTATGGAGCCTGGAGGCTGGGCCTCAGGTATCCCGACGTCTTCAGGGCAGTGGTCATCCGCTCCGGGGCCATCGCTCCTCCGGATTCGATCGGCGGAGAGAACATCCTGGATCTGATGAAGCCGCAGACGCCCAACAGTTTTTTTGTGGTCCACGGTGCCAAGGACAACGCGGTGTCCGTGAGCAACGCGCGCTCGGCCGTACAGAAGCTGGAAGAGCTCGGGATCGATCACCGCTATGTCGAGGTCAAGGATGCGGCACACGGCGGGTATGACAAGTGGAGCGATATCCTGACCTGGCTCAAGAGAAAGGTGAAGTGGAAGGATCTCGATCCGTCCCTAAAGCAGCGCCGCAAGAAATGTCCCATTTCGTGACAGCGATTTTCCTGGGGCGTTGGCATTTGGTTCCGGCTGGACTATAATTTTGCTATGCTGAATCCCCCGCGATGCCGGATTAAAGAGGGATGGAGGGGGATCGGCAGAGTGCTGGTCGGAGTTCTGATCTGCTGCCTGGTCACTTTGCCCGCCCTCGGCCATCCTCCCTGTGATTCCCGCACGCACTCCGGCTCGGGCATGGTGAAGGGGAGCGTCCGTGCCTTCGATCGGACACCTCTGGCAGAAACGTGGGTGATGCTGATCGGGCCGGGGACGGCAAAAACCACGCGTACCGAGGTAACGGATGCGAAGGGGCAGTTTCGGTTCGCGGATGTGACTCCAGGGATCTATGCCATATCCGTGTTTTGCTCGGGACGATATCTCCCTCAATCCAGACAGGGGCTGCGTGTGCCTGCAGAATCCTCAGTTTCTGTGGATCTTTTCCTGTCTCAAGCCTTCGAGACAGTCCCAGGTTTGCCGGATACAGGGGAGGTCATCGATCTGGATGGATCCTCCCCGCTGGTCACGGAGATGGCTGAAGAATATCTGGCCTATATCCCCTCCGCACGGAACCTTTCCGGACAGCTGGCCCATGCCGAGGGGCTCAGCTCCGAATCTGCTTTCGGCTCCTCAGAGAGCCTCTCCTCGTCTTTCCGGGTCCAGGGATTCTCCCTGGACAGTCCGGAGACGGGAGCACTGGCTGTGAACCTGGACTATGATGCTGTTTCGAGTCTCAAGGTGTCCGGACCCGGCTTGCCGGCGGAGATCGGAGGATTCAGCGGCTCGGTGGTGGACGTGACAACCCGAGCGGCCCAGAGCCGGCTGAGCGGCATGTTCACCCTGTTCCTGCAGCTCCCTGAGTGGCACAACCCGAACACCTCGGATCCGGCCATCGTGCAGAAGCGATTTGAGGAAGCTTACGGGGCTCATTTCAGTCTGGGAGGCCCACTGGTTTCCGACAAGCTCCGGTTCTTCATGGCGGGCCGGGCCGGTTACTGGAAAGAGCACATCGAAGAGTGGCCTCCGGAGTATTCCGAATGGGGCAACGAGTGGAATCTCCTGGGGACGCTCAATTGGTCGCTGAGCGCAGCCCACCGGTTGTCGGCCGTATTGGAGTGGGACAGGAACCTGGTGAACAATGTCGAGGCGGGGCAGTTCTCCTCCCCAGAGTCTGTGCCCTCCCAATGGGTCA
Source organism: uncultured bacterium (assembly GCA_965533275.1). Classification (GTDB taxonomy): domain Bacteria; phylum Acidobacteriota; class Aminicenantia; order Aminicenantales; family Aminicenantaceae; genus JAUXEH01. The sequence continues at coordinate 26,230 of CBESWG010000024.1, forward strand.
ACCATGGCCTGATCGGCCTTCACTGGGCGAGCCGGTTCTCCAGGTCCACACACATGGATCTCAGGATGGGGGCCTACTTTCAGCGCGGGCGTCTGGACCTCCTATCCACGGATCCGCCGCGCCTCGACCTCGGGACCGGTGTTCTAACCGGGAACTACCTGGAGTACTGGGAATATCCTCAGGAGCGGTATTCCCTGGCTGCAGTTTTGAGCCATCGGCTCGATCGAGCTCTGGGAACCCACACATTAAAAGCGGGCTTGGAAGGGGAAATTTCCTCCCTTCGTGATCATCGGGGGATCCCGGGCGATCGGCTGTACCTGGATTTTGAAGGCGAGCCTTATCTTCAGATCGCCTGGGGAGGCTATGACCGCCAGCCCCGAACCCGGAGGCTGTCGTGTTTTGTTCAGGATTCCTGGTCCCTGCCGGGAGGCCGGCTCTTTTTTGATGTGGGTGTGCGTATCCGGCACGTGCGGGGCGACCTGGAGAGCTTCACGGGAGCTGCTTTTGCTCCCCGGACCGGGATCGCGCCCCGCCTTGGGGCCGTCTGGGACGTGGGTGGAAACCGGAAGACCCTCTTGAGGGGCCACTACGGGAAATATTTCCACGGCATGAAGGCGGCCTATTACATGAATTTGGAGAGGGAGGAACTGTATCAGGAATATTATTGGGATGGGCAGGATTGGGTGCTGTTTTTCGAAGACCCATGGGAAGACTATGTCGTCGATCCGGACCTGCGCATGCCCTACATGCAGCAATATGTCCTGAGCCTGGAGCGGGAACTGCTCCTCGGATTTACCGCCGAGGTAGCATACATAGAGCGGGTCCACCACGACCTGATCGACCGTGTGAACCTGAGCGGACAGTGGATCGAGACCCAGTTCACGGATCCCGTGACAGGAGAAACCTTCCCAGCTTTTCAGAGACTCAATCCGGGAGAGAATAAGTTCCTGCAAACCAATCCCAGCGCGGATGTGGACTATGGTCGGGAATGGGGGGCCGCCTTCCCCGGGATCGTTTCCTTTACTCCCAGCAGGCACTACAGGGGGCTGGCTTTTTCGCTGGATAAGAGGTTTTCACGGGGTTGGCAGCTCCATGCTTCTTATGTCTACAGCCGGACCCGGGGATCGGATGACAACATCTGGGGAGAATACGCGGAGACCCGAACGAGCGGACTGGGAGCCTCGACCCTCTTCAGCAACCCCAATCATCAGATCAATGCGGTAGGGCGCCTGACCATAGATCCCACTCATCTCCTCAAGGTCAGCGGCTCCTATCTGATCCCTGGGATCGAGGTCGTGCTGGGCCTGTTCTATACCTTTGCCAGCGGCGAGACCTACAACCGCAACATCTGGGTCCCGGATGATATCGATCCCGATCCGGTCTCGGATTTCCAGGAATATGTCACCATTCTGGGGGAGGAGAGGGGGGCTTTCCGGTATCCCTCCCGACACAACCTCGACCTGAGGCTCGAAAAGTTCTTCAGCAGGTCCCGCTACAGGCTGGGCATATTGGTGGATGTCTTTAATGCTCTCAACTCCGGAACACAGACCTGGGTGCAGGCGGAGGTCAATCCCTGGACCGAATATGGGTTTGGACATGTCCTGGGCATCCGATTCCCCCGAAGCTACCGGATCGGGATCCGCTTTTCCTACTGATCGGGGACCCCAGTCCCGCACACGATCACACATCTCGAAAGGCCCGGATCTGCAGGGCGACGACCATGAATCCCAGATAGGCCAACAGAAGGAGCGGGATCAGCACCAGCCAGTCCAGCCCTCGTATCCAGGCCAGGAGGTTCTCGATCACCTCGCCCGTATTGTCCCGGTTGCGTTTCAGAAGCAGCATGGGGACAAGCCCCAGGGCCGTCGTGATTGTCAGGACCACGACCACGAACTTGGTGTAGCCAATGCTGAAGATCCCGATGTACATAAGTCCGGCCACCAGCAGCCCCACTGCCGCGGCCAGGAGGAAGTAGGAGCGCACCAGGAGCATATCCTGGGCGGGTGCGGCAAACGTGGCAAACAGGAGGATGAGGGAGATCGTCAGCGTGAAGCTGGAGACCAGGGGAAGCAGGAACTTGGCCGCCATGATCTCGAGGTTGCTCACGGGGAGCGCGGAAAGGATGGTGTAACCATGGTTTTTCTCCTCCACCTGCTCTGAGCTGAGCAGGGCACCGACCGTATACATGAAGAGTGCGATCCCGCTGAGGAGGGTGAATAGGATGTTGAGTTCTTTTCCCAACAGAAAGCGAACCGCGATTAAAAGTCCGAAGAAAAAGAGGAAGAAGGCCAGGAAGATGCGATAGCTGCGCTTCATGATGTTGAGCATGATGCGTCTCCTTTGACACAGGCGATCAGGATGTCGTCCAGGGTGAGGTTTTCGACCTTGATGGTCTGGTTGTCCAGGCCTGCTGACAGGGCCGGCTTCAGAGACGGATAATCGACGGTGATCCCTGAGCTCCCGAAGACCTGAGATTTGGGGCATTTCAGGCGGTCCACGATCTGGCTGTCCAGTGCCTTTTCTTGGAAATGGATCCGTTTCCATTTGGACAGGAGATCGTCCTTGCTCTCGGAAAGGACAACGCGGCCATCGATCAGGAACACGATGAGGTCTGCGATGCGCGTGATGTCGTCTGTGATATGGGACGAGATGATCACGGACCGGCCCTGGCTTTTGCTGAGGCTTCGCAGCCTCTCCAGCACGTCTCTGCGCCCCCCCGGGTCCAGCCCCGCCGTGGGCTCATCCAGGATCAACAATTCCGGTTGGTGAGAGAGTGCCAACGCGAGCGAGAGTTTGACCCTCATGCCTTTGGAAAGCTGCCCGGTCTTTTTGGTGCGGCTGATGCCGAAATCTGTCAGCAGCTTCTCGAAGTGGTTGAGGTCCCAGTTCCGGTAGAATCCCGAGATCCATTTCCCGGTCCAGGAGACGCTTTTGTCTCCGTAAAACTGCGGCTCCTCCCCGACATATCCCACTCTGTTCTTGATCTCTCGTGTGTGGGTGTGGTGATCCAGGCCGAAGATCCGGATCCGGCCGCTGTCTGCGCGGATCATGTCCATCATGATCTTGAGGGTGGTCGTTTTTCCGGCACCGTTCGGGCCGATCAAGCCGAGGATCAGGCCCTCTGGCAGCTCCATCGATACCGAATCCAACCGGAATTTCTTGTAGGCCTTTGTGAGTCCGTCGATCTCAACGGCAGGGCTCATGACTGTTCTCCTTGGATGTGTGGAATTTGGATATACATTTTAGGACTTTTATTCTAGGACGTTCAGGTTCTTCTTGAACCGGATGGCCAATCCCAGACTCCCGAGGAACAGCGGGAGGCTGATGGCCAATGTGATCATGGGATCGATCCGGGTCAGCCACAGCAGGACGTCGCTTGTGTGGATGTCGAAGCGTTCCTTCAACAAGATCTGCAGTGGCAGGGGAACCACGATCAACAGCAGCCAGAGGGGGATCGCGATCTTGGAATAGCGCTTGTAGCCAAAGCGGAAAAAGCCGAGGTAATAGACACCGGACAGGACCAGGCACAGGCCGGCTACATGGATCAAGCTGATGCGTGCAGGGGCCAGGAAGGTGGGCTCATCGAAGCTCACCGCATACCAGACGAGGTGCAAGCCGACGAAGCTCAGGGTGGCCAGGGCAGCTAGCGCATATTTGGCGCCTACGATCTGGTGAGCCCGTATGGGCAGCGTGCTGAGGAAGGCATAACCGTTGCTCTTGCTCTCCTGCTGTTCCTGGCCCCAGACAGATCCCAGGACCAGCCAGATCATGTAGCTGTTGAGGAACACCACAAAGCTGAGATCCAGCGGATTCTCTCCGAACAGGCGGTCCTGATTGATCAGCGGGAAGAAGAGACCGAAATACAGGCCCTGGTAGACCAGGAACATCAGGGAATTCTTACGGATCAGTCGCCACATGGTCCCTCCTCAGGCCTTCCCTGGCCGGTTCATGCGGGCGACCAGGGGCAGCATGGCCCAGAACAGGGCCGCCCCGGTCAGGCAGACCAGGATCCAGTTCAATCCGATGACGAAATTCAATACCTCCTCCAGGGTGATCCCTATGGGCGGGAGGATAAACTCACGCATGATGATAGGGGAGAAGAAGAAGAGCATCCAGAGCCCCAGCAGCAGCTTCCCGAACACGCTGAAGCCGAATCGGTAGATACCCATGTAGGCCAGCCCGGCCAGTATCAGGCACAGGCTGCCGAGCACGGCATTGTATTTCCAGGTGGCCGCAGCCAAGCTGCTGTTCCCTGTCAAGATGCGGATCATGATGCCCTGATACGCGACAAACAGGACCGTGCTCATAAAAACCAGGGTAAACTTGGCCCCGATGATCTTGGCACCCCGCAGCGGTAGGGTTTTTAAAAACTTGTATCCGTTGGCCTTTTGTTCCATGTTCTCGTGTGCCCAGAGTGCCCCCAGGACCACCCAGATGAGGAAGATCCCCTGGTAGAAGATGTATGACGGGTTCTCAGTATCCGGTCCCGTGACCCGGTCGTAGTTCAAGAGGGGGAAGAAGAAGATCGCATATAATCCCAGATAGAACACATACATGAGCGAAAATTTCTGGATCAGTCGCAGCATCTCAGCCTCCGTTCACCAGGGCGATCAGGATATCATCCAGACCCACGCCCTCGACACGGATGTCTCCACTGGATATGCCGGCCGCCAGATCGCTTTCGATGGCCGTGAAATTCCGCGTAACACCCGTGCTGCCAAAGATCTGTGTCTCCACATTCTCCAGGGATTCCAGGACAGAATCCGGGATCGAGTTTTGCTTGAAGTGGATCGTCTTCCAATCTGATTGGAGTTCGTCTTTGGATGCATGCAGCGCGATGCGGCCCTGGACCATATAGACGATGGTGTCGGCAATCCGCTCGATGTCATCGGTGATGTGGGAGGAGATGAGCACGGTCTTTCCCTCCTCGGATGCCGTTCTCTGGAGCAGGTCTATGACCTCCCTCCTCACAACCGGGTCCAATCCGGAGGTGGGTTCATCCAGTATGATCAGCTCAGGGGAGTGCGAGAGTGCGATCGCCAGGGAAAGCTTGACCTTCATCCCCTTGGAATATTTTTTTATCCTCTTCCTGGGGGGCAGTTCGAAGCGCTCCAGGTAAGCGGCATAGGTCTCGGGCTCCCAGGCAGAGAAGAAATGAGACACAAAACTTCCGGTCCAGGCGGCGCTTCGCTGTTCGTAAAAAAACTGTTCCTCGCCCACGTAGCCGACTCTGTCCTTTATCTCGACCTCGTGCCGATCATGCCTGAGCCCAAGGACTTCCACCCAGCCCGAATCCGCCCGGATCAGGTTCATGATCAGCTTGATGGTGGTGGTCTTGCCGGCCCCATTGGGACCGATGAGCCCCGTCACATAGCCCTCGGGAACCTCCAGATCGATTTGATCCAGGGTAAACTCCGGGTAGGTCTTTTTGAGTTGATGCAGTCGCAGAACGGATTCCATTGTATTTGCTCCTAGCTCACATGAAACACAGGAACACAACCAGAAATATCAGGGTCATGAGGAACAATACCTTGGTCTCGACGATCCCTTTGATCTTGTTCATCTGTCGTCTCCCAGCTTTTGTATGATGTTTACGAGGTCAGACGGTTCGATCCCGAACCTCTTCCCCGTATTCAGAATCTTACGAATCTCTTTGCGGGCTTCCGCCAACTTCTCCCGGCGAAGCCTGTCTCGGTTGATGTCGGCCACGAAAGAGCCCAGGCCTGAACGGGTCAGGATATAATCCTCATTCTCGAGATCCGTGTAGGCCCGCTTGATGGTGATCTCACTGATCTTGAGTTCCCTGGCCATCTCGCGGATCGAGGGGAGCTTATCCTCCGGCTGCAAGGTGCCGTCGGCGATGGCGTCCTTGATCTGATCCGTGACCTGTTTATACATCGGATCCGGATTCAGCGGCGATATCACGATAAACATCTTGTTCGGGCCTCCAGTGAGTATATTGAATATACACAGTATACGAGGCAATCGCACAGCTGTCAAGTTTTATCTGAAATTATTGCCAAGAATATCCGGGAAGACTTGTCTTATAGAGTGATGGACAAGCACACACACCTACTTTCCAGGGCGACCCTAGGCGCTACAGCTGGGGACGTTTCACGGATCCGCTCTCTGGGCAGAGAGGCCTGGTTGGAAGAACAGCTCCATCCGCAGAGGCTCCCGGATCCCGAGCTGGATGCCCGGCTGGCTGAATTTCCGACTCTTAAAATGTCGGCTACGGAGCTCCTCCGAAAATACCCCAGGCCCGCTCCCGGCGAGCGCCCGGTCCCGGGACAAGAGTTTTATCGGCCGTTCCTGGAGGTGAGCGCCGCCCAGCTCCTCATGGGACGCTACAGCGCAACGCAGCTCCGTGAGGTGATGACCGATTTCTGGTTCAATCACTTCAATGTGTTCGGACCCGAAAATGTAAATTTCTATGCTCTGACACCCTATGTCATGCAGGTCATTCGCCGGAATTCTCTGGGTCGCTTCCCGCAGCTTGCGCTGGCCACGGCTTCGTCCCCCGCCATGCTCTACTACCTGGACAACTATCTCTCCACTCGTGAAATCACCGGCTATGGCCCTGAACGGGGCCTGAACGAGAACTATGCCCGGGAGCTCCTCGAGCTCCACACCCTCGGGATCGATGCCGAATTTTCCCTGGAGGACATCCAGGAAGCCGCCAGAGTCCTTACAGGCTGGTCCCTCACTCGGGTGCGCCAAAATAATGAACTGGAATTTCGCTTCTATCCTCAACTGCATGAGGGCGGAGCGAAGAGAGTCTTCGGTATGCGGTTCCCCAGCGGGGGACAGAGGGAGGGAATAGACATGATCCGCTACCTGGCGCTGCACCCGGAGACCGCTCGGCATATCGCCAGCAAGATAGTGGCTCGATTCGTCTCGGATTCTCCTCCCGAAAGCCTGGTTGCACGCGTGACCCAAGTATTTCTGGAGACAGGGGGAGACATCCCATCCCTGCTGCGTGAGATATTCCTATCTCCCGAGTTCTACCGACCCAAGTATCGACGCTCCAAGGCTAAAACACCCCTGAACTATGTGACATCTGCCCTTCGTGTGACGGAAGCGGAGATCCTGGACCCGCTCCCGCTACTGAGGCAGATGAATGGGCTGGGCCAACCTCTGTTCCAATGCAGGCCACCTACCGGATATCCTCACACCCAGGAAGAGGTCACGGGTGCCGGATCATTCCTGGCTGTGAGTGGCCTGACCCGGAGTCTGGCATTCGGCCGGATTTCGGGCATTCAGATGGATCCGGCACGTTTGGTCGCCCCCGGGCTCCATGGAAGCGAGCTGGCGGATGCGCTGCTTGAGCGCATCCTCGTTTCCCCCGAAGAAGACACTCGTAAGGCCGTGAGAAAGGCTGCCAGGACTCCGGGTTTCGAGGGCAGGGCCATCATGGCCTTGATCCTGATGACGCCGGATTTCCTCATGAAATAGCGGAGGTTCCCATGAAAAGACGAGAATTCATTAAGAACAGCGCCCTGGCACTGGGATCGTTGCCCGTCCTCACCGAGTTTTTGCTAGGAGGGTCCGGCGTGTCTCACGCCTCCGCTCCCATCCTGCTTGTCGTATTCCTCAGGGGCGGAGCGGATGGTTTGAATATGGTGGCTCCCTATTCCGATCCCGACTATGGGAAACTCCGTCCCGACCTGAAGCTCTCTCCGCCTGGCCAGGCAGGCGGTGTCCTGGATCTTGACGGTCGGTTCGGGCTTCATCCTCGGCTGGCTCAATTGTCCTCTTTGTACCACAACGGAGACCTGGCGGTCATCCATGCCTTTGGATCTCACCATCCCACCCGATCCCACTTCGATGCCATGGACATCATGGAGTCTGGGTCAGACGGTGAAAAGACAGAGGAAGGCTGGTTGAACCGATATCTGCTGGACTCCGGGGTCGAGCAGAGTGTGTTCCGGGCTGTGGCTCTCACGCCCTCCCTCCCGTATTCGCTGCAGGGTCCGGTCGAGGCTCTGGCCATTTCCGGGCTGAGTGTTCTCCAAATTGGTACTGCGGGTTCCCCTCAACTGCGGACCTATCGAAAAGCCCTCGATGAGCTCTATGCTGTCCGCAACGATACCCTGGGTGGGGTGGCCCGTTCCGCCCTCGAAGCCGCATCCCTGGGAGAAGGAACCCTCAATCCAGAGAACTATACGCCGGAATATGGAGCAGACTACGGCAGCGGCGAATTCGGGGAGGCGCTCAAGTGCACGGCCCAGATGATCAAGGCTGGAGTGGGACTCGAAGTGGCCGAGGTAGATCTGGGAGGCTGGGATACACACACCAATCAGGGAAACGGAGAGAACGGGGCGCTGGCCAATGTCCTGAGCACCTTGGATCAAGGGCTCGGGGCTTTCGTCACGGATCTGGGCGGCCGCATCGCAAGTGTGGCGGTGCTCGTCATGACCGAGTTCGGCCGGACAGCCGCCCAAAACGGCTCGGGGGGGACCGACCACGGACACGGTTCCGTCATGTTCGCCCTGGGCGGAAATATCCAGGGAGGCAAGGTCTATGGAGACTGGCCGGGATTGGGATCGAGCCAGCTCTACGAACAGCGGGACCTAGCGGTCACAACGGATTTTCGGAGGGTCATGGGTGAGGTGCTTCTGTCGCACATGCAGAGTGGACAGCTCGACCAGGTCTTCCCGGGCTATGCCTATGACCAGGAGCCGCATCTCCACCTCTTCGGTTGATATTTTATAGATGTAGACGGGGCCCGGTGGCAGCATCGGGCCTTGTCGCTTTCCTATACATAGCGGGACAGCAGTCCTGTCCGATGGTTGAAGTCCGTGATCCGCTGGTCCCATGCCTCATATGCTCTGAATTTAGTGGTCCAATAGTCTTCGTCATACCACTGCCGATCCAGTTCCGCCACGTCCTTTCCCAGCTGCTCCACCCAGGTGAAATACTTCAGGTTGTGCATCCGCTTCCTGTCCCAATAGCCGAGTTCAAGCATATGATCCGTGGTCAGGGCCATCAAGCAGGTGTCATAGTCTATCCCAGCCTGCATCTCGGTGTATGCGCCCCGTTCCAGCCTCAGCTCCTGCAGACGCGATCCATAGAGTTCCATGGAATCGGTGGCGACTGTCAGGACGATGTCGCGGCTGTCCCATTCGAAAAACCTGGCGGTCTTGATCGCCCCTATGAGGTTGGCAATGCCCGAGATGCCCAGCTGTGACAGGCTCCCTAAGCACTCTTCAGGAATGCCCCGGGACATCAGGAATTCCTTGCCCTGGGGCTCGTTGAACAGTCTGATCAGCCGCATGCAGGCTTCATCGTCGATCCCGGCGACCAGGTCCGTGTTTCTCAGGTTGTGGATCCAGGGGACATGCTTGTCTCCGATGCCCTCGATCCTGTGTTCCCCATAGCCGGAGTGCAGGAGTGTGGGGCAAGGCCAGGCCTCGCCGGCACAGACCTTCATACGGGGGAAGTCTTCCTTCAGATAATCTCCGGCCGCGAGCGTGCCGGCTGAACCCTGGGTGAGGAACATCCCGGCCAGCCGCTGGCCCTCTCCGCGTTCCCGCAGATAAATCTCCTGCATGGCCCGGCCCGTGCAGGCGTAGTGCCACATGGAATTTCCGAATTCTTCGAACTGATTGAGGATCACGATCTCGTCGGGCCTCTCGCGCTGCAGGGCGAAGCTCTTGTCATACACCTCTTTAACGTTGCTCTCCGATCCCGGTGTGGCATGGATCTCTGAGCCCATCTTCTCCAACCAGGTGAAGCGCTCCCGCGACATCCCTTCGGGGAGGACAGCCACAGAGGGGCATGCGAGCAGGTTGGCGTTGAAGGCCCCGCCGCGGCAGTAGTTCCCCGTGGACGGCCAGAGCGCTTTCTGACGCGCAGGATCGAAGGACCCGCTGATCAGGCGCTCCACCAGGGGGCCGAACGTGGCCCCCACCTTGTGAGATCCAGTGGGGAAATATGCCCCGAGGAGGATGATGATGCGCACGGGGACTCCGCTGAGTTCAGGAGGGATCTCGAGGGCGTTGGCTGCTTCCCGGAATCCGCCTCCCATGGGAGTGGGCTCGTTATACCAGGTGATCCGGAAGAGGTTGCGAGGATGTGTATCCCAGAGACCCACCTCCCTCAGCTCTTCTTGGATCCCGTCAGGGATGCCCGCCGGATGTGCCATTTGGGCGTAGGTGGGGATCAGGATGTTGCGCTCCCGGCATCGCTCGAGAGTGCTCTGCAGTGCCGCTTCAGAATCCTTCATGGGGCCCTCCTGTCCTGTCGTGCCGTCCGCGCGGCCCGATTTTTCACCTTGCCTGAGCATGAAAGCCGTGCCGCCAAACCAGCTATAACATTATAGGTCAGGGGAGGCCGAAATGCGAATCCTGACTGGGTGATGTCCCCCAGATATCGCTTTACTCTTCGGGCAGATTCTGGTAATTTAGTATCCCTCTATGATCCATTTGCGGAGAGGTGTCCGAGTGGCTTAAGGAGCACGCTTGGAAAGCGTGTGTGCGGTACTCCCGTACCAAGGGTTCGAATCCCTTCCTCTCCGCCACCCCCCCTTCGATCACCCGTCGAAATCTTTGACCTTAGGGTATTTCTTGAAGAATTCTCGTGTGGTCATGGCGACGGTGCCGCTCATCAGCGCCAGACCGACCAGGTTGGGAAAGGCCATCAGCGCGTTGGCAATGTCTCCGATATAGAAGGCCAGCTTGAGGGAGATGACAGAGCCCGTGAAGATGAGGCCCACAAAGATGACCCGGTAGGGGTATGTGACCTTGACCCCGAAGAGAAATTTCATACACTGCTCTCCGTAATAGTACCAGCCGATCAGGGTGGAATACCCAAAAAGCAGGGAGGAAAAGGCGACCACCAGCCCGCCCACGATGGGCACGGATTTCGAGAAAGAGGCTGCGGTCATCGCCGTCCCGTCCAGCCCGCTCTGCCACATGCCCGTCGACAGGTTGATGAGGGCGGTGATGGTGCAAACCACGATGGTATCGATGAACACCTCGCCCACACCGATCAGTCCCTGATGAACCGGAGAGGGGGTCTGCGCTGCCGCATGTGCGATGGGGGCGCTCCCCAACCCGGCTTCATTGGTGAGCAGGCCGCGTCGGAAGCCGTGCTGGATGGCCATCTTGACACCCGCCCCCATGAAACCCCCTGCGGCCGCGGTCGGAGAGAAGGCCTGCTTGAAGATGAGCAGGAAGACACCCGGGATCTCGGTTATGTGAGCGAAGATCACGATGAATCCGAAGATGAAGTAGATGATGATCATGATGGGGACCAGTCGTTCGGCCACGGCGCCGATGCGCTTGATCCCGCCGATGATGACCAGGCCCACGGCAAAGGCGATGATGATGCCGACGATGTACTTGGGAACTCCGAGCTCACTCTCGAAAGCCAGGGCCATCTGGTTGGCCTGCATCATGTTGCCCGTGCCAAAGAGCGCGGCAAATGCCCCGCACACGGCGAAAGCGGGGGCCAGGATCTTGGCCAGCCACTTGATTTTGACGCCGTTCTTGATGTAGTACATGGGGCCGCCCGCGATGGTGCCGTCCTCATATTTTTCCCTGTATTTGACTCCCAGCAGCGCCTCGCTGTACTTGGTGGCCATGCCTACGAAGCCGCACATCCACATCCAGAAGATGGCCCCAGGACCCCCTGTAAACAACGCTGTGGCCACGCCCCCGATATTGCCGTTGCCGACCGTTGCTGCCAGGGCCGTAGAGAGCGCCGCAAAGGGTGAAACATCGCCATCACGTTTCTTCTTGCCGATCTTTTTACCCATGAATCCGGCGAAGATCAGCTTCATGCCTTCGCCCAAGCGGCGGAACTGGATGAATCCGGTTTTATAGGTCAGCCAGAGTCCGACAAAGAACAGGATAGGGACCATGAAGTTCCACATGTTGCTGGCGGTGGAATCGACCCAAAAAGACAGATTCTCATAAAATTGTTGCATGGGGAGTCTCCTTTGGGAGGGGGAGGGATGGGGGCCGGTTCCTTCCGGCCAAGGGGCTATGCAGACTCGATATCTCTGTCATAATGTCAAAGATAGCTTATAACACAATTTAGGGGATTGCCGCAACCGGAGGCACTCTAAAATTAGTGGTTTTTTTAGCGGGCATCTGTTATAAATATTTTCTCTAGAAGGAGGACTGATCATGACGGAAAAATGTGATTCCCGGTTCTATAAAGACATGGAAGATATCTACGGAGCGAACAACTATCACCCTCTGGATGTCGTGCTCGCCAAGGGGAAGGGGATCTGGGTGTGGGATGTCGAAAACAACAAATACCTCGACTTCCTCAGCGCCTACTCAGCCGTGAACCACGGGCACTGCCACCCCCGCATCCTCAAGGCCCTGAATGAGCAGGCCAAAAAACTGACGCTCACCTCCCGGGCCTTCCGCAACGACCAGTGGCCCATGCTGGCCAAGGAGCTGAGCACGCTTTCCGGCTACCAGATGATCCTTCCCATGAATTCCGGTGCCGAAGCCGTGGAGACGGCGATCAAGGCCGCCCGGATGTGGGGCTACCAGACCAAGCGGATCCCCGAGGACAAGGCCGAGATCATCGTGTGCGAGGATAACTTCCACGGCCGCACCACGACCATCATCAGCTTTTCTACGGAAGCCCTCTACCGGAAAGATTTCGGGCCCTTTACCCCAGGTTTCAAGGTGATCCCCTACGGGGACCTGGATGCCTTAGAGGAGGCCATCACGCCCAATACAGCCGCCTTCCTGGTGGAGCCGATCCAGGCCGAGGCGGGGATCCTGATCCCCCCCGAGAACTACTTGAAGCGTGCATGGGAGATCTGCCGCAAGAACAATGTCCTTTTCATGGCCGACGAGATCCAGACCGGCCTGGGCAGAACCGGCCGGCTTTTCGCCTGTGAGCATGAGGGTGTGGTCCCGGATGTCATGATCGTTGGGAAGTCCTTGGGAGGCGGAGCCTATGCCATCTCCGCCGTCCTCTCTCAGCGTGAAGTCCTGGGATTGTTCTCTCCGGGCACACACGGCTCGACCTTCGGTGCCAATCCCCTTGCCTGTGCCGTGGCCCGGGAGGCCCTTAAGGTCATGCAGGAGGAGGAGATGGTTGAAAATTCCGCGCAGATGGGGGATTATTTCATGACGAAGCTGCAGTCCCTGAAGAGCCGTCATATCCGCTCCGTGCGGGGACGGGGACTTCTGATAGGGATCGAGCTGGAGCCCGAGGCAGGAGGTGCGCGGCGTTTCTGTGAGGCCCTGGAACAGGAGGGGCTGCTCTGCAAGGAAACACACGAGCACGTCATCCGTTTCGCCCCCCCCTTGATCATCAAGAAAAGGGACCTGGACTGGGCATACAAACGGATCAAGAAGGTTTTCAAGGACCTGGATTGATACGAGCGGCCGCGAGGCACATCTCCCGGTGAACCGGATCGCCCGTCTTTTGTTTGACCATATCAGAAGGGGAGGGGGAACATGAAAAAAAACATCTTTCTGTTCGGGATGATGGTGCTGATCGCAGGATGCGTGATCTACGTACCCAGGGAATACTCAGGAGATTATCCGTATCCCGAAGACCGGGGTGGCTACGATTACCGGGGAGACCGGTATGCCGATGAACTTGGGCCGGAATACTTCTACCAATACCTGGATCCCCATGGATTCTGGACCCGCCTGTCTCCCTACGGCTATGTCTGGGTGCCGCACAGCACGGCATATGGCTGGAGACCCTATACTTCTGGACGATGGTTTCGGACAGATCAAGGTTGGACGTGGGCCTCGAGTTACAGCTGGGGCTGGGCCTGCTTCCACTATGGGCGCTGGGGTTGGGACCAGGCACTCGGCTGGTACTGGCTTCCTGGGACCGTCTGGGGGCCGGCTTGGGTAGCCTGGAGACTGGCTCCAGGACACATCGGATGGGCGCCCATCCCACCGCATGTCCGTCTCGAGAGGGGAGTGGGGATATCTTCTCTCCCGCACCCCCTGAGCGAATCGAGCTGGATTTTCGTTGAGGACCGGGAATTCGCCTCCGATCGTTTATCCCGCAGCGTCCTCCCACCGGAACGCAACCTGACCTTTGTTCGGGCCAGCCAGCTCAGTGTCGATATCTCGGTCCAGGAGGACAGGATCATGAATCCAGGGCCGGATCCCAGCCGCGTGAGCGATGCCATGGGGAGCGCGATCCGGGAACATCAACTCCGTCCCGCACGCAGTCCAGGCCGGCCCGAAGCCCACACAGGCTTCCTGTACGTCTACACGCCAGAGGTGAGCGACGTGGAGCCCTCAGAACCGGCCCGGCAGACAGGATTAGATGAGGTCGGTGAACTGGTCACTGAACGAAAGATCGAGAACTATAGGGAGCAGGGGGAAAAGCCCGTGGCGGATGAGATCCGTCGCCTCCAGGAGGGGGAGCTGGAGAAACTTGAGGACAGCCAGCAGACCGAAGTGGAGCGCCTGGAACGACAGACACAGGAGAAGATCCGACAGTCAGAAAACGAGGCGGAAAAAGACCAGGCCGAGCGTGAGCGCAGGGAACAGATGAGCAGAACCAGGGAACGGCATGAGGCGGAAAAAACCCGGATCACGAAGCGGCACAGCGAGGAACGAAAAAAGGTCTCCAAAGCAGCCGTGCCCAAGAAGAAAAAGAAGTAATCCCTTTCAATTGTCGAGGGAAATGTGCTAAAATATCTTACCCGTAGATAGGATCGCAAACTCCGCAACGCACCCTGGTCCAACGGATCGAATACATGAGTTATCTCGTATATGCCCGAAAGTATAGACCTCAGAGTTTCGAGGAGTTGATCGGGCAGAAGGGCGTCAAACAGACGCTGCAGAATGCCATCCGCAATCAGCGCGTGGCCCAGGCATACATATTTTCGGGGACACGAGGCGTGGGGAAGACCACGGTCGCCCGGATCCTGGCCAAAGCCCTGAACTGCAAGGAGGGCCCCACTCCTACGCCCTGCAATGTCTGCGAATTCTGCACAGAGATCAATGAAGACAGGTCCGTGGATGTCATCGAGATCGACGGAGCCTCCAACACCAGCGTGGATGATGTGAGGTCTTTGCGGGAGGGGGTGCAGTACAAACCCATCCACTGCCGCACCAAGGTCATCATCATCGACGAGATCCACATGCTGTCCAAATCTGCCTTTAATGCATTGCTGAAGACGCTGGAGGAGCCGCCTCCCAATACCGTCTTCATATTCGCTACAACCGAATCTCACAAGGTTCCGGCCACCATCGTTTCCCGCTGTCAGCACTTCGAATTCAAGCGGATCTCCCACATAGAGATCTTCGAACACATGCGCCGGATCGCCGAGGCTGAGGGCATCACGATCTCGGATCCGGGGCTCAACCTCATCGCCGATGCCGCCGAAGGCAGCCTGCGGGATGCCCAGAGTCTGCTGGACCAGGCCGTGGCCTTCTCCGGAGACCAGGTGAAGGACGAAGACATCAAAGAGATCCTGGGGACTGTCAGCCGGGACCTCCTGTTTCAATGTTCCTCGGCCATCCTGGATGAACAGGCAGATGTGATCTTCGCTCTGGTGGAAAGGATCATAGACAGCGGGCATGACCTGAGGGCCTTCCACGAGGAGCTGATCCACCATTTCCGCAACCTGCTGCTGGCACGCTCAGTAAAAAATCCGGCCGAGCTGCTTCCCTACACTCCGGATGAGATCCAGAGCCTGCGGGATGAGGCCGCCAAGGGGGGGCCTGAGGACCTGCTGCGGTACCTCCTGTCCCTGCAGCAGGGTGAGCAGGGATTGAAGTTCTCTTCTCATCCCCGGATCTACCTGGAGGCCATGCTCATCAAGCTCTGTCACTACCGCAAGCTCACTCCCTTAAAAGAGCTTCTGAAGCATGTAGAGGGGATGGGCGGACAGGAGCCGGAGCGGCCGCTTCAAGTGAAACGCGCTCCCGGACAGGCAGGAACGGAAATGAAGCCCGCAGCACAGGCTTCCGTCCCAAAAGCTGTCACGGCAGTGGAGCCGTCTCCGCCCATACATCCGCGCGGCGAAGCGGCCGAGATCCCCACGCCGCAAGAGAAGATGGTGAAGCCGGACGACGCACAAAAAACAATTTCATCACCTTCCAGTGAGAAGGGCGCGTCGGCGGAATCGGTGCTCAAGGATCCGGCAGTCGTGAACTTCATGCAGACCTTCAAGGCGCAGATCCTGTCTGTGGAACCCAAAAAGGGTGAAAAAATCCCCACCGGGAAAATTAAAGACCTGGTGGAGTAGAGGAGATATTCATGAAAGGAATGGGAAACCTGCAAAAGATGCTCAAACAGGCTCAGGATATGCAGGAAAATATGCAAGGCCAGCTGGCCGAGCTGCGCGTGGAGGGTTCCTCGGGAGGAGGCATGGTCGTCGTCACCCTGGATGGGACCAAGAACCTGATGTCCATCAAACTCGATCCCGAGGTGGTAGACAAGGATGACGTGGAGATGCTGCAGGACCTGATCACGGCTGCATTCAATGATGCGGGGACCAAGGTCGATGAAGAGGTCTCCCAGAAGCTTGGAGCTATGGGGGCCGGCCTCAAGATCCCCGGACTGTTCTGATGCTGGAAAAAGATCACCCGCTCCAGCGCCTGATAGAGGAGATCAAGAAGATCCCCGGGATCGGGGCGAAGTCTGCCCAGAGGATCGCATTCTATCTGATCGGCGTCTCTCAAGAAGAGGCTGACCGGCTGGCCGATGCCATCAAGGAAGCCAAGCGCAAAATCTTCCACTGCTCGGTCTGCAACAGCCTGACCCACCGGGATCCCTGCTTCCACTGCACCAAGGATGTGGACGGTTCCGATGCCCTGTGTGTGGTGGAAGAGCCGTTCAACATCTCGTCCATCGAACGCACAGGGAGTTTCAAGGGGCGCTACCATGTCCTGCTCGGAGCCCTTTCCCCGTTGAAGGGGATAGGCCCGGACGAACTGAAAGCCGAACAGCTGGTCGACCGCGTGCGGGAAGGTGAATTCAAGGAGATCATCATCGCCACCAATCCCACGGTGGAAGGCGAGGCCACGGCCCTGTTCCTGGCCCGGATGTTGAAGGAAACCGGTGTTAAAGTCACCCGGTTGGCTATGGGACTCCCCGTGGGCTCGGACCTGGATTTTGCCGATCAGGTGACAATCAAGAAATCTCTGGAAGGCCGCACAGAACTGAAAGAAGGCTGACCGCAAAATAATATCATCAAGGAGTTGGTAAAAGCATTCCTAACCTTTATAATAGTGCGTTTTGAACCCGACTTCTTGAACATCTGATAGGAGATATATAATGAAAAAGAATTTCGATCCCATCGAAGGAAACACGGCCGCGACTCATGTCGCATATGCCTTCAGCGAAGTGGCGGCCATCTATCCCATCACTCCGTCATCACTCATGGGGGAGCTGGCCGATGCCTGGGCCGCGCAGGGGCGGAAAAACCTGTTCGGGCAGAAGCTGGAAGTCGTCGAGATGCAGTCAGAAGCGGGAGCTGCCGGCGCTGTGCACGGCAGCCTCTCTGCCGGTGCCATGACCACGACATTCACAGCCTCTCAGGGCCTGATGCTGATGCTGCCCAACATGCACAAGATCGCCGGAGAGATGCTGCCTACCGTATTTCACGTCTCGGCCCGTTCACTGGCCTGTCAGTCCCTGTCCATCTTCGGCGACCATTCCGATGTGATGTCCGCCCGCAACACTGGATTCGGGCTCCTCGCCTCCGGCTCTGTTCAGGAGGTCATGGACCTGGCCGTGGTCGCCCACCTGGCCGCGCTGAAATCGCAGGTCCCGTTTGTGCATTTCTTCGATGGCTTCCGCACCTCCAACGAGGTCCAGAAGATCGAGGTCATTCCCTACGAAACCCTGGATGAACTGCTGGAGATGAAATATGTTGAGGATTTCCGGGCCCGGGCAATGAATCCCGAGAAACCTCAGGCCAAAGTAGGCGCCCAGAATCCCGATGTGTATTTCCAGGGTCGCGAGACCGTCAACAAATACTATGACGCCACACCCGCGATCATCCAGGAATACATGGACAAGCTGGCAGCCAAGATCGGCCGCCAATACCACCTGTTCGACTACATCGGGGATCCGGATGCGGAGAAGATCATCATCTCCATGGGATCCTCGATCGAGACCATAGAAGAGACCATAAATTATCTCCGTGAGCAGGGAGAGAAGGTGGGGGCCGTCAAGGTCCGGCTCTACCGTCCCTTTTCGATAGAAGCCTTGCGGGATTCCATTCCGGCGAGTGTTAAGAAGATCGCTGTACTCGACAGGACCAAGGAACCCGGCTCCATCGGAGAGCCCCTGTACCTCGACATCAAGGTGGCCCTGAGCGACATGGATGTAACCATTGTGGGCGGCCGCTACGGCCTGAGCTCCAAGGAGTTTACGCCCACCATGGTCAAGGCCGTCTACGATCACCTCGATGGTGCGTGCTCTCATGGATTTACGGTCGGGATCGAGGACGATGTCACGGGGCTGTCACTTAGCCTGGGCCACGAGATAGAGACAGAGCCCGCTGGGACCATCCGCTGTCGGTTTTGGGGATACGGCTCAGATGGAACGGTCGGAGCCAATAAGAATTCCATTAAGATCATCGGAGACCACACCGACATGTATGCCCAGGGCTACTTCCAGTACGACTCCAAGAAGTCGGGCGGGGTCACCATCTCGCACCTGCGCTTCGGAAAGGAAGAGATCCAGTCCCAGTACCTGCTGAGCCATGTGGATTTTGTCGCCCTGCACAAGGCCTCCTACATCGGTCGGTACGACATCCTGGGGGGGATCAAGGAAGGGGGGACCTTCCTGCTCAACTCCAATTGGGAAGCCGATGAGGTGTTCGAGAACCTGACCGAGGACCTGCAGAGGACGATCATCGAGAAAAAGATCAAGGTATACAACATCGATGCTCTCAAGATCTCGGAAAGCGTGGGCCTGGAAGCCCGGATCAGCACGGTCATGCAGGCCGCCTTCTTCAAGATCTCAGGAGTACTCCCCGAAGAAGAGGCCCTCCAGCTCATCAAGGATGCCATCAAGAAAACATTCCTCAGCAAGGGAGAGAAGATCGTTCAGATGAACTGGGATGCGGTGGACAAGGCCGCCGCAGCACTGGAAGTGGTCCCGGTACCGGAGACCATCACCAAGTCTGCCCCCACGCCCCAGCTCATCGCCGATGATGCTGAGACCTTTGCCAAAGAGGTTATCGAACCCATCATGCATTTCAAGGGAGACGACATCCGCGTTTCTCAGATGCCCTATGACGGATTCATCCCCACCGGAACCACACGCCTGGAAAAGCGAGGCGTGGCACCCCACGTACCGCACTGGATCCCGGAGAACTGCATCCAGTGCAACCAGTGCTCCCTGGTCTGCCCACACGCCACCATACGTGCCAAGCAGATCGCTCCCGAAGACCTGGAAGGGGCTCCGGACGGATTCGTGACCCTCAAGTCCAATACCAAGAACGAGCGTGACCTCCAGTTCCGCATCCAGGTGTATATCGAAGACTGTGTGGGCTGCGGCAGTTGCGCAAACACGTGTCCCTCCAAGGTCAAAGCGCTGGAGATGGGCTCCCTCGATGCCATGCGGGAGGCCGGAGAGGCGGAGAAGGCGATGTTCTTCGATGCGCTCCCCGACAATGTTCTGGACGGCACTCGGAGAGAAACGCTCAAGGGCAGCCAGTTCCTGCTTCCATACTTCGAATTCAGCGGCGCGTGCGGAGGCTGCGGAGAGACCCCCTATGTCAAGCTGACCACCCAGCTCTACGGTGACCGCATGATCATCGCCAATGCCACGGGGTGTTCCTCGATCTATGGCGGGACCTTCCCTACGGTTCCGTACTGCAAGGACAAACAGGGCCGCGGTCCCACCTGGGCCAACAGCCTGTTCGAAGACAACGCAGAGTACGGATTCGGCATGAGGCTTGCGGTGGACGCCAATCGCCGACAGCTTCGCACCAATATCGAGCATCTCCTCGATGAGGGCACAACACCGGAACTGACGGCCGCACTGCGGAAGAGCCTCGAGCTCTGGGATTCAGTGGATGATGAGGCCAAGGCAGCGGCCATCGCCGCAAAGGAGCTGCTCCCAGCAGCGAAATCCGCTGCCGTTCCCGCCACCGCAGCGATCCTGGACAAGATCACCGAGCTAAAGGACTACTTTGTTGAAAGGAGTGTCTGGAGCGTGGGCGGAGATGGCTGGGCTTATGACATTGGCTACGGCGGGCTCGACCACGTGCTGGCCATGAACCGGAACATCAACATCCTGGTCCTCGATACAGAGGTCTATTCCAACACCGGGGGACAGGCTTCCAAAGCCACTCCGACTGGATCTGTGGCTAAATTCGCCTCGGCCGGAAAACGCACAAAGAAAAAGGATCTGGGCATGATGGCCATGACCTACGGGTATGTCTATGTGGCCTCCGTGGCCATGGGTGCCAACATGAACCAGTGCCTCAAGGCGTTTCTCGAGGCGGAGGCGTTCGACGGGCCCTCACTGATCATCGCATATTCTCCCTGCATCAGCCACGGGATTGACATGAGCATGCCCCAGCAGGAGGAGAAGCTGGCCGTGGATTCGGGATACTGGATCCTCTACCGCTACAATCCTGATCTGGCAGCGGAAGGCAAGAATCCGCTTATTCTGGATTCACGCGATCCCAAGCTGGAATACGGCGATTTCCTCAAGAACGAGACACGCTATCGCACCCTGGAACGGCAGTACCCGGAGGAGGCAAAGATCCTGTTCAAGCGTGCTGCCGAAGAGGCGAAACAGCGCTACGAGACGTACAAGAAGCTGGCCGAATCCTGATCCGTGTCGGCCTTGATGCCCAAGGGCGTGAAATACAGGCGCACCTTGTCAGGGTGTCTTAAAGGAATAACTCTGTTTCTGTGAAGTTGTGCAGAATAGGTGTGGCTCAGAGCGCAGCGGCGTCAGAGGCTCCTGCCTGAATTCTGTGCCGTCGAGGGAACCCGCTTGGGAGGCTGAGGTACATACTGCCCATTCGGGAACTAGATTATTTTGACAAGGTATCGGGGGATATGGTAGACAGGGGATACTGTCTATGACCAAGACCATCAGGGGAGAAAATACTATGTGTCGACGTGTATGGCTGTCTCTCACCGCTGTCGGTGTCCTCATGTTTTTCGGATGCGGGACGGGCCCCGCGCCCCCCTCCGGCGAAGACGATCAGGGGGCTGTAGTCACGCTGGAGCGGATCTTTACACCGGGAGAGTTTTCCAGCCAGAGGTTCGGTCCGGCGCGGTGGCTGGCTGCGGGAGAAGGCTATACGACACTGGAGCCCTCGGCTTCCATTCCGGAAGGGCGGGATATTGTACGCTACGATCCGGAAAGCGGGGAGCGTAATATCCTGGTACAAGCCGAGGCGCTGGTTCCTTCTGGCGAGACCAGCTCCCTTCATATTTCGAACTATATCTGGTCCCATGATGCAGGCAAACTGCTGATCTTCACAAATACCAAGAGGGTCTGGCGGCAGAACACACGCGGTGACTATTGGGTTCTGGACCTGGCCAGCGGGAAGCTGCAGAAACTGGGGCGCGGCTTCGATCCCTCCACTCTGATGTTCGCTAAATTCTCTCCCGACGGGAGCCGTGTGGGCTATGTCATGCGGAACAATATCTATGTTGAGGACCTGGCCACGCGGCAGATCGTCCAGCTGACGCAGGACGGTTCCGAGGATACCATCAACGGCACGTTCGACTGGGTGTATGAGGAGGAATTTGGCCTCAGGGACGGCTTCAGATGGAGCCCGGACGGAAAGCACATTGCCTTCTGGCAGCTCGACAGTTCCGACGTGCGGGAATTCCACATGATCAACAACACCGACGAACTCTACCCGCGCATCCTCACCTTCAAATATCCCAAGGTGGGCGAGACGAATTCGTGGTGCCGCGTGGGTGTTGTGAGCGCGAGGGGAGGAAACACGTTGTGGTTCAACCTTCCTGGAAAGTCCCGCGATTTTTACATCGCGCGCATGGATTGGGCCGCTAGCTCCCGAGAGATCGTTCTGCAGCGTCTCAACCGGCTTCAGAACACCAACTGGGTCACTCTCGGGGACATCTTCACCGGACGGACCAGGAACGTGTTCACGGATAAGGACAAGGCCTGGGTCGAGGTGGTCGATGACCTGTACTGGTTGGAGACGGACAAATATTTCACTTGGGTGAGCGAGCGTGACGGCTGGAATCATGCCTACCGCATCGCTCGGGATGGATCCGAGATCGTCTGCCTGACCCCGGGAGACTATGACGTCGTACGCATCCTGCGTCTGGATGAGGAGAGCGGCTGGCTCTATTTTATTGCCTGCCCCGAACAGCCGACCGAGCGGCACCTGTACCGTGTGCCTCTCGATGGCTCCGGCTCCCTCGAGCGATTGACTCCAGAGGACCAGCCGGGCAGCCACGGGTATCAGGTCTCGAGGGGAGGGGAGTGGGCCATCCACACCTATTCTGCTTTTGACTCGCCGCCCATAACCGAACTCATCCGGCTCCCCGAACACACGGGTGTGCGTGTCCTGGTTGACAACGAGGCCCTCCGGACCAAGATATCTGCACTGGATCGAAGTCCGGTCGAATTCTTCCGCGTGGACATCGGCGAGGGTGTCCTGCTCGATGCCTGGTGCATGAAGCCGGCGGATTTCGATCCCGGAAAGACATACCCGCTCCTGCTCCACGTGTATGGTGAACCGGCCGGATCCACGGTCCAGAACCGTTGGGGCGGGAGAAATTTCCTCTGGCACACCATGCTCAACCAGAGAGGATACCTGGTCATGAGCATCGACAACCGGGGGACCAATGTGCCGCGAGGCCGGGAGTGGCGCAAGTGCATCTACCGCCAGATCGGCATCCTGGCTTCCGCGGACCAAGCTGCGGCCCTCAAGGTTATTCTGGCCGAGCGTCCCTATGTGGATCCCGAGCGGATAGGGATATGGGGGTGGAGCGGGGGTGGCCAGATGAGCCTGAACGCCATCTTCCGCTATCCCGAGCTCTACAGCACGGCCATGGCCATCGCCTTCGTTGCCAATCAGCTCTATTACGATACCATCTATCAGGAACGATACATGGGGCTTCCCGGTGACAACGAGGCCGGCTACCGCGACGGCTCACCCATCACGCATGCACATCGGCTCGAGGGCAATCTCCTGATCGCGCACGGGACG
>CBESWG010000025.1:0-45193 GCA_965533275.1 uncultured bacterium
CCCACTATGAATTCGATTTCGCCTCCGGGGATGCCACCTATGTGGCCATATTCTCCCTGGTGGCCTTTTTCATCCTGCTCATCGCCTGCATCAACTTCATGAACCTGACCACGGCTCGCTCTGCCAACCGCGCCCGCGAGGTGGGCATGCGCAAGGTTGCTGGGGCCCACCGTTCCGACCTCATCCGGCAGTTTTTCGGGGAGTCCATGCTCTTGGCATGCATCGCGTTCCTCGTGGCCCTGGGGCTGGTATGGCTGTTCTTGGGCCCGTTCAACTCGCTGGCCGCCAAGGAACTGTCCCTGGGATTGTCCACAAGCGTCTGGCTCTGGTTGGGACTCCTGGGCATAGCGCTCGCGACGGGCTTCATCTCCGGCGCCTATCCGGCCCTGTTCCTGTCCAGCTTTCAGCCGGCCCGCGTGCTCAAGGGAACCGTTCAGTCGGGAGCGAGATCCTCGGCCTTCCGCAAAATCCTGGTGGTTTTCCAATTCTCACTCACCATCCTCCTCATCATTTCCTCCCTGGTGGTGTACCGCCAGCTGGACTTCATGCGCAATAAAAAACTCGGATATGACAAGGAACATCTCGTCTACCTGAGTATGCGGGGTCAGATAAGGGAACAGTTCGACGCGGTGAAGCAGGAACTCCTGAGCCGCCCCGACATCCTGGCCGTGACCGCCAGTGCCAACGTCCCGACGTACGGCTACAGCTTCTCCAACAGCCTCTGGCGCTGGGAGGGGCAGGACCCCGACCAGGAGATCCTGATGCGGGCCGGCTTCGTGGATGAAGACTTTTTCAAGACCATGGGGATCGAATTGATAGCCGGCCGCGGTCTTTCCAGGGAGTTTTCCACGGATAAGGACACCGCCGTGGCGGTGAATGAGGCGGCGGTCCGCGCCATGGGTATGGCAGACCCAGTGGGCCAGAGGCTAACCCTGGGAGAGAACAATCTCACGATCCGGGGGATGGTCAAGGACTATCATTTCCGTTCCCTGCGCCAGGAGATCGATCCGCTGATCCTGATCTATAATCCTTCTCAGTGCCAGGTCCTCTTCATGCGCCTGAGAGGGGACGACCTGCCGGCCAGTCTTGCCCACATCGAGGGGGTCTGGAACACGTTTGCTCCAGGATTCGATTTCCGCTACCGCTTCATGGACGAGGCCCTGGACATGCTCTACCGCGCCGAGCAGCGCACGGGAACCCTCTTCAGGATCTTCACACTCCTGGCCGTCGTGATCTCCTGCCTCGGACTGTTCGGCCTGGCCTCCTACTTGGCCGAACATCGGACCAAGGAGATCGGGATCCGCAAGGTCCTGGGTGCCACTGTCTCACGTATTGTGATCCTGCTCTCCCAAGAGTTCACCCGATGGGTGCTCGTGGCCAACGTCCTCGCCTGGCCCGTCGCCTACTATGCCATGCGCCGCTGGCTGCAGGGCTTTGCCTACCGGATCCCGATTCCCTGGTGGGTATTCGGCGTGTCCGCCCTCCTGGCATTGGCCATCGCCCTGCTGACCGTCAGCTACCAGTCGATCCGGGCCGCCATCTCCGATCCCGTCGATGCCCTGAAGTATGAATGACCCCTTGGTCGTGCAGCTCGAGCGCGTTCCAACGCGGAGGCGTTGATTGATTTTGGGAAAGCGCTTCCGGCTTCTCGCTGTATGACAGATCGCCTGAGTCGTCAGATGTCCCTGCCGATGAAAGGGGCCGTGTTGAAAATCCAGAGACGCCGCTGAAGGCCTAGGATTCTGACTGCGGGACTGGTACAATACCTTACCACGGACCTAGCTGTCCTGGGTATGGAATGACAATTTTTCGGATGAGCATGTGGTTATGGGGATAACCGGCATCGTACTGGCAGGCGGGGAGTGCTCCCGCATGGGGCGGGACAAGTCTCTGCTCCTTTTCAGAGGAAAACGGCTCATCGATTTTTCACTGGCTGTGCTCAGCCACTTCTCTGAGACGATCCTGATCAGCACCCAAAATCCCGCTCTCGCCCGACTGGGATTTCCCCTAGTAGCAGACGAGTTTCCGGGGATCGGTCCCATATCCGGGCTCTATTCTGCCCTTAAAGCCTCTCAAACCCGGAACAACCTTATCATCCCCTGCGACACGCCGAATATCGACGCGTCTGTCTATGAGCGCCTGATGGACAATGCAGGCGACTGCCTGGCGGCCGTCGCGGGGTCCGCCTCCGGCCTCAGGGAGCCCCTGATCGGATACTATGACAGGTCTGCTGTGGAGGTTTTGGGAGGGCAGATCCGGGCGGGCGACTACAAGCTGCAGAACGCGTTGGGACGGCTGGAGGCCAGGATCGAGGTGTTTTCGGATGCGAGACTGTTCCTGAACCTCAATGCGCCCTCGGACTTGCGCGGAGGTGTGTATTCAGCACGTGAGAGGGATTGTGAGGGAGTCTTGGGAAATATCGACCGGGAGAGAAAATTTGCCGCGCCCTGCTGATCCCGGTCCACCGGTCAAGGTCCAGACCCAGACGGGTGCATCCCGAGCCGCCTTTGCTCGGGATGTGGACAGGGGATTGAGCGCGGCACAGAAATACCTCCCCTGCCTCTATTTCTATGACTATACCGGCTCTCAGATCTTCGAGCGGATCTGCCGCCTGCCGGAATACTATCTGACCCGGACGGAAACCGAGATCCTGCGTGCGTATTCAAGGGAGATCTGTGCCGGCCTCCCCGATGATGTCCTTTTGGTGGAACTGGGCAGCGGAAGCAGCCTCAAGACCCAGGTGATCATCGAAGAACTGCTGAAGCATCGGTCCCGTGTCGCCTACAGCCCCATCGACATATCCCGGCAGATGCTGGAGGAGAGTGCGAATTCTCTGCTTGAACGCTTCGAAAGCCTGGAGGTCGTCCCCGTTGCCGCCGAATACACCGAGGGGCTGCGCCTCCTGCACGAGCGGTCCGAGCAGGAGAAGCTCATCCTCTGGCTGGGTTCCAGCATCGGGAATTTTACGCTTGACGAGGCCGCCCGCTTCCTGAGCAAGGTGGTCAGGGAGCTTTCCCTTCAGGATAGGATCCTCATCGGCTTCGACCTGCAGAAGGACAGGAGGACATTGGAGGAGGCCTATGATGACTCCCAGGGCGTCACTGCGGAATTCAACCTGAACCTCCTCTCGAGGATCAACCGGGAGCTGGGCGGTGAGTTCGATCTCGACTGTTTCGATCACTCAGCCGTCTACGACGAGGAAAGCAGCCGCATCGAGATGTACCTGGTCAGCACCAAAGAGCAGGTGGTGCCTATCGCCGCTTTGGACCGGGAGTATCGGTTTCAGCAGGGAGAAAAGATCCACACAGAGAATTCCACCAAATTCAGCCTGGATGCGATCCAGGATCTGGCAGATCGTGCCGGGCTGGAGATCTGCGGGCAGTGGTTCGATTCCCGTCAGTATTTTAGCCTGACGCTGTTCAGAGTCTCCGACCTGGAGATCTTCGAGGCTCCGGAGTCGGGATGAAAAAGGAAATAGTCACCGAGCGGCGGGCGATCTGCGGCATCTGCAGCGCCGGCTGCTGGATCACTGCCGTACTGGACGAACAGGGCCGGCTTGTCAGCGTGAGCCCCGAGGCCGGCACGCCCATGGGGATCCTCTGCAAGCTCGGCGAGCGGTCTCCCGAGATCATCTACTCCCCGGACCGCGTGCTGCATCCGCTGCGGCGCAAAGGGGACACAAAAGGCAACTACGACTTCGAGCGCATCTCCTGGGACGAGGCGTATGAGACCATCGTCGCTAGACTGCAATCCATCAAAGAGGAATCGGGTGCCGAGGCCACGGCCATCTATACCGGGGTCGGGAGCTTCGAGCTTTCGATGTGTGATGTGTACCAGCCCAAGGGAGTCGCCATCTCGTCAGCCAGCAGTGTGCTGTTTCCCTTCGGTTCCCCCAACAGTATGGGTGTCGGTGCCCTGTGCTACGTGGCCTACGGCATGATCGCGCCCCACGTCACCATGGGACGGATGTTCATGAACATGTTCTCGGAGATCGAGAACTCCGAACTCATCGTGGTCTGGGGGACCAACCCCGCCACGGACCTCCCTCCCATCGACATGAACCGGATCCTGGATGCCGGACGGCGGGGAGCGGAGGTCGTGGTCATCGATCCGCGCAGGACAGCCACGGCCAAGCTGTCCGGCGGTCAGTGGCTGCCTATCCGTCCGGGCACGGACGGCGCCCTGGCCCTGGGCTTGATCCATGTCCTGATCGAGGAGGAGCTCTTCGATGAAGACTTCGTCCGCGACTGGACCACGGGATTCGCGGACCTGGCCTCCTATGTGCAGCACTACCGGCCCGAAGTTGTCTCGTTTATCACGGGAGTGCCGGCCCGGGAGATCACAGCCCTGGCCCGGAAGATGGCCTCAGCCCGGGGCGTTTCCCAGCTCATGTACACCGGCCTGGAGTACAGCAACAGCGGCGTGCAGAACATCAGGGCTACTCTGGTCCTCTGGGCGCTGGCCGGCCAGCTGGATGTTCCGGGGGGGCTCTGCTTTTCCATGGATGCCAATCACTTCCCCATCAACCGGGAGGGGCTGATCGCCAATCCCGATGTGGGCCCGAGGCTGGGCCGGGACAAGTTTCCCGTCTACATCAAATACCGGGACGAGGCCCACGCCATCGCCCTGCCCGAATCCGTGCTGCAGGGGATCCCGTATAAGATCCGCTCCCTGATCGTATTGGGGAGCTCCCTCATTACCTCCTGGCCCTCCCCCTCCATCTGGAAAAAGACGCTGAACGCCCTGGATTTCCTGGTGGTCATCGACAGGCAGCTCACGGCAGATGCGGCCTATGCGGACATCGTGCTGCCGGCCACGACCTACTACGAGAACCTGTCCTACATGACCTATGGCTCCACGTTCCGCATCCGCGACCGCGTGATCGAGCCACGGGGGGAGGCCCGCAGCGATTTCTTCATCGTCGCTGAACTGGCGGAGAGGCTGGGATACGGGCATCTCTATCCGCAGTCCGAAGACGAACTCCTGCGCCATGTACTTGACGGTTCCGGCTACACCCTCGAGGAAGTGCGTGCGGCCGGGGGGACGGTATCCAAAGACACGGAGATGATGCAGTATCGGAAGTGGGAGAAGGGACTGCTCCGCCCCGACAGGAAACCCGGATTCGACACGCCCAGCGGGAAGTTCGAGATCGCATCGTCCCTCCTGGAAGAGTACGGCTATGAGCCCCTCCCCAAATACACCGAGCCGAGCGAGAGCCCGGTCTCACGGCCCGACCTGGCCAAGGACTACCCTTTGGTCTTCAATTCCGGAGGCCGGGTGCGGACCAGCTTCCACAGCCAGCACCGCGGCCTCAGGTCCTTCCACGAGGAGCGGCCCGAGCCCTCGGTCTGGATCAATGTCCAGGATGCGGAGGAACGCGGGATCGGGAACGGGGACCGGGTGAAGATCACGAGCCCCCGGGGGGCGGTGGTCATGCGGGCCATCGTCACCGAGGATATCGTCGCTGGCGCCATCGACGCCAATCATGCGGGCGGGGGGCCGGTGGGGCCCACAGCCTGGCAGGGCTGCAACATCAACGAGCTGACGGATCTGGAAAACACGGATCCCATATCGGGGTTCCCGGTCTACAAGGCGCTGCTGTGCCAGGTCGCCAAGACAGAAGATGATGCGGCCTGCCTGGTCATGGATTCGGGTGAGATGACCGCTCAGGAGCTCCCGGACCAACCCGAGAGGACTTCCCGCAGGGAGATCTACCTGGATCACAATGCAACAACCTCCCTCGCTCCCGAGGTCCAGGAATTCATGGGTGAACTTCTGGGCGTCCACGGCAATCCCTCCAGCATCCATCGGGAGGGGAAGCGGTCCAGGGAGGTCCTGGAGGAAGCGCGCCGCAGGGTGGCACAGCAGATCAACTGCACGGCCAAGCGGATCGTCTTCACCGGGGGCGGCTCCGAGGCCGACAACCTGGCCCTCAAGGGGATCGCCCTGACGAACAGGGAGACAAGGGATCACATCGTGACTTCCACGGTCGAACACCCGGCCGTATTGAACACCTGCCGCTGGTTGGAAACTCAGGGCTTTGCCGTGACCTACCTCGACGTGGATGAGGCCGGCCGTGTCCGCTCCGATGATCTGCAGGATGCCCTGACGGACCGCACGTGCCTCGTGTCCCTGATGCTGGCCAACAACGAGACCGGCATCCTGCAGCCAGTGTCCGAGTGGGCGGAGATCGTGAAGGAGCGCGGAGCCCTCTTCCACACCGACGCGGTGCAGGCCGTTGGCAAGGTCCCGGTGGATGTCGAGTCCCTGGGAGTCGACCTGCTCAGCCTCTCGGCCCACAAGCTGTTCGGGCCCAAGGGGGTCGGGGCTCTCTATGTCCGCAAAGGGATTCGGCTGGAAGGATTGATCCAGGGCGGGGGACAGGAGGGCGGGCTCCGGTCCGGCACGGAAAACGTGCTGGGGATCGGCGGCTTTGGCAAGGCCATGGAGCTCGTTCCGCAGTTCCTGGAGCAGATGGGCCGAGTGCAGGAGCTCCGCGACCGCCTGGAGATGGGCATCAAGCTGCTGGTCCCGGATATGCGGCTGAACGGCCACAGGAACCACAGGCTGCCGAACACGCTGAATGTTTCCCTGCCGGGGCTGAGGGGCGAGTCGATCGTGCTGGAGATGGACAAGCGGGGCGTGAGCTTCTCCTCTGGATCGGCCTGTCATGCGGGCTCCTCAGAGCCCTCCCACGCACTGCTGGCCATGGGACTGAGCCGGGAGCTGGCCCACTGTGCACTGCGTTTTTCCCTGGGCTACAGGACGAGTGAACAGGACATCGAAGTGACGCTTCAGCTGCTGAAGGAGGTCATCGAGTCCTCCAAGAACATCGTCCGCTTCGTGTCCTGCAAGTAAGGGGCAGCGCCTCGATGCGTGGGATCGGAATCCCTATTCCAAATCACCAGCGCTCTTCATTCCAGGACATAATCACGGACAGTCAGCCAGACGTTTCCGTCCACATCGCTGCGCACGAAGTACATCCGGTCCCGGGATATGTGGAGCGGTTTTTGCGGAAGTACTCCGGCGCCCAGATATTTCCCCCCGGTGCTGAATACATCCACGGGGAATGCGGCCTCCTCCTTAGTGATGTCGGATGGGATTCTGCAAACGAAGACATGTGAGTGTGAGAGCAGGATGCGGTCGAAGAAGACCTTGGTCCGGGGAAGCCTGCCGATGATGTCTCGGATGACGCCCTCCGGCCAGCCGCGCATCTTGCCAAATTCCCGGAATTCGTTCTCGAAATGCCGCCTCTCCCTGCGGCCAAGCGCGGGAGCCTCCACGTCACGCTCGAGGACCGCATGGACATCCCCTTTGTCGTCCAGCAACTGGATGCGGTAGGCGTCGCTCACTGCCACCGCCGTCAGCCCTCCGTTCTGGGCATACAGGAGGCCCGGGGAATAGGGGGGGCGCCCGTAGTTGAACATGACCTCCCGCCCGCTTTGGTCCGGGGCCGAGACCGAGAAGCGGTCCCGGGATACGGAATGGAAGGTTTTGAGGATATGGCTATCTTTGTCCAGCATGATCTGCTGCTGGCCATCGGGGCTCCAGCGCCAGGCATAGAAGCGTTCCCCACCCACGTAGCCGGGCGCCAGTCCTGTTTCGAGCTTCACCCGTTCGAGGAAGGTGCCGTCGAGTGTCAGGAAGGAGATCGTGTACATCTCGTCCGCCACGGCCAGGTGTCCCCCGGGCGTGAAGCTGATCCGGCTGGGGCGCTGGAAATCGCCGGGCCCCTGCCCCTGCTGCCCGAACGAGACCCGCAGCTTCCCGCCAGGGGAGAATACGTACACCTTGTGCTCGAGCTGATCCACGACGTAAAAACTCCCTTCTTTGTCCTCGCAGACAGCCGTCACCGAGCCGAACAGGAGGTCTTCCCGGCCGATCTCGAAGGATTCTCCCAGGCTGATCTTCAGTTCCAGGGCCTGCATCAAAGCTCCGGGATTCAGAACACCCAGCGCCAGCAGCGTGATCAACGTTAGAACGGATCTCATGGTTCCTAGTCCTTTTGATTCAGAGCTTAGGGTATTTCGTTGGCCTTGCCAACTCTTTCCCTGGATTCAACGTCCTTGTTAGTATTGTCCGTTGAATTGTAACATTACACATGACTATAC
Source organism: uncultured bacterium (assembly GCA_965533275.1). Lineage (GTDB taxonomy): Bacteria > Acidobacteriota > Aminicenantia > Aminicenantales > Aminicenantaceae > JAUXEH01. The sequence goes on from CBESWG010000025.1 coordinate 8,112, forward strand.
GTATTACCGGTTGGATCGTTAACATGTTACGGGACCTGTCACGCGTGCACTCAAGCGCTGGGAAACGGACCTCGGGAAAGGAGCCGTCATGATCAAGAACTATATCGTCGTCACCCTCCGCAACATCTTCAAACACAAGGGGTATGCCTTCATCAACATCGCCGGGCTGGCCATCGGCATGGCCTGCTGCCTGCTGATCAGCATCTGGGTCCTGGATGAGCTGAGCTATGACAGGTTCCACGAGAATGCGCCGAGCCTGTTCCGGGTGGAGGAGAACCAGCATTACTCGGGTAGGATCTACCATGTGACGGTGACGCCCTATCCCCTGGGCCCGGCGCTCAAGGACGAGATCGCCGGGATCAAGGACGCCACCCGCGTGGTCTGGGCCGGCGGGCAGCTCCTGCGCTACAAAGACAAGGCCTTTTTCGAGAGCAACATCCGGGCCGTGGACCCATCATTTTTCCAGATGTTCACGTTCCCACTCCTCAAAGGCGACAAGGATAGAGCTCTGGATTCGCCGCATTCCCTTGTCATCTCTGAAGAGATCGCGGAGAAGTATTTTCCCGATGAGGATCCTGTGGGCAAGGTGATCACGGTCAACAACACGCTCGAGTTCACGGTGACCGGAGTCCTGCAGGAAGTGCCCCACAATTCTTACCTCCAGTTCGACATGCTGGTTCCCTATGCGTTTCTTGAGAAGGAGGGAGAGACCAACCAAAGCTTCGGAGCCAACTCCATCCTCACGTTCGTGCAGCTGGATGAGGGAGTGACCAAGGCGGAAGTCAACGAGAGGATCTTCGGCTTCATCCGCACCCGCGAACCCCAGAGTGCCACGGACCTGGAGCTCATGCCCTACACGCGCATCCACCTGCACCAGCACTTCGGGTTCGAGAAGACCATGGGTGCGGCCGGCTACGTCTACATCTTCTCTATCATCGCGCTCTTCGTGCTGATCATCGCGTGCATCAACTTCATGAACCTCGCCACCGCCCGGTCGGCCAACCGGGCCAAGGAGGTGGGGCTGCGCAAGGTCGTGGGGGCCCTCCGGGGCCACCTCATCCGCCAGTTTTACGGCGAGTCCATGATCTTTGCCACCATTGCGCTGGCGCTCGCAGTGTTGATCGTAACCCTGCTGCTCCCGGCCTTCAGCTCCCTGGCGGATAAGGAGCTCTCCTGGAATGTCTCCGGGATCGGGGCGATCCTGATCGGACTCGTCGGCATCACACTCTTTACCGCGATCGTGGCCGGGAGCTATCCGGCCCTCTTCCTCTCCTCTTTTCAGCCGCTCAAGGTGCTGCGGGGATCTCTCAAATCGGGGGCTGGCGCGGCCAATTTCCGTCGGATCCTGGTCGTATTCCAGTTCACGCTGTCCCTCCTGCTCATCATCGGTACGACCGTGGTCTTCAAGCAGCTCACCTACATGCAGGCCCGCCAGCTGGGCTGGGACAGGGAGCACCTGGTCTACATCCCTCTTCGGGCGGACATCAAGCAGTCGTATCAGGCCCTGAAAGAGGAACTGATCAAGGACCAGCATGTCCTGGGTGTGACCGGATCGTCCCATCTCCCCTCCAACATCGGCAGCAACTCGGGGGGTTCCAACTGGGAAGGCAAGGATCCCGAGCAAGCGGTCCTGATCGGATTCAGTTCCGTGGATTTCGATTACATCGAGACCCTCAAGATCGAGATGAAGGAGGGGCGGGCCTTTTCCCGGGAACACCAGTCCGATCTGTCCAAAACCTTCATCGTCAACGAAGAGGTGGCCGAATTGATGGGAAAGGAATCTGTGGTAGGCGAGCGGTTCAGCTTTCTGGGGATCGATGGACAGATCGTCGGAGTCATGAAAAATTTTCATTTCCAGTCGGTCCGCCAGGTGATCGAACCCCTGGCCATCGTGGTGGTTCCCGATCGGCTGCAGTACATGCTCATCCGCCTGGCTTCCGGTGATGTCCCCTCTTCCCTGAGTGCTGTGGAGAATATCTGGGGTCGCGTGATCCCGGACTATCCCTTCGATTACCGGTTCATGGATGAAAACTTCGACCGCATGTACAGGGCCGAATCCAGGATCGGGACCCTGCTCAACTATTTCACGGTCCTGGCGGTCCTGATCGCCTGCCTGGGTCTCTTCGGCTTGGCCTCCTTCACCGCGGAACAGAGGACCAAGGAGATCGGGATCCGCAAGGTGCTGGGGGCATCAGTATCTCAGGTCACCTTCCTCTTGTGCCGGGAATTCTTCCTGCTGGTCCTCCTGGCAAATGTGCTGGCCTGGCCCCTGGCCTATTTCGGGATGAAGAGCTGGCTGGAGAATTATGCCTATCGCACGAGCCTCGGATGGATGATCTTTGTCGCGGCGATGGTGCTGGCGCTGGTCGTGGCGCTGGCTTCCGTGAGCTTTCAGGCCCTCCGTGCGGCGGTCGCCAATCCGGCCCGCGCCCTCAAATACGAGTGAGCTCAACTATCTTATGTTTATGGCGGGGACCCACCCAACCACCCCATGGCCATAAACATAAGAAAGCTGAGCCCTGTGTATTCGTGTATATGGCGAAGACCCACCCCACCCCATGACATATACGTAAGAGAATCTCCCTTCGGTGAATATTTTTGAGGAGTGGCTCTTCTCCAAAGAAAGGATCACAAGGTCTGATTCTCTAATGTTTGAAGCCATGGGGCGGTTGAATAGATCTTCACCGAAACAGACAACATCCGGCAGGTTCTCTTTTGCTCGCGGACATGGGGTGGATGGGAGGGTCTTCTCCGAGAGCAAAAGAGAACCGCCGGCCTCGCTTAAAAATACTCCAAAAATATGGTATCTTGGTCCTTCATCATATTCCATTCATATTGACCTGGAGGATACACATCATGGCTGGATTCGAGGGCACAAAGTGGGCCGCCAAGCAGCTCCGCTACGTATTGAAAGACAAATCTTTGGATATTCTGGACGCAGACGCTAAGGTGCCTGCGGTTTCGAGATCCATCCACTACGGCCTTTTTCTCGCATTCGAGGGGATTCGCTTCTTCAGCAAACGAAATGAGCAGGGGAAGCTGGAGGTTATCTTCCTCAGCCTGGACCAGAACCTGGAGCGCTTCCAGCAAGGCATCTCCTTCAACCTGAGCAGTGCCCAGCAGGGCCTCGTCCCATCCTTGGACGAACTCGAGAACATCCTTCTGCAGTTTTTTAAGGACCCGGAAATGACTGCCTTCCTGGGGGAGATGGCCGACCTCGAGGCGCAGGGCTACCTCCGGCCCTTCACATTCGATGAAGATCAGTCCATCGGCGTGACCTTTCCCGGGAACCCCGCCATCCGTGCCGTGGCCTGCCGGTATGACCGCTACCTGGGCGAGCCTTTCAGCGGTGTCGTGGTCCCCAACATGGTTCGGGCCGTTGGGGTCAACGGGACCGGCTGCCTCAAGCTAGGGATCAACTATCTCATGAGCGTAAAGGCCGTGGACAAGGCACGGAGCATTCTTCCGGAGGCCGCTTCGGCCCTGTTCCTGGACGACTTTCCCCATGCCCCCCTTGAGACCCGCAAGGTCACGGAATGGGACTCCTCCTGCTGCCTGTTCGCCCTGGATGACGGCACTGTGATCAAGATCCCGGAAAGTCCCCTCATCCTGCCCTCTGTTACCATCCGGGGCATCTGCGCCGTCCTCGATCAGATGGGGATCGAAGTGGAGGAGAGAGACATGACCTATGGGGAGCTGATCCAGAGATCGGAGAAGAACCAGATCGTGGCCATCTGCAGCGTGGGGACCGCAGGCATCATGAACAGGGCCCAGAAGCTGCTGCTGGTGGACGAGGAGGATCGCGTCATCGGGACCCAGCAGGCGGATGAATCCCACCCGCTGTACCTGACCCTGGGTGAGGCCCGTTCCTATCTCTGGCGGATCTACCAGGACAAAGTCCCTGTCCCAGAAGGGCTGAGATTGACAAGGATCGAGATCTAGACACGGCCGCACGCCTGCATCCCCACCGAATTCGGGCTGGATCCTGACCCTGCTACTTTTTTTTGGTCTCGAAGGTGCCTTCCGCTCCTGACTGGGAGAAGGTGCCGGATAGGGTAGTGCCTTCCGCATCCAGCTCGCCGTTGAAGGTCGGTTCGCCAGGGACTCCGGGGTGGTCGATCATGAAAGAGATCTTCTTTCCTTCGATCTTGAACTCGGCCAGGGGGATGTCTTCGGCCATCTGGGATGGGACGTCAACGTTTCCGGTCAACCCTTCGCCCTCTAGCGCGAATTCCAGGACGATCTCGATATACTCTCCGGCGACATCGAGGGCCCCTTCCCATATGCCGACAAAGGGCTTTGCGTCCTGCGCGAGTAGGGTGCCAGGTGCCGCCAGGCTGATAACCAGGGCCAGGCCCATCAGGGTGATTAATGATTTCTTCATGGTGTCTCCTCTCCTTAATATTGGCAATGTTCAAATCCTATACCCTGTGTATACGAAATATATTCGATTTTGTTCTCTACGAAAGGATATTGGACCAAAGGCCAATTGACAGAGGGATTCCCGCCTATATGAAACTGCCTCACTTGAGGGAGAAAGTCTGGTCACTCTCCAGGTAGCTCAGCACCAGGTTGACCATGGACTCCACGCCCACGGGGATGGAGCCCTCGTCCGGGCAGAAATACGGGCTGTGGGCGGGAAAGGAAGTCGCCTTGTTCTTGAGGTCGGTGATGCCCAGGAAGTAGAAGAAGGCCGGGATCTCCTGGCTGTAATAGGCGAAGTCCTCGGATCCCATGACCGGCGGCATCTCCAAAATCCTGCGTTCCCCCATGAGGGACCTCAGAACCCCTACGGACCAGCTGGTGAGTCCCGGCTCGTTGTAGGTGACTGGGGCTCCTGGCCGGATGTCCAGCGTGTATTCGGCCCCGTTGGCCTCGCACACGCCCTTGATAACCCGGTCCATGAGCCTGTGCACTCGGTTACGGATAGCCTTCTCGTGGGTACGGATGGTGCCTGTCATCTTGATCTCTTCGGGGATGATGTTAAAGGCCGTTCCCCCATGGATGGTGGAGACCGAGAGCACGAAGGGCGTGCGGGTGTCGGTCATCCGGGAGCGGATGTTCTGCAGGGCCAGGACCACCTGGGACGCGGTGACCACGGAGTCTACCCCTCCCCAGGGCATGGAGGCGTGTACTCCCTTGCCCTGGATCACGATCTCGAAGCTGTCGTTGGAGGCGAGCGCCCCGCCCGACACGTAGGAGATCATGCCCACGGGCAGGCCGCTCCCCACGTGCAGGCCGAAGATGACCTCTGGCGCCGGGTTCTTGAGCACTCCTTCTTTTATCATGAGGCCGGCACCGCCGGATTCTCCAGCTGGAGAGCCCTCTTCCGCCGGCTGGAACATGAACTTCACCGTGCCGTCGAACTGGTCCTTCATTCCGGCCAGCACCATGGCCGTACCCAGCGCCACGGTGGTGTGGATGTCATGACCGCAGGCGTGCATGACGCCATCCACTTTTGATTTGAAAGGCACGTCCGCCTTCTCCAGGATGGGAAGGGCGTCCATGTCTGCGCGTACAGCCACGACCCGGCCGGGCTTCTTGCCTTCGAGGATGCCGATCACACCCGTGTGCGCCACCTTTTCGGTCACATCGAATCCCAGGGCCTTTAGCCGTTCCGCTACCAGGGCCGCGGTCTTGAATTCACGGTTGCCCCTTTCCGGATTCTCGTGGATGTGCCGGCGGACCTCGATGAGCTCCGGCGTGATCTTCTCGATCGCATTCCGGATCTGCGCCTCATCGTCGCCTTTGGCCTGGGAGAAGGCGAAACCGGCCGTTACAAGCAGCATGACTATGACATATTTTTTCATTTTGTCTCCTCTAGGTAGTTGGGGTTGGATTTGATTCTCCGTCCGCCAAACTCACTTCAATCGATTGTACTTTGAATAGAGCTAAAAATGAAGGCCCTCGGCCCTTTGTTTCGTGATTGACCTTTTTTACGTGTCCTGATACCATTCTGAGCACCATATGGGGTGAGATCACACATGAACTGTCCACGGTGTCAGTACCAGAATCCTGCGGATACCCGTTTCTGCGGGCAATGCGGGGCTTCCATGGACCCGGAACAGTCTCCCACCGTGACCTGGCAGGCGCCCACTTTCCGACTTTCGCGTGGCAGCGTGTTCGCCTCCCGCTACGAGGTGATCGAAGAGATCGGCCAGGGAGGCATGGGGACGGTCTACAAGGTTTTTGATCAGAAGGTCAAGGAAAAGATCGCCATCAAGATGATCAAGCCGGCCGTCGCCTTCGACCAGAGCATCCTGGAGCGCTTCAACAACGAGGTCAAGATCGTCCGCAAGATCGTTCACAAGAACGTCTGCCGCATGTACGACCTCAGCGAATCCGAGGGCATGCATTTCATCACCATGGAGTACGTTTCCGGGGAGGACCTGAGCGGCCTGATCAAGCGCATCGGCCAGCTGAGCAACAAAAAGGCCGTGTTCATCACCAAGCAGATCTGCGAGGGCCTGGCCGAGGCTCATTCACTGGGCATCATCCACAGGGACCTGAAGCCCCAGAATGTGATGCTGGACAAGCACGGTGATGTCCGCATCATGGATTTCGGGATCGCTCGGTCTCTTTTTACCAAGGGGCTGACCGAGACGGGCATGCTCATCGGGACGCCGGAGTACATGTCCCCCGAGCAGGTCGAGGGCATCGTGGTCGACGCGAGGTCCGACATCTACTCCATGGGAGTCATCCTCTACGAGATGCTCACGGGGCTGGTCCCCTTTGAGGGGAACACGCCTATGAGCGTCGCCCTCAAGCACAAGACTGACATGCCCGCGAACCCTCGCACCTTCAATGCCTCCATCCCGGAGAGCCTGAACCGCCTGATTTTAAAGTGTCTGGAGAAAGACCCGGACAAACGTTTCCAGTCGGCCCGGGAGGTCATCGAAGCTCTGGACCAGCTGGATGTGGGGACGCATTCAGCCGTCCGTACGGGCGTGCGGGAGCGGCCCCCCACGCGAAAGGACACGGTCCGGAAGCCGGGTTCGAAAAAAATCCTGGTCCCGGTGCTTGGCCTCATCGGACTTGCCGCCGCCGCAATCCTCTTGTGGCAGTTTGTGTTCAAGGCCCAGCCTGAAAAACCGGCTTCGCAGCCATCGCCCCCTTCCGTAGAGGAGCGGCTCTCCCAGGCCAACTATCTCAGGGAGGCGGGACAGCTGGGGGAGGCCCTGGGCGGCCTCAAGACCATCCTGGAACAGGAGCCAGGGCACTTTGAGGCCCTCCTTCTTCAGACCGAGATCCGTTCCGAGCAGGGCGAGATAGACAACGCGATCTCAGCCTATAACAGCCTGATCGCCCTGGATGAGGGGGATCCCCGGCCCCACCTTGGGTTAGGGGAGATATTCGTGCGCAAAGGAGACCTGGAGGCGGCAGTCGCTCATTTCCGGGATTATATCGAGAGGGCTCCTCCGGGGCCGGATGTGTCACGGATCGAAGCGAAGATAGGAGACCTGGAGCAGCTTTTGAGACCGGAATCCGAGGCCAGGCCAGCGGAAAAAAAGTTGGTACCGGAATCCAAGCGTGAAACCCGGTCTGAACGGATCCAGAGGGATCTATCTCTGGCCAGGCAGGAATTCGAGTCCGGCCGCTATGCGGAATCTCTCAAGCGGCTCGACTGGATCCTGAGTCAGGATGCCCGGAATTCCGCGGCCTTGGATCTCCGGACGCTCAATCAGGCCGCTCTGGATGATCGCTCCATCAAGGCTCTGGTCGGCCGCTATGTTCAGTCACTCAACGAGAACCGGCTGGTCGACTTCTACAGGGAACATGGGACGCCGCAGTTTTTCTCAGGCATCCAGCGGGATGCTGAGCTCATAACCGGCCAATACGCATCCTTCAAGTCTCAGGCAGATCAGGTTGTCACCTCTGATATGCAGGGATCGACGGCACAGGTTTCCTTCTTTCACACGATCGTGGGCGTCTCCAAGGAGGACGGATCGGAGCAGGTGATCTTCGAGGGGCACTATGTGTGGACCCTAGAGAAGGCTGCCGTGGATTGGAAGATCTCTGCTCTGCGGATCCGGTAAGCCTCTTGGGTTGTACACGCCTCTCTTCAAGATCCAGAGTGGGATCAAGTTCTCTTTTTGAGTGAGGAAGGGTCCTGCGGCTCAGCCATGCTTCCTGAGAATCCCCCAAACGCCCAACACGACTGTGCCAACCGCCGCAATCTGGATGAGATGCAGGTGGTTGCCGAACACAGCGGCCGAACACAGCGCCGGATAGAGGATGGCTGCCGTGTACTGGACCGGACCCACGGACAGCATGCTCCCCATCTTGTAGGATGCCTGGAGGGCGAGGAATGAACCCAAGGAAAGGACCAGATACAGGTATAGATAGGGTGATGCAAAATAAGCGGCGATCCGGAATCCGTGAGATACCACCAGGATCTTCATGGTCACGATGATCAGCCCTGCCGACAGGCCCGAGACACAGGCGAAGAGCAGGCCCCGGATCCTTCGGGACAGGGACGGCATGCTCGCCGGGAGGACGAGCAGGAAGGGGAGGGCTAGGGCCGCGACCAGTGGGACGAACCGGACCACATCCAGGGCGGCTCCCGGTCGCTCGAAGATGTTGAGCACGGCGATGGCCGCCACGATCAGCAGAGTGAAGGCGATGTCTGAGCCGAGGAGGCGTTCCTTGAGGAGGGCCTGCGAGAGGAACACCAGGACAATGACGCCCCAACCTGCCATAGCCGAGACGATGTGTGGCTCGAGCTGCTTCAGAGCGGCCGCGTTCGGGACGATATAGAGATTCATCAGCAGGAATCCCGAGATCCAGATGCCCAGGTTCCGGTAAAAGCTCCCGTCTTTTTTTCCTTTGTATCCGATCCATGCGACCCCCTTCTTCTGGAGGACATAGCCGAAGGAGAGGAGGGTGTAAGCCAAGGCCGTCAGACAGAAGCTGAGCCAGGTCGTCATGGGGCCATTATACATTCCCCGCGCTCGCAGTGCCACCGCGATGTATTGACGGTGGGGTGGGATTCTGATGTATAATCAGGACTGACTTGGGGAGGAGGCCCATCCCACAATGGAAAGCAAACAGCTCCGCCGGACCGTGTTGGTTATATCGGTTGCTATCATCACCCTGATCTTTTTTATGATGATCCGGGGATTCCTCATGGCCATCCTGATGGCCGGGATTACTTCGGCCCTGGCCACTCCACTCTACCGGAGGTTCGAGCGCTGGTATCGAGGGCGCAGGGGGCTGGCTTCTATATCGACCCTGCTGGTCATCGTACTCCTGATCATCCTCCCGTTGGGGGGACTGCTGGGGATCGTTGCCGCACAGGCGTTTAAGGTCGGCCAATCCGTTACACCCTGGATCCAGCAGCAGCTGGCCGATCCTTCGGGCCTTGCCGGCGTGTTGGAGAAGCTCCCCTTTTACGAACAGCTCGCACCCTACCAGCAGGAGATCCTGACACGGGTTGGTGAACTGGTCGCCTCAGTCAGCCAGTTCCTGATCAGCGGCCTCTCCTCGGCCACGGTCATGACCGTAAATTTCCTGCTGCAGTTCTTCATCTTCCTCTACACCCTATTCTTTTTCCTCATGGATGGCGACAAGATCCTGGACAAAATCATGTACTACCTCCCCATGGAAGACCAGGACGAACGCCGAATGTTGGACAAATTCACATCAGTCACGCGAGCCACCCTGAAGGGTACGGCGGTGATCGGTGTCCTCCAGGGAGGACTGGCCGGGCTGGCGTTTGTCGTGGTGGGCATCCCCAGCGCCGTGTTCTGGGGAACCATCATGGTGGTGCTGTCCATCATTCCCGGCATCGGATCCGGCCTGGTGTGGGCCCCGGCTGCCATCATCCTGGCCGCTACCGGGCACACGGGTGAGGCCATCGGCCTGGCCGTTTTCTGCGGCCTGGTTGTGGGGAGCCTCGACAACATCCTCCGGCCCCGGCTGGTAGGCAAGGACACTCAGATGCCCGAGCTCCTGATCTTTTTCGGCACCCTGGGCGGCCTGGTGTTCTTCGGCGTGCTGGGTGTCATCATCGGCCCCATTGTCGCGGCCCTGTTCGTGACCATCTGGGAGATCTATGGCGAGGCCTTCAAGGATGTCCTGCCTGAGGTCCATCGTCAGGATGAGGCTGCGGTGGCGCCCGAGACCTCGACAGCCGAAGAGGCTCATCCCGAGCTGCTGCCAGATGATGTGACTTCCGAAGACCTATGATCTTACGGGTTAAGAATCCGTAGACTCAACATCTCTCTCCCCGCGCCCTTCGCACCCGATTCCCGATGGGTTTGAAGTTGCTCTTTAAATGTGTGAGGATAAAAGCCGGCGCCGCCCAGTCAGCGAAAAACTGGGCCCAGTTCCGAGGCCCCCAGGGCTCCGGAATCGCTGCTGACGGCCCGGCCCTTCCCGCGGAGTTTAATGATCAGAAAAACCTGATCTGGAAAACAGAGATCGGCAAGGGAAATTCCTCTCCCTGCATCTGGGGAAACAGGTTATTCTTAACGGCATTTGAGGGAAAAACGCTGCAAGTCCTCTGTCTGGATAAGGAAACAGGGAAGCAGATCTGGGAGAGGCGCCTCCCTGCGCCTCCGGTCAACATGTACGGCACCGCCTCATCTCCCATCTTGGCTGGCGGCCGGCTGGTCTTTTTTGTGGATATGCGGAAGGACTCATGGATCGAAGCGGCGGATCCGAAGACGGGAGAGACGATCTGGAAAACGGACCGGGAGGGATTCACGGGAAGTTGGTCTACGCCTCTCCACTGGAAGAACGGCGGCGTAGATGAGATCGTGATCTACGGCATCTGGTGGATGAAGGGCTACGACCTGAAGGACGGTACCGAGAGGTGGTCGCTTCCCGGTTTGACGGATGAGCCCTGCATCACTCCAGTCATTGGAGGCGGACTGATCTACCTGACCTCCTATAACATGAAGAACAATCCGGAAGTACTCGGCCTTCCGTATTTCAGCGATCTCCTGGATGAATACGATACGAACAAGGACGGACAGCTGAGTCGCGAGGAGATCAAAGATAACAAGAGTGTTCTGTCCCGCTATGACGCGGACGGGGAAGGGGACCATCCCCTGCGCGGATTCTTCCGGTACTTGGATGAGGACCGCAGCGGGAACATCACGGAAAAAGAATGGGCCAAGATGATCTCCTTCCTGGACAGCTTCGAGCAGGAAAACGCCCTGCTGGCCGTGCGGCCGGGAGCCTACGGCGGCACAGAGACCAAGGTGGAGTGGAGGCACAGCTACGGCGTGCCTGAGTGTCCTTCTCCCCTGCATTATGAGGACCTGGTTTACCTCGTAAAAAACGGGGGGATCATCTCCTGCCTGGAGGCCAAGACCGGGGTGCTCAAATATCAGCAGAAATTGGGGGCCGGCGGGCCCTTCTACTCCTCCCCCGTGGTGGGCGATGGTAAGATCTATGCCGCCTCTGCAAGAGGAGTGGTCGCAGTGTTTCTGGTCGGCGAGGAACTGAATGTGGTGGCCCGGAACAACCTGGGTGAACGCATCATGGCCACTCCCGCTATCGTGGGGGGCAGGATCTTCATCCGGACCGAAAAGAGCTTGTTTGCCTTTGGCCTGCAGGAGTAAAGGAGAAATCTTTCCTGATTCTAACTGCTCCTGGATCCTTGTTTATCGGACCTTAGTCTAATATGTGAACCAAGAGTCATGCCCGTTCTGCGGCCTTACCAAAGGCGCCCCAGAAGGGATCGACCCTGGGATGCTCCAAGGAATGGGATTTTCCCTGTTCCGAATATGTCATTCCCTCTGATTCGGGCACGATCTCGCCCACGATGCTGGTGGGGATGCCCTTGTCTTCCAGCCTCCGGATGACCTCCTCGGCCTTGTGAGGCCGGCAGGTCAGAACCAGAGTGCCCTCGCTGATCGAAGAATAGGGATCGATCTCGAAGAGGCGGCAGACCTTGTCCACGATTGGGTTCACGATGATGGCATCCTTGTCGATGGCCATGCCGACCTTGGAGGCCTGGGCGATCTCGAACAGCCCGCCCCAGACGCCGCATTCTGTGGCGTCGTGCATGGCCGTGATGCCCTTGTCGCGCACTCCCACCTCCACGGCGGTCAGGGCGTCTTCCACCACCGACATCTGCCAGAATATCTCCTCGGCCTCCTTGGCCACATCCGGTCCGTAGGCTTCGGCGACCTTGCCGGGAAAGGTGACGGCAAAGAGCCCGGCCGCCTCGATCGCCACGCCCTTGGTGATGATGATCTTGTCTCCCAATCGGGCCATGTTCGGAGTCACATACTTGTTCTTGGGCCCGATGCAGATCACGGTGGCCCCTCCGACCATGGGGTACTGGCAGCCCTCGTAGCGGCCGGTGTGTCCCGAAATGACGGCCATGCCCAGTTTCTCACACTCCCGGTGCATGACAGACCACATGACGTCAAAATCATCCCGGGTGATCCCCAGCGGGAGGTTCAGGTCGAAGGTGATGTAGTCCGGGGCCAGGCCCGAGGTCACCGCATCTGATGCCAATATGTGGACGGCGAACCAGGCCGACCGCTCCCAGCCATAAGGCGGCACGATGAAGATCGGATCCGTGGTCGTGACCATGACCCGGTTGTTGCCGATGTCCACGACACCGACGTCCACGCCATGCTGGGGGCCGACCAATACCTCTGGGCGCTTCCTGCCCAGCTGCGGCAGGATGACCTCATCAAAGATCTCCGGGGAGATCTTGCCTATATCCGGGAGTTCTGTCTTCATGTTTTCCTCCGTTCTGTCTCACCTGATGAACTCATGGAATATTTCCGAATCATTCAGGTGATATATTTTTTCTTGTAAGCCATTCCATCCGATTGGAAACAGGAGGTTTTGCACTCGGCGGGACCACCGTTTCCCTACGCTGGCATGACCCAGATCAGGTTCCGAGGGTGTGATCTCAGCCCCTCTAGAGGGACACCCCTAACCGCCTCTACTATAGTCAAAGACTATTTCAATTTCAACCTGGATAGGCTCTTGCGATTCTTAGCCGTCGGATTTTCTTGCTGAAGGCATGGCTGCTGGGCTATTCGGTCCAAGCGCATGGGGAGGTTGGGTGGGTACCATACCACAATTCTCTTCGCGGTCAAATCCTTTTTCATACAGGACCTAACCCGGATTTGACCCGGGAAACCATGTGGATTATGATGCTCCCAAAGGAGGACCCATGATCTCGAGAAGACAATTCATGCAGTCGGCGGCCGTGGCCGGTTTGGCGATCGGCCTGAATGGAAAATGTGCACCGGGAAAGGAAGAAATTCCTGTCCCTCTTCCCTCAGGAGAGGGTGCCCAGTTCTGGAGAGCGCTCCGGGCCCAGTTCCCCATGCCTGCGGACGAGGCCTACTGCAACACGGGGACCATCGGCGCACCTCCCACACGCGTGTTGAACCGGATGATCGACCACATGCGCAAACATGCCGCAGAGATCGCCCACTGCGACTGGAGCGACGGGGGGATCGATCTGCTTTCGGGCTATTTCCCCTATGTCGAGCTTCGCGAGAAGATCGGCCGCCTGATCAATGCCCAATACAAGGAGATCGCGCTCACCCAGAACGCCACCATGGGCATGAACTTCCTCGCCAACGGCCTGGACCTGCCCAAAGGCGCCGAGATCATCACCACCGACAAGGAACACTCCGGAGGCCGCAGCGGCTGGCAGCTGCGCGCCAAGCGCTATGGGACGACGTGGAGACAGGTGCCGATCACTGTGCCGGTCGAGGCCCCTGAACAGATCGTCGACGCCTTTAAGCAGGCCATCGGTCCCCAGACACGTGTGCTGTCGCTGCCGCACATCACCTCGGGGACCGGAACCATCCTGCCTGTAAAGGAGATCTGCCAACACGCGGCCGAGAAGGGCCTCTTCACGATCGTGGACGGGGCCCAGGCAGTGGGGCAAATCCCGGTGGATGTCAAGGAAATCGGCTGCGATGCCTACTATGCCAGCCCGCACAAGTGGCTTCTGGCCCCGGCAGGGAGCGGGATGCTCTACATCCGTGAGGGGCGGATCGACGAGGTCTGGACCACCTTGGCATCCGGCCAGTGGGACAATCATGAGGACAACGGCTTCCGTCTCACTCAGAGGGGCACGGGAAATGCCGCTCTGCTGGCCGGGCTCGACGAGGCCCTGGACTTCCACTTTGCAGTGGGTCCCGAACGCATATATCCCCGCATCAAGGAACTGGGAGACTCCCTCCGCGCCGGCCTGGCCGCCATCCCCGGGACATCGATCCTCACCTCTCTGCATCCCTCAATGAGCTCCGGGTTGACCACCTTCAACGTGGCCGATATGGACGGCAAGGTCCTCCAGGACACTCTCTGGGAGAAAGGCCGGCTTCAGCCCCGGTCCCAGGGGAAGAGGGGCGTGCGTTTCAGCACTCACGTCTACAACAGCCCGGCCGAGATCGAAAAGGCCCTGGCCATAGTGGCGGAACTGGCCGAAAACAGCTGAGTGCCCGGCTTGTCGGGCCGGGATTTGACAAGCGCCCTCCTCGAACCTATATTTGGGTTGGGGAGAAAAGACGGCGGTTCCATCCACGTATTTTCATTTTGCGTACGCGTAGACGAGTGTACTTCTCTGTTTAAAATCTTTTGATTTGAGGAGGAAAGACTATGCCATTCTCGGGGAAAGATTTCTTAAGAATCAGGATGTGGGGTGGAGCTCTCCTGGTGCTGCTCCTGGTGTGTACCCAATGCGCCAGACAAACCGAGGTCCCGATCACTTCCAGTTCGGGTGATGCCCGGGGGCTCTTTGCCGAGGCCCGGATCGCTGGGGAGAACCTCCATCTCGACGAGGCCATGGCCAAGCTGAGCGAGGCCATCGAGCTAGACCCGGAGTTTGCCCTGGCCTACCTCTATCGGGCCCGCTTCACGAACGATCCCGCAAGCCTGCAGCGCGACCTGCAGCGCGCGGTAGAGCTTTCCGAGGAGGTGTCTGCAGGCGAGCAGATGATCATCAAGGCTTATGATGCCTATTATGGCCGGAACGATCCGGACCGGGCCGTGGAGTTCTATACGCTGCTCGTGAAGATGTTTCCCAATGACAAACGCACCCACTTCCGCCTGGGGGTCTTCTACCGCATCCTGGGCATGAACGAGGATGCCATCGCACAGCAGAAACAGGCCCTGGCAATCGATGAAAACTTTGCGCCATCCTATCTGGAGCTGGGCTATATCGATCTCTATGCCGAGAACTACAGCGAGGCGGAAGAATCCTTCCAGAATTGCATCCGCCTCATTCCGGACCAGCCCAATCCCTATGACTCCATGGGGGATCTGTATTCCCGGATGGGGAAGTTCGAGGAGGCCATCGCCTTCTATCAACAGGCCCTGGAAAAGAACCCGAATTTCTCGGATTCGCAGCGCAAGATCGGGACCAACCTGGTTTTCCTGGGCCGCTATGAGGAGGGCCGGGAGGCGGTCCGGAAGGCCATCGAGATGGAGCCCTTGATGGAGGGCAAGATCCAGGCCATGGGGATGCTGTGCCGCTCCTACATGTATGAGTGTCTGCATGAGGAAGCCCTGGCCGAGGCGGACAAGATCATCAAGATCGCCGGCGACAACAACCTGATGAGCCAGGCCGCCCTCTTCGAGCTGGCCAAGGCGGCCATCCACGCGGAGATCCGGGATTATGACGAGGCCGAGCAGTCGCTGCGGGAGGCCCGCTCCATCCTGGAGACGGCCGAGATCCCGACGTTCTACCAGGAAAGCTATTCCGATATGGTCTACTTCTGGGAGGCGGCCGTAGCCGCTCGGCAGAAGGATATCTCGGGGGCTCTTGCCATCGCAGCTCGATACATGAACACTCTGAGGGAGAGCCAGAACCCGGAGAGGATGCGCTACCACATGGGCCTGCTCGGGTATATCGAGCTGGAGAGGGAGTTCCCCGATATCGCGGTCGAATACTTCCGGCAGGCCGACATCCAGGAGCCCCTGTTCATGTACTATGCGGCGATTGCTGAAAACGCGGGCGGCAGCCGTGCCAGGGCCACGCGGCTTTTCCGCAGGCTTGCGTCCTGGAACACGGACAGCCTCTGGTACGCCTACATCTGCAAAAAGGCCCTGACACGCCAGGAATAGGCCCGGCGACAAATACGGTTGGGTCGCCTGGGGCACCACCCTGCCCACAACCTCTTTGTATTCCAGCGAGGTCCCGAAGGAACCACACATTTCTTGGCCAGATCAAGTAACTTTTTTCCGCGGATTCCGTTTATATAGATGATATGTTCCTAGTTAATAGAAAGAAATCAGCAGCGGAGTCCCTATGAAGCTTATCACCCGCAAGGAAGAACTGGTCCTGCTGTCTATCCTGAACCTCGAAGACAAGGCCTATCTCATCGCCATCCAGGAGCACCTCGCTGAGGTGACTGAGGCGGATGTTTCTCTGACCTCGGTCCACCTCCCCCTTTCCCGCCTGGAAAAAGGCGGTCTGATCGAATCGCATCTTGGGAATGCCACGGCGGTACGCGGGGGGCGGCGCAAGAAGATATACTCCCTGACAAATGAGGGGCTGGAAGCCCTCCAGGCCTACAAGCGAGTCAGCGACGACCTCTGGGACGGATTGATCGGAGATCCAACCTGAATGAGGATGATTTGAGAAATTTTAACCGCCCTCCTGCTTTCCTGGCCTTCCTGCTGAGCCAGATCAACACCGACTGGGATAAGGAGTCCCTGGTTGGCGATTTCGAGGAGACCTTCCGGTGGAAGGCTCGGCAGGGCAGCGGCCTGCGGGCACTCCTCTGGTACTCCTGGCATATCCTCAAGCTGGTGCCTGCATTCATTTATTATTCCATCTATGGGAGCGTTATCATGGTCAGAAATTATTTCAAGATCGCCCTCAGGATCATCAAGAAGCACAAGGGATATTCGTTCATCAACATCCTGGGACTGGGCATCGGCATGGCCGTGTGTGTCCTGATCCTGCTGTTTGTGCGGTATGAGCTGAGCTTCGATACCTATCATGAGAATTCCGAGCGCATCTACCGCCTGGAACGGCGCTGGCTCGCGGCCGATGGATCCGAGCGCAGCGGCTTCGGAACGCTGGCGCCCGGCTTCACGCCGCACCTGGAGGAGCAGTTCTCTGAGATGGAACACATCGCACGCGTGCTCGATGCCGGGAACACGCGCGTCATCTATGAGGATAAACGTTTCATCGAAGACCGCCTCTTCTTTGTGGAGGATGACTTCTTCGAGATATTCAGTGTCGCCTTTGTTCGGGGCGATCCATCAAACGCGCTCACGGAGCCTTTCAGCCTGGTCCTGACGGAATCCGCCGTACGCAAATTTTTTGGGAGTGCGGACCCGATGGGGCAGCAGCTGAAAGTCCGAGACGATTCCCTCTATCAGGTCACCGGCGTCATCGAGGATCCCCCCTCCAACACCCATTTCCACTACGACATCCTCGCTTCCTACATAAGTTTGAAGGGGGTCTATGTGAGGAAAGGGGACGACTATTTTCTTGGGACACAGAACTTCAGCGACAACGTCACCTACACCTACATGCGCCTGGCGGCCGCTGCGGATGTTGAATCCGTCCAGGCCCGCATCCCCGAGTTCATCGATAGGACCCTTGGGACCAGGGAGGATGCGGATGGCAATGTTATCCGCTCCAGCCAGAGCAACACGATCGCCATACGGCCTGTAAAGGATATCCACCTCTACGCCCACACGTCGGGCGAGCTGGAGCCCAACTTCGACATGAAGTATGTGCGGCTCTTCACCCTGGTGGCCATATTTGTCCTGATCATCGCCTGCATCAATTTCATGAATCTCTCCACAGCCCGTGCCACCCAGAGGGCCAAAGAGGTGGGCCTGCGCAAGGTGGTCGGTGCCAACCGCCGCATCCTTACCTCACAATTTCTGGGGGAATCGGTCTTTTTCTCCTTCCTCGCTCTCTTTCTGGCACTGGTGTTCGTGCTGGTGGTTCTGCCGTTTTTCAACAGCTTCACGGGCAGAGACATGAGCATCTCCTACCTTCTCAATCCAGGTGGGATCCTGATCCTGATCAGTGTCTTCCTGGTAACCGGAGTGCTGGCCGGCCTGTATCCGGCGGTCTACCTCTCCGCCTTCAAATCCGCTTCCATCCTGCGGGGAGAGCTAACGATGGGAACCAGGGGGGCGCTGCTGCGGAAGGGCCTGGTCGTGTTCCAGTTTGCAATCTCCATCTGCCTGATCATCTCGGTAGCTGTGGTCTATCGCCAGATGAACTATTTGATGAAAGCCGACCTCGGCTTCGACCGCGAAAACATCGTCATGCTGCCTGCGGACCAGGTGATCATAGAGCGCTGGGACGACATGCGGCAGGGCCTGCTGTCCAGCCCCCACATCCTGGAGGCTGCCCTCTCAAAGCGGGCCCCCACAGGGAGGCTGAACGATGCCCCCGGATTCTGGGTGGAGCTCAACGGCGAGGTCCAGAGGAATCCCTTCAGCATGCCCCACAACCGGGTTTCCCACGGCTTCTTCCGGACATTCAATATCCGGATCGTGGCCGGCCGGGATTTTTCGCGGGAGTATGCTACCGATCCCAGTGAGGCCGTGATCATCAATGAGACGGCCGTCCGCCGCTTGGGCCTCGAGAGCCCGCAGGAAGCTGTGGGGCTGCGCATTGGGACCTTCGCTCCCTCGATAAAGGGCCATGTGATCGGTGTTGCTGCGGATTTCAACTATGAATCCCTCCACAACGAGATCCGCCCCATCATCACCTACATCCGTCCCGACCAGGCCAACACGGCCTCCCTCCGGATCGCGCCGGGCCGCACCCAGGAGGCCATCGCTCATGCCAAGGGCACCTGGGCACGGTTCAATCCCGAGTCGCCCCTCCAGTACGATTTCCTGTTCGACCGCATCGCGGCCCTCTACCGGAACGAGGCCCGCATGATGCAGATGTTCGGCTATTTCAGCCTCTTTGCGATCTTCATCTCCTGCCTCGGGCTCTTCGGCCTGGCTTCCTTCACGGCATCCCGCCGCACCAAGGAGATCGGCGTGCGCAAGGTCTTGGGGGCCTCCCTCTCCAACATCGTCTACCTGCTTTCACGGGAATTCACCAAGTGGGTCCTGGTGGCCAACCTCATCGCCTGGCCAGTGGCCTATTTCGCCATGAACGCCTGGCTCAAGAACTTCGCCTACAAGGTCCATCCCCACTGGCTGGAATTCGTGCTCGCCGGCATCGTGACCTTCGTGATCGCCCTCCTCACGGTGAGCTTCCAGTCCTTCAAAGCGGCTACCTGCGATCCTGTCAAGTCCATCCGTTATGAATAGTCCGCTGTATTGACTTCGCCTTGATTTTTGCATAGGGTTTGTTCGAATACGGTATGGAGGGAGCGCCCTTGGTAGAAATCCACTTGGAAAAAACTCCCCGGCAGAGGATCTGTTCGGACATCTGGTGGCTGGTGCTGCTGCGTGGCATAGCGGCATTTTCGCTCGGCATACTGCTTCTCACTCGCACGCAGTCCACGATCCTCCTCCTGGCGCAGATCCTGGGCGCGTTTTTCGTGATCGACGGAGCCTTCATCCTGCTCGTTTCCTTGAGGGGGATGAAGTACTACCGGAGATGGGGAACGGGCCTCTTTGTCGGATTCCTCAGCATTCTCGCGGGGACCACCGCGTTGCTGCAGCCCGCAGTAGCAGCTCTTCTGACCGTGAACGTACTGGTCTATTTTCTGGCGTTTGCCGCATTCCTATGGGGGATCATGAGCATCCTCACAGGAGTGCGGCTGCGCAGGGATTTCGGGGGCGAACGCTCCATGGTCATGGGAGGGCTGTTGGCCATCGGACTGGGAGCGCTCCTCCTGGCCCGCCCCCGCATCACCGGCCTGGTCTTCGTCCTCTCTGCAGCCGCCTTTGCCGTGTTGTTGGGAGTGTTCCTGGTGATCCTGGCATTCAGCCTGAGAAAGATCTGCCGGACCTGATCGCCCGGTGGTCTTTCGGCATAATGGGGGGAAACACTATGAATACGGATAAAGAATTGGCCAGCCCCATGAAGATCGACCTGTCTGAAGAGCGAAGGCAGGATCTGCTCCAGGATCTGCATGGATTCTTCAGCGAAGAATTTGACGAGGTACTCAGCCCATACCGTGCACAGCGGTTGCTGGAATATTTTATCAAGGCCCTTGGGCCTCCCCTCTATAACCAGGCCATCGCCGATGCCAGGGCTTTCATTTCCCAGAAGCTGGATGACCTGGACGCAGAATTCTACTTTCCCGAAGAGAGCGAATGAGGGAACGCAGATGAAGGCGAGCGATGTCGACAAGTCCATCGCCGATTCCCTTGAGATGGAAACGGGCATGCTCCCATTTGTCCCGCGGCTCCTCAAGGGGATGTGGGCCCTGGGTTGTTCTCCGGAGCTGGTGGTGAAGCTCCTGCGGCCCCTGGGACTGAATCCTGACCAGGTCACACTCCTGGACCTGGGATGCGGCAAGGGCGCCGTTGCCGTGACCGTGGCCCATGCGCTGGGCTTTCGGGCCGTGGGGATCGATGCCTGTGAAGTGTTCCTGGAGGAAGCGAGTCAGAAGGCTGCGGAATGGGGCGTGTCCCATAGGTGCCGATTCGAGCTCAAGGACCTGCGCGAATATGTAAAGGAGGCCGCGGATTTCGATGTGGTGATCTTTGCGTCTCTGGGAGGGCTCCTGGGAGATTACAGAGAACTCGTGGGTAAGCTGAGGAAGACTGTCCGTCCAGGAGGGTATATCCTTATCGATGATGGATTCTTAAAGGGGGAGAGGTCTGTAGAACGTGCCGGATACGGTCACTATGTCCCGCATGATCAGACTCTGGATCAGCTCACTGCGCACGGAGATACCTTGGTAAAGGAAATGCTCACGATCGAGGAGAATACACAGATCAACCAGAATTACCTGGCCATCCTCAAGAATAATGCCAAGGCCCTCCTGAGGGACATGCCGGAAGTTAAAGAACGAGTCGAGGTGTACATAAGGGAACAAGAGACAGAGTGTGAGATCCTCGACAAACTCATCACGGGAGCCATCTGGCTGCTCCAGCGAGTCGAGGGATAGGTCACCGTGTCCAAAAGCCGGTGTACCCCAATATTTCTGGCGATCCTGTTCCTGGTGTCCCTCCTGACCGGCCAGCAGCAGTCTGTCGAAGAGTGGGAGAAACAGACCTTTACAAGGCAGCCCCCTGAAAAAGTGATGGATTCCGCCGGCATCAAACCGGGCATGACCATCGGTGAGGTCGGAGCGGGCCGCGGCCGATTCACCATGTTTCTGGCCCGGCGGGTCGGGAACTCGGGAAAGATCTTGGCCAATGATATCGACGCCGACAGCCTGGCCTATTTGCGTGAGCGGTGTCAGCGGGAGGGTATCCGAAACGTGGAGATCATTCTAGGGGAGTCCGATGACCCACATTTCCCCGCTGGTGCTCTGGATATGGTGTTTATGGTTTGGACCTATCATTTTTTTGATCAGCCGGTTGCCATGCTGAGGAAGCTGCTCCCGACCCTCAAGCCCGGCGGTACCGTGGTGCTGGTTGAGCCGGATCCAGTGCGAGGCCCCGGAGGAGAGGACCACGGGATCTCGCCGGAAAGGATGCGTCGAGAGGCGAAGCTGGCCGGCTTCGACGTCGTCCGCATCGAGGATTTTTTGCCCTGGGATCTCATTTTTATACTGAAAAAGAGCTACGCGTTGACATCGACGATGGCTTTGATGACTCCGTCCCGGTAGTCAGATACAGTTTCCAGGGCACCCTGCACTTCTTCAAGAGCAAACCTGTGCGTCGCTAAAAATGCGGCATCGATGGTTCCATCGGCCATGAGGTCCAGGGCCTTCTGTGTGCAGCCGTTCTGGCGCCGGATGTTCTGGATGCGGATCTCCTTGCGCCGCAGCGTATGGATGTCGAATGAAACCTTGTCCGCCTCGGGGATCCCCAGGATGAAGAGAGTCCCTCCCGGCCTCAGGATCTCGACGGCCTGGGTCAGGGCTGCAGGATCGCCGCAGCATTCGAAGACGGCATCCATCTCCTGTCCCTGACCCGAGATCTCGCCTACGATGTCTGTCCCGGTGGGATTGCCCACCCAGACAGCTCCTGTCTGAGAGGCGGCCTGGAGCCGTTCATTGATTTTGTCTGTGGCATAGATGACGGTTCCTGCACGCACTGCCTGCGCAGCCAGCAGCACACTGAGCCCGATGGGACCAGCCCCCAGGATGCCGATGGCCCGGGACTTGGTGTCCCCTAAAAATCCAGCGGCATAGAGGCCAATGGCGAGCGGCTCGGCCAGGGGCCCATGCTGTAGGCTCAGGTTGTCGGGCAGCTTAAAACAGTTGCGCGCGGGCATCATGAGATATTCCGAGAGGCAGCCGGGGAGCTGACCCGGGCTTCCTAGGAACCGAAGGCTGCGACACGTGTGGGGGCGTCCAGACAGGCACTGATCGCACTCGCCGCAGGACACGGCGGGATCGACAGCCACCCTGTCTCCCGGTGCGAGGTCGCCGGCCAGCGGGCCGCACATCTCGATCGTGCCGCTGCACTCATGCCCGATGGTGAAGGGATATTCGATTGCCTGATCCCCGATGCGTCCGTGGCGAAAGTAGTGCCCATCGGAGCCGCAGATGCCGACTGCTCCGATCTTGAGCAGCACATCACGGTCATCGGGCAGCGAGGGGAGAGGGACCTCACGCACAACAGCAGCGCGGGGGCCGGTCAGCTGAGCGGCTCGCATGACTTCCATATCGTTCTAACCCTGGGCTGTTGATCCATTCTTCCTGGGAGATTGTCGGCCTTTTGGTCCCTGCCGTTTGGAGCAGGCTGGTTCCAGCCGCCAGGGCCTGCCCTCGCTGGGAAGCTTCATCCGTAGGGGCTCTCAGCGGGATAGGGATTCCCAACCGCGCGGGGGGTTGAGATGTCTTCGATCCCCAGCATCCGGAGTGCCGCGAAGAGGGCCTGGCCGGCATGTTTGAATGCGACGGCGGTGTGATGCGGGAAGCGTTTTCCTATGAGCACGTGCCGGTAGAAGCGCCCCATCTCCTTGATGCCGAACACGCCGATGCTGCCAAAGGAGCGGGGTGCGATGTCCAGCACACGGCCTTCGGCGATGTAGCCCTTGAGTTCGGTGTCGGCCGTGGACTGCAGCCGGAAGACCGTAACCTCCCCGGGCTTGATCCGGCCTTCCAGCGTGCCGCGGGTGATATCCGGATCCTTATCCGGTTCCATGAGCCGGTGCATGATGAGCTGGTGTTTCATCTCCGGAGCCACGAGGCAGGAGGAGGATGTGTTCCCGCAGTGGAAGCCCATGAACAGGTCATTGGGCTTGTACCCGTTGACAGCGTCTCCGGCTGCTTCGTACATGTCGTAGGGCACAGTGTTGTTGATGTCCAGGAGTGTGGCGGGCAGGAGTGTCGCACACGTGGCCATGTATTCGCTCAGCGCCCCGTAGATATCCACCTCACAGGCCACGGGCATGCCCCGAGTGGCGAGGCGGGAGTTGATGTAGCAGGGAACGAATCCGAAATATTCCTCGAAGGCCGGCCAGCACTTGTTGGCGAACACCCCATACTGAGAGGCCCCCAGGTGATCCTCCATGAACTTGAGGAGGGCTGCCTCATAGCGGGCCAGCTTGATCAAGAGGTCGGGGTACTGATTGCCGGTCCCCAATTCTGCGGCCATGTCCGCGGCAATGGCTTCGACCTCCGGGCCCTCTCCCGCCTTCTGGAACATGTCATAGAGGTCCAGCTCGCTGTTTTCCATGACCTCCACCCCCAGGTCGAAGAGCGGCCGGATGGGAGCGTTGCAGGCATAGAAGTCCTGGGGCCGCGGCCCGAAGGCGAAGACCTTGAGCGACCGGATCCCGTTGATCATGCGGGCCACAGGAACGAAATCTGAGATCCTCTCCGCCACCTCCTCAGCGGTGCCCACGGGGTATTCGGGGATATGAGGCCGCAGCTTCCTCAGCCCCACGTTGTAGGAGGTGTTGAGCAGCCCGCAGTAGGCGTCCCCCCGGCCCTGGATCAGGTCCTGCATGGATTCCTCGGCTGCGGCGGCCAGCATCACTGGCCCCCCGAACTTCTGGGCCAGGATCGAGGTCGGGCCCTCGGGCCCGAAGTTCCCCAAAAAGATGACCAGGGCGTCGACTGCGAGTTCCTCGATCTCTTTCAGGGCCTGGAGCGCGTCTCGTTCGTTCTCCACGACCGTGGGGACTAGGGCGAGTTTGAGTTTTTTGGCGGCACAGGCCTCCACCACTCGATCCCTGCGCGTGCGCGACAGCTCCACAGGGAAGCAGTCGCGGCTCACGGCCACGATGCCCAGCTTGATCTCCGGGATGTTGGTCATTGATTCTCTCCTATCTTCTGGCCGTAGTAGGCCTCGGGGCCATGCTTGCGCCGGTAGTGTTTGCGCAATAGGTACTCTGGGAAGGGGGGCACCTTGGGGTCCAGACGCAGGGCACCCCACGCCATCTTGGCGGATTTTTCCAGGGCCAGGCTGTTGACGACAGCCTGTTCCGGCGACCCGCCCCAGGCAAACGCCCCGTGTGCTGCCACCAGCACGGCCGGCATCTCCAGGGGGTCGAGGCCCTCGAACCGCTCTACGATCACCTTGCCGGTGTTTCCCTCGTAGTCGGCTCCCACTTCATCCTCCGTGATCAAACGAGTCAGGGGAACCGTTCCGTTGAAGTGATCCGCATGCGTGGTCCCCATGCATGGGAGCTCCCGATGTGCCTGGGCAAACATGCAGGCAAAATCGCTGTGGGTGTGCGCCACACCGGCGATCCCGGAAAAGGACCGGTAGAGCTCGAGGTGGGTGGGCGTGTCCGAGGAGGGATTGAGGCTTCCCTCCACAAGGTTCCCCTCCAGGTCGACCAGCACCATGGTGTCGGGGGCCAGCTGCTCGTAATCGACGCCGCTTGGCTTGATGGCCACGATCCCGCTCTCCCGGTCCAGCCCGCTGACATTTCCCCAGGTCAGCGCAACGAGCCCCAGGTCGACCAGGTCGCGGTTGGCCCTGAAGACACTCTCCCTCAGTTCTTCGAGTCTCATGCGTCCTTCCTCTGCCGTTCGCGGATGGTGATCAGGTCCTTCATGACGTGGGCCAGGGATCCCGACCACTCGGCCGTCCCGAATGCGTCGTGCAGCTCCCGGTACAGGCCGTACAGCTCATTATACACGGCATGGTTCTCCATGTCCGGCTCGAACACCTCACGGATCCCTGTCATGGCGGCCTGGGCCTCTTCCACGCTTGAATAACCGCTCCGTTCCTTACCAGCCGCTACCGCGCCGAAGATGGCGGCCCCCAGCGCGGGGGTCTGGTCGCTGCGCGAGACCTTCATGGGCCGACCCAGGATGTCGGCGTAGATCTGCATGAGGAAGGGGTTCTTGCTGGCGAGCCCGCCGCAGTTGACGATCTCCCGGACCTCTGCGCCGTATTCTGCGATGCGGTTCACGATCGTGAGGGCACCGAAGGCCGTGGCCTCGATGAGGGCGCGGTAGATCTCATGGGCCTCGGTGTGGAGCGTCTGCCCGAGCAGCAGCCCGCTCAGGCGCACGTCCACCAGGATTGTGCGGTTGCCGTTGTTCCAGTCCAGGGCCAGGAGCCCATGTTCTCCGGGTTTCTGTTGAGCGGCCGAAACCTCCAGGTTCTTGAACTTCTCGTCCGTGGTTGTCCCGTATTTCTCCGGGACCAGGTGGTTCACGAACCACAGGAAGATGTCGCCCACGGCCGACTGGCCCGCCTCGATGCCAAAGTATTCGGGCAGGACCGAGCCGTCTACGATCCCACACACACCCGGGATATCCGCCAGCCCCGCTTGCTTGGGCGAGACCAGAACGTCGCAGGTCGAGGTTCCCAAAATCTTGACCAGGACGCCCTCCTTGATCCCGGCGCCCACGCCGCCCATGTGTGCGTCGAAGGCGCCTACGGCCACGGCGATTCCGGGGTTCAGGCCGAGCCTGCCAGCCCATTCCTTGGAGAGACTCCCGGCCAGGCGGTCTGAGGGCACGGCCTCGTCAAAGAGACGGTCGCGCAGGTCGGCCAGGGCCGGATCGAGGTCGGCCAGGAACTCCTTGTCCGGAAGCCCGCCCCACTGGGCGCTGTACATGGCTTTGTGCCCGGCCGCACATACGGAGCGCCGGATCCGGTCGGGGCGTGTCTCGCCGGTCAGGACCGCGGGCAGATAGTCGCAGATCTCCACGAAGCTGTGGGCTGCCTCGAAGACCTCGGGAGCAACCCGTTTGCCGTGGAGGATCTTGCTCCAGAACCACTCCGACGAATATGTGCCTCCGATCTTGGCCAGATACTCGGGCCGGTTCTTCTGGGCCAGGGCCGTGATCTCGGCCGCTTCGGCATGGCTCGAATGGTCCTTCCACAGCCAGACCATGGCATCGAGGTTACCCGCAAACTCGGGCAGCAGTGCCAGAGGCGTGCCCTCTAAGTCTACAGGCATGGGGCTCGAGCCCGTGGTGTCGATGCCGATTCCGACCACGGCATCCGCGCCGAAGGAGGGATCTGCCTTTTCCGCCTCCTTTAGTGCTCCCCGGACAGACTCCTGCATTCCCGTCAGGTAGTCGGCAGGATTCTGGCGGGCCACGTTGGGGTCCCGTGGATCGAGCCAGATCCCCTCTTGACCCGTACGATAGTCGGACACGTGGCTGGCCAGTTCCCGGCCGTCAAGCAGATCGACGACCAGGGAGCGGCAGGAGTTGGTCCCAAAATCCAATCCAATGGCGTATCGTTTCATGTCACACCTATTTGTATTAATGGGGACAGGTCCAATTAATGTTTAGGCGCTGGCCGTCCCTTGAATCGGGCATGTTAATTGGACCTGTCCCCATTTCAATATTTCGCGAGGGCCAGGGGCGAGAAATAGATCATGACAACGGCGATGATCACGAGTATCGCCACAGACAGCACCACGTCCCGCGTGTTCCAGCTGGCCCGGGAAGACTGTTTATCTTCGTTTACCGTCGTGCCGTACGTGACCCCGCGGATCTTGTCTTCTGCGGGAGCCGCCGAGAACATGCTGACCACGACCATGAGTGCGATGCAGGTCAGGAATAGGTACACGCAGAAGTACAGAAAGTTGACGTCAGCGAAGGTGAAGAGCCATCCGCTCAGGTGCTCTTTGCTGAGCTCTGCGATGAGGCGCAGCATGCCGATGATGAAGCCGCCGAAGAGCGCGGCATTGGCTCCGCGGGCGTTGATCCGTTTCCAGAAGACGCCCAACAGGAACACGGCCGTGATGGGAGGCGCGAGGTAGGACTGGACGCTCTGCAGGTAGTGGTAGAGTTCACCCGAGATAAACTTCATGAGCGGGATCCAGAGGAGACCGGTCACCACCACCACCCCGGTCGCGATCCGGCCCACCCGCACGAGCTTCTTCTCCGGTGCGTCGGGGCGGATCTTTTTGTAGATGTCCATGGTGAAGAGAGTGGAACACGAGTTGAAGACCGCTGCCAGCGAGCTCATGAGCGCCGCCAACAGCCCGCCCACCACCAGCCCGCGCAGGCCTGTGGGCAGGAGCATCTTGACCAGAGTGGGAAATGCCTGGTCCGCGGCTTCCAGGTTGAGCTGCCCACTCTTGGCCAGGGCGTAGGCCGTGATCCCGGGGATGAAGAAGATCCAGAAGGGGAGCAGCTTGAGGAAGGCGGCGAAGATGGTGCCGCGCCGGGCCTGCTGCTCGTTGCGCGCGGCCAGCACCCGCTGCACGATGCATTGGTCCGTGCACCAGTACCAGATGCCCACGATGGGCGCCCCCAGCACCAGCCCCAGCCAGGGGAAATCGGGATCGCTGAGGGGCGGGAACAGGTTGAAATGGTCCGCGCCCGCTACAGCCACCAGGTTTTCCCAGCCGCCGATGGCCTTGAGCCCCATAAACAGGACCGTCACCGAGCCCAGTATCAGGATGAAGGCCTGGAGTGCTTCCGTGTAGACCACCGCCCGCAGGCCGCCCGCCACGGTGTAGAGCCCCGTGAGGATCACGGTGAAGAGGGCCCCTGTCCAGAAGTCGATCCCCATGAGGGTCTGAAACACGACCGCCCCCGCGTAGACCGTGACCGACACCTTGGTCAGCACGTAGGCCACGAGCGAGATGATGGACAAAAACCAGCGGGAGGTAGGGGAGTAGCGCCGCTCCAGGAACTCGGGCAT
Organism: uncultured bacterium; assembly: GCA_965533275.1. Classification (GTDB taxonomy): domain Bacteria; phylum Acidobacteriota; class Aminicenantia; order Aminicenantales; family Aminicenantaceae; genus JAUXEH01. The sequence goes on from CBESWG010000025.1 coordinate 36,177, forward strand.
GGTGAAGACCTTGGTCCGCATGTAGAAGGGCACAAACACCCAGCCCAGCAGCAGGACGCACCAGGCATGCAGCTCGTAATGCGCCATGGCCACGCCGTTCTTGGCGGCGGTCCCGGCGAGCCCCACGATGTGCTCGGAGCCGATGTTGGATGCGAACACAGAGGCCCCGATCACGAACCAGCCCACGTGGCGCCCGGCCAGGAAGTAATCCGTGGAGGATTCCTGCTTCTTGCGGATCACCCACCAGGCGATGCCCAGGATGACGGCGAAATAGAGTGCAAGTATGATCCAGTCCAGAGTTTGCAGTCCGTCCATTCTGTCTATCCCTCCACCCTCGTCTCTCGGATCGGCTTATTCTTATCGCATCCTTGCGCCCCTGTCAATCTGTTTGGGGACGGACCATGAAATCTTGTTGAAAACAAACAAATTACATGCTTAGAATGCCACTTTTTGGGCCTTAAACCGCTGGTTTTGATCCCAAAAACGTGCGTTTAAGCGATTGGACCGAGTGGATCAGGCCCGGTTTCACTCTTCTCCGGTTGCGTTTAGTGCTATTTCTTCTTCCACTTGGGCAGTGACCGGCCCGGTGTCCAGGGCGCACCTGCCGCCTCCATCTCCTCCTCCAGCTTGGGCAGGTCGATCTCGATCAGCTGGCGGAGTCTAGGCAGCAGGGCCTCGAATCCCTCTGCCGCAATGGTGAACCCACGCCGGTTGGTATCGGTAACCGGAACGGTGGAGCGGAGTTGCGTGTCCAACCGGCGCATCAACGAGGGTGAGCTCGGCTCGGACCTGCCTGCCCGGGTATAGTCTCCGTAGAGCTCTGTCATGAGGTCCGCCAGTCGTGTTTCGAGCTCTCGAGCGGTCTTCAGGAGGGCTGATCCCGCCCCAGGCGAGTCGAGGAGGGCCTTTTTCATGAACTGGAGGCGTCGATCCATCTCTTGAGCGGCGGATCCAACGCCGGCCATGGCGCGCTGCAGTTCACCCACCTCTCTCTGGTATTCCAGCAGCGCGGTTCGATCTTTTTCTTCCAGCTTGTTCAGCCCCAGGGATTTCATCGTGAATGCCTGAGGTTCGCTCAGCGGGATCACCTCGCCGTCGACGACCTTGGCCAGCTCGACCGTGAATTCGCCCGGCGCAGCCATGGGTCCGCGCGGCGGATCGGCCCAGGGCGGGAGCTGCCTCGCCTGCAGGCGTGTGGGGCTGAGGTCCGGGTAGCTGAGGTCCCAGGCGATCCGGTGGATCCCTTTCCCTAATGGACCAGTCAGGCGCCTCACGACCTGTCCGGAAGCGTCTTTCACCGTGAGCATGATGGCCGGCTTTTCCTCCTGCTCTTCCTGTTCCAATGCCTCCCAGCCCGGAAAGGCGATAGGCTCGCCTGCCTTGTCCAGCTCCTTTTCCTTCTTTTGACGCTGGGCCTTGGCGGTCATCAGGGATTCCTTGAGATAGTAGGTGAACACCGCACCGAATGGGGGGTTGGGGGCCAGGTAGATGCCGTCCCCCAGGAAGGACTTGCCCCTCAGGTTGAAGGGGCGCTTCTCGATGTAACGCAGCGCATCCTTCACAGGAAACAGCACCGCTTCACCGGACAGGGCTTCAGGCGTAGCGTGGCGGAGCGGTGAGTAATCATCCAGGATGAAGAATCCCCGACCGAATGAGGCCCCCACCAGATCCGACTCCCGCTCCTGGATCTCGAGGTCGCGGAAGGAGATGGGCGGCATACCACCCCTCAGCTTCACCCAGTGGTCGCCCTGGTCGAGTGTGAAATAGATCCCGAACTCCGCCCCGATAAACAGCAGCTCAGGCTTCACATGGTCCTGCGTGATGGCCCAGACGATGGTCTGCTCGGGCAGGTCTCCGTTCATCGAGGCCCAGCTCCGGCCCCGGTCCGTGCTCTTCAACAGGTAGGGCTTCAGGTCTCCGGTCTTGTGGTTGTCGAGCGCTGCGTAGACCGTGTCGGGATCGTGCTTCGAGGCCCGGATGTCGTTCACGAAATATCGGCCCGGCACACCCGCGATCCTCTCGATCCGCCGCCAGTTCTCTCCCGTGTCCTCGGTCACCTGGATCAGGCCGTCATCGGTCCCGGCATAGATCAGCCCCTCGTCCAGCGGCGACTCGGACAGCGAGGTGATGGTGCTGTACATGGACATGGCCCCATGGTCCCACAGGGCATCCACGCTCCAGGTCCTGCCCATGATGGGCTGTTCCAGCCGGAAGATGTTCCGGGTCAGGTCCGGGCTGATGCGCGTCCAGGAGTTCCCCCGGTCTTCACTCCTGTACACGTACTGCGCCGCAAAGTACAGCCGCGTGTGAGAGTGAGGGCTGATGATAATGGGGGCGTCCCAGTTGAACCGCTGCGCGTCTTCTCCCGGCTCGGGCTGGGGCCTGACGTTTACCAGCTCCCCGCTCCCCCGATCATACCTGTTGAGGTTGCCGTTCTGTGTCTCGGCATAGATGATGTCCGGGTCCTCGAGGTCGATGGCGGTGGCATATCCGTCGGCCCCTGTCGTCGTGTACCAGTCATGGTTGAAGATGCCGTTCTGGCTCAGTGTCCTCGAGGGACCGGCCTGGCTGCAGTTGTCCTGCGTCCCGCCGTGGATGTTGTAGAACGGCTCGTCGTTGTCCAGCGCCATCTTGTAGAACTGGGTCAGCGGCAGGTTTGCATAGTACAGCCAGGTGCCGCCCCTGTCATAGGTGGAATACAGGCCCCCATCGGATCCGACCAGCAGGAACTCGGGATCGTCCGGATCAAAGGCCAGCGCATGGTTGTCGGAGTGTTTGGTGGCCTCGCCAACGGGCTGAAAGGTGCGGCCGCCGTCCTGAGTGACGTGCAGCCAGACGTCCATCTGATACACCCGGTCAAATACACTGGGATCGGCGAAGATCTCTTGATAGTAGTGCGGCCCGGTGCCTCCGCTCGTGTAGGCGGACCGCTTGCTCCAACTCTCTCCCCGGTCGGTCGAGCGGTAGAAGCCCTTGGCCTCCGGCGCCGCCTCGATGGTGGCGTATACAACATTGTGTTGAATAGGGGATACCGCCAGGCCGATCCGGCCCAGGTGTCCGCCGGGAAGCCCGACCATGAGTTTGCGCCAGCTCATGCCCGAGTCTTCGCTCTTGTAGATCCCCGACTCCGGGCCGCCACCCATGAAGGCCGCCACGCTGCGCCGGCGGTGGTAGGCCGCGGCATACAGGATATCTGGATCGTCCGGATCCATGGCGATGTCAGTGACGCCTGTATCCGGGCTGACCTCAAGTGAGGGCTCCCATGTCTTCCCGCCGTCCCAGCTTGTGTAGACGCCCCGCTCTCCGCCGGCCGACCACAGCGGCCCTTCCACCGCCGCACGGATGATCTTGGAGTCCCGTGGATCTATAAGGATCTTGGAGATGTGCTGAGACTTTTTCAGTCCCTTGTTCTCCCAAGTGCGTCCCCCGTTCCGGCTGAGGTAGATCCCGTCTCCCCAGCCCACATGCCGCCCGCTCACATTCTCGCCCGTCCCTACCCAGATGGTGTCAGGATTCTTAGGGTCGATGGTCACGCAGCCGATGGAATAAACGGGTTGGGCATCGAAGACCGGCGTCCAGGTGGTCCCGGCGTTCACGGTCTTCCAAACCCCGCCTGATCCCACGGCGATGTACCAGGTCGACTTGTCCTGCGGATGGATGGCGATGTCGCTGATCCGTCCCGACATCAAAGCCGGCCCCACGTTCCGGAACCGCAGTCCCTGAAAAGTGGAGGGATCGGTGAGGGCTGATTCTTGTTTTTCGGTTTCGTCGGACTCAGAGAATGACAGACCGACAAGCAGCAGAAGTATTGCCAGAAGCAGAGAAGTCTTTTTCACAGTGTCCTCCATTACTTTTTTTTTCTTCTATCCTCTTTCCTTATATATGGAACCTGCGGCGCCATCGTCATGAGTCTGGCAGTGCGGGGCACCGCTGTTTTCCTGGTCTCGTATATCGAGCCAGGGCTGTATCAGCGTGCAGGCTTCTCGCGGATCCCCAGGTAATAGGCCGTGTTGGCGTCCGGATCGATCCGGGTTCTGATCTTTCCGGGCAGGGCGCTCAGGACCGGATTGACTCCCGGGCCGTGGCCGGCATAGTCGCTCCAGCCGTGGATCACCACTCCGATGGTGACTGCGCCCTCGTAGCGCCCGCGCCCATAGTAGTCGTAGTGGTTCTCGATCGCCACCACATCACCCAGTCTTAGCTTCTTGAGCCCCAGTTCCTCCACTGTCTCCGGGCAGGTGGTCTGGATGTCATAGTCGACCGGTTCCAGAAAATTCCCTCCGATACCTGAGCCCATGAGGTAGCCTGGTACGGCCATCACAATGGGCACCACCAGCTGTCCGCTCTCGATGGAGATCCCCATGTTCTCGAGCAGCTCGGGAGAGAGCTTGTTGACCCTCACATCTTCGAAACCATCGATCTTGAGTCCTACACCCCTGGCTATGACCTGGATGCGGTCATTCAGGGCCAACTTGTCCAGCACGTGTTTGGGAAACCAGGTCAGGTCGTCGGAACCAGCGTGGCGGCCGATGTAGTAGCCTCTGGCTCCCTTGGCCTCACCCGAGATAACCCTGGCCTCGTTGCCGATGCAGGCGAGTATGGCGATCGCGCAGTCGCTGGCACGCGGGCGGTCCCGCCCCTGGACGGTGACATCAGGTTCAACGTGATCGGCGCTTGCCCATCCGTAGGCCGAGTCCCCGAGGGAGACCGTGTAGTTGATGGATGCCATGCCGACCGCGATCTTGGGCTTCCCCTCGTATGTGGTCGAGTATCCGCGGCTTCCCGCCGGCTGCACCACGGCCTCGACCGCCGTGGCGATGAGTGTGTCCTTGTTGGTCTTCAGGGCACTGGATGAACCATTGGGAGCGGCAGGCCGGCTGCTTAATCCGAGATACTTGGTGAGGTTGGCGCCGGGATCGATCCTGCCCGTCAGCTTCCCCGTGCGTGTGGACAGGATGGGTGTCACCCCGATCCCCAGGCCGGAGATGTCGCTGGGCCCGCTGCACACGACCCACAGAGTTGCGCCGCCCTTGTAGTACCCCATGCCGTAGTCGGTCTGGATGTCTTTCAGAAGAACGAGGTCCCCGAAGCGCAGCTCGTCCAGGCCGTATTTTTTGATATCCGGGGGATAGCAGGTCTGGATGTGCCAGTTGCCGGAAAGGCTCCCTCGGCCCGCTCCCTGGCCCATGATCTGGGCCGGGATCTCCTTGACCACCGGGGCTACCAGCTTGTTCTGGCCGCTCTTTTTTACGAGCGCCTCCAGGATCTCCGGGGCGATGCCATGCGGCATCACGTCCTCGAAGCCCTCGATCTCGAGTCCCAGTCCACACGTCTTGGACTGCAGCATCGTGCCGATCGTGAGCTTGTCCAGCACGTCATTGGCAAAGTGGATCAGGACGTAGCTCCCGAACTTCCCGATGACCACACCCCTGGCTCCCTTGGCTTCGCCGCCCAGGACTCGGACCTCGTTGCCGATGGAGGCGTATGTAGCCCAGGCCGCCTGAAAGCGATCCTCGCCCACTCCGATGGTGGCCACACCCATGGTGGCTCGGTCGCCTCCGGCCCAGCCGAAGATCTTTCCCCCGATCTTGAGGTTGTAGTTGATGCCTCCGGTCCCGATGGCCATCTTGGGCTTGCCGTCCCAGGTCGTGGTGTAGGAACGCCCTGGTTCGGCCGGAGCGATCTGCCCCTGCACGGCGATGGTCAGGCACTGGTCCTTGTTGGTTTTGATGGCCTGCGCGGCCGACTGGCCCTCTGAGTAGATCCCCTCTGAAGCGATCAGGGCCAGGCCCAGCAGGATCACGGGTACTAAAATGCCTCTGCTTCTCATCCGTCCTCCTCAAGAAGAATAGAGATCGAAAATGTCTATGATATGGAGAGATTATAAAGGCGCAGGGGAATTGTCAAATGTGAAAAAGCCCGGCGGCCCCGGATGGGCCGCCGGACGTGAAATTTCTTGTGCGCGCTACTTATTCGCGGCCGCGAAGGACACCAGGTAGGTCAGTCTGCAGGCCTTCGTGAACAGCTCTCCGGCCACCTTGTCCACGCTGTCGCCGGTCTGGTGGTAATCCGAGGTCATGGCCGCCATGGAATACACGAACGGCACATTCTTGGGCGCGAAGGCGGCGTGGTCGCTCCCTCCGCTGGCCCGGCCTGGCTCGGATTCCCGCAGGAACACATGCAGGCCCACGTACTGGTTGGCCTCCCGGACCAGGGCATCCATCCCGGTCGTGTAGCTCACCGTCAGGAAGTCGGCCAGGTTGATCTTCTTCAGCAGGTCCTCACCGCCCGGGAACTGGAACATACGTCCCATGCGGGTGAAGGTCTGCGCGTCGTAGGCCCGGCTTATCATGTCCATGTTGAAGTACATGGCGGTCTTTTCCATGGGGAACACGGGATGCTCCACGTAATAGCGGGAGCCATACAGCCCCTTTTCCTCTCCGGTCCAGAGGGCAAACAGCACGGAGCGCTTGGGCTTTACCGGGTTGGCCGCAAAGGCGCGTGCCGCGGTCAGGACGCCGACCGAGCCCGAGCCGTTGTCGTCGGCCCCGTTGTAGATGTAGTTGTCGAAGTGTCCCAGGTGGTCCATGTGTCCGCCGATGACTACGACCTCGTCCTTGAGCTCGGGATCGGATCCCTCGATCTTGCCCAGGACATTGAGGCACTTTACGAGCTTGACCGTGGCGGTCGACTCGATGGTCAACTGGGTCCCAGAAAGCGCCATGGAGGCGGGCTTCAGGGAGGTCTCGATGGATTCCTTGAGCTCGTCGATGGTCTTGCCCGAGTTCTCCAGGATGGCGTTAGCGATCTCCCTGGAGATGGTGATGATCGGAGCGCCCCCTCCCGACATCATGCCTCCCAGTCCCGGGATGGACAGGCGGCGGCGCGGGTTGGTGTTGATGGGCCGCTCGTCAGAGGGCCGCCTGGTGCTGGCCAGCCCCTTGTAGATGGCGTCATCCGTGCCCGTGTTCTGGACCTGCAGGATGGCGGCTGCGCCGAGCTTGCGGAGATCGGCGGTCTTGCCTCCGCCTCCCCCTCCTCTTCGCATCATGCGCATGGCGGGTGCCTGGGGAAAATATTTGTTCTTGAGTTCCTTGTTTTTCTGAAAGGGGGATTCCGGATTGTCTTTGCCCGGGGCCTCGGTCAAGATCAGGACGACCTTGCCCTTGACATCGAGGTTCTTGAAGTCATTCCATTTGGCGGCGTCTTCCCGGATGCCGTATCCAGCGAAGACCACGGGGGCCGTCAGGCTCTCGGCCGCAGATGTCATCATGGAGAAATCGATGCCCGAGACATATGTGTGGGATTTCTCCTGGGCACCCTTCCGGACGTTGAGCGTGAGGGAACCCGAGGCGTTGGAGGTTTCGCGGAACACGATCTCCTGGAAATAGGTCCGCTTGGGTGGGGCCGGAGCGGGGCCGCTGCGCATGAAGCGGAAGGACCGCTGCGGCATGTCGCCGACAGGTTCGATCCCCCAGACTTTGAACAGGGATGCGACATACTCGGCCGCCAGCATATAGCCGCGTGTGGCCGTGTCGCGGCCTTCCAGCAGGTCCGAAGACAGGAATGTGAGCATCCCCATCGCGCTGTCTTCCGTGATGGTCTCCAATCCAACCCTCACGTCGTCTGGCGCGGCCTGGGGCTTGTCTACGAGGACGAGATTCTTCTCAACGTCCTCTGCCTTTCTCTGGGGAGCCTGTGCTCCTATGGTGAATACCAGGGCCAGGGTGATCAGGATGGCAAAGACGGGTTTTCTCATTGTGAAGCCTCCTTTATGTATGTGTCCACTATTTTGACTCCGAATTATGCATTATCTTTCTTTTTCATAAAAAAGAAAAGGGGACAGGAGGAATAAAGGAGACAGGTCCATTTAGGCCGGCCTCAAATTTTCTCTGTCCTATTTCCTTTTCAGCCAGACTGCCATCTCACCGCGTCCGCGGTGGGCCCAGGCATAGTAGGGGATGGCGAAGAGTGTGCGCGTTCTGGACTCCGACTCCAAGGCGGCCCTCTCCGCAGGATCCGTTTCGACCTCGCCTGCGATGGCCACAATCCCCTGGAGGAGGTCGGGCCGCTCGACCGTCTGGAACTCGGCGCCATCGGGGATGATGATGTCATGGACGCCGCCGCCGTTGTCGATACCCTCGACGCAGTAGACCAGGGGCCCCCTCTCCAGGGCCACGCGTCCCCGGTTGGCCTCCACGCTCGCATGTGACAGCACTAGGCGCACGGGCATGGGAAGCTCCAGCTCCGCCACATCCCCTGGTGCCCAGGTCCGCTCAATCTGTGCGTAACCCTTCTCAATCTCCAACTGCATCGGAGTGCCGTTGACCTTCAGGGAGGGGGATTTCTCGGCTATCTCCGTGTAGCGGTAGAGATCGGAAGGCACGGGCACGTCCAGGGACCAGCCGGGGACGCGGACCTTGAGAGCGAACGCCATGTCCTTTTCCGGGAATAGGGATATCTTCACTGTGCCCTTCCAGGGATACTCGGTCTCCTGCCTGATCCGAACCTTTTTACCCAGGAGTTCGATCTCCGCCGTGTTCTGGATGAAGAGGTTGACATAGAGGGCGTTCCGCTCCTGCGCATAGATGTAGCCGGGCACCGAAGGTAGGAAGCGCGTGATGTTTCCGGGACAGCACGACACCTCGAACCAGGGGCTGCGCACCTGGCGGCCGTTCGAGGCCAGGGGATTCTGGTAGAAGAAGCAGTCTCCCTCCAGCGAGACGCCGGAAAGGGCCCCGTTGTACAGCGTCCGCTCCAAAACGTCGATGTACTTGGCGTCCCCGTGCAGCAGGAACATGCGCAGGTTCCAGAACACGTTACCCACGGCCGCGCAGGTCTCGGAGTAGGCGGACTCGTTGGGAAGCTCGTAGGCGTCGCCGAAGGCTTCGGTGGTGTGGCGGGCGCCGATGCCGCCCGTGAGGTAGAGTTTCTTGAACACGACATTGTCCCAGAGGCGGTCTATGGCGCTGATGTACTCGGGATACCCGCCCAGTGCCGCAACGTCCGCCATGCCG
>CBESWG010000026.1:0-43303 GCA_965533275.1 uncultured bacterium
GCTCGGTCTGGCTCAGTTCTGCCTTCAACCGATATTGCACAGGCGATGTCAGCTGCTTAAAAATTCTATCCGCGCTCTCCTCGATCTTTTCCGGCGAGGGGGAATAATAGAATTCCCCCTGACTCGCATAGGCGATCTCCTTGAATATCCGCTGCCGGGAATTGGTGTAATACGATGTCGCCGAATCCCAGCCCTTCTGGACAGCGATGGTGGAGAAACTGATGCCGGATCTCAAGATGCCGTTCCAAAGATCCGTGTAGTTCTTCATGCACATACTTCCCGAGCAGTCCAGGACATCAAAGATCGCCAGCACGGCCCTATTCCCATCCTGAAGGCTCACGCTGTCCACTGCTTCGAGCAAACCCTTGAACGTGTCGGTCCCCCCTCCTCCCTGGACCTCTTTTTCCATGGCCTGCTTCAGCATGGCCGCATCATGCGTGAAATCAGACAGGGAAGTGGGATCATCCTCATACTTCATGAGCTTGAGACTCAAACCCTCGCCAAGGTTGTCCAGATATCCTCCCAGGATCCTCTTCACGATATCCACGCTGGGCCCCATGCTGCCGCTGTCGTCAAACACGATGGTCAGGAACGACTCCGGGCGGTTGATACGGAGCAGATAATCCTCCGGCCCCACCTGATAGGTCACCTTGACCGTGTTTCCGAGCACCGACTCTCCCAGAGGATCGATCTCGGCACCGTCCAGGCTCGTCAGCACATATCCCGGGCGCAGCACACCCAGGTTGTTGATGTACAGGGTCAGCGTATTCCCCGGCTCGTCTTTGAGCGCCAGCTTATAATAGTCGACTTCGCCCTCGGCGACTTCCCCTCCCAGGTAAGTGCTAAGCGGGAGGGCCTGTGCCTGCCCGGGCGTGTCGTTCGGCTCCGTCTCTCGGAGCTTTACCTCACCCAGCGTCGCTTCTCCGGGCTGCCGGTCGGCCCTCTCCAGATAATAGCCTGTGACAAACATCTCGGTGATTTCTACTTTTTTGCTGCCGGTGCTCTGTGAAATCTGCATCTTTAGATACTTGGCCCGCGTCGGCGGCACCGGAAACTCCTGGCTTCTCTCGGATCCCGGCTGGATCGTGATCGTGGTTAGCGGCGAGAATCCCGTCCTCGGTGTCTGGTCAGACACCCAGAATTTCATCTCCTTGGGCTGATCCTGACTGCCGAATCTGAAGCCGATCCGGTGGATCTCAGCAAATCGGCCCTGCGGGAAGCAGAACACCACTTCCTGGGGAAGCTTGTCCTGGGACAAATCCGGGTTGTAGGTGCTGCCGAATTTATCCTTCTGCAGCAGGGGATGATCGAGCATGTCGACAAACCTCTCGCCCACAGGAGGGATTTCCCGAAAGATGACGGCGGCTCCCCTCTTGTTGGCCAGGAGGTCCTGCATCTCCTTCTCAACTAGGCCGGTCTCGGCCGTGGATGTCACCTCGAAACTATCGAAGTTGATCACACCGGAATCCAGGTGACAGGTCCCGAGCCCCACGCGGCCCGATATCTGCCTTCCGTCATCCAGATCGAATATCACCTGGCCGTCGAACCAGAACTGAATCCGGCTGCCTCGGACACTCACCCGCATAGGCTGCCACTCGCTGCGCGGGTAATCGACCTTGGCCCGCGCCAGGATCTCGAATCCGAGCGGAGTTCGCATTCCCAATTCGAAACGGCTGGCCTGAAAATTATAGCCGGCGATATAATAATCGTCCGCGCCCTTGAATCCGAACACGAGGCCGGACAGGTTGCCGTCGCTCTGTACCGCAAACAAACGGGCCTCTACGGAATAGTCGGCCCAGTTCTGCTCTCCCGTCACCAGGAAAGTCGCGGGATGGTCCAGGTAATTGTAGATATTCGAGTACTCGGAGAGAACAATTTCCCACTGGCTCTCCTTTTTATTGGCGTCTGGGTCATTCCAGATCTGCCATTTATCGACCGTGCCGCTGGAAAAATCATCCTCGAACAGGATTTCCCCCGCTCCTGCGGCCGGATCTCCTCCGGCAGCAGCCGAAGTCGGCCCATCTCCCTCACGATACCCCTTTACGAGCATCTCGTTCAGCTGCAGATACGCCTCCTTATCCGCAGATAGAAACCGGACCTTCAGGAACCTGGCCTTGGCCCCGCCGAGTTCGAATTCCTGATAGCTGTCCTTTTCAGGCCTAAACTGAAAGCTGCCCGCGGACTCAAAGGCTCCGTCCTGGTTTTCCTGCGCCACCAGAAACTCCACATCCTTGGGAAAATACGAGCCGGCCATCTCAAGCCCTATGCTGTGGATCTCGACGGATTTTCCCTGTGGGAAGGCGTACACGGCCTCGAAGGGAAGTGGAACCCTTTTGAGCGTCAGGGTCATGTAGGAACCCCGATCGAATTCTTTCTTGTCAAAGCGGAAGTTATGGTCGATCAGGCATTTGGCTGCGCTCTTCTCGGCCTCGGACACGACCTCGGCACCCCGCTGGAAAGAAAGCAGGTCCTGGATTTCGCGGGGGGGCAGGGCAGAAGGATCCACAGACCTCACAACCACGGGACCGAACATAACTTTTGATCCACTTTGGCTGGAGGCTCCCAGCCCGAACTGCCCATTGGCATAGCGGTCGTCGTTCAGGTCGAAGACCACATGCCCATCCGCTGTGAGGCGCAGTCGGCCCCCTGCATAATCCAGGCGCAGCGGAAGCTCGGCATTGGTTACCAGATCGACATCGAAAAAGGCCAGCAGCTCGTATCCCTCGGGAGAACGGACCACCAACTCGAACCGGCGTTCATTATAATTATAGCCCACCAGATAGAAATGTGTCGGATCCTGATACCCGCAGAGCATCCCGACCAGATATCCCTCGGGGCTCGTCATCGTCAGGGAGGTCTCGATCGAGTAGTTCTTCCAGTCTTTCTCTCCGGCCAGCAGGGCTGTGGCCATGGTGTAATCGCTGTTCTTGATGCCAGAAAGCTCGACCAGGCCCACGCGCCACTGCCCAGGCCCGTCATCAGCGGTTGGATCGTCCACGACCTCCCAGTTCTCCTCCAGGTCCGTGAAGTTGCTCTTGAATAAGACCTCCTGGGCCTCGAGGCCGCCGGATGTCATATTCAGCCCGATCGCCAGCAAGACCAACAGGATCCCCGTAGATCTAAGATTGTTCATTTTTCCTCCGCACTAAACTCAGTCATACTGGCTGAGATAAGCATTCAGTATCGATGTGGAAGCACAGGCAAAGCCCTTGGCAAAAGCCTGGCACCAGCCCATCTCGACCTTGACTCCGGCTTCGTAGCTCCAGGAATATCCCTTCTCGTAGCAGTCTTCTATCGAGACACCAACCGAGGCGATGGTCACCGATGCAGACTTCTCTAACTCCGGGCACATATAGCCCTTGAGCTGCTTCATGTAGTCCTTGATCTCCTGAAGGGCCGCCTTGTTGATCTCCCCGTACTTAAGGGTCATGGTGGCCAGCATCCACTGCGTGTCCACGGCCCCGGTGATGGCACCTATGGTAAATCCCATCTTCGAATTCAGCATGCCCTCGGTGTCAAGGACGGTGCGCTGCATCATGGCCTGGTGCAGGCCCGTATCGATTACTCCGACGACCTCCTGGGTCGCCGGATCCACCTGCCACCAGCCCCAGCGGTCCTGTCCAGCGAAACGGATGCTCCGCTCGGGGATCACGAGCACGGCGCCGGCCGCCATGGCCTCTAAGGCCCGGCCCGACACAAACTCGGGCATGCCCAGTTTCTCCAGATCGGCCTTTTCATTTTCCGAAAAAAATCGGACCGAAATCTTCCTCTTGGCGGCCTCCTGCATGATGAAGGCTGTGGTCAGAGCCTGCCCCCCCAGGAAGAGTTCCAACACCTTTCCCTCCAGGACCGACTCGAAGACTCCTCTCCCATACAGGAATGTCCCGGTCATACCCAGGGCCTGACCCGGATACGGGAGAGCCTTTATGCTGTCCTGCCGGAGGTCCATGACAGTCGTTACCTGTTTGCCGTCGCCCTCCACAGAGGATATGATGATGCGGGGCAGGGCATAATAGCTGCGGACCGAGAGTGCCTCGCCCGCATCGGCGGTGATGCCATCGGAAGTATAGGCGAAGATCATGTTGATCAAGTGGCCCGTGCCGCGTCCCAGTTCCTGCTCCAGAGAAAGGCTTTGCTCCAGGAGCGCGTTTTTATCCTTCTTGGACTTGACGTCCTTTTTAATCTGATCGACCGCGGACTTGATCTGCTTCAGCAGCCGGTCATCCGTGACCTTGGACAGGTCGCCTTCCCAAGCTTCCAGGGGGATCGAATTGGGGGCGAATAGGATCGAATGTCTCTGGAAGAGAGGGAACTCGTCGTCCGCTTTGTTCTTCTCGAAGAGGACACGCTCGGACTCGAGCAGTGGGTCCCCATCCAGGGTCAGACGGAATGTGAGCCAGACCCGGTCGAGGACATCCTCGGCGGAAATTTTCTGTGATTTTTCAGGGATCTTTTCCGTGAATTCTCCCGAGGCCTCCATCCCTTCCTTTACGATCAGCTCGGCCTTGTAGGTGGCGACAAGCCCCTTCTTGGCCTTTTTCCCGGATGCACCGCCGGAAAGCCCACCGAAGGCTCCTCCCACAGATCCACCGGAGGACTCTTCCTCGCCTTCCGCGAAACTCGTGGAGATTGACAGCGTAACGGGCAGATTGGCTATATCGCGAAGGCCCTGTTCGAGCACAAATATATCCTCCCGCGTTCCTCCCTTCTGTACGCTCATGGATATCATCATACGGGGAAGGACGCGTTCGGGTAGAGATGTGAAAGTCTGGTCTACATCAGCGTAGGCCGTGCCCGGCTTGGCATCGGGAAAGCTGGGATCGAGGTCGATCCACTGCCCATCCTGCTCGATCTGAACCCAGACATGATCACTGATGTGCGCAATAAGCGACTCATCCTCGAGCGGCTGCGAGAGCGGAACATCATCGGCGTAGGAGAAATCTTTCTTTTCAGGGAACAGGGATCCGATCAGGGCAGCGGCCCGATCTTTGCCGAGCCGGCCCGAAGCCATGCGTGTATCTACTCTGAGCCCGCGCAGCATTTCCGCCAGCAGGAGAGCCTGTTCCCTGGCATTCCCGGAACGTCCCCACAGCACTCCCTGGGCTGTTTTCATGAAATGGGTCGTTGGCTCGAAACGAATGCTGTCCCGGACAAAGGCGAAGGCCTCCTGCCAGTTCCCACCGAATGACCGGGTGAGTTCTCCGACAGTGACAAAGGCATCCTGCTGCGAGCCGCTTGCGGGGCCTGGAGTGCCCGCTCGGCTGACGCGATCCGCCCTCTTCCCCATGCTGTCCATGGGATCGACATCGCCGCTGCGGGCGCCATCTTCGTACACGGGGGAGTTGTGTGCCGGCAAAGCCACTGCCAGCGATATGGCAACGATCAAAAAGACAAATTTTTTGGACATCGACATGATTCCTCCTCTATCCCAAAAATGCACATGAACCACTCTATCAATTTTCGGATAACAACCCCGATCTGAATGCTCAAGTCAGGGTAAGAACTTAAGGACCGCTTCGCTTTCGTAGCCCCGGTATCTCAGCGCCGTGGCCGCTCCCTGGGCATCGAAGGCGAGCTCAAAACGAAGGGAGGCACCCGGCGGAACAGTGAAAGGGTTCGGAGGACGGCGCAGGAGTGCGGCTGTGGCTGCGGCATCCACAGAGAATTCCGCTTCCCCGATCTGCAGGAAGAACTGCTGTTTCATCTGGATGTCTATCCCCCCCCGGTCATAAAGTGAGCGGATCCCGAGGTCGACAACGACCTTGCCCTGATCCGCTCTCGTGCCGAAGACCAGGATTTCCATCACCTTGCCGTCCTTATGGGTGGTTTTTACCCCCGGCATCCCCTTGGGAGCATTGGTGCCGAGATCCAGGTCCAGCACCTGGTTCTGGACCCGGACGCCCAGCCTGAAATTCTCGTCTGTATCCGGGACTAGAAATGCCAGCTCCTGCAGCTGGTAGATCTCGGGTGTGAAGCGGAGGACGCCGGTGACAGCCGTGGCGCTTCCCGAGCAGGCGTAGAGGTAGCCGCCGTCAGTCGTCACCCATGTGTACTCCTCGGGCTTGATCTGCGCGATGTCCTTGATCGAGTTTCCGGACAGGCTCTTCCCAGAGAGCAGTGTGACGACATAGGTCCATCCAGCCGGGGCGGCCTGACCCATGTACTGCGGCTGTGTATGCATGGCCAGGGAGGCAAACTCGATCATATCCGTCTGGGCGGTGTCCAAGTTATTCTCTGGGGGTTTCCCGGTTCCTTTGGCACTTTTCACATTCCCTTTCACCGGCGCCACAACATGGCCGTACTGGTAGTCGAACAACTGGAAGGCCAGGTCCTTCGAAGCCTCCGGCACCATGTAGACCAAGGTCACCTTACGGACTTCGCCCAGTTTGGCGATTGTAAACCGTTTCTGCAGTTTGTATCCACCGGAAATGTCTTCCGTGGCCTCATGGAGGGCGACGGCCAACCCGTCTGCCAGGAGATAGGCGTGATCGAACAATTTCGGGATCTGGTAGGCCACATCGACCTCAACATACTCGGTCTTCTTCTTTTTGCCTCCGGCCAGGCCGCTGACTCCCATGGTGCGGTCGGTCTTGCCCTCGACCTTATCCTTGTCGACCTTCTGCTTGGGATGGATGTTCTCCCACTCGGTTTCGATCACGAGGAATATCATGCCTGCAGTGGCTTTTTGCCCGGCCACCTCCTGCTCGATGCCGCTCTTGACTATCGTTATGCGCGCGGCCTCGTTCTGGGATTGATCCTCTGCTGCGGAATCATACTCATCCCTGGAAGAGCCATAATCCGCTCCGGTATAGCTGTGATTCGCCCCGGCAAGTAGCAAAATCCCAAACAAAATCGCAAATCCTGTGAAGTGTGTTTTGGACATCCCCTGTCCTCCTACTCCTCCTATTTAAGAGAAGAGCCCCCCGAATTGTCAACCTAAATCTATACCCACTCCGGGCAGATGGTCTTGTATTCGCACCAGTCACACAGGCGAGTGACATTGGCCGGGAATTCCTCGGCTGCCTCGATCGCCTTGATCTGGGCCAGGATCTCAGCCTTCAATTCCGCAAGCTGCTCAGCTGTACGCCAGGACTCCATCTCCGCACCATGGGCCGTAAAATGCCAAACCAGGCGCACATCCTTACAGTTTGCGTACCGCTCCCGCACCCAAAGCGAATACATGGCCAGCTGACGGTCCTTATCGAGCCTTTCCTGTGTGTCCTTGCGGGCGCCGCATTTGTAGTCATGGACTTCGTAGATCCCGCCACCGACGTCCATCAGGCGATCGATCCGGATGTGGAACGAATATTTGGGCTTTTTCAGCTCGTTCGATTCGCCAGCAGTATCGCCCTCACTGTCCTGATCGGCCACAGCGTCCCTGTCATCTTCGACCAGCGCCAGCCGTTCCCATGTCTCGAGCCCCAAGATCTTCCCCTCATCAAAGGGTTCATGGGTCTCATAATACAGGTTGAGCTGCCTCTCCCCTTCCTTCCGATAGTCGTCCTGGGTTTTGCCTTCCTTGACGATCAGGATGGTGTCTTCCCATTTTTTATCCCAGATCCAGTAGTAGTAGCGGAGAAGCCAATCCAGGGGCATGACCGTGCCCTTGCCTTTCTCCCGGTAAAGCTTCTGCAGGGAATCATGCACTCGGGAGCCCATGAATGCTTCGACCGTGGTTGGGATGTCGGGTTTGATCTTGTCGATGTAGCTGAACTTGTATTTCATCGGACACTTCTCGAAAGTGCCGATGCGGGAGATGCTGAAGGTTGGCATCGACATTTGGGTGCCGCTCACTTGGTTATGGTCCAGGTGTATTCCGCGATCGCCGTGACCGTGACGGAAGCTGAGGCCACCACGGCCGTTTGATTCAGCAGTGTGGCCTCGAAACTGAACGATCCGAAAGGCACGTCGGCAATGGACACAGAATCATCATCCTCGACAACTCCGAGGTATTCCCCGCTCTCGTATATCTGGAGGATCTCTCCATACTTGTTAGTCACAACGATCGTAGCCTTGCCGTTGATCGGCCATTCATAGTCACCTTCGGCCGTGGCATCGAACGACTCCGACTCGATCAGCGTACTGGTCCCGGTCAGGAAAGCCTCGAGTGTGTGAAGCCCTTGTGTCAGGTTTTCGATGGCCTGAGTGCTGCCGGATTCGAGGGCGAACTGGAGAGAGTCATCCAGATGAATATCCAGCGTCGCGCCGAAGTTGTTGGAGACGACGATGCTGGCTGAGAATTCATCATCAGAACCGGTGATGCTCTTGCAGCTTACAGAGAACGACAGCAGCAGCAGACATGTCAGGATTGCGTAGGTGGGAATCGTGAAGGATGCGGGTTGCTGCTTCAATTTTGCGGCTCCAATTCATTATTCTAATACTATAGACTCCGCTCCGCCAAACATTATTTCATTTTTTTTCGGGGTCGGACCATGAAATCCTATTGATAACAATAGAGTTAACACCTTAAACGTACACTTTTGAAGGCTTAAAGCTCCACTTTTAGGGTCATTTTCGCACGTTTAAGAGATTTTGGCGCATTCATACGCCATCCATAGGGTCTTTTGAGAAGAGCCTAATTTACCAACAAGTGTAGCCTGTTAGGGACACTTACTCGCGTGGGCTACAGAAGTATTCCTATGTCAACCTATCCCACTCCAACGCCTATCATATTCATAATATTAACTTTAGGTCGCATTTCAATCGTCCAGTGTTCGCTCCCCTCTTTTTGGCACAATTCATGCAATTTAAGCATCCGCGAGGGAAAGACAAATGAATAACCTATGGAATTATCCTCTCTCGAGGTGCCAATCTCGGCATAAATGGCAGCCAACTCCTCACAGAAAAGCCGCCCGAAGCGGCACTCGCAGTACACAGGAAAAACTCAACCTGATATCCCGACGCATTCGAGAAGAAGAGGACAGAAAGGCGAACTAGACAGAAACATATGGTCCTTAAACCGCCCTTTTTTCCCCCAAAATGAGCAGTTTAAGCCTCAAAAAGTGGCATTTTAAGGTGCTAACTCTTTTGTTTTCAAGGGGATTTCATGGTCCGACCCCGAATTAGAGAGAATTGAGGCGGGAGCGGGCATCCTTCACTTCGTCTCGATCAGGATCGGCGTCCTTCCACAGCTCGAGGAAGCGCTCGTACTGTTCCCTGGCCTTGGCAGCCTGGCCCGTCTGCTCGTAGAGCATCCCCAGACGGTAGTGGTACAGTGGGTGGATCAGGAACCGCGACTCCTCACCCGGATCAAATACGATCAGCTGCTCATACTCGGCCACGGCCTTGTCCACATTTCCCCTCGCCACATACGTCCTGGCCAAAACATCCTTGCTGACAGGCATGTTATAGATGATGCCCGCTGACGAAGACAGAGTATAGGGAAACATCAGGCCCGTCATTCCCTCCGCCACTGTCACAGCCTCATCCAGGGCCTCTTCTGCCAGCAGGACTTCAGCAGCAAGCAAGTCACGATAAAAGGTCCCCCATTCTATTTCCGAAGGTGGGATCTTTTCCATCAAAGTACCAATCGCCTCCAACTGCGACCTGGCCGAATCGGTCCGCCCCTCTTTCATGGCCAGCATGCCCAGACTAAAATAATACATAGCGTCGTAGACGGATTCGAAGGGAGGAATCTCCTCACGTACGAAAACATTCCATTTCTTAAAGCCCTCCCTGCTCCGCCCGAACTCATCCTTTTCACTATAAATCCATGCCCTGAACGCATCCATCCGTGAAAGCATCATTCCGTTTTCCACTTCTTTAGCCAGCACTTCAGCCCGCTGAATTTCATCAAAGGATGCGTCCGGTTTCCCCAACCAATACAAATAAAAACCCCTCCAGAAATGCCCCAATGCTTTGAGGCCCGGCACAGCGGCTACATCAATGGACAGATCGATCCATTTCACAGCCTCTGCGTAATTTTCCTTAAGGGCATGGATGTAGGCCAGCTTCCAGTGCGTTATAAAATCGGGTTTGATCCTCAGAGCCTCCCTGTACTCCGCCAGCGCTTCCTCGAGACGGCCCATCTGGAAATACGCGTCGGCCAAAGAATCGTGGGGATTCGCCTGCCCCGGAGCGAGAGCCACGTAACGCTCGAAGTACTCGACAGCCTTTTCTAGCTCACCCTTCGCAGCATGGGAGTAGGCGATCATGTTCAAGGAGTCCGCATATCGCGGATCGAGTTCCAGTGCTCTCCCCATAGCATCTATGGCCTCATCAAAAGAACCCCGGAGATAGTGCATGGTTCCTAGATAATAATGGGCCTGCTTCTCCCTGGGGAATTTCGCCACCAGGCGCTCATATAGCTCAAGGCCTTTTTCAAGATCGAAACCGACCAAGGAGGCATGGGTCGCCTCGATCAACATCCTTTCCTTCTCTGTGACCCTGTCAGACAATTCCAAGGCTTTTGTAATCGCCGCGACATATCCCCTGGTATCTTCCGTTTGGAAATACACAAAAGCCAGTTCCATATAGGCCGAGGCAAACGTAGGATCGATCTCGACCGCGTTCTCCAGAGCTTGCCTGGCTTCCTCCATGTACATCTTTGAGGCGAGCTCCATTCCGCCCAGATAAAGGTTGTAGGCCTCGAGCGAGGAGGTCGTAACATCTGCTGTGTGTACAGCGGCCGCCTCCCCTTTGTCTCCGCGAGCAAACCCCAAACTTCCGACGATCTCCCTGCTCAGCTCATCGATCTGACTCAGCAGGATACTCTGCTCGCCCTGGCCTCTGGAGCTTGCGCTGCTCAGGCTGTTCTTGGTGTTCACGTCGTACACCTTGACATCGGCGGCGAACAGTTCCCCCAACTTGGTGAAAGTACCAATCACGAGGGCCTCGATCCCCTCCCGGCGGCAGATCTCGAATCCCAGGTCACGGTCGATGACGCCGCTCCCCTCCTCCCCGATCTGGCGGCTGATATCGCGCATGCGTTCCCAGGTCAGCACATGGAACCGATTCGTCGCCTCGAGGTTGGTGATCAGGAGATTGGTGAAGACTTTCTGCAGATGATCATAGTTGCTGTCACCCGTCTGATTCTCGAAGCTTATGACCGCGATGGAGTTCTCGATCTTATTTGCAGCTGCGGCCGCCCCCCCTGCCGACCATGGACGCCACAGCAACAGTGCCACCACAGCCACGATCACTACCCCGACAATCACAGCCGCACCTACGATCTTCCTGGGCGGAAGCGATACCGTGATCTCTCTGGAGGTCGCTGAGCTCTTGCCCGACGTCTTGCCCGCGGTTCTTCCTGTTCCCTTCTTTACGGGTTTCCCTACTACCCCGTCCCTCTCTGTCGTGGGGATGGAGCCCCCGATCTCCTCAAGCTCGGCCGACATCTCGTCCACCGAACCGAACCTGTCTCCCCTGTCTTTCGCAAGACAACTCAAGATCAGCCGGCTCAGCTCCTCTGGGATCTGGGGATTCAGCGTCGATGGTTCCTCCGGCTCCTCCCCCTTGTGTTTCATGGCGATACTCAGCGGCGTGTCCCCTACAAAGGGCAGCCGGCCGGTCACCATCTCGAAGAGGATGACACCCAGCGAATATATATCCGATCTCTGGTCCACCTCCTTGGCCTCGGCCTGCTCCGGCGACATGTATTCGGGCGTGCCGATCACGATCCCAGTCCCGGTCATGCCCTTGGCCTTGAGCGACCGAGCGATCCCAAAGTCCATAATGCGGACACTCCCGTCGCGGTCGATCATGATGTTGCTGGGCTTGAGATCGCGGTGCACCACACCCAACCTGTGCGCCTCGGCCAGGCCCTCGCAGATCTGGCCGGCCATCTTGACGGCCGTTCCCGTATCCAGGCGCCCCACCTGGCGGATGAGGCCCTTCAGGTCTTCGCCCGAAACATATTCCATCGTGATGTAGTAGGTCCCGCCGGCCTCACCCAGGTCGAACATACGGCAGACGTTCTTGTGGGCGATCATGCGCGCCGTCTTGAGCTCGTTGCGGAAGCGCTCCAGGGTACTCACATCGGATGCGATCTCGGGTTTGATCAGCTTGAGGGCCACCTCCTGGCCGACCTTCGTGTCCTCGACACGATACACGCGCCCCATACCTCCGCGGCCCAGCTCCTCGATGATCTCATATCGACCCGAGAAAAGTGTGCCGCGCGTGATCTCCTCGACAGGGGTTTGGAGAGTGACGGTGGGCAGGGACTGGCCGCCTGCCGCTTTTTCGGATTGGGGCCCGCTCAGGGCATCAGATCCATCAGAAGGTTCAGGAGGCGTCAGCTGCGTGCCGCAGTCGGCGCAGAACGACTTGGTATCCGGATTGTCAGAAAGACACTTCGGGCATTTCATTTCTCACTCCCCTTGCGGCTTTAAGAATATATGAATCCGTCTGGGCCGGTCAAGTGTCGGCTCACCCTCAAATAATCCTGATCATTGGAAATTCTTCCGATTCTTTATTAGAATGGAGGAGGGAAAGAAAGGAGCATAGCATGAGCAAGAGTTTTACCAGCAAGAATATTGGGCGAGCGATCGCTTTTCTGGTTGTGTGCGGAGTGATATTCACGGCCTTTGGATGTGGTGGGAGCGGCGACAAAAGCACGGCAGCTGATCAGGGTTTTTCAGCGGACGATTCGTCTACCCTGCCCTGGACCGACCTGTTCGCAGCAGACCTCTCGAACGCCGTCTATCCCGAGGGTGTCTGGCACTTTGACGACGACGCCATCCTCACGGCCGACGAAGACCAGGCCATCTGGACAGAGAAAGTCTACAACAACTTTGAGCTCTCTCTCGATTTCATGACCGCTGCCGGCACCAACAGCGGTGTGATCGTGTACTGTTCGGACATGGACAACTGGATCCCCAACTCGGTCGAGGTCCAGATCGCGGACGACTACGCCGAACAGTGGGCCAGCCAGCCAGCCACCTGGCACTGCGGGGCGATCTTCGGACACCTAGCGCCCGTGAAAAGTGCTGTGAAGCCGGCTGGGGAGTGGAACAGCTATGTCATCACATGCCACGATCAGAAGATTAGCGTGAGGCTAAACGGAGAGGTCGTGACCGAGATGGACATGAGCCTGTGGACGTCGGCCACCACAAATCCCGACGGCAGCGAGATCCCGGAGTGGCTCAGCAGACCAAAGGCCGAGCTCGAAACCCACGGCCGCATCGGCCTCCAGGGCAAGCACGCCGGGGCCCCGATCTATTTTCGAAGTCTGAAGATCAGGGAGATGGAGTAGGCTTCATTAGCCCTTCCACAAGCTTAGAAGGCCCATTTTACCCCTAAAAAGTGCGGTTTAAGCCTTAAAAAGTGGCCTTTTAAGCACTGAACTTGTTTGTTTTCAGTAGGATTTCATGGTCCGACCCCGAAATATAGACCCCGAACTAGATATTGACTCTTGGGGGAGAGGTTGATATCTTGCAGGCAGAGGGAAAGCAATATGGGGAAGAAGGCCTCACCCACGGTGACACTGGAGACGTCCAAGATCGAGCTGACCACAGGGGCCACGTTCGCGGGCCGCTACCAGATCATCGAGGAACTGGGCCGCGGCGGCATGGGCAAGGTCTACAAGGTCTTCGATAAAGAGACCAACGAACGTGTCGCACTCAAGCTGATCAAGCCCGAGATCGCCTCAGACAAGAACACGATCGAGCGCTTCCGCAACGAGCTGACGACGGCCCGCAAGATCACGCACAAAAGCGTCTGCCGCATGTACGACCTGAACCGCGAGGAGGGCCTCCACTACATCACGATGGAGTATGTGAGCGGGGGGGACCTCAAGCGTCTGATCCGGCGCACCAAATACATCCCCATCGGCACGGCCGTAGCCATCGCCACCCAGATCTGTGAGGGGCTCACCGAGGCCCACCGGCTGGGTGTGGTGCACCGGGACCTCAAGCCCAACAACATCATGATCGACGAGGACGGCCAGGCCCGTATCATGGACTTCGGGATCGCCCGCTCGGTCAAGACCAAAGGCCTGACCGGATCCGGGATCATCATCGGCACGCCCGAGTACATGTCTCCCGAACAGGTCGAAGCCAAGGAAGTGGACCAGCGCTCAGACATCTATTCGCTCGGCGTTATTCTCTTCGAGATGGTGACCGGCCGCGTCCCGTTCGAGGGAGAGACGGCCATTGCGATCGGCGTCAAACACAAGAGCGAGCCGCCCGAAGATCCCTCCAGCATCAATGCTCAGGTTCCAGAGGACCTGAGCCGCATCATCCTGAAGTGTCTGGAAAAGGAGCGGGAGGACCGCTTCCAGAGCGCAGGGGAGCTGCGTGCCGAGCTAGAGGCTTTCGCTCAAGAGATGCCGACATCGCAGCAGACCCAGAAAACCGCCTCCACCAAAAAGCCTCTCACTTCTCGAGAGATCACCGTGACCATCGGCGTCAAGAAGCTGTTGGTGCCGGCCCTGGTCTTTGTGGGCGTCGTGGCGGCCGCCTTGATCGTCTGGCGCATCCTGCCCGATCAGTTGGGGAAATCTGGAGCACGGGCCTCACTCCCAACCGACAAACCTTCCCTGGCCGTGCTCTATTTCGAGAACAACTCGGGCGAAGAAAGTCACGAGAACTGGCGGAGCGGGCTCAGCGAGATGCTGATCACCGATCTCAGCCAATCCAAGTACGTCCATGTGCTGAGCGGCGACCGGATCTACAGCCTGCTGGACCGGCTGGACCTCCTCGACCACGACAAGTACTCCACCGAGGACCTCGCACAGGTGGCCGAGCAGACATCGGTTAGCCACATCCTGCGGGGCAGCTTCATGACAGCCGGGGAGAAATTCATCATCAATGCCTCCCTCATGGAGGCGGATACCGGCGAGGTCCTGAGCTCTTTGAGCGAGGAGGGCATGGGTGAGTCCAGCATCCCAGATTCACTGGACAGTATCACGACCGAATTGAAAGCGGCCCTGGACCTTTCGGAAGAACAGATATCCAGCGACCTTGACCGCGAACTGTCCGAGATCACCTCGGCGTCTCCTGAGGCATTTGAATATTTCGCAGAAGGGATGAAGCTGCACAACCAGGGAAGGGATCGGGACGCCCTGGCCCTCTATCAGCGGGCCACAAGCGTGGACCCGGAGTTTGCCATGGCATACGCGAAGCTGGGAACGGTCTACGGCAACCTGGGGATGACAGCACAGGGACAAGAATATGTCGCGCGCGCGCTGGAATTGAAAAACCGGCTCTCCGAAAAGGAGCTCAACTACGTCGAGGGTTCCTACTACTATAACTCGGAATCCACTTGGGACAAGGCCCTGGAGGCTCACGACCGGCAGCTGGAGCTCTATCCCGATGATACGACGGCCAACCACAACGCGGGCCTGGTCTACAACATGCTGGAGGAGTGGGAAAAGGCCGTGCCTTACTATGAAGCGGCCGTGAATAACCAGACCGAGTTCCTGGGAACCTACGAACAGCTGGCCGAATGCTACATGTACCTGGGTGAGCATGACAAGGCAAAACGTCTGCTCGAAAACTGCCTGGACACCCTGGGTGACCTGGCTCCATTTCGCAGGTGTCTGGCGGACCTCTACCTCGATCTCGGGGATTTCGACAGGGCCCTGACTGAGGCGGAGGCCGCGGTCGCCTTGGAGCCGGATGACTTCTCTAGCTTGGTTAAACTGGCCACGGTTCACAAAACCCGGGGAGACCTGAAAAGCGCGGAAAACACCTATTGGAAGCTGAGGCAGATGACAGAGCCCGGGGCCGGATACAGCGCCGACAACGGGGGCTGTTCTCTGAATACGATCTGGGGAAAGTACGACATGGCAAAATCCATGCTGGAAACCGGGATCGAGATGGCGCAGTCGATAGGGGTCAAATGGGCCGTGGCGGAGTGGCAGACAAAGCTGGCCTATATCCTGAGCCGGGAAGGGGAGCACGAGCGTGCGCTGGAACTGAGCGAGGCGGCATGTGATACGGCGAAGCAGGCGTCACGATACGGAGCACGAGCCTGGCGGGAGGCAATGCACGTCAAGGGGCTGATCCAGTTGGCGGGAGGTGAGCCGGAAGATGCCCGGCAGACGGCTGAAGAACTGAAACAGTTCATCGAAGGCGGGCTCCACAAAAAATCGATCCGATACTATGACCATCTGATGGGGCGCATTGAAATTGAAGACGGAGACAGCGCCGTGGGGTATCAACACCTGGAAGAGGCTGTCAAGCTGCCGCAAACGGCATCCCAGTCAGGGCGATCCATGCTGTCCAATATGCACGAACGCGCCTGGTTCACATATTCCCTGGCATCCGCACTGTTTGAGGCGGGAAAGATCGAAGAGGCCCTTGAGCAGTTCGAGAATATTATCGCGATGACGCCGGGAGCGGTTTTTTATGGATGGCATTACACGGACAGCTTCCAGATGCTGGGAAAGATCCATGAGCAG
This sequence comes from uncultured bacterium, assembly GCA_965533275.1. Lineage (GTDB taxonomy): Bacteria > Acidobacteriota > Aminicenantia > Aminicenantales > Aminicenantaceae > JAUXEH01. The sequence continues at coordinate 16,343 of CBESWG010000026.1, forward strand.
TTGGGAAACGAGGCAGAGGCTGAGGCGAATTATGGCAGGGCGCGCGAACTCCTGAAGGATGCCGACCCCGGCATCAGATAGCATTTTGGGGTCGGACCATGAAATCCTCTTGAAAACAAAGGAGTTAGATACTTAGAGTGCCATTTTCTAAGGCTTAAACGCACACTTTTGGGGTTAAAAACAGCGTTCTAAGTTCAATTGATACTGTAACGGATGAGAGCGAAATGAGCAGTATCTATTCTTTTGATCGTCATTGAGTAGTAGAAGGAACAAGCTTTCATGTCTCTAGGCAAATCCTTGTTGGCTACTGTTGTATGCAGATTGCACTTGACAGAAAATGACTAAAATGTATATTATTTATATACATTTTAGGACTTGGGACACACATCATGAAAGCCACAATCGTCGATCTCCGATACAAAATGAAGAACGTCTTGAAAGCACTTGACCGCGGTGAAAGGGTTCAGATCCTCTATCATGGAAAGGTAAAGGGGATCATCCAGCCTCGTAGGGGAGGAACAAATAAAAAGATCAAAGCACATCCCTTTTTCGAGATGAACAAGGCCGACAAGAGATCGGTCTCCGAAATCATGGAAGAGCTTAGAGGCTCGAGATCGAATGATATTTGATACAGACATCTTCATCTGGGCACAAAAGGGAAACACAAAAGCCGCAGACTTGATCGAGAGCCCTGATGCAAAGCTGCTGTCCATATTGACCTACATGGAACTCCTGCAGGGAGCAAAGAACAAGGCTCAGCACAAGACCATCAAGGATTTCCTATCAGATTTTGGTTTTACAGTCCTGCCTCTGACTGAGAACATCGGACACAGGGCCGCTATCTATATCGAAGAATATGCCCTGTCTTGCCGTATACGGGCAGGCGACGCTCTGGTAGCGGCCACAGCAGTAGAAAACAACCTGTCTCTGGCTTCCAGCAATGCTAAACACTTCCTTCCCATCAAGGACCTCAAGCTCAGAGTATTTAGGCCTTAGGCCTCCTTTTTACCCCTAAAAAGTGTGGTTTAAGCATCTAAAAGTGACATTTTAAGCATCTAACTTATTTGTTTTCAGCTACATTTCATGGTCCGACCCCGAAATAAACTTGACTTGAGGTAGATCATCGAATTATAAAGGACATAAGCTTACTCAGGGAGACGATGCAGGGCAGATGACAATAAGCGGCAAGACGTTTTTACACTATAAAATAATCGAGAAGATCGGGGAAGGCGGCATGGGCGCCGTCTACAAAGCCGAGGACACGCACCTGGACCGCATCGTGGCGGTCAAGGTCCTGCCCCACGAGAAGCTGGCCGACGAGGAGCGGAAAGCTCGGTTTGTGCAGGAGGCCAAAGCGGCCTCGTCGCTGAACCATCCCAACATCATCGTCGTGCACGACATCACGGCCGACCAGGGCCTGGATCTCATGGTCATGGAGTATGTGGAGGGCCAGACCCTCGACGAGCTGATCGGCCGCAAGGGCATGAAGCTCGGTGAGGCGCTCGGCTGCGCGGTCCAGATCGCAGACGGCCTGGCCAAGGCACATGCGGCCGGGATCGTGCACCGCGACCTCAAGCCCACCAATATCATGATGACCGAGGAGGGACGGGTCAAGATCCTCGACTTTGGGCTGGCCAAGCTCATCGAAGGTGCCGCGCCCTCCCCTGCCGGCGCGACTGTGACCGTTGGCCGTCCGGAACAGCCCCAGACCGAGGAAGGCTTCATCATGGGGACCATGGCTTACATGTCGCCGGAACAGGCCGAGGGAAAAAAGATCGATGCCCGCTCCGACGTGTTTTCCTTTGGCGTTGTCCTCTACGAAATGCTCACGGGGCAGAAAGCCTTCCAGCGGGAGACCCGTGTATCCACACTGGCGGCCATCCTCACGGAGGATCCGAAGCCGGCCTCCCAGATCGATCAGGCTCTTCCCTCGGAGATCGCCCAAACCCTCGCCCGCTGCCTCCGCAAGGACCCAACGCGCCGCTGGCAGAACATGGCGGATCTCAAGGTCGTGCTGCAGGACCTGAAGGAAGACTCAGAGTCCGGGAAGCTCCGGGCCCCGCAGGCCGGGACAGCAGCCGGGCGGAGACGGATCTCTCCGCTGCTCTGGGTTGGCCTAGGAGCGGCGGTGATCACAGCGGCCATACTCCTCTGGCTGTCCATCCCAAAACCTCCTCCAGCCCCGACAGAATTCGAGATCACACGCCTCACTTTCGATTCGGGCTTGACCTGGGCGCCTGCAATCTCCCCAGACGGGACCATGTTTGCCTGCTCTGCGAACAGAGATGACGACAGTAACATGGACATCTGGATTCAGCAGCTTGCGGGGGGGCCCCCTCTCCGGCTCACGTCCCATCCCGCAGCTGATGATTTTCCGACATTCTCTCCCGACGGCTCCAAGATCGTTTTTCAGTCCAACCGGGACGGAGGTGGGATCTACGAGATCCCCACCTTGGGAGGACAGCCGCGCCGTCTTTCAAGCTTCGGCCTACGTCCCCGCTATTCCCCGGACGGTGACTGGATCTCTGCTATTACATTTCCCGCTTCGCTGGACACAGAGCTGCAAAAAATGTTCAGGATACCCGCACAAGGGGGAGATCCGATCCCCTTTCAGCCCGAATTTTGTTTTCTGGGGCTGGGCACGAATATGGGCCCGGTCTGGTCTCCGGACGGACAGTATCTGATATTCAACGGCCGACGCATCGATGACCCGGACAGCGCCGACTGGTGGGTCGCCCCGGCTGCAGGCGGGCCCGCGATCAGAACGAATGCACACAGGGATATTGCCATGCCCCCAATCTGGCAGAGCCCCTATGCGTGGGCGGGCCCCTTCCTCTACTACTCCACCGGCACGACCGTTGAAGGAGTCAACCTTTTCAGAATTCAATTGGACACTTCAGACTGGAAGGTGAGGGGTTCCGCGGAGCGGATCACATCCGGTCCGGGGATGCAGTACAATGCATCGGCTTTGCAGGACGGCTCCCTCGTATATGCCAATCTCAGTTGGGTCGCCAACATCTGGACGCTCGATGCCGACACGAACCTGGGCCTGATCAGAGGTGAACCGATCCCACAAACCACAGGCACCATGGTTAAGTTCGATCCCGGCGTGAGCCTCGACGGAACCAAGCTGATCTACAGTGCTTTTGGCGGCCTCAAAAGACCGCGTTCCGAGGTCCATCTGAAAAACCTCGTCAGTGGAGAAGAAAACGTCTTACAGATGAGGGCTGCCCGGTTGGGACAGGCCCCCAAGATCAGCCCGGATGGAAGCGTCTTCTCTTACGCGGATCAGGCGGAGGGTGGGATTAAGACATTCGTCGTGAACGTTGCGGACATGATCAGCCGGGAAGGCTGCGATTCCTGTGAGATCCTGGCCTTTTTTCCTGATGCGAACTTCGCCTTGATCAAAGAAGGAGGCAAGAAGTTCATGCGATTAAATAGCTCCACAGGCGAGAAAACCCTCCTTATGGAAGTGGAAACTGGCCAGATTAAAGAGCCAGCGGTTTCTCCTGACAGCGGTTGGATCAGTTTCATGCACGGGAAACCGGACGGGCGAGTCGCCCTCTATGTGGCCCCCCTTACCGAAGGCATCACTCTAGAGGCAGACTGGGTTCTGATTTTCGACGAGGACCGCTATCTGGGTTCTCCGGCTTGGTCTCCGAATGGGAATCTTCTGTATTACCTCTCAGAAAGAAACGGCTCCAGCAGCATCTGGGCCCAGGAACTCGATCCTCAAACCAAAATACCGGTGGGAGACACCCGAATTGTATATCAGCCTCAAACCAGCCAGCTGCAGATGAATCTCCCGCCCGGCAATGGTACCGTGGCGGTGGCGGAGGGCAAGCTGGTGCTTTGGATGGCCGAGGGCTCGGGCAACATCTACATGGCGACGCCTAAGAAGAAATAAACTCTCAAGATAAAAGAACAGATTCGATAGCAACTGCCGCGCTTCTTAAAACGCACATTTTACCCCCAAAAACAGCACGTTAAGCCCTAAAAAGTGGCCCTCTAAGCACTTAAATTGTTTGTTTTCAGGAGGATTTCATGGTCCGACCCCGAAAGAAGCGTTTTTGGAGGGTTTCGGGCATGTTCTTGAACTGGGGGAGGTGGAGGGCGAAGGAAACGAGCATGCGGAGGGGGAGCGTCACGCCGTAGTACAGCAGCAGCAGCGGGTTCGGGAACACCTTGGCCCGCTCATAGCCATACGACCGGATGATGTCGGCATTGATCGTCTGGTTGATGAAAATCTCGGCCGAATTTAATCCGCCGTCCTTCCATTTGGATGTCCTGGTCTTGTCGATCCCCAGTTTCTTCTCATCGGAATCCTCGAAGGACGATCCCACGATCGGGACCTGAAGCATGTCTTCTCGAAAGTCCACGCCGATGTAGTCACAGATCCTCTGGAGCTCCTGCTCGGGATTCTCCAGGACCTTGTCGAACCTGACCTGCAGGATCTGCCCGGAATCGACAAAGGGCTGGGCCGCCTTCACGGCCGTCTTCCAGAGGTAGGATGTCGAGATGGGATGGTAGTGGGCCCAGATCCTCGCCGTTCTTATCCTGGGGACAAAGTCGGATCGGAACTTGTACTGACGCCATTTATTCTTTCTCGAGTACAGATTGTCCCGTGGGTCGCGTATCATGTTTACGATCCTGGCCTCCGGGAACAGCCTGAGTATCTCGGGGATAAAAAACACATAACCCGGCGTCTGTTCACAGGGGATGCTCTTGCCGTTTTCCGCGACAATAGCCGACAGGAACGCCTCGTACACCACCAGCGGCGTGATCACATCCGCCCGGATCCCGGCGACGATCTCACGGCCCCTTTCCTCGAACTCCGAGAGATCCTTCAGCATGTCCATAGACCGGGTCTGGATACCGACCAGCATGATGGCTAGCTTGACGGCCTCCGGCTCTGAAAGCTCCTGTTTTTTGCCGCGCTTCCAGACTTTTTCGATAAAGTTGAGCTCGCGAAACATGAAAATGTCGGGGTGATTCCCCAGGATGGTACCCATCACAGACGTCCCGCTGCGGCCGTAACCCAACACGAATATCTTTTTTGGTTTTTCCATTCTCACTCTTTCAGGTGACGGAGCTCCAGGTTCTGGATCGCGGATCCGTCCTGGACCCGATCCTGGTAGGGGCAGTGCTTCTCACAGAACACGCCCCCCTTGCCCCGGTGGATGCGGCGCCTCAGGTCTCGGGCCCGGCGATCGTTCCAGATATCGGCAAACCTCTGTTCTCCCACTCGGCCCCAGGGGCTTTCGAGATCGACGTCGAATTCGCAGCCGACCACGGTCCCGTCCCATTTGATGGTCGGCTGCCGAAACGGGAATATGCACTCTATGGGGGATCGCCCGCTCCTCTCCCCTCCCTCGTATTCGAAGCGGCGCAGGCCCTCCTGCAGGGGCTCGAAATCCCTGAAAGACTCGTCCCGTGTCCTGCATCCCACGGTCTTGGTCGCAAACATGTTGACACCAAGGTCGCGGGCCAGCTGCTCGAGGTTCGGAAGGTCGTCCTGATTGTTCCGCGTGACCACTGTCCTGAGGCAGGTGTAGGGAAACTGGGATCCCCGCTCTGCCTTGGCCTCTTCGATCAGAGAAGCGCAGCGCTTCACCTTTTCGACGTCACCCCCCTTCCGGTACGCCTCATAGATCTCCTGCGTACTGCCGTCGATGGCGATAATGATGGCCGACAGCCCCGAATCGACAACGGCCAGAGCCTCCTCCCGGGTCTGGAGGCACTGCCCGTTGGTGGGGATCAGCGTGCGGATGTTGCGGGCCGTACACTCCTCGATCATGCAAAAGATGTCCTTGTTCAGGAAGGGCTCTCCCCAGCTGTACAGATAGGCCGCTATAAGCGTGTTCCCCACCTCCTCGAGGATCTTCTGGAACATCGCATGGGACATGAATCCATGCGTGCGGCCTTCGGCTTCCTCTGTCGCGGGACAGAGGGGGCAGCGCAGGTTGCAGATGTTGGTCGGCTCGATCTGGATCACGGCCGGCAGCCCGAGCACGCGGTCCTTCCGCAGCAGGGAGCTCAGGCCCAGCTTCAGAAGATTCGCCTTCTGCCTGTAGGAGAGGTTTTCTGCGAAAATGGGTATCCCATCATAGGAAAATTTGAACCGGCCACGAAAAAGAATCCCTGGCAGCTGGGGCAGCGCATCTGAGATCTTCATCCAGGCCATGGTCGGTTACACTCTTTTAAAAGGTTTCCCCGGAGTCAGGTTTTCCAGATCCTCCGCATGCCTCTTGAGAGGATGAAGCGCCCGGTAGACGCGGAGGTTGGCAGCATTGTGGGAACACCGGTTGCAGTTCGCGCCGGTCACGGTCGTATCCCCCTGGTTGAGTTTTCCACCTTCTTTCCTGAACCTCTGATAGGCTTCTCCGTCCCATATCGCACGAAAATCGTTCTGGTAGATGTTTCCGAAAGGATCGTAAGAACGGCCGCAGGGGAAGACCTTGCCGCTGGCCAGGATCTGGGTTGCGGCCCAGCCATAGTAACAGGGAATGATGCGGTACAGGGCAGAGGTGGTGAGCTGCTGGTCACTGATCCTGAGGAAATCGTCGACATTGTGGACGATACCACGGGAATCCAGGAACGGCTTGACCTCGGCCAGCTGCTCCCTGGCAGCCGCGACCTGCTCCTCCGTGGGCACCAGGGCGGCCAGGCCGGGATCATCCACATCATCGTAGGGTCTATACACGACCTTGTCCGCCTGCATTTCTACGGCAAACTGAGCAAAGTCCATCAGACTGTCATAGTTTTCGGAGATGACGATCGTGAACAGATGGACATCCGGCCGCTTGAGCCCCAAGGCTTTCTTTTGCTCGGCCAGATAGAGCAGGCTGTCCCGGATCTTATCAAATGTAGTATCTTTCGCCTTGGGGTGGGTCCGCTTGTACATCTCCGGTGTACCGGCCATGGTCGTGACCCGGATTTCATCGAAATCCATGGCGATCATCTCATCGATTATTTCCTTGTCCAACGTATAGCCCGAGGTGCAGACGATGGCGTCACAGCCCGCGTGCTTGACACGGCCCATGAATTCGATGGCGTTCTCATTCAGGAAGGGTTCGCCGGCCCCGCTGAAGCGGAAGCGCCACACGCCCATCCCGAGCAGCTCGTCGATCAGCCGGTTGGTGCGGTCGAGCTCTGCATCCCGCCTCTGCATGGCCCGGAGGGATTCCAGGCTGGGAGGTTCTGTTCCCGCAAGGCGCGCCTTCCTCAGGGGCCTCAGCGTCGGTTTCTCGAGGAGCGGGGAATAGTAGTAGCAGTGGATGCAGTGGTTGGCGCACCTGTTGGACAATCCGATGTCGGCCTGGATGGGGCCTCCAAAGGTGCGGCTTCCGTGCAGGATACCCAGGACTGTTTTAAATTCCGATATGCGGTGCAGCAGCTTCATGCGGCCATTCCCTCCCGAGTCAGTTATCCCGAAAAAGTATGCTTCAATCTACCAGTTAACTCATGCAAATTCAAATGGTTATTCTTGACCGGCGCGGGATCTTTCTTTATCATGCCATCAACATTCGCTCGATCCGAAAGAATCCGTGCCATGGAACACACAATAGCCGCCAGCATCATCATCGGCACACACAACAGGTCCGACCTCCTGAGGCGGGCCCTGAAATCCCTGAGACATCAGACATTGGGACCTGAGGCCTTTGAAATCATTGTCGTCGATGATGGCTCGGATGATGGGACCGGGGAGATCCTGAACGAGATCGGCAGGGAACTCCCCAATTTTCACATCATCACGACGGAGACGAACCTCGGGTTGAGTCATGCCAGGAACTTGGGCCTCGCTAAGGCCGTGGGAGAGTATATCCTGTTCACGGATGACGACTGCATCGCACACAGCGATTGGGTTGAGAAGATGTGCGGCTGCCTGGAGACACACCCCGTCGCGGCCGGGGCCATCGACAGCCCCAAGAACAATGGAGTCAAGCTGTCGCACAACATCTCTCACTTCCACCCCTTCCTGCCAGGCCGCAAGTCGGGCCCAATAGACTTCGTCGCGGGCGCCAACATGGGCTTCCGGAAGAAGGTCCTGGAAGACCTGCGCGGCTTCGACGAGGAGCGCAAACTGGCCGGGGACACGCAGGTGTGCCTCAAGGCCCGCGCAGCGGGATATCAGCCCTTCCTGATCCGGGAGGCCGTGGTGGTGCACGACCCTGACTATATCACCCTGGCCGGCACTGTCAGGAGCGCTTACGTGCATGCCAAGACCACGATCCTGCTGCGGGGCGAGTTCCGTGAGCTCCTCCGCACTCCCTTCGTCCTGCGGTCTCCCCTGCTTCTGCGCCTGTTCAGCCCCCTGATCGCTCTGGTGGTCGCAGGCGGCATCTATGTGCGCAATCCAAGGCTGTGGGGGCGTTTCTGGACGGTCCCCCTGGTGTGGTGCCTGAAGCTTGCCTGGTGCTGGGGGGCGGCTGCAGGACTGACAAACGCCAAGGATGCCAAGAAGGGTGAAGCCGGATGAAGGACCTGGAGAGCGGCCCCATGACGCGGTTTAAGATCAAGAGCCCGGCACAGATCATTAAGGGGATCATCCTCGTTGTCGTTCTGGTCCTGCTGATCGAGTACCTCACAACCCATTGGTCCGAATTCCGCACCCTCGGCAGCATCAGGCTCGAGTTTTTCCTCCCCGTAACCCTCCTGTGTTGCTTCGCCCTCCTCCTCACGAGCGTCCGGTTTCATTTGTTCCTGACTCAGGTATCCCACCGCATCCCGTTCTACACCATGTTCAAATATTACACCTATGGACGGTTTCTAAACCGCTTCCTGCCCATGGGAGGCAGTGTCTATCGGGCCATAATGCTCAAGAAGACCGATGGCATCAGCTACAAAAAATACGCGGCCAGCAACCTGGCGTTCGACTGGCTTAACATGGTCTATTCCACACTGCTGGGCGTGGTCGTCATTGCCGTCTATGATCCCTCCCTGCAAATCGGACCCATCCCTGTGCTCCCCTCGTTCGGCGCGATTCTTGTGCTGCTGCTCCTTGCATTTCTCATGGCCAGGGCTGTCTTCTCGCTCCTGAGACGCCTGGCCTTGGCCCCATCGATCCGAAATCGCCTGGATGATGCCTCGGACATCGTCGAAGCCATGGCGGATGCCCTGAAGAACCGCGGTGTTTTTATGGGCAGCAGCGCCATCATCACGCTGATCCTGGCCGGCTCCCTGATCAGCTATCACCTGCTGTTCAAGAGCATCGGCGTCGACACGGATTTTGTGATCCTGCTCGTCTACCTGATCATCATCAGATTTGTCCGGGTCTTCCGGCTCACCCCCGCTAACCTGGGAGTCAGGGAATTCCTGCTGGGCTTTCTGACCTATTCTCTGGGGACCGGGACGGCCGATGGGATCATGGTATCGCTCTTGATGCGCCTGATCGCGTTCCTGGTGCAGGGCGGGGTGAGTTTGGGGATCTTCGTTGGCGAGAGGGCCCACCAACTGATCAAGGCCCACAGATCATCTGCGTAAGGATCGACGGGTATCACGGCGTGGGTGCCTTCCAACTGAGATCTGCGGGCGTATCAACCCTCAGAAGCCTTGAAGCCCTCTATGGCCTCGATCAGGCTGTCCCAGGAGAATCGGGCCCGATCCTCCCTGATCGCAGCGCGCATGTGCTCTCCCCTGCTCTCACTGCTTTCCTCGCCGCTAACCCCACTACTGCCCCCGCTTCCGGTGCCGCTATCTGTGTCAGTGCCGGTCCCGAGGGAGCTGCCGGTGTCGCTGAAGAAGCCGGCCACGGCTTCCGCGATCTCGGAGGGAGATTCCGGCGCAACCAGGAATCCGGTCTCTTTGTCCCGCACAACCTCCGAGAGCGATCCGATACGGGACACCACTACCGGCCTCTCGAAGCCGAAGGCCAGCTGCACCTGGCCGCTGCCGGTCACCGACACATAAGGCAGGACCACCAGGTCCGCCGCGCTGAAATAGGCGGGCATCTCCTCGTTGGGGATGTATCTGTCGACGACCGTGACCTTGTGACCGATCCCGAGCTCCTCGATCATAGCCAGATACGCATCCCTTCCCTGCCAGAACTCGCCGGCAATGACCAGGCGGGCATCGACCGTTTTCACGATGTCCGGCATCGCCTCGAGCAGATATCTGAGCCCTTTGTATTCCCGCACGAATCCGAAGAACAGCAGGACATTGTCTTCGGCGATCTGCAGTTTCTCCCTGGCCTGATCCTGCGTGATCTCCCCCTCGTTGAAGACCTCGTAGGTGGGATGAAAACAGACCGCGACCGGGCGCTCGCCGATGGTCTCGATGAGGCGCGTCCTCTCCTCACTCGAGTGGACGATGAAATAATCTCCCCGCGAAAGCACACGCTTCGAGAGCCAGTACTTGAAGGAGTGGCCCTCGTGTTCCAGGACATTGTGGCAGATGAAGAGTATCTTGGTCTTCGAAAACAGCCTGAGATAAAAGATGATGGTCAGGAACTGCGGTGCCCAGAAGACCACCCACCAGGGAAATATCGTGAGCTCAGGTTTGTCCTTGACGACCCGGGCCGCGGTGCGCAGCCAGGAAAAGGGATTCAGGGAATCAAGGACCGGTCGGGCCTCCTCGTCCATGAGGGGCGCGAGGCTGTCGTCGCGGTCGGTCGCCCCGGGAAACAGGAAGCGGGGATACTGGCGCTTGAAGGAATAGAACCTCGTGGTATGTTTTTCCTTCAGGTGCCTGAAAAGGAGTGTCGTGTAGTGGCTGATCCCTCCCCGGAAGGGATGGGAGGGGCCGATGAGATCAATCTTCATCTTGGGCGTGCTCTCCGTTTTCCATCTCCAGCCTCCGAAGCTTGTACATGATCATCTCTATCATCTTCCTGTTGCTGCTGACAAGGTCGGCAATGACGCCGAATATCAGGATGAACATCCCGCAGATGATGAACACGGCGGAGATGATCAGGGACTGTACGTGCCCCGCGCCTCCGTCGGTGAAATAGAAGTAGAGGAAGCGGACGAAGCCCACGATCCCCGGCAGCGCCACCGCGATCCCCAGCAGGACAAACAGCCGGAAGGCCCTGTACACGGCGATCATCCGGAAGAGGGTCAGGCTCTGGCGGGCGATAAAGGTGGGAGTGTTGCGGATGAGGCGGGATTCCCGGAGCTTGGGATTTACCTCTATGGGGACCGACACGATCTTTACTTTTTCGCTGCCCAGCTGGACCAGGGTTTCGATGGTGTAGGAATACTCTGTGAGGGGATTGATCTTCATGGCGGCGTGCCTGGAGAAGGCCCGGAACCCTGAGGTCGCGTCCCGGACTGGGGAGCTGGAGAGCCTGCGGATGAGGCCGCTCCCCAGTTTCTGCAGCTTCTTCTTGAAGAACGAGAAGTGTTTGATCTGGTCGATGTCCCGTGTGCCGATCACGACGTCGGCCCGGCCGTCGAGTATGGGCCTTATCAGCTTCGGGACGTCCTGGCCCGGGTATTGATTGTCCCCGTCGGTGTTGACGATGATGTCGGCGCCCTGTTTCAGGCTGTTTTCGATCCCGGCGGCAAAAGCGCGCGCCAGGCCCTTGTTGTGTTTGAAGGCCACGACGTGGCGGGCTCCCGCCTTCCTGGCGGCCTCGACCGTGCCGTCGGTCGAGCCGTCGTCTATGACCATGACCTCTATGGAGTCGACACCCTCGATCTCGCGCGGCAGGTCGTGGATGACGGCCGCTATGGTCTCTTCTTCGTTGTAGCAGGGGATCTGTATGATGAGCTTCATTGCAGGGACCTCGTCTTGATCTGGACAAAAACACCCAGGTAGCGGTTGTCATTTATGCTGCTGTCCAGCCGAAAGGGATAGAATCCAGAGGAATCTTCGATGGCGATGGTGTAGAAGTGCCCATCCCGCATGGGAAAACCTCTAGGCAGTGTGAAGGTGGCCTCGCGGCTCAGACCGGTCTGGTCCGTTCGTGTGACCGTTTTATTCTGCGGACCGACTTGAACCATGGTTTCCCCCTCGACTGAGCTGGTCAAGAGGATCTGGATCACCGAGAGAGGCTGATCCGATCTCAGGACAATCGTAGCCGGGCGGCCGCCCTTTGTCCAGAAGCCGCCGACCTCCTGGCCGAAGTGGTTGTTGTCCTGGAAATAGAGTGTGTAATCCCCGCCGGGAAAGGCCTCTTCTCGATCGAATTGGATATCGAAGAAGGCGTAGAGCAGGACAAAGAAACAGAGGGTGACCGCAAAGAACGCCTGGCCGGCCATTTTGAGGGATGCGGGCTGGGAGTTTCGTTTGCCGGTCTTGCTGATGAAAAGCACGGTCAGGAGCGCGATGGCTGCCGCCCAGAAGACGATGGGGAGCCAGGAGAGTGCCTTCTCCCAGGTCAGGGAGGGGAGCCAGGTGTGGACTTGGACGTACGCGTTGCTGAGGCTCCTGAAAAGCTTGGCGTACAAGAGGTCGCCGCCCATCAGATCGGTATGCTGTTCCGGGTAGAGCAGCCAGGGATTGCGCAGGCATGCCCACACGATCCCAAAACTGAGAAAGCCGCACAGGGTGGTCAGGGTCGAGCGAAACCGACTCGTACTCTCGGCCAGGGCGATCGCCATAAAAAGGCCCCAGATAGTCAGGACCGGGATCAGGGGCCGGGGCGGTGGGCAGTGTCCTCCCCAATAGAAGGCAGCGGAAAAGAGTGTGTTGACGACCAGCACGGTCATGAGCAGGACGGCCTCGCGCCTCCTCTTTTTGAGCATGAAGTAGAAACCTGCGACCCCCAGCAAAAAGATGGGCGAATAGATCAGCAGCCCGAATTTCTGATCGATGAAAAAGCCCAGGAAGCGGAGCAGGGACTCTGAAATGAACTGACCGAAAGGCTCGAAGCGTGAGGCTGTGACTGTGGATCCCACGGCGGCGCCCCTGTAGACCGAACCCGCGGAAAAATTCCCGTAGAGTGCCCAGAAATACAGGAGATAGCCGGCCGCGGAGACGAGGATCGGTGGGAGAAAGTGGAGGGCTTTGGTTCGGATCTGGCGCAGCTTTTCTCTGTGCACCAGGGCTAAAGAACACACACCAAAGAGGAGCGCGGAGAGGACGAGGTATTTGACGCCGAACCAGGGCAGGAGCCCGATGGCGGCCCCGGACATGAGCAGGCGTCTGCCTTGATTCGACGGATTCAGGATCAGGTTCCTGACGACATAGAGGGCCAGGAGTGCGACCACGATCTCCGCGTAGAGGAGGTGTGAGTAGAAGAGGATCGGGGTCGTGAAGCAGAAGAATACCCAGGCGAGCACGGAGGCGTCCTTTCGCTTGGTCACATCGAATGCCGCAAGGAAAAAGAGGGCGCCGAGCAGTGCCGTAAAAAAACAGAGGGGGAGGCGGGAAAAGAAGATGAGCACGCGGCGGCGGAGCTGGATCTCGGTGGGATCGCCCGCCACGGCGAGGCTGACCTTGTCGCCCACGAAATAGGTCGGGACCAGCAGGACGGACAGGCCGGGGAAGTGCTTGGAATACAGGTGGCGCTCCCCCTGCTTGCCGACATAGGCGTGTGGCTCGAGCTCCCCGGGATAGAATGCGAGGTAGCCCTGGTTGCGGTAATTGTTGTAGACGTTGATGTCGCCGTCCTGCAGGATACTCTGGGTGGTGAGGAGATAGTGAGGTTCGTCCCCCGTGAACGGCTGTTGAGGGAAGATCAGACCGGAGGCCAGTGCTATGTTGATGAGGAGAGAGAGTGTGAAGAGGAGAAGAGGCAGGTGCTTGGGTAGGGCGTGCTGGAGATCCTGGGATAGGATTGTCTCCGGATGATCGGGAGGAGAGGGGGCCTGGTGGTGCGAGCGCTGCAATCGAGAATAGAATATGATCAACAGATAGGCGGAGGCAAGGATCGCTGAGGGGAGGAGATAGCCGCGAATGTCCTTGAGAAAGACGATGTAGGGCAGGAAAATCAGGGAGAGGAAGAGTGAGGGCGAGAGGCAGAGAACCAGCGCTCGTAAGATATTAGGAGCAGAGGTAGTGGCATTGTATCTTTTGGCAGTTTTGGTGGTGATTACAGTCAAGAGCTTCCAGAGGCCGACCGAAAACAAGGCGGTGAGTGCGAGCAGGAGCAGGATGTGGAGGACCCGCCAACTCCGGTTCCAGCCGATGAAGGCAGAGACGGATTGATGCCAGACATAGGAGGAGATCGCCAGGACCTCAAGTCCGAACAAAATCAGTGGCGGCTTTCCCTTACCCATGGATGATATAGATCTCTGTTAGTTGTCTGAGAGAAATCTATCACAATTTCGAGTTAAATTGTATGGAAACGTAGAGGGAACATCGTCAATTCGGGATCGGGGAAGAGTAGATCTTCACTGAGCTGCGGCCGGGGACGACATAGAAGAGGGTTTTGCCGAGCATCTGGACCTTGACACGGGTCATGTCGAAGTCGGCATTAACTCGGTAGAATTTCTTGAGTTTGCCTTCCGTGGAATAGACCAGGAATCCTGTCTTGCCGGCGCTGATCGCATACAGCCAGATGTCGCCGTTAGGGGCAGCCAGGAGGTGCTGGACGATCTGGTAAGACTCGGGCACATACATGTGGAGCATGGGATTTGCCTTGATGCGCTCCGCGTCCTTTTTCATCTCCGCCACCTGGTCTGCGGGGATCGGCACGGTGGCGTAGTTGTGGGAGAAGAGGAGTGTGGAGGTGCCGTCCTTAAAGGCGTGGACCGTGCAGGCATCCGACGCGGCCCAGATCAAGCTGCCGTCGCTGCGGAAGCTGTAGAGATAGAAGCGGGCCTGGTAGTCCTGCAGGAAAAAATCCTCCCCCGGCTTGAGACGGGGATAGTACTGCCGGAGGTCATACTCGGCCAGCCGGGCCAGCTCAGCCCCATGAGAGTCTCTGAGGGTAAGGCTCTTGGTAAGATCGGAGTCCGTGTATTTTTCGCCGGCCCAGCTGCCGTCCTGAAAGACCTGCGGGAACTCGCAGACGACCTCTTCCGGGAAAGGCGTCTTGTCGACGAATTCCCCGTCCAGAGTGAAGGTGAGGACTCCGACCGAGTCCAGTGCCAGGAGCTTGTCCTTGAAGATGCGAATCTCCATCAGGTGGGAGAATTGGCCGTCGGCCTCGCCCTGGCCGCCGAACGTGACGATGTGGGCGCCCTGGGGATCATACTTTTTGATGGTGTTGTCCATGTAGTCGAAGATGAAGAGGTTTTTCCGGGCGTCTAAGGCGATGTTTCGGGCAGCAGTGAATGAGTAGTTGGGATCGTCGCCGCGGCTTTCAAAGATCAGCGTGGGATCGAGTTCTCCCATGATGAGCTGATCGGACTGGGAGCATGCGCTGAAAAGCATTAATAGAAGTATGGTTGAAGTAAACACTATTCGAGAATTCATGTCTGGACTCCTTATAGTCTATATATACGGGAATAAACAGAGTGGGATTTAGGGATGACAAATCACATAGAGGATGAGTATTTTTGGATCCTCATTCGTCTATCTATAAGAAAAGCACAGTCAGTATTTGCCAATTAACTTATATTTCCTATTGACATTCTTATTATATAAGCTTATTAATCTAGTGATACAAATAAGATGGAGCCCAAAGGCCCTTCGACAGCTCAAGAAAATTAAAGATCAAGAAAACAGAGAACTGATCTACAACGCAGTGGGCACTTTGCAGAGTTTTCCAGAATGCTCGAATATTTTAAAGCTGAAGGATCGAGAGGATTATCGACTTCGAGTCAATCAGTGGCGAGTGATTTTCAAGGTATCGTCTGGCATTCTCTATATAGAAGAGGTGAAGAAAAGAGATGAGCACACTTACAGAAGTCCAGTTCATTGAAAAAGATGGAGAGCCCGCTTTTGCAGTCATCCCCTATACTGAATATCTAAAGCTGCTCCCAGAAGAAGCCACAATTCCCCATGCAGTAGTTGGTTTGGTCATTAAAAAGAACATGAACCTTGTGAAAGCATGGCGCACTTATCTGGGCCTGACACAGGCAGAGGTCGCAAAAAAAGCACATATAAGCCAGGCGGCTCTCTCACAGATGGAGAAGAGCGAGAATAGTCTCAGGACAGCCACACTCAAGAAACTGGCCAGGGCAATGGGGCTTTCTGAAGAGCAACTTCGAGATTAACATCATTGACCCTTAAAACGACCTTTTTACCACTAAAAATAGCAGTTTAAGCTCTAAAAAGTGGCCCTATAAGCATTTAACTTGTTTATTTTCAGTGGGGTTTCATGGTCCGACCCCGAAATCAATCGATTTCCAGGCGCATGTTGTTAAGCATCAGCTCTGCTTTTTCTGCATATTCAGAAGCGGGAACACCCTTCAATTCAGACACATCACTCTGCGGCTCCTGCAGCCTCTCGCCTACTTCCAGCATCGTCCGGGCCAGTTCCAGCTGGGCCCCGAGTGTCTCCCCTGCCCGGATACCTGACTCCCAGCTTCTTAGAGCCTTTTTATTGTCCCCCAGTAACCAGAGGCACCTTCCCATAAGTCGATGGGCTTCGACCCGGTCTGATGCGACTTTGGAGGCATTCTTTAGGGTCTGCCGGGCAGTCTTCATGGCTGTCCTGCCCAGCTCGGCCACATCGGCTCCATTGCCCCTCTGTACTGCCTCCGCCAGGTGAAACATCTCCAGTGAAAGACGTGCCAACAGGTACTCGCTCAAATAACACGGCGTGACATTCATCTCCGACATCACAGTTTCCGCCTGCTCGAGGAGGGCTTCAGCCGATTCGATGTCCCGCATCAGGATCATCATTCGAGCCTTGAGTGCGTGCAGCCCCAGCAGCAGCGTCCCCAGCCTGGTCTTCTTATTAAAAAGAATGCCTTGCTCGGCTTCTTTGATAGCTTCCGGCAGCTGGCGGTACTTGAACAGCAGCTTGGTTTTTAAGAAATATTTAAGGGCCATGGGATACTCATGTTCGAACAGCACAGAGATCTCTTCGAGCCTTTCTGCTGTATGCATCGCAGCCTTGAACCTTCCCTGTTCGAGAAAGGTGCGTCCATGAAAGATGGTGTAGTTGGAAATGGAAAAGATCTCGGCAATCCGGATCCCCTGCTCCACCAGCTTTTCGTCGAATTCCTGATTCTGCCATTCTCCCACGAAGAAATTCAGGGTTTGGTCGTCGGTCTGAAAGTAGATCGTCGATTTGAGATCATCCTTATCTATCTTGTCTTCTATGAAATCGAGGATCTTGCGCGCCAAGGGAAAGGACATCCCGGTCCAGGAAAAGGCCAGGCTGGCCCCGGCAAAAATGGCGATGCCGTTCTCTAGCTGCTTGAGATCCAGCCGCGTCATCCTTTTGATCAGGAAGAGAGACTCGATGAACACCCGCTTGGGATCCACATGCCCCATGGCCAGACATTTGAGATAGAACAGGTTGATGATCTCATGGTCAACCCGGGACGGCACTCTGTGCCATTTCAGAAAAGGCAGGTACAATCCGATGAGCAGGTGCATGAAACTGTTGATGAATTTCAGCATCATACCGGCTTTACTGGAGGGTAACTTGATCAGGAGATACGGCTGAACCCTGTCGTAGTACTCCACAGATTCCTGGTACTGCCCTTTGTTGTAGTAGGCCAGAGCAATGCATTTCTCGAGCTGGGCGATCTTATTGGGATCGATGTTTTGCCCGTAGCGGCGGGAATAGATGTCCAGGGCTTCCTGGTAGTAGTTGAGGGCCTCGGACGAAGCCGAAGACTTCAAGGCCTCTTCTCCCGACTTGATCAGAAACTCCTCAGCCCGCTCCAGATCCTCGCCACGCGTATAGTGGTAGGCCAGCATACCGAAAAACTCCTGGATCCGGGGAGCGAATACCTTTTGGATAGAGTCGGCGATCTTGAGGTGGAGTGCCTGTCTCTGCTTGCTGAGAATGGCTTTGTAGGCGGCCTCCTGGGCCAGCGCATGCTTGAACAGATACTCGACCTCCTGCAGGCTTTTACGCTCTAAGATAAGCTGGATGTTTTTCAGATGGAAGAGCTTGTCATCGATATCCGGCAGTGTGTCGGCCACATCCGCCAGGATCTTGTAGAAAAAGTTGCGGCCGATGACGGAGGCCACGCGCAGGAGCGAGCGGGTCTCGTCATCCAGGCGGTCGATGCGGCTCAACAACACCTCATCGATGGTGGACGGAATCTCCACCTGATCGATCTTTTTGGTGACCTGGAAGCGGCCGTCTTTGACCTCCACCGCCTCCTGATCGATGAGGGAGCGTACGATCTCTTCGATGAAGAAGGGATTGCCGCCGGTGATGCCTGAGATACGCTTCATGAGCCTGGGGGGAAAGCCCTCGATCTTGAGAAGGTTTCGAAGCAGCTGCTCGGAATTGTCCTGATCCAGGGACTCGAGACAGATCTCTTCATGGAGGTGATAGAAACGGGCGCGCACGGAATTGAGCAGCCGTTCGCTTGTGTCCTCGTAATTGGGGCGGAACACATTGATGAAGAGCACTGGGTGTTCTTCGGCCACCCGGAAGAGGGCCTTCAGCAGGTCGAGGGAGGAGGAGTCGGACCAGTGCAGATCCTCGAGGATGAAGACCAGGGGTTTCGCGCGGGCCACCTTGATGATCAGTTTGCGCAGGTTTACCAGGATGAGTTTTTCCAGTGCTTCACCCTCGATGCCCTTGAGGCGTGCTTCGTACTCAGAAGGAAGCTTGAGGCCCATGAGGGTGGCAATAAAAGGCAGGACCTCGGCCAGTCCCTCGGGATAGGCGTCGAGGACGGCCGTCTCGAGTTTGTGGAAGGACTTACTGGGATCGTCCTGTTCCTGGATGCCGGCCCAATTCTTGAGGATGTCGATCACAGGAAAAAAGCTCAGGTTCCGTCCGATGGAGATGGCCCGCCCTTCCAGGATATTAACCTGGGTGCGTCCAGCCTTTTGTTTGAACTCTGCCATAAGACGGGATTTTCCGATGCCGGCCTCGCCGATCACCGAGAGAATGGAACCCTCTAGGTTCACGGCCTTGCGGACGTGATCGAGGAGCTTGTCCAGTTCCTGGTCGCGGCCCACCATCTCGGATTGTATGATGCGCTCCTTAGCGGGCTGGGCACGGTGAACCTTCTGTTTGATAGACAAGAGCTCGTAGATGGAAACAGGAGCTTCCGCGCCCTCGAGGGCGACAGGTGCGAGAGCGCTGTACCGGAAATCAACACCGGTGTGCTTGTGAGTGAGAGGGCCTACGATGATCTGGCCGTCCCGGGCAGCGTCCAGGATGCCGGATGCGACATTCACCGTGTCCCCCATGACGAAATAATCCTGAGTGGGACCCGTGCCGATGGCTCCGACTATGACGCTGCCTGTGTTGATCCCGATCCGGACATTGAGGGGGATTTCAGGGACCTCCTCCTGGTTGAAGCGAAGGAGGTTGGCACGGATCTCGATAGCGGCATTCACAGCCTTTTGCGGCGCATCCTCGATGGCCTGTGGGACCCCAAAGCTAAACTGAAGCGTGTCTTCCTCGATCTTGTTGATGCGGCCGCCGTATTTTTCATCCACCGAGCTGCAGATCTCGTAGCAGCTCTGCATGAGGGCGGCGGCTTCTTCCACATCCGACTTTTCGCGCAGCTTGGTGTATCCCATGATCCGGACCAGCATGATCGTGGCCTGCCGCAGTTCGGAGTCTTTTTGGATTCCGGATTTTCTGGGGGCAGAGGCCGCAGTCTCGTGTTTTTTAAAGAGCCGCGAACTGCGCAGAGACTCAAGGTCCGAGAGGAGGTCATCCACGGATTGATAACGCTGCGTAGTGATTTTATGCAGGCATCTGAGGATGATCTTTTCGAAATCGGAGGGGATATCCGGATTGTAATCCGTGGGGGGAATGGGAGGCTTTTTCAGGATCCCAAAAATGACAGCCTGCTCGTTGTCGCCGTCAAAGGGAATGTGACCAGTGAGCATCTCGTAGAGAACGCCGCCGAATGACCAGATGTCTGAGCGTTGGTCCACATCCCTGCCTGAGGCCTGCTCCGGGGACATGTAGGCCACAGTCCCCAGGATGGTGTTTTGCCGGGTTAGACGGGTTTGATTGGAGAGTTTCGCCAGGCCGAAGTCGAGGATCACGGCCAGGCCGTCATCCATGACAATAATGTTGGCCGGCTTTATGTCCCGGTGGACGATGCTGTGGCTGTGGGCTTTGGAAAGGCCGTGGGCGACTTGAATGGCGATGTCCAGAGACTGATCGACAGTGAGGGGGCCTGACTCGACTTTTTGTCTCAGGGTTCCTCCCTCGTAGTAGGTCATCGCCATGTAACATTGGCCGGTATCTGTCTCGTCGATCTCATGGATCGTGCAGATATTGGGGTGCTCGAGCATGGAAGCTGCCTGAGCCTCTTGAATGAACCGCTGATAGTATTCCTGGTCCCGCATGAGGTCAAGAGGAAGGAATTTGAGGGCCACGATGCGCTTTAGCTTGGTGTCTTGAGCCTTGAAGACGAGGCCCATGCCGCCTGCGCCCACTTTGTCCAGGATCTCATATTTTCCGATGCGGGCGCCTTCGAGGTGGCTCACCTTATGGGGCTTACCGATGGTCTTGGTCTCCTGGAAGGCGGCGTGATCAGTCTCCTGGAGCGGAGCGGCGCACGCTTTACAGAACTTGGAGTCGTCGGTGTTATTGCTTTGGCAATCCGGACATGTGATCATCCCAACCCCTTACGGACAAGTATAAAATAATAAGCTGGAATGAGATAGTCAATATTTATATGCTTTCTTTATGGGCTCCGACCATCAGAAACATCTGATATTCAGTAGGATTTCATGGTCCGACCCCAAAACCCTTAAAATTGAAGGATCGGGATTAATTGGACCTGTCCCCTATTTTACTTGTCGAATATTAGACTTGTTTTCAATGTCAAATTTCTGATATTCTGACCTCAGTTCAGTAAGGGAGGTAAGAAAAATGAAGAAGTTTAGGTATGTGTCAAGTTTTATCGGGCTGATGGCGCTGTGTGTCGTCTTGGGAATGGCATTTTTCATCTATTGTGATTCAGGCAATGAGAATGGAACCAAAGATAGGCACAAAACGATTGACGTAGAGATTAAGGTTAACGCAACGACAATGGAGATATCGCTAAATATCACGATTGATGATGACGCAACCAATTCTGAGATAATCGAGGCTTATCACAATCAAGATATTGAATGGTTTACCGAGGATTCAAAAGTACTAGATTTTGTAATATTTTTTGGAGGCGATTCTCCCTTAGGTGACTTGGAAATAATCGATGGTGAAGAGGTATTGAAAATCTATTCAGAATTACGTCCTACTGCCGACAGTATGGACGAAACTAGGAAACGTGTTGGAGCAATGGTTTTACATAATCCTCATCAAGCTGGAGGCAGGCGCTCCAAATATTACCTTGGTGTTTATTATGATGATCCAGACGATGAAATTGCTGGAACAATTCTCCTAAGAGATCCCGAGATCATCATTCCTCCCAGGGGCGGTACCGGTAAAAGATACTAAAGAAAAAACTCTTCTATTTAGTAACCAGCTTCTGATACCGGGGATCGCTGCGCAGTTCCTGCATATCTGGATTTCTGTCAAGTTCACTGACGCTGCCACCGATTTCGATCAGTTTAGCCAAGGCAGACAAAGCCTCATCGCGCTCATCAACAAGCTCATATACCTTTACACATGACATGAGCACTTCGGTATTATTTGGGGCAAACTCTCTCGCTCTTGCGATGTTCATCAAGGCTTTGTCTTTGTTTTCCAAAAAGGCATAATAGCGGGCCAACAAGCGGTAGATTCCTGCGTCTTTTTTCAAGACTTTCAACTCTTGCTCAGCGAAATACACGGCCCTTTCATATGCATCTAAGGCCTCCTCTTTGTCCCCCAGGAGCCGTCGGGAATCTGCGAGGTTTCCCCAAATAAAGTAAGAACTATCTTCAATTGCCAGCGCTTTCTCGAATACTTCCCGAGCCTCCTCATAGTTCTGATCAAAAAAATAAATGGTCCCCAGATTCGAGTATGCACTATAGCTGGGCTGGATTTCTAGTGATTTCTCAAAGTTCGTAATGGCAAAAATGTTTTTCCCTAACCGCTGGTAAACATATCCCAGGAGGTCATATCCCAAAGGTAAATCAGGCTCCAGGGCTGTGATCTTGAGAAACAGATCCTCTCCCTCTTTATAGCGCCCCTGAAAACAACAAAATAGCCCATAATAACTATAGACTTTTAAATTATCGGGCGTGCTCTCGATAACTTCACGGTATTCCCGTTCTGCCTCCTCCATCTTTCCCATCTTTTCATATATATATGCCAATTCTACTCGGGCAGGGGAATTATAGGGATCAATTTGCAAGGCCTGGATGTAGTCTTGAATAGCGATGTCGTGTTCTCCCATATCACTATGCATGAGCCCTATTGAATAGTGAAGGATTGACAAGCTGTCATCCAAACTCAAGGCTTGATTGTACATGGCTTTCGCCTGATCCACCCAAACGTCCTTTTTCGACAGCCTCCATTTTTCCCAATTCGCATTTCCCAGTTTGACATAGGCCAGTGCATAAGACGGGTCTTTCTCGACGGCTATATCAAACAGCTCTATGACCCGGTCCAGATCGCGCTCATCCTTCTCGGCATTCTCAACCTCAGATGCCAACAATAGACCAGATCCTTTCAAGTAGTACACCCAGGCATCCGGATCATCCGTGTCCCTTTCTTCTGAAATGGGTCCCAATCCAGGTAAAGTTTCGATGGCCAGCATCTCCACTATCTCAAAAACCGCCTCATCATACAGGTTGTGTGCATTCTCCCGGGGAGCCTCAATGTCTCGGGATCCAAGTTGCTGAGACGGTTCCGTTTGACTCAGGTTGAGCATCAGCTTCACGTTGTCCTGCATTGGGACAAGCTGACCGGTTATGGCCAGGTTGACTCCCAGGTCCTTTCGGGCCTGCTGCGTGTTGGTGATGCCCCCCACATCGGCATAGGGAACGATCTGGAGAGACTCCTGAAAGCTCTCCAGCTGAGTTAGCTTGTTGGTGAGGGTCTCGACCAGGCCGCGGCTTATCTGATCGAGCTGGGGGTCTTCCGTGCTGACGGTAAATGGCAGCACAGCCAGATACTGCGTATCCGGGATGGGCCGAAGCCCCAGGTTCACGATGATATATTCCCGCACCGCCGGAATGGAAAAGGCCAACACCAGCGCAAGAAACACAACTGCAAGCAGAACAACAGCCGGGCGCAGCCTCTTCCGGGGCTTGGGAGGGGCCGCCGCCATTGTCATGGTGGCATTCAGCTGCCCCGTGTCCATCCCCTTGACCACGCTCTTGAGGTCGTCCCTGAGCTCCGTAACCGTCTGATATCGGGCCTCCAGTTCTTTTTCCAGGCATTTGAGTATGATGCGGTTCAGGTCCTCAGAGATCTGCTCGTTGTGGACGCGCGGCCCCGTGGGCATCTCGCTCTTGTGCTTGAGGGCCACGCTGAAGGCGGTCTCCCCCTCGAATGGCACCTTGCCTGTCAGCAACTCGTAGAGGACCACACCGAGCGAATAGACGTCGGAGCGCTGGTCGACATCCTGTTTTTCCACCTGCTCCGGGGACATGTATTCGGGTGTCCCGATGACGATCCCCGTCCCTGTAAGACCCTTGCCCTTTACGGACCGCGCAATCCCGAAATCCATGATGCGGGCATTGCCCTCCTGATCGATCATGATATTGGAGGGCTTCAGGTCCCTGTGGACGATCCCCAACTTGTGGGCCTCTGCGAGCCCCTCACACACCTGCTCGGCTATAGTTATGGCCGTACCCAGGGCCAGCCGTCCCGACTGGCGGATCAGCCCCTTCAGGTTCTGGCCGGCTACATATTCCATCGTGATGAAATGGACGCCGTCCTCCTCGCCGAGATGGAACATGCGGCCCACATTCCTGTGTGAGATCATGCGGGCCACTTTCAACTCGTTGCTGAAGCGTTCGATGGTCTTCTTATCGGAGGAAATCTCGGGCCGGATGACCTTTACGGCGATCTCCTGTTTGATCTTCGTGTCTTCGGCCCGGTAGACCTTGCCCATCCCTCCCCTGCCGAGTGTCTCTATGATCTCGTAGCGGCCGGCGAACAGGGTCCCCCGCGTGAGTTTTTCAACAGGGGTTTCAAGGGTAGAAGTGGGCGCATGCTGAAAGTCTTCATATGACGTGAGCGGAGTGGCACACTCCCCACAGAATTTCTGTGTGTCAGAATTTTCGGTTTCGCATCTGGGGCATTTCATTGCCCTGGTTCCCTCAACCTAGTACTAAAATAGTCATTCTTGAGGGAGGTGTCAATCTGAGGGAGAGAAAAAAACTGGATTATGCTCGAGCCCTTTGTTATAAGCTGGAGGAGGGGAAAAAAATGAGAACCAAAAGGGACCGTACATTTTTGGCAATCTTTACCGCCCTTCTTATATTCACATATACGCTGGGGATAGGCATCTCAGAGCCGGTTGCAGATGCGGCTGTTTCCAACTCTGCTTCCGACTCCAATCCTGTTCCCGGATCGTGTACCATGTTCATGGCCTCCTTCGGCGATACCGTGTTCTACGGCAACAACGAGGACTACAATCTCACCCTCACCTACTACTGGGTAGGGCTCCCAGGAAAGGACACGTACGGCGGCGTGTATCTCGGGCACTACTCCAGTGTGGATATCTGGACACGCGGCCTGGAACGCATCTACGCTCAAGGGACGGAGTATTCGAATGTCTTCGACCTCAAGAAAAGAGTGATCTACCTGAATCACTGGCATCAGTTCGACGAGACTGCGTCCATCAATGTCGCCGAGGAGATGGCCCGCCAGTCAGCATCGGCCCGCCGCGGCGATAAGACCGCCGATCAGCCCATGCCCCTCCGCATCAAGGACCTGTTCTCACCCGAAACCGTGAGAAAAGCGGAGCAGGAGCACCAGGAATATAAAGATAAAAAATAGGGAGAAACGCCAGCTCATTTGAATCTTTTATACGTATTCTCCGTAATTAATATAGACACCACTAAAGGGAAAAACCATGCCAGAGAAGAGGAAAATATTTCTAAAGTTATTTGTATCCACGCTCATCCTGAGTGTCGTTCTGCCGGCGGCCGCACAGGAATTCCCTCCCGCCAACCCTGAAAGCCAAGGCATTTCGTCGGAGTCTTTGAAAAAACTGTCGGACACCGTCAAAGACTGCCTGGATTCGAAACAAATCGTGGGAGCGGAGCTGGTAGTGATCAAAAATCGCCGCACCGTTCTTCACGAAGTCTTCGGATGGAGGGACCGGGAAGACAAGGTAGAGATGGGAAAGAACACCCTGTTCAATATACGCTCCATGACAAAGCCCCTTACGGGCGCCGCAGCCCAGATCCTCATCGATGAAGGAAAGCTGCGATTGGAAGATCAGGTGTCAAAGTATCTACCCGGATTCAGGAATAAGGAGTCCGAGGCCATCACCATACGGCAGCTGCTGACACACCGCAGCGGGCTTCCCCTTTCCATTCTCACTTCGGTGGAAGAGATGAGGAAACACAAAAACCTGACCTCGGTCGCCAACGCCACGGGTGAGCAGGGCCCCCAATTCGAACCTGATGAAAAATTCTGGTACTCCGATGCAGGATCCGAAGTTCTCGGAGCCGTGGTCGAGGCCGCCGCAGGCGTGACGCTGCATGAATTCATCTCAGACAGGCTGCTTAAACCTCTGGGAATGACGAATTCCCGATACATTATCGGCGACAAACCGGTCCAGGACACCGCCGTGGCCAGCCTTTACGGCGGCGGCGCCGGTGCTTGGAAAAGGTACTGGAAGCCCGGCGACACGCCTTTCTACCCCTTTGCCCTGGGCTCTCAGTCTCTCTACGGCACCCCACAGGACTATGCCCGATTCCTGGCCCTGCTCATGGATCAGGGCATGGCTGGGGACGCGCGCCTGCTCTCAGAAGACGCGGTCAAACGCATCCTGACGCCGGCCTCCCGCATGTCGACGCTGGGCTCGGACACGGTCATGCCCACCGGATTCCCCCATCTCGAGGTCCACTATGGCCAGATGGCCGTGCTCTATTTGAAGGAAAACGGGGAAGGCCCGCAGAAACCCGAAATTTTTGGCCACACGGGATCGGATGGCACCTATGCCTGGGCCTGGCCGGAACGGGACCTGATGGTACTCTACTTCACCCAGTCCAGAGGCTCGGTGTCCGGACTGCGTCTAGAAACGGCAATACACAACCTGTTGATCGATCCGGAATCGGCCGTGACAGACACATCCGTCCCCGAGGAACTTCAGCCTTACATCGGCAGCTATATGCCGGCCGATGCTTCTCCTGAAAGCTCCCCCTTTGAGGTCATCTACCAGAGTGGAAATCTGGCCATGGATGTGCCCGGGCGCATGATTTTCGAATTGAATGGGCCCGATGACAAAGGACAGTGGACGTATAAACTCTCGGCTGACATAACCGTGTCCTTCAAAAGAGACGAAAGCCAAAACATCGAGGGGATGCTGATTGCCCAGTCGATCAAAATCCTACAGAGCGAGCCCGCCGAGGAAAAGGACATCCCGGCAGATGTCCCGGACAAATACTGCCCCTGGCTGGGCACCTATCCCCTCCCCATGCAGGGCATCGAACTAACCGTCCTATATCAGGACAACAACCTGGCTGTTAATGATCCCAACGAAGGCATCATCAAGTTTAAAGGGCCTGATGAAGAAGGCCGATGGATCGATCAATTCGACAAGAATCAGATATTTTTTAACACGGACACCAGAGGCCGCACAGTGTTGAATCTGATCGCAAACACCCGGCTGACAAAAGTCAGGCAATAGGGCCAGTCCGAAATCCTCCTCGGTTCCCCTGATTGCAAAGCAATGGCTATCTATTGTATAATAAGGCGGTTATAGGATATGAGATCGTGTTTTTTTTCATAAGCTATGACGCTGGAAAAAGCCATCGATATTGGGGTCGGTCTCGGGAAGCGAAATCCACACAATTTGTACGACACACATTTAGTCTCAAGCAGCACACGGAAGCAGCACACGGAAAAGATAAGTAAGATGAACAGACAAGAAAACATAAGGAATGTCGCGATCATTGCGCACGTCGACCACG
>CBESWG010000027.1:0-39973 GCA_965533275.1 uncultured bacterium
CCACTCATTGATGCGGTCGATCGCTTCAATCACCCTGCCGCAGTGTGTTTTGACAAAGTTATCGTCCAGGGCCTGGTCCCCGGGGATGTCCTCGACTGCTTCGAGTGCGGCCCTGCCGTTGAAATCCACATATGCCAGCCGTGCGGTCAGCTCCTCCGGGGAGCGCCCGAAATCACTGCCGGGCAGGAAGGCCACACCGGTGTCCTCCAGCAGGCGCCGGCTCATTTCAGCACTGGTCTTGATGCCGCGGGCCGCCAGTTTTTCCTTGAAGGCGGAAAAATCCGGGAACAGGTAGAATCCTCCCTGCGGATAGCGGACACGGGCCCCTCCCTCATCGAGCCTGCGAGCGACAGCATTTCCCAGGGCTTTCAGAACCCGCCTGGAACGTACGAGGTACTGTTCTATCTCAGGGCCCTCCTGAAATGCCTTCACGGCCGCATATTGGATCGGGGCGCTGGTCGAGGTGAACGTCTCCGTGCAGACCGCAGCCATGGCCTTGAGCAGCCAGCGCAGCGGCTTCGGGAACACGAACACTCCCAGCCTCCAGCCTCCGGCTCCGCACCACTTGCTGAGCCCGCCGCTGAAGATGGTCCCTTCCGGATAATAGGGGACGATGGACTGGTGCTCTCCGTCGTGATGGATCTTGCCATAGATCTCATCCGAGAGCAGCACCATGCGGAACTTGTCTGCCACCTCGGCGAGCTGCTGCAAGCGGTCCTTCGGTATCGTGGTCCCTGTGGGATTGAGGGGGTAGTTCAGGATCATGAGCCGGTGGCGCTCCGGATCCAGCGTGCATCTCTGTTCCACTTCCTCCGGGGTCAGGTGCCAGTCGTTCTCGAACTTGGTCGGCAGAAACTGGATCTGCCGGCCGATAATCTTGGCCTGGGGCGCATAGGAAACCCAGCTGGGCGCCGGGATCACCAGATCTCCGAAATAGACCAGCTGGAGCACAAACATGAGTTCCTTGGAGCCCGGGCCGATCAGGACGTCGTCCGGGTCTGCATCGATGCCGAAGTTGCGGCGGTGGTGCTCGGCTACCTCCTCTCGGAGCTCCCGCAGCCCCTTCACTGGGAGGTAGTCCTTCTGGTGGGCATTCTCCCGCAGCGCCTCAACAACACACTCCGGGACCGGGAAGGGAGACTGTCCCAGGCCCAGCTTGAAGATCTCTTTCCCCTTTTGTCTGAGCTCGTTTGACAGGTCGTTGATCGCGACCGTGGCCGAGGGATTGAGCCCGCTCACGTTTGGATTGAGATGGACGTCTAACACATGATCTTTATGTTTATCCATGCATGGTCTCCCTTGAATCGGTAGATTCAGAATTTCCCCACCTGATAGGTGCGCGGTAGATATTGAATATAATACAGGAAATATTATCGTTTTAATAGGGATTCCCTCAGTTCCATGGTCCGACCCTAAAATATATTGTATGTGATGTCCGGACAAAGATATAATACATTTTGAATAGACAACCCAAATTTTCAGTATTTGGTGTTGTATGCAAAATGAGGAGGGAAATATGAGACGTTTGATAACAATCACAATGATGGCGTTTCTCCTGGTCGGTATGGCTGCTGTGCCGGTCTTTAGCCAGAGCGCAGCCGATGTCCTGGAGAAGATGATCGAGGCATCCGGCGGCCGCAAGGCCCTTGAAGCCATCAAAGACACCACCATGGTGGGAGAGATGGAACTGCCTTCCGTGGGGATGTCGGCCGCCGTGACCATCTATCATAAGGAGCCCAATAAGTTCCGCCAGGAGATGGAGATCATGGGCATGATCATGACAAACGCCTTCGACGGGGAAGTTGCCTGGATGTTCAACCCTCAGTCCAATTCTGTCGAGGATGTTTCCGGAGACCAACTCGAGGAATCCAAGAAAGGTGCCTTCGAGTTCGGGAACGCCGCGCTCCTGAATCCAGAGAAATACGGCATCTCCTACGAATTCAAGGGGAAGGAAACGGTCGAAAACAAAGAGTATTTTGTCCTGGTCCAGACATTCCCCAACGATGAGATCAACACCATGTATGTCGACACCGAGACCTATCTGCTCTATCTGGTTAAACAAAAGGGGACCGACATGATGGAGGCTCCGGTCGATCAGGAGGTGATCTTTTCAGATTACAAACAGGTCGATGGCGTTCTGGCCGCTCATTCTATGTCCGTCTTTCAAGGAGGCGAGGAGTTCGCCATCTTTGCGCTCACGGAAATCAAGTACAATTCTGGCCTGGAGGATTCTCTCTTTGCTAAAGAGAAGTAACGGATTTTCTGTGATCGCATGAGTACGAGTTGAACGGATCAGGGGTCACGTTACAGAGATTAAAAGAACGCGATGTCGAGGTCGGCGGCGGTCTTGGCCAGGTGGCGGTTCTCAGTCCAGAGTTCGATGCCTGACAGCAGCGCCGATGCCAGCATGTGCACATCGACTATCCCCAGGCCCTGACCCATGAGCCGTCGGGATTCTATGAAGCTCTGGATCTCGTCGTGCTCGGCCGGCAGAGCCATGGGAAGGTCCCGCATCAGGGCCAGGATCTCTTCGCGATTCTTGAGATTGCCGCATGACAGCTCCCCGATCACATAGGGATGAGTTGCAGCTGTCCCTTGATTCAGCAGCTCTGTCAGGTCGCTGTGGTCCCCCCTGAAATGAGAAATCCACACGGATGTATC
The DNA here is from genome assembly GCA_965533275.1 of uncultured bacterium. GTDB lineage: Bacteria > Acidobacteriota > Aminicenantia > Aminicenantales > Aminicenantaceae > JAUXEH01. The sequence continues at coordinate 2,662 of CBESWG010000027.1, forward strand.
TACCAGCACCATGGTATTATGAGTTGATCCCTAAAAAAGCCGCCCGCGAGAAGACCCACGCAGGAATTTATCGGAACCCTCCAGACGCGCGAGCCTCTTGCTGCTCTCCAGCGTGATCAGCGCCTCGAGACCCTTCCTTACGAGCGCTGTTTTTTCTGAGACTCCAGTGAGCATTGCGGCTTTGTTAAGAAGACTGTCATCGATGTTTAGTGTCGTCCTCATATGCATATATATGTATAATAGATGCATACATGTCAAGAAGAATATTTTTTTTCTTACTCACAGTTAGGAAAAAGACTATACTTTAATAAGCAGACCATCATTGGGAGGATCTAAGCATGTTTACCAAAACCATGAAAACAACGGCCGCAGGGATACTGTTTGTAGCCCTCCTGGCAGTGCCGGCCCATGCCGACAGGCGAAGCCAGGTCTTCAACCTGGGCATGGAACTGGCGGAAAAAGCCGGCTACCTGGCCCAGAGCAGCTACGACCAGTTCGATGGCTGGGACGGGACCATCTCCGACCAGGAGCAGGCCGTCCTATTCGAATCCGAGGCCTTTGCCGCTTCCTGCCGCCTTTTTGTCAAGCTGACAGAAGCCCGTTCCGGCTTTTTCAAGACGAATCACCTGCGCACGAATCTTTTCAACGCCTACGCATATCTGGTCCGCTCCTTCCGAAGCCTGGAGCGGGAGATGAAGGCCGTTGGTGTCATGCCCTATGCCCTGAGAGACTGTGCACGTATCCTCGAGCGCATGGAACGGGAATTCTCACAGTGGCCGTCGGTCGACAACCTGGCGTACCTGCATCAAAAATATGTCAAGGCACGCGATGCCACGGTATACATGATCGAGAGGCGGGGCTCAGATTCCTATGTCCGGCACGCCTTCAAGGACCTGGAGGCGATCTTCCGCTACAACTATGAACTGGGCCGTGGCAAGGATCCCTGGGAACATCTGGTCGAGGTCCCCTATGAGACCCTGGACATGATGCAGGAGGGACCCATGGTCGACCTCACGTTTGACGGCCTTATGATCATGGAGATGACCGAACGCACCAACCGTCCGGTGTACTACATCGAGAACGGTAAAAAGCGCGGCCTCACTGGAGCCCACCTGGTCCAGCGCTATGGGGGCTGGGACAAGGTGTACGAGGTCCCCCTGGATATCCTCAATAAATACCCCCTGGGGGAACCGATCCGCTGACTTTGCAAAAATGGTGTTTTAAGAAGCTTGTATTAAAAGGGAATAATCAAATGGCCGATAAAATAGCGCTCCTGCCCCTCCCGGAAGACTGGGAGCGATGCCTGGCTGTGGTTGCCCACCCTGATGACCTCGAATACGGGTCTGCTTCTGCCATTGCGCGTTGGACGGCCCAAGGTAAAGAGGTCAGCTATCTCCTCCTCACACGGGGAGAGGCAGGGATCGATTCCAAGCCCCCTGCTGAGACCGCGATTCTCCGCGAAAATGAAGAGCGCAAAAGTGCCGCCGTCGTTGGCGTGAGTGATGTGGAATTCCTGGAATATCCTGATGGCGTGATCGAATACAGCCTTTCCCTCCGGAAGGATATTGCACGAGTCATCCGACAGCAACGCCCAGAGGTCCTCATCACCGTAAACCACCGCCTGACATTCCCAGGGGGCATGCTCAATATGGCCGACCACCGCTGGGCAGGGCTGGCGATCCTGGATGCGGCCCGAGATGCCGGCAACCGCTGGATATTTCCGGAGTTACAGCAAGAGGGTTTCAATCCCTGGGACGGTGTCCGGATGGTCTGCTTCAATGGCTCACCCCAGCCGACCCACGCCGTTGACGTCTCCGATTTTCTTAGCCAGGGGATCCTTTCCCTTAAGGAACATAAGGCCTACATCGAGAATCTGTCTTCCCAGTTCGATCCCGAGGCCTTCCTCACAGAGATTGCAGCCGAGACCGGTCGGATCCTTGGGTGCCGCTACGCCACCAGTTTTGAGGTCATCTCAATCTAGGAAAAAGTCCTTAAAAGCCTGTTTTTTGGGTTAAAAACGGGCGTTTAAGCCCCAAAAAGTGTGCGTTTAAGCATGTAACTCTTGAAATATCAATAACATTTCATGGTCCGTCCCCAAAAAAGAAACGTATTGACAATGGGGAGTGGATTCGAAATGATAATCGCGCCCAAATCCATAGGGAGGTGAACGGCATGAAACGCTCGCTTGTTCTTCTCATGGTTCTTATCATCTGCGTCGCTTTTTCCGGCGCCCAAGAGATCAATCTCAATGTTAAGGAAACCACGCTCGACAACGGGCTCCGGATCCTCATGATCCCCAAGGCCGGTGTCCCGCGTGTCGTGTGTCACATCTACTACAAGGTCGGGTCGATCAACGAACGCCCCGGCATCACGGGCCTCGCGCATCTCCACGAACACATGATGTTCAAGGGGACCGAGATCATGGGTGTGAGCGACTTTGAAAAACACAAGGCCATCGACGACAAGATCGATGCCCTCATGAACGAGATCTTCCGCGAGAAGTTCTGGACAGCCGACGGAGGCGACAAGGACAAGATCGCCCGGCTGCAGAAGGAATACGACGAACTCGTCAAGTCCGAGAAGCAGTACATCATCAAGGACGCCCTCTGGACGCTCTACATGGCGAACGGCGGCACGGGCCTCAACGCCTCGACCGGCAATGAGAGCACGGGCTACTACGTGACCCTGCCCTCCAACAAGGTCGAGCTCCAGATGCTGCTCGAGTCCGACCGCATGGCTCACGCCTATTTCCGGGAGTTCTACTCGGAGAAGAACGTGGTTATGGAGGAGCGCCGGCTCAGCGAAAACCGGCCGGGCTTCTACTTCAGCGAGCAGGTCAACGCCGCCTTCTATGCCGCCTCTCCCTATCACTGGGGTGTGATCGGATGGATGGACGACCTGCGCAAGGTCAACAAGGCCGACCTCGTCGAGTTCAACAAGAGCTACTATGTGCCCAACAATGCCGTTGCCATCTATGTGGGAGACTTCGATCCCGAGAACATCGTCGCCATGGCTGAGAAATACTTCGGCCGCATCCCCAAGGGACCGGATGTCGAGCCTATCCGCACTTTCGAACCCCCGCAGTACTCGGAGAAGCGCATGTACGGCACAGGACCTGCGCCGACCAGCATCCAGATGATGTTCCACGCCCCCTATGCCGGCCAGGATGATTCGGCCGCTCTCTCCGTGCTTGCGTCCATACTCGGATCGGGCGGTGGAGGCGGCGGCCGCTTCCGCAGAGGCGGCGGAGGGACCGGGCGCCTCTACAAGTCGCTCGTCCAGGAAAAACAGCTGGCCGTCAGCGTGTCCGCCTCGAGCCGCGCCATGTGGTATGTGGGCGCCTTCCAGTTCCGCGCCACCCCACGCCAGGACAAGAATGTCTCTCCTGAGGACCTGGAAAAGGCCCTCTGGGAGGAGATCGAAAAGGTCAAGCAGGAAGGCGTAACGGACGAAGAGATCCAGAAGGTGCAGAACCAGTCTGAAGCCCGGTTTATCCGCAGCCTCTCATCCACTGCAGGGCTCGCCCGCACACTCGGCCGGGCCGCGCTCCATCGAGGCTGGCGTTCCGTGCTCACGGACCTGGAGGCCGTAAAGGCCGTCACCAGCGACGACATCAAGGCCGCGGCTGCCAAGTACTTTGTCAAGGACAACAGCCTGACGGCCATCTACAAACGGGAGATGAGCCGTCAAGGCCGCCAGGTAAGGAGGAAACGATGAAGAAGCTGCTGACCCTGTCCATCATCTTCGTGGCGCTCGGTTTCCTATGCGTATCTCCCTCTCTGGCCCAGGCTCAGAAACCGTCGGACCTTAGATACCCTCCGCTCAAATACGACCCGCCCAATCCAAAAGACTTCCGCATGGAGTTCAAGAACGGCCTGCGGGGCTACATCAAGGAAGAGCGCGAGCTGCCGCTCTTCGACATCTCCGCTCAGATCGACTTCGGCTCTCTGTATGTCCCCGACGACAAGCTGGGCCTGGCCTCCCTCATGAGCTCCGCCATGATCAAGGGCGGAACCGCCACTCGTGAAGGCAACGAGATCGAGGAGCGGATCAGCTTCCTGGGCGGTTCGCTGAGATTCTCTGCTGGCGAGCGGACCTCGACCCTGACCCTCTCCGTTCTCAGCAAGGACATGGACGAGGGGCTCGAGCTCTTCTTTGATGTCCTGATGAATCCCGAGTTCCGGGAGGCGCCTCTCAACCTGGCCAAGGCCAGCGCCATAGCCCGCCTCCGTCAGGCGAACGACCAGCCCAACGGAGTGCTAAGCCGCGAATTCGAGCGCCTGCTCTATGGTCCGCATCCTCTCACCCGCCAGGCCACGCAGAAGACCTACGAGGGAGTGACCGGCGCCGATCTCAAGGCCGCACATGCCCAGTTTTTCTTTCCCAAGAACGTGATCCTGGCTGCCTCGGGCGACTTTGCCAAGGCCGAGCTCAAGGCCAAGATCGATAAGTTCGCGACCGGATGGAAGAATCAGAGCATCGAGATGCCCTTCTTCTCCAAGAAGTTCCCCAAACCCGAACCCGGTGTCTATTTCGTCCAAAAAACCATCAATCAGGGCTACATCAGCATCGGACACTTGGGCCTCGAAGACACAAATCCCGATTATTACGCGGTCCAGGTCATGAACTTCATCCTTGGCGGCGGCAGCTTCACATCGCGGATCACCATGAAGGTCCGCTCCGATGAGGGCCTGTCCTACAGTCAGGGCAGCCGTTATCGCTACCGCTGGGGATATCCGGGGAGCTTCTCCGGATTTGTCACGACCAAGTCCTCCACGGTTGGCTACGCCATTTCCCTGATCCTGGCAGAGTTTGACCGCATCCGCACTGAACCCGTGACAGACCACGAGATGGACACGGCCATCAACTACTATCTGGAGAGCTTCTCCAACTCATTCGAATCCGGGCAGCGCACGATGTCCACGTTTGCAAACCTGGAGATGACGGACAAACCCATGGATTACTACACAACCTTCCGATCCAAGATCAAGGCCGTGAACAAGGCTAAGGTCCAGGAGGTTGCCAAAAAGTATGTCCGGCCGGGCGAAGCGGTCATTATGATCGTGGGCGATTTCGAGCCCTGCAACGCGGGCGGAGACAAGTGGCCCGGCCCCCTGGACAAGCTCGGCAAGATTCACACCATCAACCTGAGGGATCCCCTGACCGGCGAAGAGATCAAATAAGAATAAATGGGGACAGGTCCAATTGATTGAAGGGGACAGGTGCATTCAACATTCTGAATGCACCTGTCCCCTTCAATTTGCTAATTGGACCTGTCCCCATTTCAGAACATGTCCCTTCAATCTGTCCCAACCGAGCGCCCATAAACCCGCATGTCCTTAATATTAAATGAGTAACTTGCCCTAATTCCCATGCCCATGTACGACAAAACCTATACTGCGACCAAACATGAAAGGAACGGATATGTCTGCTGTTCAAGCCCGATTCACTCGGACACCATTTCGCTGCTGCACAACAGCGGTCCTGGGATTGCTCTTATTCCTTCTGATTCCGGCTTCCCCAGTTGCCTCCACCTATAACATCAAGACCGATTCTGCCTCTGCCGCCGTCGCTACGAGTGATCTGAAGGGCCTCTACTTCCCGGCGGGCTGCCTCTCTGGACGGACCTTCGAGACGATGGTGCACTACATGCAGGCCGCTGGCCTCGACCTGGCCGTGCTGCATGCCAAGGATCCGCTCGGCCGCCTCTTCTGGAAGTCCGAGAATCCCACTGCACAGCGCATAAGCGCCGTGTCCAGCCGAACACCTCTCGAGGCTGCCATCTCCTCACTCAGACAGGAAGGCATCTGGACCGCCGCCAAGCTGGATGTGTTCCAGGACAGCCTGCTGGTCGAACGTTTCCCGGAGATGGGGGTCATGGATTCAGAAACAGGCCAGCTCTGGGCCGACCACAAGGGGCTCCACTGGGCCAATCCCCATGACAGGAGGGTTTGGGAGTACACGGTCGACCTCTGCCTGGAACTCATTGAGCTGGGTGTCGATGAGATCCAGTTCGACTATGTACGCTTCCCCAGCGACGGGAACATGTCGACTCTGGACTATCCCATCGTATTGGATGACACCTCACCGGCCGAGTGCATCGGAAAGTTCCTGTCCTACGCATCCTCGCGCATCCGGCCGACCGGCGCCATCCTGTCTGTTGATGTCTTCGGCATGACGGCGTGGAAAAGCGACGACTTCGGCGTGGGCCAGGTCCTGGAACAAATCTCCCCGCACGTGGACGTGATATGCCCCATGCTCTACCCATCGCATTTCCCCACTAATTTCTTGAGCCTTGAAAAACCGGGACAGTATCCCCACAGGGTCATGTATTCGAGCCTCCAGGAGATGAAGAAGCGGACCGCTGCGGAGATCCGTCCCTGGATCCAGGGATTCTGGTACACGCCAGACGAGATCGACGCCCAGCTGCGGGCGGTCACCGAAACAGGCATCGGGGCCTGGACCGTGTGGCATCCGAGCGGCAAGTATGCCAAGACATTCCGGGCCCTCGAGGCACGCGCCGGTACACCCTTTCCATTACCAGAGAGCTATCCCTCACTCGAAGACCTGAAAGCCAGGAACGACCTGGTGTGGACGGGGCATACCCAAGTGATAAACTACACGTGTTATGCCGCAGGATGTTCCATCCTCTCGCTCGACGAGTCCCCGGACGGCGGCAAATATGAATACGCCACCATCATGGGGGTTGTATCCACCCTGGATGAGGCCGTTTCGGACAGGATCCTTGCCACACGCGGGATCGCGCTCTCGGCCTGGGCCAACCGCTACGCCAAGGACACGCGCATCGCAGATCTGGTGCTGAGCGACCTGGATATCGATCCGCGCCGGATGCGGACCGAACCCATCTATGTCGACTGGGAGGGCATTGCGGTCTTCAGCCGGTCCGTCCCCCCGGAGATCCTGGCCCGCTATGTGAGCCAGGGCGAGGGGATAGGGACTTCATCGGCGCAGGTGATTCAGAGGCGAGGCGAACGCCCCGGAAAAAGATAACAGGCCTAGATCGTTCCTTTAAGAGTCCGGAGGATCCGCATTGCCCGATCGATATCGCTCACATCCATGATCACGGCTACTTTCTTGGCGTCCTTTGTGGAGGTCGCATAGCAGGAATGTATGTTGATCCCCTTCTTCCCCAGAGTGGTCGTGATCTTTGCCAGCAAACCCGGCTGATTCTTGAGTTCCATGCGGAGCACCTGCCGCAGTTCTGTGGCATAGTTCAGGTCTTCCAGGGTCTTGGCCGCCTTCTTGTTGTTCCGGATCCACAGCTTGGCCGCGTCCTGAAACACCCCGATAGATTCGATGTTGATGTCGTTTTCGGCCAGGTGAGTGCAGAGCTCACCCAGGGTTGAAGGTTTGTTCTCGAGTACCACGAAGATTTCAGATATTCTTTCCATTTTTCTCCCTTACTGACTGATTCAAATCATTCTCATGATAGGCATTTTTGAGACGGATGTCCACAGCTTGGTGGATTTTCCCATGGATCCCCGAATGGGGGCAAGCTGCTGCACACCTGCTACTGATAGTGCAGGATCTTTTTGCGGACCGCGGCCTCGCACACCTTGCAGAATGGCTTGCTTCCCTTGGAGAACATGATGCAGTCGACCATGGGACGGTAGAGTCCCTGCGAGGAGTAGCCAGCGCCCTCATAGGCCCCGACCTTGCCGCGGAATCGGCTCTGGGCTAGATATTCGTCCACCCAATCCGAGTGCTCCCGGTCCGCACGCTCGTATTCCTTTTCGGCCGCGGCGATCTCTGCGGCCGGTGCCTCGGTCCGCTTGAGCTCTGCTATGCGGTCGTTCATGGCGCGGCGCCGTTTCTGCCATGCCAGGTCCTTCTCGTCGAATTCGGCTTTTTCCCAGGGCGTCGGCAGGGCCGTGTCCTCATCCACCAGGTCCCTCCACTTGAGGTTTTCGGGGTCCAGCAGGGCCGTAATATTGTCTTCCAGGGGTTCGAGCCCCTTGGGATAGAAGTCGTTGTAGGCCACCGCGGATGTGTAGTACTCATCTGCCAAGCCCGTAAAGGAGTGACCGAACTCGTGGATGAAAATATATTCGTGGAACTGTGTGTCTGCCGTGAAGGTGCAGTAGAAGTTGTAGATCCCGCCGCCGCCGTAGCGCTTGTGGTTGACCATGATCATCACGGCGTCATAGGGGACATGAGCCGCGATGTCGCGGAGCGACTTGTTGTCTTCGGTGAGCAGGTAGCGCTCCGATCCCATTGCATTGAAGGTCGAGTTGAGCGGTGTGTTTTTGTAGATCCCGGCGCGGGGCTCGTCTGTCCCGCTCTCCTCTGAAGGCTTCAGGACGCCGCGGACGTTGAAACTGTTTTTCATGGACTTGTAGGGTTCGTAGCGGAAAAAGATCCCGGCGAATCGATCGATGTCGGCCTTGAACTTAGGGAGTTCCTCTCGGGTGTATCCCTCACCCACGATGGCGATGTCGACCCTTGTATGGGGATCGCCGCCTATGTGGGCCTCGATGATTTCTATTGATGGATCGAGGACTTTGTCCCGGATGATGCCGATGTCTGCCGGGTCTATTGGGCAGCTGAATATCTCTTCGAGTAGATTGTCCCGGTTTCTTTTCTCCAGCACGAACCGGATGGGCCGCTTCGGGCAGGGGATGAGTGCCGTCTCGTGGAAGGTGCGCTTCACTCCCTCCGAGGCGGGCCCGCTGGTCTGGTACTCGCCGAAATAGGAATCGAATCCCCGGGAGAATTGAAGCTCACCGGAATCGGCGTCATATATTTTGTAGTAGTATTTACCGTTGTTGAAGCGGTCGATAAGGTGTGTCTGGCTTCCGGGCCAGACACCCTGTGTATAGACCTGGTCGACGGTCACGATCTCTGAGGTTGCGTCGCCGATGTGGAAGTAGTCGATGCGCATGGTTGTATCCATGAATGCGTCATTAAAACTGGAGACTCCCTGCGCGCAGGCCGCCATTGGGACAAGCAGGACACAGAAGATCAGAACATTCCATTCTCTCATTTTTCACCCCTGTTCATTTGATCAGCCCTATGATGATATCACTCTTAGAGAAAATCAACCTCCTCGAAGTTAATAAATGCGCCTGCAGGAAGTCGATTCGGTCCTCTCTGATGCTCGTTCAGTCGAGCACGAACCGGTAGACGAAGTGGGATTCCGCACCCAGGGCATAGAGCCGGCCTTTTTCGTCGAAATCGATGCGGGAGATGCGGTCCGCCGGGCCCGGCACCCTCGCGTCCGAAGGTGGTGAGAAATTTGCCATCCATGGAGAAAACCTTGATGTTGCTGTCACGGGAGTCGAGCACATAGACACGGTCTTTCGACCCCACGGCCAGGTCAGTGGGCGCGGCGAACATCTGTTCTGCTGGCAGGTCGAGCCCGCCGAAGCGGTGTTCGTATTGGATCTGGGTGCGGGAGGAGTCTTGGCCAGAGACAGGCCCGATCATGAAGGCGGTCATTAAGCCCATGCACATTATCGTATCTGCTGTACTTCTAAACTTCCTCATCGTTTTCCTCGATCTATTCAGTTTTATTGATTCTATGTCCGTATGTACATATCAGTTGAAGTAGTATGATAAATTGACTATTCCCGATTCCGGCCTATATTATTATTGAGCCTGTTGGGGGGCATTGTGAAAAAGCCAGCCGTTGCCGTCTTGTTTCTACTTGTCTGTTTTAATTATGCCATGCCGCAGAGTTTGGCCGAATTGGCCAGGATGGAAACAGCCAGGAGGGCCGCATGTAGGGCGGAAGGGAAGAGGTCCGTCATCGCCACCAATGCTGATCTGGAAAAGTATCGAGAGATAGATAAATATGTAGATACGTTTGAGAAATCAGGATCAAATTCCAGCTCGACGAATAAAATTAACGCAGCCCCTCAATCCGGGATCAATGTATCTGTTAGGGAGGAAAGGGATGGCCTTGATCAGAGGGCACGAGATTACCGGTACGCCTCCAAGGTACTTCCTTCTACTCGGTTTGTTGACAATCCCGGACTGGCGCTGAAATTACCCGATCGGCGATATGCGGAAATATCTCTACTAGGACTCCTGGATGTTGAGATCGGAGCTGTGAATGGACCAGGGGATGATATCGCCATCTTTGCACGTCTGGCAGGTTATAAAGAGGCAAAGTCCGAGACTGAATATGGGATTCCGTCAGACTTGATGTCCTGGGGCTATTATAACGGGGGTTTCTGGTTTGCCGTACTGGCGATGACAGAAGATGGAGAGTGGGTGGCGCTCGGGCGTGGCACTGGGGAAGTTAGTCCGGAAACATTCGACCTTGGTGATTTGAGATCTATAAAAATGCTGAGAATCATGTTCAAACCTCATACCAATGCTGATCTTCCGATCAGACATGACAGTATTCAGGCTGAAAAGTTTTCTTTTGATATAGACTCGATTCAGGCCCTCCACTGATGTTTGGGTGTGCATAAGCACCCCTATTGTGGAGAAGCCTGGGTTGTCAAAGGACGTGCCGCCTCATCATCACCATTATTTCAAGACTCATCCTAGAATTTCACTAAATTTTAACGGAATGCGGAAATATACGTAGATATATTCAACGAGACATTGAATCGAGTTGTCGATTCTGGTTGTTGTAGTTTAGTTAGGCCGATAATGAGGAGGTGCGATGCGTCGACTTTTTGTGCTGATGCTTGCGCTGGTTTGTGTTCTTGTCCTGATCCCGTCCATATTTGCACAGTCAATTGCCCAGTTTCGCGGGCCCGATAGAAACGGCGTTTTCCCTGAGACCGGGCTGCTCAAGTCCTGGCCCGAAGCTGGGCCGGCGCTGCTGTGGGCCAGGGAGGATCTCGATAGGGGATTCGCCTCCGTAGCCGTGACAGACGAGGCCATCTATGTGGCCGGTATGGACAGCCGCGTGGAATACCTGACCGTCCTGGATCTGAAGGGCGAGACATTGTGGCAGACGGAGAGCCTCGGGACCGAGTCGGCGTTCGTGTCGCCTATCCTATGTGAGTTCGGGGGGAAAAAGATCATCGTAGGAGTGCTCGTGGATCACATCATCGGTGTGGATGCTGAGGATGGCAGCACGCTTTGGACGGTGAAATACCATGATATCGAGACTCCCACCTTTCATGAGTGGGCTCCCAAGAATAACTGCGTGACACCTCTCTATGAGGATGGCTACCTGTTTGTGACCAGCGGTTATGATCATGTTGGCGTCATGTTTCATCTGGTCGATGGCGGCAACGGCGTGGAACAGCTCTGGGTAAACAAGGAACTGGACAATCACCACGGCCAGGTCGTAAAGATCGGCTCCTACATATATGGGTCCAACTGGATCGACAACTCCAATGGCAACTGGTGCTGTGTGCACTGGGAGACCGGGGAAACCATGTATGAGACAACTTGGCAGACCAAGGGTTCTGTCACCGCTGCAGATGGGATGCTGTACTGCTACGAGGAGAAGCGCGGGAACCTGGCCCTGGTGAAGCCGACGCCTGATGATTTTGAGATCGTGAGTTCTTTCAGGGTCACGCAGGAATCTGGCCCACACTGGACGCAGCCGGTTTTACATAAAGGCGTGCTTTTTATCCGGCATGGCAATGCCCTGATGGCATACGATGTGAAGCAGTAGAATTGCCCTGCGTTTTCCTTAAAACGCTGTTTTTGGGGCCAAAAAGGGCGGTTTAAGCCCAAAAAAGTGGCCTTCTAAGGTATTAACCTCCTTATTTTCAACAACATTTTATGGTCCGACCCCGAAATAGTAATAATTCTATTGACTAAAGTATTCTATATAATTATGTTATCAGCAAGGATTAGGGGGGAGACCCTCTGGGTTGAGAATGAAGTGTCCCAACTGCGATTTTGACAATCAAGAAAATACACGCTTCTGCGGCAACTGTGCTACGCCCATACAGAAGACTTCGGAGAAGGAAAAATTCAGCCCCGGCACGTTGACATTCCCAGCCTACATGAGCGAGCTGGTGCCGGGCCGGGTGTTTGGAGGGCGCTACCAGATCATCGAGGAGATCGGATCCGGGGGCATGGGGCGCGTGTACAAGGCCATGGACCTGAAGGTCCACGAGATCATCGCAATCAAGCTCATCCATCCCGAGATCGCAGTCAAGAAAAAGAGCATCGAGCGCTTCCGGAACGAGCTGCGCCTCACACGCAAAATCGCCCACCGCAACGTCTGCCGCATGTTCCACCTTCACGAGGATGACGGAGCCACCTACATCACCATGGAATATGTGCAGGGCCAGGACCTCAAAAACTCCCTGCGCATGATGGGGACCTTCACCATCGGCAAAACGGTGTCGATCGCCATGCAGATATGTGAAGGCCTGAAGGAGGCCCACCACCAGGGAATCTACCACCGCGACCTCAAGGCCCGGAACATCATCCTCGACCACGACGGCGTCATCCACATCATGGATTTCGGGATCGCCGCGTCCAGGGAAACCAAGGGGCTCACCGAGGAGGGAATGTCCATCGGGACGCCGACCTACATGTCCCCGGAGCAGGCCGCCGGCAAGGAGATCGACCAGCGCTCGGACATCTATTCGCTGGGCGTCATCATGTATGAGATGGCCACGGGGACAGCGCCCTTTACGGGAGATTCCTCCCTGAGCATCGCCATGCAGCACAAGCTCGATCCTCCGAGACCTCCTGCGGACGTAAACCATAACATACCCGAGGCTCTCAATCGATTGATCCTGAAGTGCCTGGAGAAAAAGAAGGAGAATCGCTACCAGGCCGTGGATGAGATCTTCGAAGAGCTCAAACTCATCGAGGAAGACCTCACTACGGGGGAGAGGCAGATTCCCTTCAAAAAGATCCGTTCCACGACCATCATGACCTCCATCAAGACCCTTAAGGTGCCGGCATATCTCATCGTGGCGCTGCTGCTGGTGGTCGTAGCGGGCTATTTTGTCGGCAAGAGCTTGACAGCCAAGGACCGGACCGTGCGGCTGGCCATCCTTCCCTTCGACTATTATGGCCTCGAACCTGCAGAGGACGTCCGCTACATCTGGGACTATGTGGCAACACGGATCGGGGTAAAGTTTCTTGAGCGATTTGATAATGTGATCGTCACACCGGACAGGGTTGCCAGATATTGTGCCGAGAACAATATGAGTATTGCCGAGATAGGGGAGGCCCTTGAGGTGGATTACCTGCTAAACGGTACGATCAGGATCGAGCAGGATACGGTGGATATGAGTGTCTCTTTGATCGATGTGGCTCTTAACAGCTCTATCACGGGAATCACTTCGAATTGTACACGCAATGCTCTATTTGATGCCGAGATCATCAGCGTTATTGATGAGGTGGGACAGGAGCTGGGCCTTCCCCCCTCCGAGTCCGGAATGTCGGCCATGCAGCCGGATCCGACTGCGATGCAGTATTATACAAAGGGCAGGGACGAAGAAGGGCGCTACCGGGAAAATGAGGATGTGAAACACCTGTTGGAAGCAGAACTGTTCTATTTGGCTGCAGTCAAGTTTCAGCCGGAATATGCCCTGTTTACCTGGCAGCAGGGCGGCCTCTATGAGCTCCGATATGTGGAATTCAAACAGGAAGCCGACCTGCAGAAGATGCTCGGATATTTCCGACAAGCCTATGATCTGGATGACAATTCCGCGGAAACGAATCTTGGCATGGGCTGGGTCGCGTTCTATGAGCGGGACAATGATGCGGCCTATGAATATTTTTTAAAGGCATACGAATTAGAACCCAATAACTTCGAGGTGAACTACAAGATCGGGGGATTCTTACGCAGCCTTGGCCTCTATGAGAAGGCCATCAAATACTTCGATCGTGCACTGGCATTGAGCCCGGGTGAGATCTCTGTTCTTCCAGAGAGCTCAACATTCGAGCTGCGTGCCAGCTGCCTGATCTATCTGGGGCGTTTCCAGCAGGCTCTTAACGAGGTGGAGGCAGCTCAGGACAGGATGTCGGACAATATCCGGATCCGATTCTTGAAATCCCATATATATGTGAGTATGGGGAGATACGCAGAAGCTGATAAGGAACTGGGGGAGATCGAGAAGCGGGATGCAGCGAACCGCAGGCTGCCGTATTACCGAGCGCTGCTCTCGGCACACTTCGGTGAAAAAGAGAAAGCTTTGGATCCTTTACAAGAGTGGTTCCCCCCGGAGGCGCTTTACCTTGTCGCACAGATCTACTGTGCATTGGACATGAAGGAGGAAGCGCTGCAGTGCATCCGGGACGGCATAGAGACTGGTATGGATACGATCCAGACCTATATGTTCCCGTACCAATATCTAATCGGCAGCACTCACCATGATCGGCTGCGGTCGGAGTCCGAATTTCAGGATATCGTAGCCGCACAGAAAAAAATCTATGACAGCATGGTGGAAAAGTATCGGGGGTTGTGATCGGTGGGGGGTATGGCTTAGGGAATTATCGTCAGAGCATGTGTTTGCCTAGGCGATTGTTTCAATACAGCAATTAAACGAAGGAGGGAGTTATGAGAATCTGGAGAAGTAGGTATTTTGTTTGCGTGTTGGTTTTGATGGTGCTGATGTTGGTCGGTTGCGATAAAGACGATGATGAATGGGGCGAGCGATCTCTGAGAAATGAGAGGGACTTCGTCAAGGGCGCAATCAGTACAGTTATGACTAAGATGCATTGGCAAGGGAGCATAGCAGGACAAATAGACACAAGGAGATCACTGGCACAATATATTCTGGCAGACCATGCTGCTTTGATGGCCTTTTTCCAAAGTCAGGAATGGATGAAAATGGAAATACAGATGGCCGGTGAGGTCGAGCTCTACACGTTTGATGAAAATGGGAACAAAGAAGTATGGGAAGGTGATACTCATAAATTTTGGGAGAAAATGTACACAGATAAAGTGGCCGTTTGTGCTGACGCTTACACAATTGAACTCGAGATAGATTGTACGCATGCTGACCTTGTAGATATTGATGATCCCCTACGTAAATACAATTGTAAGTCAACCGAGTTTTTCGAATTCCATGTTGTTTGTAAAGATGAGAAAGGCAGGACTATAAGCAATCAAACGGGGGGGGGGAGCAATGGTCGTGATCATTCTGAGACATGTCCCTGGATCTAATTTCAAGTCGGTGCATTAAGAGCGTAGGAGCAGCGTTTGTCTGTACATAAGTACTACCTCGCCACTTCATGTTGTGATATCATGGCCGAAAAGCGGACAATAAGGCTCTAAAATGGGCAAAATAAGATGTTAACTATATTGCTTTCAATAACATTTGGAGGTCCGTCCCCATTAAGCTCTTAAGAAGACTCGGGATAAGGCCAGGAGAGGGCAAGCTCGCTTTCCTGCTTTTTTTGTATTTTTTTCTGATAACGGCGCCGCACACCATAATCCAGGCGCTGCGCTACACCGGTGTGCTCTCGGCTTGGAAGGCCGAGGGCCTGCCCTATGCCTACTTCCTGTCTGCGGTCGTAACGGGTTTTGTCCTGTATCTGCACCTGAAGGTCCAGGCCCTGACCTCGAAACAGACGTTGATCACGTCCAGCCTGATCCTTTTTGTGGTGAGCGGGATCGCCCTGCAGTTCCTGATGCAGGTCCTGCCGCAGAATTCGGACAAGGTCCTTGCCCTCGTGATCTGGGTGTGGGCCAGCCTCCTCTCTGTCGTCCTGATGACCCACTTCTGGCTCACCATCAACGACGTCTACAATCCCCGTGAGATCAGGCGCCTCATCGGATTCTGCGGGAGCGGCGGACCCTTGGGCGGGGTCCTGGGCGGGCTCATCGCCGGCTTCCTCACCAAGCGGGATCTGGGGGAATGGCTCCTGCCCGTGGCTTGTGTCCTGCTCGCTTTGTGTGTGGTTGTGGTCCGGATGATCTTCACGCTCCGCCAGAAGCAGGCCCCCGCTCCCAAGATCGCCCTGCCACAACCCGAGCTCAAGAAGGCCAAGGCCCTCAGCTTCCGAGACTCCTTCCATGCGATCAGGACCAATAAATACCTCCTGCTCATATCGGGCATCGTTGTTGTCACTGTTATCATTTCGACCTTTGTGGATTTCCAGTTCACCTCAACTGTGAACAGCCATTTCATTCGCGAATACACACAATTGCGGCAAGATCTCATCGACAAGGACACACAGATATTCTTCGGCTTTTTCTTTTCCGGCTTGACGGCCTTCGCGTTCTTCATGCAGATCCTCCTCACGAGTACCCTGCTCAAGAAATATGACGCCCGCTACCTGCTGATGTTGGCACCCGTAGCGATATTCTTTTTCTCGGGAGGGCTTTTAATCTGGCCGGGACTGGTGGCGGCAACCCTCCTCAAGGGCAGCGAGCGGAGTTTTGCCTTTTCCATCAACCGGTCCGTGAGGGAGATGCTCTATCTTCCCATCCCGTCTGACCTGAAACACAGGACCAAGCCCTTTATCGATATCTTTGTCAGCCGTGCGGCCAAGGCCCTGAGTGCCGCCCTCCTGTTCGTCTTGTTCTTACTCATCTTCAAGACGAGGCCCGGAGAAAGCCACGTGTTCGACTATGAGATGGCCAAGGGACTGACCTATATTGTTATGGTGCTAATCGGAATCTGGGTTTTCCTGAACCTGATGATCCGGAAGCGGCTGGCCCCCATGTATGAAAAAACGATAAAAGCTGAGGTGCCCCGTGCAGATGTGGATGTGGCCGAGAAGGTCGATATCGATCTCATGAAACAGGTCTTCGATACGATCGAGAGCCAGAAGCAGAGCTCGGTCCTGTATGCGCTGAATCTGATGGACCTCGTGGACCGTAACGAGTTGACGCCTGAGCTCAG
The DNA here is from genome assembly GCA_965533275.1 of uncultured bacterium. Taxonomy (GTDB): domain Bacteria; phylum Acidobacteriota; class Aminicenantia; order Aminicenantales; family Aminicenantaceae; genus JAUXEH01. The sequence goes on from CBESWG010000027.1 coordinate 19,416, forward strand.
GCAGATAATATCGCCCACGCTGGATGAGGTCGAGATCAGTTCGCCAGCCGGGAATTTTGGTGCGGCCGGCGTGGCCCTTCTGTTGGAACCCGAGGAGGATCTGACAAGAGAAGACACCATGACCAGCATCCGGAATACCATGCTGTCCGATATGTATCAGCAGGTCATGCACATCCATGCGGAAAGGATCCTGGCGGGGAGCGGGGAGGCTGAGATCGACAAGATGGAGCTGGCCAAGTTCATTGGCTTCATGCCGACCAATTCTCCGCTCGTGGCCAAGCTCGAGCAGCTGATGGAAGATGATTCGCCGGAGGTCGTGCGCTATGCCATGGAGAGTGCGGCCAAGCTGAAGATAGAGAAGTATATTCCGGTTGTCGTTCAGAAGCTGAGTAATTCCCGGATCCGGGACGATGCCGTGTCTGCTATCAAGGAGTATGGAGACTCTGCCTTAGATCCATTAGAGGCCTTTCTGAGGGATGTAAGCCAAGACCTGAGTACCCGGAGGGCCGTGGTCAATGCCATGGCTCAGATCGGCGGCCAGAAGATGGCGACCATCATGGTAGAGGAGCTTGTGGGCGAGTCGGATGAAGAGCTCGAGCACGACATCATCGATGCGTTGGAACGGGTGCGTACACAGGATCCACGGATACGGTTTCCTTTGGCGGCCGTTAAGAAGGAAACATTTCTTTACCTGAAGAAATACTGCCGGACATATTTGGAACTGCAAGAAATGGATGCTCTTGGTGGCGAGGACAGCAGAGGGAGTAAAGAAAGAGAAAAACTGCAGAAAAAGTTGGTAGCATTTATCAGGGATATCTTTAGGCTGTTGAGCCTGTGCCACCCTCAGGAAAAGATTCGGCGTGCCTACCAGAACCTGCGGAGTGAGGACAAGGAATTGCAAGCCAATGCCGTCGAGCTGCTTGATCTGTCGCTGGATCGGGACTTCAAGGCGATCATCTTGCCCCTGGTCGAGAATGTCGGACCAGTAGAGCACGCACAGATCTGCCGCAGGTTTCTCGCCCGCTCATAGTCCTCTTTTTCGGGGTTGGACCATGAAATCCTATTGATTCTAATAGAGTTAACACCTTACATGGCCATTTTCTAAGGCTTAAAGTGTGCTTTTTGGCCCCAAAAACATCGATTTAAGCAAACGCAGATCATTGTGGCCCGTATTATCAATTAAGAAACTGGAGGCCAGCATGAAACTGTTCAGATTTTCTCTAATATTGCTCCTGGGTCTTCTTTCGATCAGCCAGGCTTCCATGCTGGCGGATGATGACATCTCCATCAAGATCGATCGTGTTAGTGATCGCGTGTTGGTACTCAATGGCTCCTTCATGGAAAACAACGTGGTGGCACTGTCGACGGAAAAGGGAATTGTTGTCGTGGATTCGACCGGGATCCCCAGCATCGCGCGAAAGATGCGGGAGATCATCGAGGAGGAGTTCGGCAGGAAAGACTTTGCATATCTCATTAACACGCACTACCACTGGGATCATTCCTGGGGAAACATGGCGTTTCCAGAGGCCAAGACTGTTGCGCACGAACGCTGTGTGGCTCTGATGAAGCGGGATGAAGAAGGGATGGACAACACCATTGCGAGCTTCAAGAGGAACATCCAGAGTAGGAAGGATAGCTTGGCGGATCTCGATCCGGACTCTGAGGATGCCGAGCGCGCCAGGGCCTTTATCGCCGAGGCCACGCTGGCTGTTGCTGATTTTTCGGAGGGATTCAAGATGGTGCCTCCCATGGTCACCTTCGACGATCGGATGAGTTTGGATCTGGGCGACATGACCCTCAACATGGTCTACTTCGGGATGTCTCATTCGAGTGCCGATATCTTCATCCACATTCCCGAGGAGAGATTGCTGCTCACGGGAGACATCTTCCTCGATGGCCGCTGGGTGCCGCTGTTTACGACGGCTGGTGAAATGAACATTCCCCGCTGGATCGAGGTGCTGAACGGCTTGCTCGCAGACGATAACGTCAAACTTGTGATCCCCGGGCACCAGCACTTCTGGCCGCGGGAGAGGCTCGAGATGTGGCGGGATTATATCGTAGAGCTCTGGGAGGGAGTCATTGCCGCTAAGAAGGAAGGCCTGACTGTCCAGCAGGCTGTTGAGCGGTTTCCTCTGGGAGAGAAGTACTATTACCTGAGAGAGTTGGGCCACTCTGATATAGAGCTATTAGAATTTCAAGAGCGCAATGTACACGCCTTCTGGCGCCACGTGAAATAATCTGAGTAAACCAAACAGCTGGGGAATCGTCTTATACTAAAAAGAAATATAAGCAGAGGAGAAATCATGCATAAGAATAGAAGTCTGTCTATCTACATGGGATGCCTGTGTCTTCTGTTGGCGGCTTGTGCACTTGATAAAGCCGAATCGGCGAAGGCTGGATCGGGGCTGGCATCGACGCTGGTTGGGGACCCAGTGTTCTATGTGCCTGCAGAGCCTCCCTCGGCATCTTATACCATTGAGGCATCATGCAGCGTCGACGGCAATGACGTCCCCCTCGATGGGCAAATGGCCATCTTGTTCAAGAACACCACGCGCCGATCCATATCAGTCATTGCTCTCCAATGGATCAATAATCCTCAGAACGCCATCAAGGTATCGGTTGATGGTATCCCGCTTGAGCTGCATCCTGACCAGCCCTCAAGTCCCCTCATCACTTTCTACTCTCTCTCTGAAGCCCTCCCACCGAATCGATCGGTCACCATAGACATCGGTTTCGATATCTCCCTCCAAGCCAGCTCCAATGGCGACATCTCCCGCCAATTCTGGCATCCCAAGCTCTGGTGGGGCGGCCTGCCCACACGCAATTCCTATCGTGTCAAACTCGATCCCCCTGATCCGGGATATAAGGCCGCCTACTCGGGCCGACTGGATCCATCATCAGGCTTTTATGAGAATCCGGGCGTCACAACAAACTTCGGATTCTTCTTCTCAAAGAATGTCCAAGTCGAGGAACGTGATGCAGACGGCGTCCTGGTCCGCGCTCTCTTCACCGAGGATGGCCGCGAGTGCGCCACTCTCTGTATCGAGACCGCCGTGGATGTGATCCAGTTCTACAAAGAGTTTCACGGTACCTTCCCGTTTGAGTCCCTCACGATTATCCCAGGCGCCTCGCGCCCGATGGGTGGCTATCCTTTTGCCTCGGCACTGGTCGTGATACACGGGCAGGAGGCTTTCGAACAAAGGCCGCCCCTCCACTGGAAGTGGATCACAGCCCACGAGATCGGGCATCAGTACTGGGGGGAGTACATCATGTCTGCAGACGAAATTGGCAGCTACACCGATTCGTGGTTTATGATCGGCATGGGCATTTTTGCGGACCGGGCTTATACAGAGTCGCGCGGTCTGGCCGATGACAAGCATGAGTCCTTCTTCAACAGATACATATCCGGTGTCAATGAGTATCTGGACACCACAGCGGATGCGCCGGAATCTCTGAAAGCGCAGCAGAAGTTCGACCGCAACAATATTCTGATCCACGGAAAGGGCTACAGCATCGTGAGCGCCCTGCGCCACTCACTGGGTGACGAGAACTTCGAGCGCCTCTACCTGCGTGCCATCAAAGAGTTCGGAGGCAAACGAATGGGCTACCATGACCTCCAGAGGATGGCCGAAGAGGAGAGCGGCGAGAGCCACCGCTGGTTCTTCGATGCCTGGGTGCGCTCCCCCCGGTATCTCTGTTACGAGATCACCGCACAGGAGTGTACACAGGAAAGCGGCTCTTTTGTCAGCATCGTTACGGTCGAACGCCAAGGAGGGACAGACTCCTTCTCAATGCCCATCGATGTCCAAGCCACCTTTGCGGATGGCACGACCCAGACCGCCTGGATAAACCGCTTCCAGGACAAGATGGATATCCGGTTCGAGAGTACGTCCCAGCTCAAGGGGGCCGTCCTCGATCCTCTGGGCCGGCTGGCACGGCTCGACAAACCTAGGCCCGTGCTTCCCAAAGAACTCCCCGGCCGCATCCGTGGGCTGCCCTACAACGGCGCGTGGGACGATGGCCTCGAGCTCTATCACATGGCTGTCGAACATGATGTCCCGGACCACAACACCTGGTTCAAGCTGGGCATGGTCATTTTCGAGGGAGGCTATCTCGAGGAATCGCTCGAATGCTTCAATCGTGTCTATGAGATGGATACGGACATCGAATATGATTATATGGCCCTCGCCTGGATGGGGAATATCCAGGATGCACAGGGCAATAGGGAAGAGGCGGTCAAGTTCTACCAGCGTGCCCTCGATACGGGCGTCAAGCTTGCCATGCGACACGATCAGTTCGGGATCCAGTCCTCACCTGAGTGGATCGAAGCGCGGCTCGAGGAGCCATACGACTGGTCGACTGTCATCAAGAAGTGATTTTGTCCTTAAACTGCCATTTTTGGGGCAAAAAAGCGCACTTTAAGCCTCAAAAATGGGCCATTTAAGGTGTTAACTCTATTAAAATCAATAGGATTTCGTGGTCCGACCCCGAAATAAAAATTACCGCAGCGACCTGCCAGATGAAGGGGGCAGGTGCATTCATAATAAAAGGGGGGAAAAAAAGGGGACAGGTCCAATTAATTATTAATAAAGAGGAACTGCTCCAACTATGGGCCGAAATTGGACCTGTCCCCTTTACCAGTGAGAAGAATTGAGAAATGATGCGTCTTTCAGGATGAAAGTAGGTCCGGCAAAATGCTCGAATTGACAATGAGATAGATATCATGGTATATACCATATCAGATGCCGAAAGACGTCCTTTTCCTATTCAAAGGGGCCATACCATGAAAACAGCCAGGATTTTCACCAATGGGCGCAGTCAGGCCGTGCGCCTCCCCAAAGAATTTCGCTTCGACAGCGATGAGGTATATGTCAACAAAGTCCAGGGGATCGTCATGCTGATCCCCAAGGATGATCCCTGGATGCCCCTCATAAACAGCCTCGAACACTTTACCGAGGATTTCATGGAGCGAAGAGAACAGCCCGTCGCTCAAGAAAGAGAGGATCTGTGACAGCCTATTTGCTCGATACGAACATTTGTATCTATTTGATCAAAAGGAAGCCTGCTGTTGTGTTGAAACGGCTCAGGGAACATTCCATTTCCGAGATCGGGATCTCCTGCATCACTCTGAGCGAGCTCGAATACGGCATCAACAAGAGCTCTCAGCCCTTCCGCAACCGAATTGCGCTGACAGAATTCCTGGCGCCGCTCGAAATCCTGCCTTTTGATGACGCTGCCGCCCTCGAGTATGGGAAACTGCGCTGTTCTCTCGAGCGCCGCGGAAAGCCGATCGGTGCCATGGACCTCCTGATCGCAGCCCATGCTTTAGCCGGTCAAAGTGTACTCATTACGAACAACGAACGGGAGTTTAAGCGCATCCCAAGTCTCACAGTCCAAAACTGGGCACAGTGAATGCACCTGTCCCCTTCATCTAGATAATTGGACCTGTCCCCATTTCTGTTTGTCCTCATTTCTGTTGTCCCCATTTCTGTGCCTTGACTTAGTCAGCGAATTTCAATCAAATGGAGGCGGTCGTACGAGTGCCTGTCACTCGAATTCCCTTTGTGAGGTCAATATGCCAAATAAAGCCCCAAGGTTTCCAATCGCCCTGACCCTGGTTCTCATCGTCTGTGTCGCATTCGTTCTTTCTGGCTGTTCCCAGGAAGGAGATGCAACAGACGCATCAATTTCCCAGGCCAGAACGCAGGGTCAAGACAAACCCTTCCGCGTCTGTGTCACGACCTATGTCTACAAGACTGTCGGGGATCTCAAGATCAAGGCGGATGTGCACCAGGTTGACGACAACCTCACCAATCCCGTCATCGTCTGGTTCCACGGCGGAGCCCTGATCACAGGAGGACGCGAGAGCCTCCCTGCCTGGCTCAAGGAGAACGCGCTGGCGGCCGGATACGACCTGATCTCCTTCGACTACCGCCTCGCCCCGGAAACCAAGCTCCACGAGATCATCCGCGACCTCGAGGACGCCTTCCGCTGGATCCATGCCCAGGGCCCCGGAATGCTGGATGTGGACACAAGCCGCATGATCGTAGCTGGGGCCTCAGCCGGGGGCTACCTGGCCCTGGCCGCGGGCTTTCGCGTCGAGCCCACCCCCACAGCACTCATAAGCCTCTGGGGCTACGGCGACCTCATCGGCCCCTGGTATAGCGAGCCCAGCACCCATCCCCGCCACAACCAGTCCCAGATGACGGCCGAACAGGCCGAGGAGATCATGTCGCTCCCTCCCATCGCCAATGCACGCGACCGCCAGGGCAATGGCTGGGCCTTCTACCAGTACTGCCGCCAGAACGGCCTGTGGCCCAACCTGGTCTCCGATTTCGACATGGCGACAGAACCGGAAAAATTCTTCCCCTTCATGCCCCTGAAGAATGTCACAGCTGATTACCCGCCAACCCTCCTCGTCCACGGCACGGAGGATTCGGATGTCCCCCACGAACAGTCAGTGCTCATGCAGCAGGAATTCGAAAAACAGGGCGTCGCCCACGAATTCCTGAGCATCGAGGGAGCCGAACACGGCCTGTGGCGCGCCAAGCCAGAGGACACACAGCGCGCTCAGGACACAGTGCTCGCGTTCATCAACAAACACATGAAAAAATAGGGTAATAATCAACAGGAGTACATTGACACTTCTGATCCTAGATAAGAGACAGAGACACGACAGCAGCGTCTAGTTATAGTCAGGTACCCTGGCAATTTCGCGCAGTTTGTCCACAAGCTCTTCAAGTTCCCATTTGTTCAGCTCTTCGAATTCGAAAACATCATCCATGCTAACGAGTGCGCTGATCCCGATCCCGGCCAAACCACCGAGGAGGCCAAAACCTCCGGCTCCCATACCCGCTGCCGCAGTATCACTGAAATTAAAAAATGTGCCAGGATTATCATCATTAACAGCCGCTCCAAATAGCGCTCCTGCCATTGCTCCAACCAGCAGTCCGACTCCTGCATAGTGCAGTGCCTTCGATTTTTTCACGATCCTCAGCACATGGATATCGCTGAATAATACGGACACGTCTGCTCCCGATCTAGAATCCATCAGCAGGAATGATTGCTCTTTTACCGCAATGAGTTCTCCTCCAACTTCCTGTCCTTCCTTTTTCAGGATCATCAGCTCAGCCCCTTTGTCCTCTTTGGCGTAGAGGACTACAGAAAGGGCCAACATAGAAACGACCAGCAACAGTGCCGTGATTTTCTTTTTCATCGCAGCCTCCCTCTAACCAGGAAATAAGAGAGACTCAAGCTGCAGTTGTTAAGATGATGTCAAGAATTTGTCGAATATTCCTTAAAGGGATTCCAGAAACGCAGCTCCACAACTTTTGAATTTCCACATTTCTTTAACGATTTCGACGATTTCCTGATATAGTATTTTTGTAAAATGGCATCGGATGGGGCTGCATGTTCGGTAATCTAAAGCTGGTCCTGCTTCAACACAGGAGATTCCTGGCCATCTTTTTCTTCATTGTCTTCCTCCCCTCCATCATCCTGGCCATTTTCGGGATCAGGGCAATCCAGAACGAGAGATACAAGCTCCGGCATCAGGCCCGCGAGCAGCAGGTGGCCTTTGTCGAAGCGTTTCAGGATGATGTCCTGTCACTTCTCGAGAGAAATTCCTCTAGATTGAGGGAGATCTCCTTGAGCCGGGCCTTCGTGGAGCGTGATTACTCTGAGATACGTGACCTGATTTCACAACGCATGAAAGAGCAGTCCCTCCTCGGGCAGGTTGTGATCTGGGAGCACGGCGAATCCCCCTGGATCCCCGGCCAGCAGGAGCGGCCCGCGTATGCCTCGCCTTTTGTGGTCCCGTCAGAGTGGTCCAAACTCCAGCCCGAGCTAGCCAGGGCCGAGGAGGCCGAGTTCCGGCGCAGGAACTATTCGGAGGCGGCCACACTCTATAGCCGGATCCTCAGCAAGGCAGGGGACCGCCAGGTTCAAGCCTGGATCCTGGGACGCACAGCGCGCTGCCTGGCCAAGCAGGAGAGATTCGAGCAGGCCCTGGAAACCTATCGATTGATCCTCGCCGATCTTCCTTATCTGCACACAGAATCCGGCCGGCCCCTGGGGCCTGCGGTCAGCCTACAGATCCTAGATGTCCTGCGTTCGGCCAACGATCATGAGGGTTTCTTTAGAGAATCGCTCGAGGTCTTTCGACAGCTCGAGCAGAATGCCTGGTCCCTGGACGGCGACCAGGTCGCGTTCTACGTAAACATGCTGCAGGAGCTGATAGAAGAGACGACAGCCGTAAAACCACCTGAATATTCGAATTCGATCGAGAATAGCCAGAATGCGATCGACGCAGATCTGGCCATCTGGCGCAGGGCCGTTTATGTCGGTGACACACTCTTGCCCAGGCTGATTGAACGGCACAACTCCACCAATGATATGGGTAATCAGAATCAAGCTCACAATGATTCCTTTGAATTGGAAGGGAGCGAAGTGCTCAGCCTGATACTCCCCGTGGATCGAGGAAATACCGGGCAGCCAGAAGTTTTCCTCGGTTCCCTCATCCTCGACACAGATATAGTCAACGCTTTCGATCCCAAGGTCGAGGAAAAACGACCTCTCGGCACTTCCCTCATCCTGCGATCCACGATGACCGGGAAGGCCTTCCATGGGAGTGAAACTGGCCAGGCTGTTGCCGATGCCGAAATAGTTGGTGAACCCCCGGCCGCCAATCCCGTCTTCGAGACCTTCTTCCCGGAAAACTTCCCTCCCTGGAAGGTCGAGGTCTATGAGGCGGAAGACTTGTCTGCTGGCCCCTTTCTCTATAAAAACATCTTTTTCTGGACCATACTTGCCCTGCTCGTGATCCTGTTCCTGGGTTCGGGGCTCATCATCCGCACCATCGTGCATGAGGTAAACCTCCTCAACCTGAAATCAGACTTCATCGCCTCTGTGTCCCACGAATTCAAAACCCCGCTCACCGCCATGGGCGCCATCCTGGAGCGCCTCCTGGACGGCGAGGTCAAGGAGCCCCAGAAGGCCCAGGAATACTACAAGATCCTGAGCCACGATTCTGAGCGGCTGAAAAGGCTCGTCAAGAATGTCCTGGACTTCACCAAGATCGAGGAGGGCAAGCGAAAATACCGGATGGCCTCCCTGGATGTAGCCGAGCTGGTCAGCAGAGAGGTTGAAAGCTTCGAGAATGAGAACAAGATAGCAGGCTTCACGGTATCAGTAGAGATCGCAGACGACATCCCCACAGTTGTTGCCGACGAGGAGGCCATGAGCCAGGCCCTGCACAACATCCTCGATAATGCCGCTAAATTTTCCACTCAGGAAAAATCCATTGACCTGGAGGTCCTCCGCAATCAAGACACGGTCGAAATATCCGTGACCGATCAAGGGATAGGGATCCCGGAGAACGAACAGAGGAAGATCTTCGAGAAATTCTTTCGTGGTAAGCAGGCCGCCAGTGTGTCTCCCACCGGAACAGGCCTGGGGCTCACACTGGTCAAACACATCATGACAGCCCACGGAGGGGACATAACGATCCGGAGCACACCGGGAGAGGGCAGCCGCGTCTCCCTGATCTTGCCTATCAACAAAGGAGAATAGAGGACCATGGAAAAGACCATCCTCGTGGTTGAAGACGACGCCGGCATCCGGACCATCCTCCAGGATACACTCGCGTCTCAGGGCTTTCATGTGGCGGCAGCCGACAACGGGGCCCAGGGCCTGGAGATGGCACTGGAACTAAAACCCGACCTCATTGTCCTGGACGTGATGCTCCCACTCATGGACGGCTTCGAAGTCTGCAAGAGGGTCCGCAAAGAGGGCGTCACATCCCCCATCCTGATGCTGACCGTAAAGGACGAGGAAGTGGACAAGGTCCTGGGGCTCGAGCTCGGAGCCGACGACTACGTGACCAAGCCCTTCAGCCTCAAGGAACTCACGGCCCGGGTCAAGGCCCTCCTCCGCCGGGTCGAAGACTATCACGACGAGATGACAGTCTACCGCTTCGGGACCGTAGAGCTCGATTTCAACACCTACGAATCCCGTAAAGACGGCAAGGACCTGGGGCTTACGCCCCTGGAACTCAGGATCCTGAAATTTCTGATCACGCAAAAAGGCAAGGTCATTTCTCGAGATGAATTCCTCGATGCTATCTGGGGTGTAGACAACCTGGCTGTCTCACACAGGACCGTGGACAGCCACATCGCGCACATCCGGAGGAAGATCGAGAGGGATCCCTCCAAGCCTGTCCATATCCTGAGCGTCCACAGCATCGGCTACCGCTTTGTGGGCGACTGATACACATGATATACAGAGCAGAACTATGTGGAAGATCTTTCACACCTTTTCCATATCTCCTAAACACCAGGGCCGGCCTCTCGGCTTATTATGTGAGCATGTCGGTCAAAGGAGATGAGAGATGAAACAAAAACAGACTTTGTGCCTGGTGATTCTTATGGTGGGGGCGACCCTCCTGTTTTCTGCCCCGGTCCAGCAGGAATCGGCCAAGGAGCTCTTCGAGAAAGCGATCTACCTGGAGGAATCCAAGGGTGATCTCGAGGGGGCCATAGGGCTGTTCCAGAAGATCGTAAAAGACTTTCCGGAAGAACGTACGACCGCGGCCCAGTCCCTCTATCACATCGGGATCTGTTATGAAAAGCTTGGCATGAGGGAGTCCCAGAAAGCCTTCCAGAATGTCATCGACAGCTATCCCGATCAGTCAGAGACGGTCAAGCTGGCCCGGGCAAAACTGGCGGCGATATCCAGAACCAAATCCGCAACCAAGGCAGAAGAGCAGGGCTTTAACCTCAAGCAGGTGTGGACAGGGGAAGGTATGGATGCCACGGGTGGGATTTCACCCGATGGCCAATTTCTGGCCTTCACGGACTGGGCTACCGGGGACCTGGCAATACGGGAATTGGCCACAGAGAAAAACCGCCGTATCACCGACAAGGGCCCCTGGACCAAGTCCCAGGGATTCGCCATTTTCGCTAAATGGTCCCGCGACGGACAGTCCATAGTCTACAGCTGGTTCATTCCTGAGGGCGAGTATTTCGAGATACGCGTTGTGGGGCTTAAGGAACTAAAACCCAAGGTCCTCTATGAATCCAACGAAGCAGAATTTGTACATGCCTTTGAATTCCATCCGGACGGGGAACGAGTACTCATCGGCTTTTTCAGGGAAACGATCGATATCGGATTTATGTCCGTGCGGGATGGGAGTCTCCAGATCATAAAGAGCTTTGAGAAAAGAAATGACAACGATGCTCCCTGGGGTTTTGCCCTCTCTCCCGACGGCCGCTTCATCGCTTTTGAAAAACCCTTTCAGCACCAGCCCAATACCAGCGACATCTTCCTGCTCTCCGCAGATGGGACAGAAGAGCGGCGGCTGATCGACCACCCGTCTAGGGATTCAGTTCTAGAATGGAGCTTTGACGGACGCTATCTCCTGTTTCTGAGCGAGAGGACGGGAACCACGGATATGTATGTCATCCGGATCGAGGAAGGAGAGGCAGTGGGAACTCCCACGCTTGTAAAGAGCGGCATCAACGTCATCTATCCTCTCGGGTGTACAAACCAGGGCCAGTTTTTCTATGGTATCCAGAACCTGGCCCGAGACATCTATGCGGCCGAGATCGATGTGGAGGCAGGCCGGTTCCTGGCCCCCCCCGAAAAACAGCCCCTGGTTTACGAGGGCCAAAATGCCTTCCCGGAATATTCACCCGATGGCAGATCCATCGTGTATATTTCTTACCGGGCCAACCTCGCAATGTCCAAGAATGCCCTGTGTATCCGATCGCTGGAAAGCGGCGAGACCAGGGATCTCTACCCTGGGCTGGAAGAATTTGACTACCCCCAGTGGAGGCCGGACGCAAAGGCCATCTCCATGTCCGGGATGGACGAGAAGGATCGGAGCGGGATCTTTCTGATGGACCTGCAATCCGAGGAGGTTTCCCCCCTCGTTTTGGCCCAAGGGTCTGAGAGGATATTTGATCATGTCTGGTCGATCGACGGCAGTACGCTCTTCTTCACCAAATCCAAGGCCCGAAGGAAGCAGCAGATAATGATCTATGCCCTGGACATGGGGACTGGACAGGTCAATATGCTTCCCGGCTCACCCGAGGACGCCAGAATCATCGATGCATCTCCCGATGGCAAGTGGCTTGTTTTTATGAATAGAGATTTCGAGAAATATGCGAAAAAACGCCTGGGGATCATGCCCACAGCGGGAGGTGAGGCGCAGGAACTTTTCAGCTCCAATGTGGCTGGAGATGTGCCCCTCTCACCTGTCTGGACACCCGACGGAAGATATGTCCTTTTCACCTCCAGGAATCTCTTCTCAGCCAACGAGCCATGGGACCTGTGGCGATTTTCCCTGGAAACCAAACAGATGGTGAAGCTGGACATCGAGATCGCGAACATCCGCCATTTGAGCCTCCACCCGGACGGCCGTCGCGTGATCTTTTCTATCGATCGCGATGACCAAAGCGACACAGGAGTCTGGATGATCGAGAATTTTCTGCCCAAAGAGGACAAAAAGAAATAGCCTCAGACCTTAAATGGCTTTTTTGGGGGCAAAAAAGCGCAGAATAAGCCTTAAAAATGGGCCATTTAAGGTGTTAACTCCATTAGGATCAATAGGATTTCGTGGTCCGTCCCCAAACTGAATTAGCAAGCCACATATATGAAAGTTGACATTCAAGGCAGCCATGCGTAATTTTTAGTCAGGGCTCATCTCCCAAGGGAAAAGAATGAAACTAACCCGCAGAGAATTTATTGAAAAAACCGGGGCTGCGGCTTTGGGGATGTATGCCTTGACTCATATACTTTCCGGAAATCCCCCCAGACCAGACCCGGGGATATCCAGTGCGGATGTTGGGTATGGCCCCCTCTTAAAAGACCGCCAGGGTCGGCTCGATCTTCCCAGGGGGTTCAGGTCCAAACTGATCAGCAAAGTAGGCGACAAGATGGACGACGGGTTCTATGTGCCAGGCCTTGCCGACGGCATGGCGGCCTTCCCCGGCCCTGAGGACACAACGATCATTGTGCTCAACCATGAATACCGCATCGGAAACAAAGAATCGGACGGCCCGTTCAAAGGCAGAAATAAGGTGATGGATAAATTCGATATGGATAAGATGTATGATCCGGGCATCGGGACAGCCTGCCTGGGTAGTGTGACCACGCTCGTTTACGACACCAAACGAAAAAAGAAGCTGAGCCAACATCTCAATATGGTGGGGACCTTGGCCAATTGCGGGGCTGCCCCGACGCCATGGAACACGGCCCTCATCTGCGAGGAAAGCTTCGAGACACAGAGGGAAAAACACGGCTACGCGTTCGAGGTCCCGGTGAGCGCTACACCTGAGATCATCAAACCAGAGCCCCTCAAGGCCATGGGGCGTTTCAAGAGGGAAGGGGTAGCCGTCGATCCCAAAACCAATATCATCTATCAGACCGAAGACCAGGTCGACGGCCTGCTGTGCCGTTTTATCGCCGATGATCCCCAGAACCTTTCAGGAGGCGGCCGTTTGCAGTGTCTGGCCGTCGTCGACAAACCGAGGTTCGATACCCGCAACTGGAGGATCCAGAGATTCCCACCCGGAGAAGTGTTTGATGTCCAGTGGATCGATCTGGACAATCCGGATCCTGAGACTGACGATCTGCGTCTGCGAGGCCTTTCCAAGGGCGCTGCTCTCTTTGGGGGCGGTGAAGGTATTTTCCAGCACGGAGACCACATCTATTTCAGCTGCACCAACGGAGGTACCGGAGCAAAGGGGCAGATCTGGAAATACACACCCAGCCCCTATGAAGGCACGGAACGGGAAGGCGAATCAACCGGGAAGCTCGAACTGTTCATCGAGCCAAACGATCCCGAGGTCATGGACCATCCGGACCAACTCACGGTAGCCTCCTTCGGAGATGTTTTCGTTTGTGAAGACGGCAAAGATGAACAATACATGCTCGGCATCTCACCAGAGAAACAGATCTACAAATTTGCCCTTAATGCCCTCAACAATACAGAGTTGTCGGGCGTGTGTTTCTCCCCCGATCAAACCACTATGTTTGTCAATATCCTTGCCTCGGGCCTGACCTTCGCCATCACCGGCCCCTGGGTCTAAGGATTCAGTATGCCGTTTTGTCGCTTTTTTTGTCCCAGAATTCCATGAGAGGTAGACAGGCATCGCGTGCGTATTGTACGGCATCCAGCCCGCACAGCCCCGGATCCTGTTTGATGATGGCGTCATAGATCGCCTTGTCGCTGAAACCGATCGAAGCGGCATCGGCCCGCGAGCATCCATAGAAAAGCCGCGGAATGCGGGCCCAGAAAACAGCCCCCAGACACATGGGGCAGGGCTCGCTGGTCGAATAGATCTGGCAGTCCGACAGATCGAACACTCCCAGCTTTTCGGCGGCCTTCCGGATCGCCTGGATCTCAGCATGCGCTGTTGGGTCCCCGGTGCCTATGACCTCGTTGTGGGCCCGTACTATGATTGTGTCATCCCGCACGACCACCGCGCCGAAGGGCCCACCTTCGTTGGCTTTCATCCCCTTAAACGCCTCTTCGACGGCGGCCTGCATGAATTCAATTTTCATTTGTTCGCCTCCTACTCTAGATAAAACATCGCTCGAGTTCAAGCCTGTTCGCCATGGGAACCGGATATCTGATCACTTCCAAAAACTACTCGTAGCGGAGGCAGTCGGCGGGATTGGCGCGGGAGGCCTTGATGGATTGGTAGCCGATTGTGGCCAGGGCTACACCGAGAGCGAAAAAGGCTGCCAGGGCGAATGTCCAGACCGAGATCAATGTCCGGTAAGCAAAGTTGTTGAGCCAGACCTGCATGGCAAAATAGGCAGTAGGCAGCGCTATCGCATTGGCAACCACGATCCACTTGAGGAAGTCTCTCGTAAGCAGGAAGGTGATCCGGGGCAGGTTCGCCCCCATCACCTTTCGCACCCCGATCTCCTTGGTGCGCTGTTCGATCATGAACGAAGACAGTGCGAAAAGCCCGAGGCAGGAGATAAAGATCGCCAGTATCGTGAAGTAGCTGAAGATCCTTCCCGTCCGTTTATCCGATTGGTAGAGGCCGTTGAGCGAATCATCCAGGAATGAGAAGGCAAAGGGCTGCGCCGGGACGTGCCTCTTGTAGACCTCCTCGGTGAATGCCAAGGATCCGGGGATGTCTCCTCCGCCGATCCGTACGTAAACGAACTGGTCCCGCCGGGGGTCGATCCTGAGGATCAGGGGCTCGATCTCCATGTGCGCGGATTTGAAATTAAAATCTTTGATAACTCCCACAATGGGACCTTTGCGGTTGAAGATTGTCACCGACTTGCCTATCGGATCCTCATACCCAAGGATCTCTGCCAGAGTTTCATTGACAAGAAAGGAGCTGGTGACATCTGATGGAAACTCCCGGGAAAGATCCCGGCCGGCAACGATCTCCATGCCCAGGGTCTTCACATAGTCGTGGTCAATGGAGAATTGATGAACCAGCAGGTGATCATCGGGACCCCTTCCTTCCCAGTAGAAGGTATCTGTCGAATGCACGGTATAGGTGAGCCTGTCGGAGGACCTGGTCACGCCCAATATCCCTGGAGACTGGAGCAGCTCGTCCTTGAAGGCCTGAAAGCCGTTCCCCTGCAGCCCCGACAGCGAGAAATGAATGACGTGTTCTTTATCGAAGCCGAGGTTCCGGTTGCGGACATAGTTCAGCTGGGAGGAGATGATCAAGGTCCCCGCGATAAAGATGATCGACAAAGAGAACTGGAATACAACCAAAGCTTTCCGCAGAAAAGAACTGCGGTAGCCCGAAGTGGATCCTCCCTTGAGCACTTTGATAGGTTGAAAAGCAGAGATGAACAGGGCCGGATAAATGCCGGAAATCACCCCCACGGTAAGAGCGATCCCGACCAGGAACAGCAGGATCCTCATGTCGGTAAAAAGAGAAAATACCAGTGGTTTCCCCGTGAGATTGTTGAATGCCGGCAGGAAGAGTTTGACCAGCACGGCTGCAGACACGGCCGCCAATACGGCGAACAATATGGATTCGCCAAAGAACTGTCGGATGATGTCCGACCGTCTCCCTCCCACGACCTTTCTCATCCCGACTTCCTTGGCCCGGATCGCGGAGCGTGCTGTAGAGAGGTTCATGAAGTTGATGCAGGCGATCAGGATCACGATCAGGGCGACCATGGAGAACACATAGACATAGATCGACCGGTCCTGGGTGGCGCCATAGAGATCGATGGCAAAATAGGAGCGGAGGTGGATGTCCTTCACCGGCTGGAGAAGGAACTTGGTCCCAGACTGCTGCTCGATCTTCTGGAAATATTCGAACACTTCAGCCCCAAGTTTCGCCACGTCGCTGTTTTTCTGCAGCAGGACATAGGTATAGTAGTTGTTATTGTGCCATCCGTTGTTCCACCCGAAGTTTTTCCTGATGAAATCGAAATGTCCCAGGAAATCGAACTTCAGATGCGAATTCTGGGGAACATCTTTCATCACCCCTGTTATGACCATGTCTATGCTGCTGAAAAAGGTGATGGTCTTGCCAATGGGATCCTCGTTACGGAAATATTTCTTCGCCATCCTCTCTGAGATCACTACGGATTCGTTCCCCGGCAGCACCGTTTCCTTATTTCCTTTTAAGAGAGGAAAATCGAACATGTCTAAAAAGGCAGGATCGGCAAAGCAGATGCCGTCCTCGAACAAGGCCTTATCCTGATATTTAACGAGGGCGTTGTTGAAGATCCGCAAGCGCGCAAACTCCAGCACCTCAGGATAGTCAGCCTTGAGGGCCGGTCCGATCAGATCCGGAGTGACCGCAACGGGGAACATGCTGCCGGAGGCGTAGTTCTGGTGTTCCACCACACGGTAGAGTTCGTCGATATTCTCATGAAATCCGTCATAATTGGTCTCATCCCACACCCACAACAGGATGAGGATACACACGGCCATACCCACGGCCAGTCCGAACAGGTTGATGACCGAGAAGGCCTTTTGTCTGAGAATGTTTCGCAGCGCCACCTTGAAATAATTACCAAACATCACGTTCCTCCAATACACTGATTCGAATACAAAAAGTCTCACCGTCTGCAAGACTTGAAAAAAATACCAGGCCCCTGCCCGGATCGTTCCCCTGTCTTCCCGGATGCTGTGATAGGTTTCTTCCAGGTCTCCTGATTTTTCGAGGTAGTGGTCCCATGGCAGAACTCCCCTCAGGAGCCTGTTCAACAGCCGGGAATCCGATGATTTATTCCTGTTCATTGCCTCTACTATGCTTGATTATTTCTCTTTGGTTCAGTCAGCGGTGATCTGAGGGGCTCCCTTCCAGACTTTTTCGTGGGATGCTTTGATCTCAAGCAGCGCCTTCCTGCCAAATCCTGTCAGCTCATAATAATATTTGCTCTTTCCCCCGCGTTCCGAGGAGGGGTCTCCCTTGATCCTCGAGACATACTTCTTTTTGGTCAGTCTCAGCAGGGGTTGATAGATGGAGGCAAACGACCACTCGTCCCCTGTGTCTTTCTGGATCTGTTCGCGGATGCTCACGCCGTAGGCCATGTCTCCCAGCTTGAGGATGGTGACCAGGATGATCTCTTCGGAGCGCGACAGCAGATTCATGGTGCCTCCTGCACATTTATGTCCATTATGGATATTTATCTATACCTATAGACGCATCATGGACAATAAGGTTGCCAAAAAGCGCAGGCTAAGCCTTAAAAATGGGCCCTGTAAGGTGTTAACCCTATTAGATTCAATAGGATTTCGTGGTCCGACCCCGAAATGGTTCCGAAATGGTTTCAGACAGCTTGCATCAAAATAAAAGCTTTACTCACTGATCCCTAACAAGCACAAGCGCAACTTTTTCATTACTACTTGTGTATGTAACCGCATACCAGGAGTTTTTGCGTTCCCGAAAAAACTCGATCGTGCGATTTCCAGTGGGATGTACCCATTGAATTACTGCCAGAAGTACTCCCCCTTCTTCTTTCAATTTCCAGTAGTTTGTTTGTTCCCATAATGGGAAGCCATTATCTTCAAAATCTATTCTAAAACCATCCGTATTCTGTGAACGCTCATTCAAAAGCATGGCCTTTGTCGACCCATAAGGCCTTCCAGAATCATAATAAGTCCCTTTTATTGTCCAAGTTCCCGCCAAAGTTTCCACAGAGACATCATCATAGTTTTGATCTTCACCGCCTTCATTTTCGAACATAGAAGGGATCAGGCTAAGAGCTTTCATTTTATTTTTATCATCCGCGACGAGTTTTCCCTGGAATTCGAATCCTCCTTTTAGCTGTTCGAACATTCCTTCACGACCTTTTGGCCAAGCTCCCTGCTTCTCCCACTTTTCGCCTTCTTGGTACGCATGATCTCTCAATTCCCACCACAATGTCTCCATGTGTTGTTTGTGAGTTTGTTTTAATGGGTCATTTTCAGGCATCTGCAGGACTTTATCCCACTGCAATCTATATACCCAACCCAGGACTACAAAATATTCATCCACAGGCAGATTTAGATTTTGATATTTTCCTACGTGCGTTAAGAAATCTTGCAGCTTCGGAGATATCTGCCCAGCTTGGGTGATCCCTTGCCAGAGGCATACCATGACAACTATACAAAAAATGAAAACAACTTTCCTAAACCCTCTTTCCTTGTTCATCATCATTACCTCGCTTTATCTCAATTTAGTTTTGTTTCTCATTTTTTTTGATTTGGTACGTGCCGCTGGCTACACGTTTTCCATTGATGGACAATTCGATGCGGTAGGTCCCAGCCTCCCATTTTCCTGGCTCTTTCCAGCCCCAGCCTCGTGAATGGTAGGAAGTTGTCCAACCAGCGTGAATTGTTGAGTTGTGTGTCTGGCGGCTCAGGACACTTCCGTCGGGGCCGATATATACGGCATCGATGGCAAAATCGAGTTTACGGCCGGGATCGGCATAATCCAGGTTGAGTTCCCACCAAATCGCCCGGGCCGATGATCTTGAGAATTGGCTGCTGTACTGTCTCTGCTCTTTAGGGACAGCATCAAGGCCTTCCTCATAGAAATCAATGCTTGTGACTCTGCCACGGAGGGAAGGAATTTGGTATGCCGAGGTTATGACTGTCTCACCTCCTGCGCCGGTGATGACAAATGACCCGCTGGTGATTTTTTTCCCGCCGACCACTATATCGACTCTGTAAGTTCCGGGTTTCCATTTCCCGGGTTCGTTCCAGCCCCAGCTGCTATAATGATTCGACGTGCTCCAAGTATCGAGAATATGAGAGCTAGTTGTATTCCTGGCGAACTCGCTGCCGTCAGGGCCGTACCAGACTTCATCTATGGCAAATTCGAGCCTGCGGCCGGGAGCAGGGTGGGAAAGATTTAGCTCCCAATATATGAAGCGGGAGCTTGAGGAGGAAAAACTGTTTTGATAATTTCTTTGGTCATCAGCGACCCCACCTTGGCCGCCCTCAAAGATTTTAAGTTGGGTCACAACTCCTTTCAGGGAAGGTATATATATTGTTGGAGCGGATGGCCTGGGTAAACTATTTTGTTGGATAAAGCCGTCCCGGTCACTGCTGCTCAGCGGCTGACTTGGTCCCTGCCTGCAGTTAAATGCACTAAGTGGTGCCGTAAGGCCGGATGAAACAAATAGCAGCACAAGTAACATATTGATAAAAATTATAGGAGTTAATCTAAGAATACGCGTTGTCACCAGCAGTTCTCCCTATTCACAAATCGTCTATTTACGTCATACTATAAAAAGAAATAGAATAAAACAACAAGGAAATAGGGCAAATTTCCACTGACCCGCCCCCGAAAATGCGTCCGGTTCGTAAGCTCCGGAACCCCGACACGCCCCTCTTGCATCGGCAGCACTAGGGTTTTACAATGGAGGCCGTAGGAGGGATTCTATGAACGACATACCGCGACGGGATTTTCTGAAGACACTTCTGGCCGGAATTCCGGCTTTTGCCCTGGATTGGGATTCCTTTCCCCTTAAAACCTCACAGGAAGCCCAAAAGGGCGGATATGATGCCGTGATCATCGGGGCGGGCCTGGGCGGCCTGAGCTGTGCCGCAGCTTTTGCACGGCAGGGATTCAAGCCCCTGGTGCTGGAGCAGCACCGTGTGCCCGGCGGCTATGCCACCACATTTAAACGCCCCGGCGGGTTCGTGTTTGACGTCTCGCTCCACTCCACCTCGGTAGGGGAACGTAACGGTGTGCTCAACCTGATCCCCGGCTTCCCTGAGATAGAGGACGTGGAATTCGTGCCTCACAAAACCCTCTACCGGGCGATCTTCCCCAAGCACGATATCCGTGTCCCTCACAAAGACGTCGCCGGCTATGAAAATACCCTGCAGAAACACTTCCCCGATGAGGCGTCAAATATCGTGGCGCTGTTCCAGGACATGCAGGGCTACGTTGATGATCTCGACCGATTTTCTCAGGCCGGCGGAAAGGTGGACATGAGCCGCTTCCCCAAGGATTTTCCCATCCTGTTCAAGAATTTCAACCGGACCTGGGGGGCCATGATGTCGGAACACATCAAGGACCCCAAACTGCAGGCGATCGTTTCCGCGCTCTGGGGATATTACGGGC
>CBESWG010000028.1:0-38945 GCA_965533275.1 uncultured bacterium
CTGGTGGGCGATGTGTTGCAATGCCGCGACCGGCAGGTGCCCGTAGGCGCCCTGCGTCTGCTCCAGGATGGCCAGGGAGTATATTTTTTCGATGGCGGGATCGGTCCCGAACATCAGGACGATGACATCCTGAAAACCCGTGCCGGAGGCATAGATCGCGTAACCCAGATCCAGGTTGTCCGCGCCCCTGCCGGCATAGACCGTGAACTTGTCCTCTTCGTAGAGCTTGGCACTGGACAGGGTTCCCGGTACGACCCGCGTGATGGCCTCCTCGATCTCTCTCTGACGGTTCAGCTCGATCCGTTCGGCGGTCAGCAGGTTGACCACGGACAACAGGCCTCCGGAGATCAGGCCCACAGCGGTGAGGACTACGACCATGCGGACAGAGAGGCTCATGATGCCCTCCTTTCACCCAGGATGTGGGGCCGCGTGTAGCGGTTGATGAGGGGGACAAAGGTGTTCATGAACAGGATGGAGAACATGACACCTTCGGGGAATCCCCCGAAAAGCCGTATGATCCCGATCATGAAGCCGATGCCCAGAGCATAGATCCAGGCTCCGAGGGGCGTGATGGGCGAGGTTACCATGTCCGTGGCCATGAAGAACGCACCCAGGATGAAACCGCCGGCCAGGAAGTGAAACAGGGGCGAGGCATATTTCTCGGGAGCCATCAGCGAAAAGGCTCCTGTGAAGGCCCCCAGGGCCAGGATGATCCCTGCCGGGATCCTCCAGTCCATGGCTCTGCGAAAGAGCAGGAAGGCCGCACCGACCAGAAGCGCCAGCGCCGAGGTCTCTCCCAGGCAGCCGCCGGTGTTCCCCCAGAAGAGGTCTTGGATCGGGGCCATGGTGCCTTCGGCCAGGGCGTTCTGAAACTTGAGGCTCCCGAGCGGCGTGGCAAAGGTGGCGGAGTCGACCATGAGGGTGGCCGGTGGGGACCACGTGGTCATCGCCACGGGAAAGGCGACCTGCAGAAAGGCTCGTCCCACCAGTGCTGGGTTGAAAATGTTGTGGCCCAGTCCGCCAAATACCTGTTTCCCCAAGGCGATGGCCATCACCGCTCCGATCACGACCAGCTCGAGCGAGAGGTCGGGGGGCAGCGTCATGGCCAGAAGCAGTGCCGTGATCACGGCCGATCCGTCCCAGAGGGAGTGGAAAGGTTTTTTCCGGACCCGGAGGAACACGGCCTCAGTGGCCAGGCAGCCGATGAGGCAGGCCAGGTAGACGGCCAGCGCGCGAAACCGGAAGTAGTAGAAGGAGGCCGCCACCGCAGGGAGCAGGCTGATCACTACGGCATACATGATCTTGGGAACCGAATCCCGGCCCTTCAGGTGGGGTGAAGATCGCAGCAAGAATCCTGAGTCTGTCATGACTATGCGCTCTTTTTCCGTTTTTCACTGATGAGTTTGTTCTTCCCCAGGCGGATCCAGTGGACCAGGGGGATGTGTGCAGGGCAGGAAAATTGACAGCTGCCGCATTCCACACAGTCCAGGATCCCGATCGGCTCGGCCTCCGCCAGGGCGTCGTGCTTGACGTATTTCATGAGCCTTGTGGGGACCAGGCCCATGGGACAGTGGCTCACGCAGCGCGCGCACCCGATGCAGCTGTACTCGCGTGCCGGCCCGGCTTCGGCCCAGACCAGGATGCCGGAGGTGCCTTTGATCACAGGAACCGCCGTGGTCCATTGGGCCAGGCCCATCATGGGGCCCCCCATCACGAACAGGTTGCTTCCTTCCCTGGTCCCACCGCAGTGATCGATTATGTGTTGAAATGGGGTTCCGATCCGAGCCATCAGGTTCTTGGGCTCTGAGATCCCCGTACCGGAGACGGTCAGGGCCCGCTCATAGAGGGGCTTGCCCAGCGCCACGGCCTCCCAGACGGCCTTGGCCGTGCTCACGTTCTGCACCACCACGCCCACATCGAAGGGCAGCCCTCCACGCGGGACCGCTCGCTTGAGGAGGGCGGAGATCAGGTTCTTCTCAGCACCCTGGGGGTATTTGGTTTTCAGCAGCGCGAACTCCACATCGAAGGGATAGGAGGTCTGCTTGAACGCTTCGTAAACGTCCGGTTTGTTGTCCTCGATCCCCACGATGATCCGCCTGGCCCCGGTGGCGATACGAACGAGCTCGGCCCCTTTGATGACGGCATCCGGATGCTCCAGCATGACCCGATGGTCGGCCGTGAGCAGGGGCTCGCACTCGCACCCATTGACGATCACGGTGTCAATGGGCTTGTCCTTGGGGGGGGTCAGCTTGACTGCGGTCGGGAAGGCGGCGCCGCCCAGCCCGACGATGCCGGCCTCTTTGACCTTGCGGCGGATATCGTCCGGGGAGAGGGCCAGGGGTGCATGCTCGGCCCGGATCTCCGGCGCCGGCCGGTCCTCTCCGTCGTTGGAGATCGTGACCGCCGTCACTGGTTTACCCAAGGGGTGGGGAAATCCGTCCACCGATAAAACCTTGCCCGAGACGCTGGAATGGACATTCGCAGAGAACAGGACCGGGCCTTCCCCGATCTTCTGTCCCATAAGGACCTCATCCCCCTTCTTGACCAGGGCCTTGGCCGGCGCCCCGAAATGTTGATGCAAGGGGATCATCACTTTGTCGGGAGCGGGGAGGGACTCCAGGGGCAAGGACTCGGAGAGGTGCTTGCTCTCGGGCGGATGCACACCGTGGGGAAAGGTCTTTTTTTTCATGTTCGTATTGATTGTGGCCTATAAAATGAAAAAATAAGTGTATTCGGTCTGGGCCCTTCTTGTCAACCGGCGGTGGTCCGTGGAGCTGCTCGATGAGTTGACTGAAACGTGCCTGAAGAGAGGGGGTGGGAGACAGGATTCCCGGGTTCTGCAATATTTTGCGTTTTTACCAATAAATCTGTAGTATAGGACGGGGATATATTCGAAGCTAATGTCGGTCTGGAGAAAACGATGGGCGTTACTATAAGCGAGGTTCGAGGACGCAAGGCCCTCAGGCGATTCATCCATCTTCCGGCTGAGATCCATGCCAACCACTCGGCCTGGGTGCCGCCCATTTATGTGGATGAGCGCAACTATTTTGATCCCAAAAAGAACAAGGCCTTCAGCTACTGCGATACCACCCTGCTGCTGGCCTTCCGGGACGGCAGGGCTGTCGGCCGTATCATGGGGATCATAAACCACCGATACAATGAATATCGCAAAGAAAATACGGCCCGGTTCGGGTTCCTGGAGGCATGGGAGGACCGGGATGTGATCGGCGCCCTCCTAGGACATGTCGAGAAATGGGCCAGGGACAAGGGCATGGATCGGATCGTGGGGCCCTATGGTTTTACGGATCAGGACCCGGAGGGCTTCATGATAGAGGGCTTCGACAGCCCCTCCACCATCACCTGCTACTACAACTTCGACTGGATGCCGGCCATGATCGAATCCTTTGGCTACTCCAAGGACATCGACTATGTGGTATATCGGCTGGAGGTTCCCAAGGAGTTTCCCGAGTTCTTCAAGAAGATCTACGAAAGGGCCCGGAGGAAGGGAGATTTCGAGGTTTTCGAATTCAAGAAAAGGAAAGAGTTCAAGCGATACATCAAACCAGTCCTCCATCTGATGAACGAATGCTATTCCGGCAGCGACATCTACGGCTACACGCCCCTGGAAGAGAAGGAGATGGACGAGCTGGCCGCCCGCTACCTCCCACTGCTCGATCCGCGTTTCGTCAAAGGCGTAAAAAAGGACGACGAGGTGGTGGCCTTCATCATCGGCATGCCCAATCTGGTGGAGGGCATACAGAAATCCAAGGGCCGCCTGCTTCCGTTCGGGATCTTCAAGATACAGCGGGCCTCCAAGAAGACCAAACAGCTCGACTTCCTGTTGGGGGCCATCAAGGAACCCTATCGCGGGAGGGGGCTCGATGTGCTCATGGGCATGAAGATGCTCGTATCCGCTCAGGAGGCCGGCATGGAGGTCATTGACACCCATCACGAGATGGAGTCCAACCTGCGTGTCCGAGGCGAGATGGAGCGGATGGGGGGGGAGATCTATAAGCGCTTCCGCATCTATCAGAAGAGCCTCCCTCCAGCGGGAAACGCGCAGGTGTAGCCCCGGGCCGCCGGGTTGCTATTTCGCTTCCGCCCAATTGATCCCCCACGCCAGGTGGACCTTCAGCGGAACCCTGAGTTCCAGGGGGGATTCCATCTCTTCCCGGACCAGCTTTTCCGTTTCTTCGTATTCACCCTCCGGGACCTCGAAAACCAGCTCGTCGTGGACCTGGAGGATCATACGGGCCCGTAGCTCATGGGCCCGCAGAGCCTCCCAGACATCGATCATCGCCTTCTTCATCAGGTCTGCGGCCGTTCCCTGGATGGGCGTGTTCAGGGCGATGCGGCGGCCGGCCTGCTGGGCCACACGGTTGGGGCTGCGCAGTTCGGGCACGGGGCGCCTTCGGCCAAGGAGCGTCTCCGAGTATCCCTTTTCCCGGGCCTCATCCACGCTGGACTCCAGGAATCGGAAAACCCCCGGATATTTCTCGAAATATCGGTCGATAAAGCCCTGGGCCTCTCGGTTGGTTGTGCCGAGTTCCTTGGCCAGCGAGAAGGCTGAGGTCCCGTAGATGATGCTGAAATTGATGATCTTCGCCCTGCGGCGCGGCTCGTCTTCGAACAGAGCTCCCTCGTCCCCGAAGACCTGGTTGGCCGTCTCCTGATGGATGTCGCGGTCATGGATGAACGTATCGATCAGGACCGGGTCCTCCGACAGGTGGGCCAGGACACGCAGCTCGATCTGTGAATAGTCGGCGGACAGGAACAGGTGGCCCGGTTCGGGAACAAAAGCCTGACGAAAGCGGGGCCCCCATCGGCCGCGCACGGGAATGTTCTGCAGGTTGGGATCGCTGGAGGAGAGCCGGCCGGTGGCGGCCACCGTCTGGTTGTAGGACGTGTGGATCCTCTGTGTCTCGGGATTGATGAGCAGAGGCAGGGAGTCGGCATAGGTCGACTTAAGCTTGGCCAGCTGCCGGTATTCCAGGGTATGCTGCGCGATGGGATAGTCATGCGCCAGCTCCTGGAGCACGCTCAGGCTGGTGGAGAACTCTCGTGTCTTTTTGGTCTTCTGGGTGGCGGGCAGCTGCAGCTTTTCGAACAGGACACGGGCGAGCTGCTGCGGGGAGTTGAGGTTGAATTCTTCGCCACTGAGTGCAAAGATTTTTTTCGTCAGATCTTCTATCCCCTCTTTTAGCTCGTCGGACAGATCACCCAGGACCTGGGGATCGATCTTGATCCCCCACATCTCCATCTGTGCCAGCAGGGGGATCAGGGGGCGCTCGATCTCCTCGTACAGTCTGGCCTGGCCCTTCTCCTCGATCTTCGGGGCCAAGATATCTGCGAGCTGCAGCGCCAGGTCGGCGTCCTGGCAGGCATACGGTGTTGCCCGCTCGATGTCAACCGCGTCCATGGTGACCTCGTCCCGGCCCTTTCCGACCACCTCGTGGTAGTCCATGGCCTTGACCTGGAGATAGGTCAGGGCCAGGCGGCCGAGGTTGTGTTGGCCCCAATTGGGCTCGTTCAGGTAGGACAGCACCATCGTGTCCCGGTCGATGCCCCGGACAGTCATGCCTTCCCGCTGCAGCACGATGAGATCGTATTTTATATTCTGGCCGATTTTTTTGATGTCCTGATCGGCCAGGACCGGCTCCAGGAGCTCCAGAGCCTTATCCTTGGGGATCATTTCGGGGGCGCCGAGATAATCGTGGGCCAGGGGGAGATATGCGGCGGAGCCCCGCTCCAAGGCAAATGACATGCCCACCAGACGGGCCCGGGTCGGGGCCGGGCTGTCGGTCTCGGTATCCAGAGAGACTGTCTTGGCCGTATTTATCTCAGCAATCAGCTTTTTGAGGTCCTTGACCTGCAGGATGGTCGAATATCTGGTCTGTGACTGGCGGGAGCGGCCCATGTAGTCCGACAGCAGCGACGTGAACTCCAGTTCCTGGAGCAGGGGAAGGAGTGTTTCGAAGTCCGGCTCTGTGACGGCAAGGGCCTCCAGGTCGAATTCCAGCTCCAGTCCGGTCTCGATGGTCACCAACCGGCGGCTTAGCTCGAGGCGGTCCAGGCTCTCATGGATTCGCTCTCGCGTGCGCGGGTTTTTCAGGTGGGAGAGGTTTGCCAGCAGGTTGTCAAGGGAATCGTACTCAATGATCAGGGCCTTGGCGGTCTTCTCTCCGATCCCCGTCACGCCTGGGACATTGTCCGAGGAATCTCCCCATAGGGCCAGGACGTCCACGACCTGGTCGGGCCGGACGCCGAACGTTTCCTTGACGGCCTTTTCATCCAGGTAATTCTCTTTCATCAGGTGGTATATCGAGGTGCCGGAATTCACCAGCTGGTAAAGGTCCTTATCGTGCGACACGAGGACCGCATGCACTCCCCGACTCGGAGCCTGGAAAGCCAGGCTGCCCAGGAGGTCGTCGCCTTCGTATCCCGACTTCGCATAAACGGGGATGCGCAGGGCCTTCAGAAGGTCTTTTACCATCTGGACCTGAGGGACCAGGTCTTCAGGCATGGGCTTCCGAGTGGCCTTGTAGTCATGGTACAGGGAATGCCGGAAGGTCGGCCCCTTGGAATCGAAAACCACGCCGAAGTATTCCGGCCCTTCCTGCTCGATGAGCTTGCGCAGGCCGGAGAGAAAACCGAAGGCCGCATTTGTGGCGACCCCCTGCGAATTGGTCAGTCCCCGGATCGCATAGTAGGCGCGGTAGAGAAGGGAATTGCCGTCGATCAGGAACAGGTTCTTTTTCTCTGTGTCGTGCATGATCGCGTCTGATGCCTCAAGCTCCGGAAACCGTCTCGGGGATGGGACTGGTGACTGTTTCAGAGGTGTGCGAACTTCCCTTCCTCGATCTCCCGGATCACAGCTCCGTGCTCGCCCTGGATGAGCTCCAGGATCTTCTCCGGAAGAGCACGGTTTGCAAGGAAGGAGGTGTAGTAGGCCCGCCGGGATGACAGGACTCGCCCGGCCTTGTAGACGGTGGTCTCCACGCAGTTTGAACCGGATCCCAGATCCTGGGTTTGCACGTGATAGGTTTCACGCTTGTGCTCCACTTCCGTGTTCAAGCCCGACATGACGAGTCCTTTTCGAATCTCTTTCATTATACTCGGAGGCCAGGCAAATGCAAGCCGGAAGGTCGGAGGAGCCCGAGGGGATCTTCCCAGGGGAAAAAGTCCTCTTTTGGCCCAATGCTGGGCTGGGCGGCGTTATTGACAAAGAGGGGCAAGATGGTATAATAAGATAACTTTTTTTGAAGTACGACCGACAGAGACCATACTACAATGATTATCGATATTGATAGACTGACGGAAAGCGGGCTGAGCGTCAGCGAGGATTTTGAGTTCTTCAGCACTGAGCTGGTGGAGGAGAACGCCGTGTTCCTCGAGCCCGTACACGCGGACGTCACCGTGAGGCGTGTCGGCGAAGAGATTTTCATCCAGGGCAGCATCACCACCCGGCTGAGCTTCGTGTGCAGTCGATGCCTCTCGCCATTCGAGTTCCGAGTGGATTCGGGTTTCGACCTCGTTTACCTGCCGGAGGAGCTGGAGCTGGTTAAGGACCAGCTCGATGAGGAAGACATCAGCCAGCTTTTCTTTTACAGCCAGAAGATCGAACTGAAGGACGTGGTCCTGGAGCAGCTCAACCTCACCTTCCCGGTCAGGCCCCTATGTGCCAGAGACTGCCAGGGGATCTGTCCCATGTGCGGCAACATCATCAAGGAAGGCAACTGTTCCTGCGCTGCGGGTGAGATGGATCCGCGCCTGGATAAATTCAAAGACTTTATAAGAGACAAGAGATAGGTAAATGGCTAATCCAAAAAGAAGACACTCCCATTCCCGAAAAATGAAAAGACGGGCCCATGATGCAATCGAAGTGCCCGCCCTTTCAATATGCTCCAACTGTGGCAACCCCAAGCTCCCGCACCGCGCCTGTCCGGAGTGCGGGTTCTACAAAGGACGGCAAGTCATAGAGGGATCGGAAGACTAGAGAGAGAGACTGACATGAGGATCGCCGTCGATGCCATGGGGGGAGATTTCGGCCCCGTAGTCACTGTCGCCGGGGCCGTCAGCGCCTCCAGGGAGTTTCAACTCGACGTGCTCCTGGTCGGGGCCGAAGCCGTAATACAGAAGGAATTCGATCGGATCGACCACTCCCGATCCAGCGTCACCATCGTGAATGCCGCGGAATCCATCGGGATGAGCGAAGGTCTCCTGTCCTTCCGCCGGAAGAAGAGATCGTCTATCCTGGTGGGAACCCAGCTGGTCAAAGACAAGCAGGCAGATGCCTTCGTCTCTACGGGGAACACCGGGGCGGTGGTCTACATCTCCAAAAAAGTCCTGGGCGCCCTCGAAGGAGTGGAGCGCCCAGCTCTCTCGCTCCTGGTCCCCACACTGAACGGGCTGACCCTGCTGACCGATGTGGGAGCCAACGTGAATTGTTCCGCCAAGCACCTGGAGCAGTTCGCGCACATGGGGCGTGTGTTCATGCAAAGTGTTCTAGGGATTGCCAATCCTCGGATCGCGCTCATGAGCATCGGCGAGGAGAGCATCAAAGGCAACGATGTGACACGTGAGGTGCATGAGCTGCTGGCCGCTTCCTCCCTGAACTTCGTCGGCAACATCGAGGGCCGGGACATCTATTCCGGCAAAGCGGATGTGATCGTCAGCGACGGCTTCACGGGGAATGTTGCCTTGAAGACCAGCGAGGGGATGATCGATACCTTGGAAAAGATCGCCCGGACTGAGATCATGCGGGACATCTTCGCCAAGATCGGATACCTGCTGCTGCGGCGGCACCTCAAGAGGATCTACAAGCGCGTGGATTACTCCGAGTACGGAGGCGCGCACCTGCTGGGGATCAACGGTGTCTGCATCATCGGCCACGGCCGCTCCAATCCCGTGGCCGTTAAAAATGCTATCAGGCTGGCCCGAGACTACGTCGTGAGTCGCGTTCAGGACAAGATCGCGAGCGAAATGGCGGGGATCAGCCAGGTCCTGAATGGAGTCCAGGCCTGATGAGATTCGATGGAAAAGTCACGCTGATCACGGGGGCATCCCAAGGTATCGGGGAGGCCCTGGCCTACGAGATCGCTCGAGAGGGCGCTGAGATCATTCTGCTGGACATCCAGCTGGACAAACTGGAGGCCGTGGCCGAGAATATTCGCCGTCAAGGCGGCAAGGCGGCGTCCTATGTGGCTGACGTGGCGCGCCTGGATCAGGTTACCGAGGTGGTCGATCAGGCCATCGCGGCACATCAGAAGATCGATCATGTCGTGAACAATGCCGGCATCACCCGTGACAACCTCCTCATGCGTATGAGGGAGGACGAGTGGGATGCCGTCCTGGCGGTCAACCTGAAGGGCGTCTTCAACCTCTCCAAGGCGATGATCCGGCACATGATGAAGAACAGGTCCGGCCGCATCGTGAACATCTCCTCTGTGGTCGGCGTGATGGGCAATGCTGGACAGTGCAATTACTCCGCCTCCAAGGCGGGAGTGATCGGATTCACAAAATCGCTGGCTCGCGAGGTGGCTTCCCGAGGGATCACCGTCAATGCCGTGGCGCCTGGCTATATCACGTCAGCCATGACCGAATCCCTTCCGGAGGGGGTCAAGGAAAGCTTCATGAACCTGATCCCCCTCAAGAGGTTCGGGACAGCGGCGGACGTTGCCGCGGCAGTAAAATTCCTGCTCTCGGATGAAGCCGGATACATCACGGGACAGGTGATCAATGTCAACGGCGGACTGCTCATGTAGCAGCCGTTTGTATATATCAATTTTGAGGAGGGAAAAGTGGAAAAAGACGAACTCCTGAACAAGATAAAGGCGATTGTGGCGGACAAGCTGAGCATTGGTGAGGACCAGGTCACGGAAGAGGCTTCTTTCATCGACGATCTCGGCGCCGATTCTCTGGATACCGTTGAGCTCGTGATGGCGCTGGAAGACGAGTTCGACCTGGATATCCCGGACGAGGAGGCGGAAAAACTGACCACGGTGGGCAAAGCCATCGAATACGTTCTCGCCAACGCAAAATAGACCGATCCCGGACAATCCAAGCATGGACAGATCATCGGATTTGTCGGGGCGGACGTCGGCCCGTCGGGTCGTCATCACGGGGATCGGTCTGGTCTCTCCTATTGGGATCGGCGTCGACCGGAATTGGGATGCTGCCCGGGAAGGACGAAGCGGCATCGGCCTCATCACCCGCTTCGATCCCTCTCAGTACAGCAGCCGGATCGCGGGCGAGTGCACGGAGTTTGATCCCCTGGCCTTCATCGATCGCAAAGAATCCCGCAAGATGGACAGGTTTATCCAGTATGCCGTGGCCGCGGCACAGCTGGCCGTGGAGGATTCAGGCATCGACACAGCTCTACTGGAGGGGGACCGGACCGGCGTGTATGTCGGGTCCGGCATCGGAGGGATCGGCAGCATCGAAGATACACATAAGATCCTGTTGGAGAGGGGCCCGGGGCGCGTGTCCCCATTCTTCCTCGTCTCTACGATCATCAATGAGGCCGCGGGGCAGATCTCGATCCTGTTCAAGTCGGGGGGGCCGAATTCGGCCCCGGCCACGGCCTGCTCCACAGGCACCCATTCCATCGGGGATTCCTGCCGCATAATCTCCCGGGGAGAAGCGGACATCATGCTTGCCGGCGGGGCGGAAGCGCCGATCACGCCCCTTGGAGTGGCGGGCTTCTGCGCTATGCGCGCACTTTCGACGCGCAACGATGCTCCCGAGGAGGCCTCCCGGCCCTTCGACAAGGAGCGTGACGGCTTTGTGGTGGGCGAAGGATCGGGGATCGTGGTCCTCGAAGAGAGGGAAGCCGCTTTAAAGCGGGGAGCGCGCATCTACGCGGAAGTCGTGGGATACGGCATGAGCGGCGATGCCTACCATGTTTCGGCTCCCCGGACGGATGGGGACGGGGCCTACCGGTGCATGCTGCGCGCGGTCACGGATGCGGGGATCGAGCTCACCGAAGTGGATTATATCAACGCGCACGGCACATCGACCCCCTGGAACGACAAGATCGAGACCCTGGCGATCAAAAAGTTGTTCGGCGATCATGCACAGAGGCTGGCCGTGAGTTCCACCAAATCCATGACCGGGCATCTTCTGGGAGCGGCCGGCGGCCTGGAAGCGAGCATGTGTGCCCTTGCCATTTTTCATCAGATCCTGCCGCCGACCATCAATTATCAGAATCCCGATCCCGAGTGTGACCTGGATTACGTTCCCAATGAGGCCCGCCCGACCGAACTGTCCTTTGCTCTGAGCAACTCCTTCGGATTCGGGGGTACCAATGGGACCCTCATCCTCAAGCGCCATAACTAGGGAACCATAGAAATAACCGTGGGGGTTGTCCCCATGAAAAAATGAGGAGGTCGCGTTGAATACGTTCGTATTTATCAAAAGAGTTCCCGATACCGAATCCAGCATCCGCATCGACCATGAGAACAATCGCATCATCGAAGAAGGGCTGAACTTTGTCATGAGCCCGTACGATGAATACGCGGTGGAGGAAGCCCTTCAGATCCGCGAAGCAAAGGGCGGGACGGTGACGGTGTTCTCAGTCGGCCCGGATGAGGCCCAGGTCGTCCTCAAGAAGGCCCTGGCCATGGGAGCGGACGAAGCGGTACTCATTCGCGACGATGCCCCAGAGAGCTATGATGGGCTCCGCACCGCCCGAATCATCGCTGAGGCAGTAAGGCAGAAATACCCCGCGTATGATCTGATCCTTTTCGGGAAACAGTCGATGGGTGCCGATAATGCCCAAGTTCCCGCCATGGTGGCGGAGATGCTGGGATTACCCCAGGTCAGCGTGATCACTCAGCTGGACCTGGATGGAAACAGTGCCACCGCTCTGAGGGAGATCGAGGGTGCATCGGAAAGAGTATCTGTCCCCCTGCCTGCGGTTGTCAGCGCTCAGAAAGGGCTGAACGAGCCGCGCTATGAAACCCTGAAAGGGATCATGATGGCGAAACGCAAGCAGATCCCCGTGATCACGACCGCTGAACTCGGATTGTCCGATGAGCAGCTCACACCGCAGTTGACGATCGTGCGCATGGAAACTCCGCCCGCCCGCGAGGCGGGAAGGATCGTCGAGGGAGAGGCGGCGGAGACGGCACGGCAGCTTGTCGACTTCCTGCACAATGTGGCCAAGGTGGTTTAGGAGGATTCGATGATACTGGTCTACATAGAAGTCAGAGACGGCAAGGTCAAGAAGTCATCACTCGAGGCCCTTTCAGAGGGGAAAAGGCGGGCAGGCGAGCTGGACACAGAGGCGCACGCGGTCATGGCGGGACACGGCCTGGAAAACCTGGCCTCGGAGCTGTATGCCTTCGGAGCCGCGAGGGTCCATGTCCTGGAGAACACTCTGCTCAGCCACTTCAGCCCCAGCGGCTTTGCCTTTGCGCTGAATACGCTGGTCGAGGAAATGCAACCCCGGGCCCTCCTGTTCTCAGCCACGGCCCAGGGGAGGGAGCTGGCCCCCCGTGTGGCCGCCAAGCTGGGAGTCGGTGTGGCCTCGGACTGTACGCTTTTAGAGGTGAAGGAAGGGGTGCTGGAGGCGACGCGACCCGTGTTTGCGGGGAAGGCCTACGTCACCTTCCGGCTGACGTCAACCCCCCAGGTCATCACGCTCCGTCCCAATGTGTTCTCCGCTGAAGAGGGGGGTGGATCCGGGGAAGCGCAGGTGAGAGAAGTCGTGGTGCCCGAGGACCAGACCCATGATAGGACGATCGAACAGCTGCGCGAAGAAGGAGCGGAGTTGGATGTAACCGAAGCCGAGATCATCGTTGCGGGCGGCCGCGGCCTGAAAGGCCCGGAGAACTTCGACCTGCTGCGCGATCTCACGCACATCCTCCCCCACTCAGCCGTGGGCGCGTCACGTTCCGCTGTGGATGCCGAGTGGATCGACCACCAACACCAGGTTGGACAGACGGGGAAGACCGTTTCGCCCGACCTGTATCTGGCCTTTGGCCTGTCCGGGGCCATCCAGCATCTTGCCGGGATGTCCTCCTCCAAATATATCGTGGCGGTGAACAAAGATCCCGATGCCCCGATCTTTAAAGTCGCTGATTTCGGCGTAGTCGGAGATCTTTTCGAGATCATTCCCCACTTGAAGGAAGGGCTGAAGAAGGTGCTTTCTGAATAGCCGGCCACAGTCAACCTTCGAAGGCCAGGACCTGTCTCCTCTTCTTGCTGGAGTGGAGCTCCCCGGAGACAGGGAGTATGTTTACGCGGAGCTGCACCAGGGAGGGCACGAAGCTCAAGCCCTACGGACAGCCTCCCACAAGGCGATCCTGGTCAGATATGGCCGGAAGACAGCTCGGCTTTTCTACGATCTCGGCAGAGACCCCGGCGAGCCCCATCCTATCGATCGTGGGGAGGGAGATGCGAGCGGGCAGCTATTCCTTACCCTGGAGGCGTTAAGGGAGAGGCTGCGGTCCGATCATCCTCGCCGTTGACTTCCAGGACCCCCTGACCTTTCTTTTCCCTGCGCCGCCGGCGCGAGTCCATCCACCAGGCTGCGATGACGAGCGTCATGAGCGGGTAGAGAGGGAGGGAATAGCGTGCCAAGGCCCCCAGGCTGGCATGGAGCAGGGTCATATATAGGAGGAACAATCCGATGAGGGTTCCTAGCTCCCTCCCGCTCCTGAATCGGACGAGCGCGATCCCAAACAGGGACAGGAACACAACGCTCTGTCCCAGGAAATACAGGGATGACCACCAGGTGTTTCCCAAGTACCAGAATGCCGGTATTTGCTTAAGGGTGTTGATGACATGACGCTGCGGGCGGGACCGGAGATCCTCCCACATGAGAGCCAGGAAGACGTCATCCTTCTCCATGTCCGTGATGAGCGCGGGATCCCTGCCGTGCTCTTGGAGGATGCGGTTTTCCTCCGCCACTGATTCCATAAGAGTGTCTTCCAGGGTTTTCCGCGAGATGAGAAATGAGTTGCGCTGTGAGAGGAAGTCGCCTCGGAAATACTCGACACCGAGGTTCGTGCTGACGAGGACCCAGCGTCCTGTGACAATGCGGTTGCGGAGAACCCAGGGAGAGATGGTCAGCAGGGTGACAGCTGTCGGTATCAGGAAGAAGGCGCCGAGCTTTCTCCAGGGGAAACGGTAGAATGGCCCCGAAGATCTTGTGCGCAACAACACGAGCGACAGGGCCAGGAACAGGGGGAAGAGCAGTGTCACGGCTTTGCACAGGGCGCTCAGCCCCGTGGCCAATCCGAAGAGCGCCAGGGAGCGGGGTGTGCGGGAACGGAGCGCGCGGTACGCAGTGAATACCATAGCCGAGGTCAGCAGCGTGAAGACTAGCTCGATCCAGAAACGCGGCACATACCAGACAACGAAGGGATTGAGGATGATCAGAATCCCGGCTCCCTGGGCCAGCTTGTCGGATCCGAAGACCTTCCTGGAAAAGATGTAGAATCCCACTCCCAAAAACCCCAGGCAGAGGGAGTGAAAGGCGATGAGGGCCGCGTGGTTATGGATTCCGAAAATGCGGTAGACCATACCCAGGAGGACCGGATAGACCGGACCTCTTCGGACTGAGCCGCCTAACGTCAGATCTGTGGCGAATCCGGCTGCGAGCTGGCCGAAATCGTCTACGTCGTCACACTTTTCCGGAAAGCGCGCGTAGAACGAATGGCCGAAGGCCAGCCCCACGGCCAGGCCCAGGAGCAGCAAAAACACAATGTGGTTGCGGTCTCGAGATGTGAGCCTCACGTGGCGCGCCCTCTCCTTCAGGAAAGGTGGTAGATGAGGATCGGGATCACTGTCCCCAGCACGATGCTGACCAGGACCTCAGCGGGCGTGTGTCCCACGTTCTCTTCGAGGCGCTCCGATATCCCCTTCTCCTCCAACAGCCGGTTTAATACGCGGGCCTGCCTCTCGATCTCGATCCGGACTTTGACCGCATCGTAAATCACCAGGATCGCCAGGACCAAGCCCGTCATGAATACCGGAGACAATCCCGTCTCCAGAAACAGGGCCGTGGTCAGAGACACCACCAGGGCCGTGTGGCCGGAGGGCATCCCCCCGTTGGTGGCCAGGGTCTTGCGGTTGATCTTCTTCTCCCGGAATAGGGTGACGATCGGCTTCATCACATTGGCCAGGGTCCAGGTTATGGCTACACTTAATACCAGGGGAGTCATGGTTTTTTCCCGTAGATGTCGACCTCGCCCGGCTGTATGATGTCGAGCAGGACCTGATTGCGCTCGGAGCGGCTCTCCCCCACGCTCGTTATGTATATAGCGGGTTTGTCCACCACCGGGCATTTGTTCTCGCAGATGCAGCATCCGGTGCAGGTCTCGAGGTCGATGACGGGTGCCAGGGGAGTCTTGACGGTCCCATCCTTAAGCTTGACCTCGATCTTGTTCAGTTGGATGGCCTTGGGTGAGACCGGGCAGTGTTCCTCGCACACGATGCAGGGAGTCCCGAATTTCCAGGGGATGCAGCGGTTGCGGTCGATCCAGGCTGAGCCCATCTTGACCTTGTTCTTGGCCTCGATGTCCAGTTCCTGGATGGCGCCGGTCGGGCAGACCTGCGTGCACAGGGAGCAGTAGTATTCGCAGTAGCCGATCCTGGGCACGATCATCGGGGTCCAGATCCCTTCGGGCCCAGCCTCTGCGAGGGTCGGCTGGAGGCCGTTGGTGGGACACACCTTCATGCACTCGCCGCATTTTACACATTTTTTGAGGAACTGTTCCTCTGGGAGGGCCCCCGGCGGGCGTATGAGTTTTTCCGAGGCCCGCTCCCGCGCCGGAGACAGGCGGAAGAAAGGCGCCGCAACGAACCCTGCGAAAGAGGAGAGGAGCAGCCTCCTGCGGTCCAGATCAACCAGCTTGCGGTCTTCAAGTGCGGGCTTGGGCCCGAATCCGATAGCCGCAGTGGGGCAGATGGCCCCGCAGGTGAAGCAGTAGTCACACTCCGACCGCTTCCACTCCGCATTGGGGAAAGGATCGGCCTGGGTCTGGCACTGCCTCGTGCAAAGATTGCATTTGATACACTTTTCCGCGTCGATGCGAAGCTTCAGCAGGTTCCAGCGGGCGAACAATCCCAGGAAGGCTCCGAGAGGACAGAGATAGCGGCACCAGAATCGCTCCCGCGTCATGTTGAGCATCAGGAGGCCCAGGAACAGGGCCCCGATGAAGAAGCCTTGCAGGAACACGCCGTTTAGGCTGAGAATCTCAAAATACTGGACGAGCCCGTCTCCCAGAAAGGAAAGGTTGGCGCTGTACAGGAGGCCGATGAGGCTCGAGGTAGTGTGATCCACTGCAGGCATGATCCCTACGGCAAAAGACCGGTAGAGCAGCGAGAAGGGATCCAGGAGCCCTATAAGATTGAGAGAGAACAGCGTGCTGATCAGGATGGGGAGCAGGAGGTAATACTTCCACACCGTGTGGTTGTCTTTGGGGAGCTTGGGCTTCATGAGCTTTGTTTTCTTAAAAAGCCAGGAGAAGAACTGGTGGAGGGAGCCCAGCGGGCAGAACCAGCCGCAAAAGACCCGGCCCAGGAGGAGCGTCAGGAGGATGGTCAGGCCGGCCAACAGGAAGGCCGGATAGAACACGCGTGATGCGACGAAGGTTGTCAGCGCCAGCAGGGGATCGAAATGGAAAAAGATCTCGACATGCCCGATGTAATCCCCCTCAGGGAAACGGGTTTTCAGCAGGAGATAGAAGAACAGGAAAAAAAAGGCGAACTGACTGAAGATGCGAAGGCGCTGCAGATTCCGGTATTTTCTAGAGAGTTCTTTTTTCAATGGTCACTTTCTCCAGGTCTGGTTCTCCGAGGCCCCGCTCTTGGGCGATCTGCAGGAAGCGCAACTCAGACGGATCGACATCCAGGAATGTGGCGCCCAGGGCATCAACGGCAACGTAGTCCACCCCCGCCACCACGGTCTTGTGTTCTTTGACATCGGACAGCCTGCCCCCTTGAGGCCCGTTTCTGAACAGGACGCGATAGGCATCCAGCACCGTCAGGGCAGGCTTGAAAAACGCCGCCAGGTCGACCATGCATTGATCCAGCCTCTGGTGCATCTGGTTGCGGTTGCCTCCGCAGGCCCCCAGCCAGTTCTTCATGCCCAGTGTCACGCGGGAAAGGCTGTGGTGTTTGGTGACTGGGACATTGATGATCTTGTCCACTTCGACAAAATCGCTGTAGATCTCCCATTCCTTGAGGAGCTCTCCGTTCAGCGGTATCTTCTTGAGCTTGTGTTCATTGGGGTATGGAACCTTGGCCCCGGCTTCCTTGGCGGCCTTGGAGATCCCGGAGCGCACATAGGTGCGACGGGCGGGATTGCAGGGATTGTCCATGACCGTGACGACCTTGGCGCCCGCCTCCACACACATCTCCACCATAGCCTTGACCACGTCCGGGTTGGTGCAGGCCCCCAGCTGAGGTGTTCGGTCCCAGCCGATGTTAGGCTTGACCAGAACCCTGTCGCCCTTCGCCACGAACTTTGACATCCCACCCAGGATATTCACGGCTTCCTTGGTGATGAGGGCCGGATCGTCACCCGTGACCTGGGCCAGCAGCGGGCCCGGATTTCCCTGTGGTAAAAAACCGTGCGGGAGGTTGAGCATTGCACCACCAACCGCCATGTTTTTGATGAAATTGCGTCTTTTCATGATCGTTATATTCCTTTCCCCAGCGAATCGACATACGCTATGATCCCCTGGTAGATTCCCACGGCGACCGCGGTACGGTAGCCTTCGGTCTGTAAACGGCTTTCCTCCTGACTGTTGCTGAGGTGGGAGATCTCGACCAGGGCGGACGGCATGTCCCCCCCGATCAGGACCCAGAACGGGCCGCTCTTGACCCCTTGATTCTTCACGCCCTTGTAACTTGTGTTCAGATGATCAACCAGCTGAGACTGCACACGCAGGGCCAAGTCCGTGGACTCCTTGATCTTATCCTCCCGCATGATCTGCCCGAGGATCTCGTTCAATCGACTGATGTTCTTGGTCGAGGTTGCATTCTCTCGAGCCACCGTCTCCATTACCGATGGATCGCTGGGGAGGTTCAGATAGAAAGTCGTCACTCCCGAATATCCCTTCCGGGGATTCGCGTTGGCATGGATGGATATGAAGAGATCGGCCTGCTGCTGGTTGGCAATAACCGTGCGGGTCTCAAGCGGGATGTAGATATCCGATTCCCGTGTCAGGATCACCTCCAGGTCGGTCTCCTTTTCCAGGATGGATTTCAGCTTGAGCGCCACGTCCAGGACCACGTCCTTCTCCAGGGTACCCTTCTTGCCGATGCAGCCCGGGTCCTTGCCTCCGTGTCCGGGATCCAGCACGACGCGCTTGACTCCCAGTCCGAGCTGGCGGGCCAGGCTGTATCCCTTCTGTGTGGGATCCGCGGGCTTGGGTGGCGTGGTGGGCTTGACATCGGGCACGGCATAGTCCGGATGGATGTCGATCACGATGCGGAAGGGATCGAAAAGATGAAAGACGTTATAGCGCTTGATCTCTTCGAAATCCAGGTCCACCACGACCCGGACCGTCGTGGAGTTTTTCTGCCCGATCCGGATCTGCTTCACATACCCGTTCTGCACCTTGATGACCTTGTTGTGAAGGATGGGGTTCAGCTTGGCCTGGTAGATGTCCACATAGATGCGGTCCGGCCCGAACAGGGCATCGGCGTTGTACTCGCGGAGCTTACCCACATCCACGGCGATGCGGGTGAAGGTGGCGTGAGTGTAGGGGCGCAGGTCATAGATCTCGATCCGCGTGTCGCGCTGACCGGAGGCGGGGATGAGGGCGCTGCACCCGGCCAGGAAGAGCAGGAATAGTAGGATCTTCTTCCGCATCATGCCCCGTATTTCTTGAGCTTCCCTCCATGCGCCAGCATCAGTGCCATGGCGTTCATGGCGGGGAATCGGCCGAGGTAGCCCTGGCTGCAGGCCCTCTCCGAGAAAGTCGAGACCAGGTCCGGCTGGGCGGCCTCGGCATGGATCAGGAAGGGATTGGGATGCCAGGAGTGGGACTTGAGCCCGCAGGGAGTGGAATGATCCGAGGTGACAACCAGGACATCGGGTTTGAGCGCGGTGATGCGCGGGATGAAGGTGTCCGCACGTGAGATCGCTTCCGTCTTGGATGCAAAATCGCCGTCTTCTCCGGTGGAATCGGTTTTCTTGAAGTGGACATAGAAGAAATCGAATTCGGAGTAATTGCTTTCCAGCGCGGAGAACAGGTCGGAGATCTCCGGGCCGACCTCGGGCACCTCCATGCCCACCAGCTTGGCCAGCCCTTTGTACATGGGGTAGTTGGCGATGGCCGCGGGGCGGAGTTTGAAGCGCTCCTGCATGGTGGGGATATCGGGATATCGGGCGAATCCCCGCAAAAGCACGGTGTTGGCCCTGTCCCGGCCCTTCAGGATCTCGGTCGCCCTGTCCAGGAAGGCGTTGACCAGCGCGGCCGTGTCTTGGGCCTCTGGTTGGAGCGCCTCTGTATACGCACGGGGCTTCTGCTCTTTCTGGGGATCCGCGTCGGAGAGCGCGTCCCGCAGTCCCGTGCGCGTGAATCTTACGACGAACCGGTGTTCTTTGCCGGGATACACCGTGATGTCCGCGCCTTCGATCGGGGCCAACTCCTGGTTAAGCGCGCGGCACAGCTCCCGGTTTTTTTCTGTGGGAATCCGGCCCGCCCTGCGGTCGGTAATGAGGCCGTCCTGCAAAGTGGCAAAGTTGCCCCTCGCCACCAGGTCGTCGGGGCCGACCTCGACGTCAACGCCCAGGGCCTCCAGGATTCCTCGCCCCAGCTGGAAATGCATGGGATCATAGCCGAATAAAGAGAGGTGCGAAGGACCGCTGCCTGGTGTTATCCCCATGGAAACAGGCTCGGTAAGGCCGCACGCCCCTTCCAATGCAAGGCGATCGAGGTGGGGAGTATCTGCTGTTTCCAGGGGAGTCCGTCCGTCCTGCGGCAGGTCACCGAGTCCATCCATCACCAGCAATACGATCTTCGATTCCGTCTGGACGCACAGGTCCGAGATGATCCTGTCGATTCCACTCATGTCATGCCCACTATAAGGAATTCCCCGAGTGCAGTCAAGCCAGCCAACCTGCCCCCGCCCTCCCCCCTTACCAGGAAAAGACATTATTTTTATTGCCTACCCGCCCACACTCCAGAAACCTTTTGCCGCGGTCGCTTCTCTCCATCATTTTTGAGCCTTGTGGCAGCAATATTGCGGGCTTAAATCGGAATAATTTCGACCGATTCAAGACTTCGTTTACATTGCCTGAGGCCTCTGATAAAATCTCTCCATGGATAAGGTTTACATACTCGATTTCGGCTCTCAGCTCACCCAGCTGATCGCGCGCAAGGTCCGAGAGCTGGGTGTTTATTCAGAGATTTTCACCTATAAACTACCCATTTCCAAACTCAAAAAGGACCGCCCCTCTGCCCTGATCCTCTCCGGCGGACCTCAGAGTGTCTATGACGAGGGATCTCCCCTCCCACATCCCGAGATCTTCAGCTTGGGGATCCCGGTCCTGGGTATCTGCTACGGGCTCCAGCTCATGGCCCATCTCCTTGGCGGCAGGGTCAGTCCGAGCAGGAAAAGGGAATATGGCTTCGCAGAACTCGAGGTCGAAGACCGTTCCGGCCTTCTGTCCGGGATCAAGGACCGCGGTCAAGTCTGGATGAGCCATGGGGACAAGGTGGAGGCGATTCCCCCAGGATTCCAGGTCAGTGGAGTGACATCAAATTGCCCCACGGCCGTGATCGAGAACCGGGAGCGGAGCTACTTCGGGGTTCAGTTCCATCCCGAGGTCATCCATACAGAGCAGGGGCTCAAGGTTCTCTCCAACTTCCTGTTTGAGCAGGCCGGGCTTAAAGCCGAGTGGAGCATGGGTTCTTTCGTAGACCGGAAGGTGAGCGAGATCCGGGATCGGGTCGGCGACGGCCATGTGATCTGCGGCCTGAGCGGCGGGGTCGATTCCCTGGTCGCCTCCATGATCATAAGCCTCGCCATCGGAGACAACCTCCACTGCATTTTTGTGGACAACGGCCTTCTGCGCAAGGACCAGTATCTGTCTTTGATGAAGAAATTCAAGGCCAGCTTCTCCTTGAATGTGGTCGGGGTGGATGCCTCAGAGCTCTTTCTGGATAAGCTCCAGCGTGTGACCTCTCCGGAGCGGAAGCGCAAGATCATCGGACGGGAATTCATCCGCATCTTCGAGCAGGAGGCCCAGAAGATCGGGGGCGCGGATTTTCTCGCACAGGGCACTATCTATCCGGATGTGATCGAAAGCAATCCGGTCAAGGGCCCCTCCTCCAGCATCAAATCACACCACAATGTGGGTGGCCTACCCAAGGGCCTGAGGTTCAAGCTGGTGGAGCCGCTACGCGAGCTTTTCAAAGACGAGGTTCGGGCCCTTGGCCTGGAACTCGGTGTGGACAAAGATTTCATCGCACAGCATCCCTTTCCGGGGCCTGGCCTGGCTGTGAGGATCGTGGGGGAGGTGACCAAGGAGCGGCTGCGGATCATCCGCGAGGCCGATGACATCATTCTTCAGGAGGTGGGGGCCGCGGGACTGTACGACCTGCTCTGGCAGGCCTTCGCGGTCCTGCTGCCGGTTCGTTCGGTGGGGGTGATGGGGGACCGCCGCACCTACCAGCGTGTGGTTGTGGTGCGTCTCGTCCAGAGTGTCGATGGGATGACCGCGGACTGGTTCCCCGCAGACAACGAACTCCTGTCCCGGGTCTCCAACCGCATCGTGAATGAGGTCCCGGGCGTAAACCGCGTGGTATACGACATCACCTCTAAGCCCCCGGGGACCATAGAATGGGAATGATCGAAAATCCTATGACTGGAAAGCGCTGACGCCCATGGCATCGGAATTCGTCCACCTACATACCCACTCGGATTTCAGCCTCCTCGATGGAGCGGTGAAGCCGGCAGAGCTGGTCGATGCGGCGGTCCGAGCACAGATGCCCGCCGTCGCCCTCACCGACCACGGCAATATCTTCGGCGCTATTCCTTTCTTTCAGGCGGCACGGGACAAGGAGATCAATCCTGTCCTCGGGTGCGAGGTATATGTGGCGCCCCTGGGAAGGAAACACAAAAAGCCCTTCACGGCGGGACCCGGGCACTACCACCTGGTGCTCCTGGTGAAGGATACTGTCGGCTATCGGAATCTCTGCCAGCTCATAACCAAGAGCTATCTGGAGGGCTTTTATTACCGGCCGCGCGTGGAC
The DNA here is from genome assembly GCA_965533275.1 of uncultured bacterium. GTDB lineage: Bacteria > Acidobacteriota > Aminicenantia > Aminicenantales > Aminicenantaceae > JAUXEH01. The sequence goes on from CBESWG010000028.1 coordinate 22,221, forward strand.
AAGGAGCTGCTCGCAGAATTCGGGGAAGGGCTGATCGCCCTGTCGGCGTGCCTCAAGGGTGAGGTCAGCGATCACCTGAGCCAGGGACAGGAGGAGAAGGCAGAAGAGGCCGCCTTGACCTACATGTCCCTGTTTCCCAACGGAGATTTCTACCTCGAGATACAGGACCACGGCCTGGAGCCGCAGAAGAAGATCAATCCGCATCTTATCCGGCTGGGGCACAAGCTCGGAGTCCCCCTGGTCGCTACGAATGATGTCCACTATCTGAATAAGCAGGATGCAGAGAGCCACGATGTCCTCCTGTGCATTCAGACCAACAAGCGCCTGTCGGATAAGGACCGCATCTGCTTTGGAAGCAAGGAGTTCTACTTCAAGTCCGAGGAGGAGATGCTGGCGGCCTTTCCGGACTTACCGGAAGCCGTCTCCAATACGGCCCGGGTGGCGGCGAAGTGTGATTTTGAGATCACTTCTTCTGGGTATCATCTCCCCCGGTTCGATCCTCCGGATGGAGAATCGCTGGGTGAACACTTCGAAGGAGTGGTGCGGGAGGGGTATGAGGAACGGATGCAGCTGCTCTCCCCGCGTATCGCGGCTGGTGATCTGCCCACCGCCAGGGAGTATGAAGAGCGCCTGGAAAAAGAGATCCGGCTGGTCAGGGAGATGGGATTCGAGGGGTACTTCCTGATCGTTTGGGACATGATCCGTTTCGCACGTTCCCAAAACATTCCCGTGGGGCCGGGTCGAGGATCGGCAGCGGGGAGCCTCCTGGCATACAGCCTCGGGATCACCCAGATCGATCCCCTGGAATATGATCTCCTTTTCGAGAGATTCCTCAATCCGGAGCGCATCAGCCTCCCGGATATCGATATCGATTTCTGCGGGCGCCGCCGCGACGAGGTGATCACGTATGTGACGCAGAAATACGGCCGCGACAACGTCAGCCAGATCATCACCTTCGGGACCATGGCGGCCCGCCAGGCCATCCGGGACGTGGGGAGGGCGCTGGAGGTCCCGCTGCCCGAGGTGGATAAGATCGCCAAGATGATCCCCCCCTTGGGAGAGGATTCCTCCATCTCCGCCGCATCCGAAAAGATCCCTCAGTTGAAATCCTTGAGAGAGAAGGACCCGAAGGTGGCCAACCTGCTGAATGTGGCCAAGCGGCTGGAAGGACAGGTCCGGCACGCCTCCATCCATGCGGCAGGCATCGTGATCACACCCCGGCCCCTGGTGGAATTCATGCCACTGTACCAGTCGGCCAAGGAGGAGATCACGACCCAGTTCCCCATGCAGGACGTGGAGTCTATCGGGCTCCTCAAGATGGACCTGCTGGGCCTTCGGAACCTGACCGTGATCCAGGACACCATCGAGCAGGTGCAGGAGGCGACCGGGGAACTGATCGTCCTGAAAGAGATCCCCCTGGATGACGAGGCGACGTTCCGTGTGTTCCAGGAGGGCAACACCGACGGTGTCTTTCAGTTCGAAAGCTCCGGCATGAAAGATCTCCTGCGGCGCTTTCGGCCGGAAACCTTCCGCGATCTAATCGCCATGAATGCCCTGTACCGGCCGGGCCCCCTCCAGAGCGGCATGACCGAGGATTTTATCCGCTGCAAGCACGATCCCGAACGGATCAAATACGATCCTCCTGAGCTGGAGCCCATTCTCAAGGAGACCAAGGGGCTCATCGTCTACCAGGAGCAGGTCATGCGGATCGCCACGGATATCGCGGGCTTCACCATGGCAGAGGCGGACCTGCTGCGCAAGGCCATGGGCAAGAAGAAGACGTCCGTCATGAAGGCCCAGAAAAAACGCTTCGTGGACGGCGCCAAGAAGATCGGGATCAGTTCGGCCAAGGCCAACAAGATCTTCGAACAGATCAAATATTTTGCGGGCTACGGTTTCAACAAGTCGCACAGCGCGGCGTATGCATTTTTGGCCTTTCAGACGGCCTTTCTCAAGGCCCATTACCCAGTGTTCTTCCTGGCTTCGCTCCTGACATCAGAGGCGGAGAGGGGCGCCACACCCCAGGTGGTCAAGTATATCAACGAATGCCGGGAGATGGGGATCACGGTGCTTCCCCCGGACATCAACCGGAGTGAACTGCATTTCAGCGTGGAGGGAGACCGCATCCGGTTCGGCCTGGTCGCGGTGAAGAATGTGGGAGAAGGGGCCGTGAGGGCCTTGATCAAGGCCCGCCGCGGCCTGGATGGGGGCAAGGGTTCCTTCGGCTCTCCTTTTGATATCTGCCGGGAGGTGGAACCCAAGGCTCTCAACCGGAAGGTCATCGAAAGCCTCATAAAATCCGGAGCCATGGACGGCCTGGGCTTCCGGCGCAGCCAGCTCTTCGGACTCATCGACGCGATCATCGCCTATGCCGGGGATTATCAGAAGGCCATGGCCTCAAACCAAACCCTCCTCTTCGGTTCCGGGCAGCTCGAGCCACCGCCCATGCCCCGGGGGATCCTCGAAATGAGCGAATGGGACGAGCAGGTCTTTCTGGCACATGAAAAAGAGGCCCTGGGATTCTATCTCAGCGGCCACCCGCTCGCCCAATACGGACGCAGGCTTAAAGGCCTGATCACGCACTCGATCGATCGCCTGGATGATAACCACTCGACAGAGAGGGAGGTCAGCCTGGCCGGCATCGTCTCTACGATCCGGCTGCTGAAGACCCGGAAGGACGAACGGATGGCCACCTTCGTGCTGGAAGACATGAGCGGGCGGGTGGAAGCGGTGGCCTTCCCGGATTGTTACAGGAGCTGCTACGATTCCATTCGGGAGGATCTGTTGGTCTGGGTCAAGGGGCGGCTGCAAGGCAATGGAGAGCGCAACAAACTCCAGGCTCTCCAAGTCATGCCCCTGGAAAAGGCGTTTCAGATGAGGGCCAAGAGGATGGTCCTGCGGATCGCGTTGGCTGGACTCGAGCAGACCGTGTTCGGTGAGCTGAAAACCATTTTGAGCGAAAATCCCGGGGAATGCCCGGTATATTTCGAGCTGGAAACGGACGATTCCGGGAAGCTGGTCGTCCAGTCGGTCGACATCCAGGGCATAGCTCCGACCGACCGATTCATCAGGTCTCTGGAAGACCTCCTGGGTGAAAATACGGTCTTCATCCAGTACTAACAGACGAGAGGAGCCGAACAATTGAGCAAGTATACCTTCTGGAGCGTTCTTCATCAGCATGTGAACGTGGCCCTGACCGAAGACCTGTCCCATTATGCTCAGGGCGAGACCTTTTGGCAGGCGATGCAGAACCTGTGTGAGACACTTCCCGAATGCCCCCCTTCGGCCATCCCCGAGGAAGAGGATATCAACCTCAGGCTCCGCATGTATCAGATGACGGGGATCAACCGCGTGGAGATCTTCATTGATCAGGGAGCGGACGGTTTTGCCATAAAATGCGCGAATACGCGCAGCCACATTGCTGCTGGTTCGGAGCAGGAGGCGCTGAAAAACTACGTGACGGCCAAGGCATCCACTTCTGTGGTCAATACCGGAGAGGTCGCGAAGGCCTGATGCGCCTGCCCGATGTTTGACAGGGAATGGAAAAAAGTGATAACTACAGGGAGAAACAGGTCCAGTTGATGTGGTAGCCATGGCGTATCGAATCCTTGTCGCAGACAGCAGCCCCTCGGCCCTGAAGGCCCTGCATCTTGCTTTTCAGAATTCCCACTACGACCTTTACACCTCTGCTGACGGCAACGAGGTGATGGGGCTTCTCGCTCAGGTCAATCCGGACGCGATCGTACTGGGCCTGAGCCTCCCTCAGGCCGATGGCTATGAGTTGGCGCTGCAGATCCGGCAGTTGGAGGAATTCGAGCATACTCCGTTGATACTGCTGCAGCCGGCGTTCGAAGATCTGGATGAAGACCGGTTGACCGGGCTGATCTATGATGAGATCGTGAGCAAGCCGTTTGACTCGGAAGAGCTGGCTCACAGGATCCGGACGTTGATCAGCGGAACTCGGGATCCGGAATCGCTCCCTGAAGAGCCGGGACCCGCCCGGATCGAGGCCGGCGGCACCGAGGGAGTGATCTCGGGAGCGCACTCCGCACATGCCCCTGACGATGCATTGCGAAGTCAGATCAAGGAGGAGATCCTTGAGATGGAGCGTGAGCTGGAAAAACGGATATCGGCCCGGGTCAAGGCGGAACTCAAGGCCTGGCTGCAGTTTGACCAGCCGGGAGAGCGGGAGAAATCGTGACCCCATCCCGTCATCCTCCGATGCTGGACTGGGCACGGGAGGAGGGACGCCATGCTCATTGCTGTTGATATCGGCAACACCAATATCGCAATCGGGATATTTGAGGGGGAAAACCTCGCTGAAAACTGGAAGATCCGGTCTGATGCGGAAAAGACCTGTGACGAATACAAGGTCATCCTGCGGGGGTTGCTGCGGTCCTCTTCTCTGGAGGAGGAGCAGGTCACGAGTGGCATCCTCTCCAGCGTCGTGCCTCCACTCACTCCCGTATTTCAGAGCATCTGCCGCGGCATGTTTCAGATCAAACCCCTGATAGTCGGGCCCGGTTTGAAGACGGGCATGCCCATTCTGTACGAAAATCCCATGGAGGTGGGAGCTGACCGGATCGTGTCTGCCGTGGCCGCCTTTGAAAAATTCGGGGGTCCCTGCATCGTGGTCGACTTCGGGACCGCGACGACCTTCGATGCTGTATCCGCCCGCGGAGAATATCTGGGTGGGGCCATTGCTCCGGGCGTCCGAATCTCGGCCGAGGCCCTGTATGCGAGGACGGCAAAACTTCCGAGCATAGAGATCCTGAAGCCGGAAAAGGCGATCGGCCGGACAACCGTGTCCAGCATGCAGTCCGGCCTGTACTTTGGCTATGTCGGGCTGGTATCTTCCCTGATCCAGAGGTTCCAGGGAGAGTTGGGCGGAGAGGCTGCGGTGGTCGCCACCGGAGGTTTTGCGTCGCTCATCCGCAGCGAGATAGCCGACATCGGTTACTACGAACCGGATCTCGTTCTGGACGGACTCCGCCTTCTTCATGGACGGAACAGGAAAAGCTGACGCTCGCGCGGTGCTCATGAAAGACCGGGAACGGTATTATCAGACCATCGCACGCCAGATGTTTTCCTATCGTGGCGCTCCCTTTGTCCTGTCATCCAGGGAAATCGAGACCGCCGAAGCCTGGGAAGCAGAAGGCATCCCGTTGGCCACGGTGCTTGAGGGCATGAAGCGGGCATATGAAGTCTTCCGGGGCGGCCGGGGGCGAAAGGGCCGGAAGCTGTCCCTGGTTTTCTGTCACCCACACGTGCTTAAGGCCGATGCCCTCCTCCGGGACAGGGGCGTGGGGCGAAGCGAACAAAAGGTGACACAGGAGGGCAAATGCAGCGAGATCGGGAAAGCGGTGGACACGTTCCTGGCGGAACTTCCTCCTCCGGTCCGGGAGCTGGGAGACATTTTTGCCGGGCTCCAGAAAGAACTGGCCCGGGGCTCGTGTGATCCCGAGCGGCTCGAACGCCTGGATGAATCGATCGAGTCGCGGCTCATCCATATGGCGTCCGATGAGGACCTCTCTCGCCTGACTCGTGAAGTACAAAAAGAACATGGCATCTCGGACCGTGAGGAACTGTCCCGGCTGGTTCGCATCAAGTGGATCAAGTCCCTCCGTGAGAAATACAAGATCCCCCATGTGTCGCCCTTTTACTACTGAGCCGGCAGCATGGTACAAAAGATCCTCCAGATTTTAAAGGAACACGGCGATGGGCTCAGCCTCCAGTCTCTGGCGAGGGGACTGCGGCTACTTCAGCGTGAGAAGCCCCTGCTCAGGCAGAAGCTTCTGGATCTGGAGGACAGAGGTCTGGTGCTGCAGGTCAAGCGTCGCTATTTTCTGCTCCCTCAATCCCGGATCGTAAAGGCCCGTGTGGTTCATGTGGGGAGGTCTTTCCTGTTTGCCCGGCCTGAAAAATCCGGGGGGCCGGACGTCTATGTAGCCGCCCGACACGCGGCAGGAGCAGTGCTGGGCGATACCGTGGAGCTGGTCTCGAGCGAGCCGGGGCCGGAGGAGAAGCCTGCGGGAAAGATCCTGCGGGTCCTTGAGAGGAGCAAGAGCACGGTTGTGGGGATCTATCGGGCGGACCGGGGGCTGCCCCACATTGTGCCCTATGACTCCCCCTCAGATGAGGAGATCGTGCTGACCATCCCCGGTCAATCGCCTGCAGAAGACGGCGAGGTGGTTGAGGTAGACCGGGAGACGCGGCGTGTTGTGCGGGTGCTGGGTTCGCTCGAGGATCCAGGCGTGGACCTGGAGATCGTGGCGCGCAAGTACGACCTCCCGCAAGCGTTCTCAAACGAGATCATGAAAGAAGCCGAGGAAGTGTCTCGGTCCGGATTCGAAAATCCCGGGGAGAGGGATGATCTGCGGGATTGGGATATCCTCACCATCGACGGCGCAGACGCCCGGGACTTTGACGATGCCATCAGCATCCGTGAGGAGGGGACCGACCGCTTCCTCCTTGGGATCCACATCGCGGATGTGTCCCATTTTGTGCGCCAGGGCTCGGCCCTGGACCGAGAGGCTTTTCGTAGGGGCACGAGCGTCTACTTTCCGGAAAAGGCCCTGCCTATGCTCCCTGAGGTCTTGTCCAACGGAGCCTGCAGCTTGAAGCCCGATGAAGACCGCCTGGCTGTTTCGGTCCTGCTTGATGTGGATCGAGAGGGGAAGGTCCTGACAGCGCGGTTCAGGCCCACATGGATCCGCTCGGCCGCACGGCTCACCTATGATGAGGTGGAGCGGTCATTTGTGGAAAATGGATCGGGGCCTAGGGACCGGGATTCTCCCTCTTCTGCGCTGTCTCTCATGCGGGATCTGGCCGGAAAGATGCGCCGGAACAGGGTGGAAGCTGGGAGCCTGGATTTTTCTCACCCTGAACCCCGGCTGAGCTACCAGGAGGGACGGTTGGTCGGTGTGGAGACCTTCCTGCCTGCAGAGGCCCACGGATTGATCGAGGAGTTCATGTTGGCCGCCAATGAAGCGGTGGCCTCCTATCTAGAGGAAAGGTCCGTTCCCTTTCCTTACCGCGTCCATCCCCCCCCGGCCCACTCCGACCTGGCGGTGCTCAGGGCGAGATTAGCTCAATTCGGGATCCCCCTGCCCCCTCCGGAGAAGGTTGAGTCCCGTCATCTTCAGGAAGCACAGGAGCGGGCTCAGCTGCGGCCGGAGGGGAAGTACCTTTCGATCCAGATCCTGAGGAGCTTGAGGCTCGCTGCCTATGCCTCCCGTAATTCGGGACATTTCGGCTTGGGGAAGAGCCTCTACACTCATTTCACCTCGCCCATACGCCGATATCCCGATCTCATGACCCATCGGGTCCTCAAGCATGTCCTGGTTGGCCACGTGCTCGAAGATATCCCTCTGTCCGCAGCCGCCCGGCTGTGTTCGGAACGCGAACGACGCGCCGAAGAGGCAGAGCGCGAACTCCTGGCATGGCGCATCTACCGCCTTCTCCGTTCACGCCTGGGAGATGAATTCACGGGTTCGGTGGTGGATATCACGAAGGCGGGCCTGATCATTGAGCTTGAAGACTTCTATGTGACCGGCCTGATTCTCTTCCAGGACCTGGGGGAGGAATATTACGAACGCGATACAGAGATCAGCCTGAAGGGCCGGAGGACCGGGAAGACCGTGACAATGGGCATGAGGCTCGACGTGATTCTGGCATCCATTGAGCCGGATGAGCGCCGCATGCTGCTGGTCCCTGTGACGGCCTTTTCCTGAGCCAACCTGGCGTTGCGGAAGGAAGTCCGGGGGGGAGCGATCTTTGGTTGTGCTTTGGCCGCGATCAGCTATAATGGGGTTCACTTAGACGAGTTATCAGGAGCAGGATGAATACACAGCGTTTCGATGCCAGGCTGGACCGTGAAAATGGGACAGAGCCGGAGGCCCGGGTCCGGCTCTTACAGGGAGGACAGCAGTTCGGAGCCGAGGTTCGCCCCTATGAGTCTACCGGGAGTTTCGTCCAGATTACGATCGATAGGCCCGTCGTGTTCTTTTGGGGGGACACCTTCGAGCTGCTCGATTCTGATGGCAAGAGGCCGTGGGCGAACGGAACCGTGCTGGATCCGGATGCCCCTCAGCCGGGCCGGAGCACCAAAGCGCGCAGGCTCGAATTCCTCAGGGCCTTGACCGGGGGAGAAAAAGAGATGCTGCTGTCTCTGACCGAGAGCAAGGGAATCAAGGGGCTTGCCGAGAGTGAGATCGAGGATTTTGCCTCCTTTTCCAAGGAAGACCGGCTCCGCTGGGCCCAGGATCTGGAAGCCTCCGGCCAGGTCAAGATCTTGACTTTTGCTCCGCTTTTCCTTTTGGCCGATTCCAGCTTCAGTTTTCTGTGTGAGAGGCTGCAGGACTACGTCGAGAAACAGCACAAGGACAAGCCTGACCTGATCGGCCTCACGCCAAAGAGCCTGCGCGCGCGCTTCAGGATCCCGGAACGTGTTCACCTGCTCGCGCTCAAGGCGCTGCAGAAAGAAGGACGGATACGCTGGAGGGATGACCGCGTGCTGCCTGCGGGCTTTGAGATCGAGGCCTCACCGGATGAAGAAAAAATCCTGGCCGAGCTTGAGGAGCTTTCCCTGAAGGGGGAATTTAAGAGGGTGTCTCTGGAAGAGATCCGAAAACGGCTCCGCATCTCCACAAACAAATTGAACCGGCTGTTAGCCCTGCTGATAGAGAGGAAGAAAGTCATACAGGGAAAAGACGGATTCCTCCTCCACTCGCAGTGGTTGGACGAGATCGTCGCTCAGCTCCGCGGCTGGGAGCGGGACGAGATCAGCATTGCGGAGTTCAAGGAGATGACGGGCCTGAGCCGCAAATACGCGATTCCTCTGCTGGAGCTGTTGGATCAGTTGGGAATCACGCGACGCCGGGGATCACACCGAGAAATCCTCTAGAGCGGCCTGTTCAGCCTTCGTTGTTTCAGGAGGCCTACTGAGATCCCCCAAGCAGCGCTAGTCCGAAGAGGCTGCTGGTTACCAGGAAGCCCACAAAAGGAAGGGTGGCGCCTCCGGTCCACACCATGCTGATGGTGAACCATGAGCTTATGATCCCTCCCAAGCCCAAAAGTTTGACATTCTTAGTCAAGACTTTTTTGATCTGCATTGACCGCACCCCGCTTTCATAATTTTCCTAACCTTGCAGCGATATTATTAGCAAAAACCATGCCACAATGTATCTTGTTTAATATGTGATGGTTGCAAAATGGCTCGTGATGCTCGAGGTGGAAAATACAGACAATTATTGTTCTTTTCTGTCAATTATTGTCATGAAATCCCGTTCACACGGTGCGTTTTTCGCCGGATCCCGTCGGTCGGGAGAACCGGGAATGCAGGTATGGATTCAGGTCGAATCGGACCTCTCCAGAGAGGACGATCTCGCTGAGGAGGCGTCCTACTGCCGGCCCATGTTGGAAACCGTGGCCGGAGAATCCTACGGCCCCATAAAATCCCTCCAGCTCCCCCAGCCTCCCGATGATCGGATTCTCATCCGGAGTGACCGCATAGAGGCCTCCCCAACCCCGCAGGATCTCCGCTTGGGCCAGCAGGGGAGCCCTATACGCGGCAGCCTCGATGAGCTGCTCAAGGAAATCTCGATCCACATGCGTGTGAAACCCGGAGGGCTCATCCGGATCGGTCTGCCCCATCAGGATCCCCGCACCCTCACTCCGGAAATAGAAGAGGGAGTCCTGGTCGATGATCAGGGGGAGCGGCTTGGGCAGGCTGTCGAATTCGCGTGTCACATAGACCTGTCGCCGAAAGGGCTTGACCGGGAGGTGGACCTCTGCGGTGGCAGACAGCTCCGCGGCCCACGCTCCGGCCGCATTGATCACGATCGGGGCGGTTATATTCCCTCTGCTGGTCCGGATTCCCTGGACCCGGCCGCTTCCGGTCCGGATCTCCAGGACACGTGTGTTTTCCTGGATGGAAACTCCGAGTGAGCGTGCGGCTTCAGCAAATGCCATGGCCACACTGTAGGGATCAGCATATCCGTCCTCTGGACAGAAGGTCCCGCCCCGCAGGCCGTCTGTGTTCAGGAAAGGCCAGCGTTCGCGGATCGTGTGTGGAGTGAGGACCTCGACCGGCACTCCCAGTCCCTGTTGTGTCCGTACGCTTTCCTGAAAAAACTCCCAGGTCTGTTCCCGTTCGGTCAGAAACAGATATCCCACCTGGTGAAACTCGAGGGACCGCCCGAATATCTCTTCAAAATGAGAGAACAGCTCGAGGGTCATCTGTGACAAGCGGATGTTGGATGGGTGAGAAAACTGCTGTCGGATACCGCCCACACTGAGTCCGGTGGATGCCTGGGCCAGCAGATCTTTTTCCAGGAGGGATATCTTCAGGGAGCCCTTCCGGGCAAGATAGTAGGCTGTGCAGAGCCCCATGATGCCGCCGCCTACTATGACAACGTCGGCGGCCTTCTCTCGCTCAACCATGTCTGTCTCCGGGGCTGTCGTTCTGCAGCTGGAGGCACGCCAATGTCAGGGTTAGTCTTCCGTCTTGGTTTCTTTTTTGGTTTTCTTGGTTTTGACCTTGGCTTTCTTGCCCTCGGATCCCTTGATCACGGTCTGGTCTTGCTGTTTCTGGCTCAGCGCGGATTTGAGCATGTCTCCGAAGAGCCCCTTCATCGGTTTCTCGGCATCCTTGGGCTTGTATTCTTCCATCGCCTCTTCGGGAGCATCTCCAAAATCGATAGCGACATCGTCCTCGGTGCCGTCGGCCTTGACGGCGATGAGGGCTTCCTGTTCAGATTCTTCAAGTTCGATCCGTTCCTCGATGATCCTGCGTTCTCCCTTTCGCCTGCGCGGCGCCTTGTCGGTCTCGAAGGAGGGTTTGGTTTTCCGCTTTTTCTTCTTCGGTTTTTCGTCTTTCGCGGGCTTGGCCGGCGCTGCCTGAGGCCTGGCATCGGGCCTGGGCCGGGCCCTGGGAGCCGCAGCCGGTGCTGCGGGCGCCCTTGCGCTCGCAGCGCGAGCAACCGGTTTGGGAGCGGCCTTGGGCACCTTTGGAGCAACAGGGATCTTTTCTTCCAGGACGACCTTCGGAGTTTCTACCTCGCCTACCGTACCAATGGCGGGCATATCTTCATCATCCCGAGGCATCGCTGGCAAGGCGGCGGATGCGGCCAGCTCTTCATCGAAGATCTCGGCCACGTCCTCCTCTTCCGGTTCCACGAACTCCTTGTAGTGGTAGAGGCCCTTCTTTTTCTCGGAGCGGATAAACTCGGGCGTGCTGTTCAGGACCTTCTCTACATCGGTCAAATTGGTGTGCCGGAGCATATCTACCAGATGAAATGCGCGATGCATGTGTAGAGAAAGCGCTTCTCCCTCCAGCCCGAACCGCTGATAAACGAGGATCAAAAGATCCAGAAGATCGAGGCTTTTCCGCTCTGCATAGAGGGTACCTATGGTTTTCAGTATGTCACCGTCGAGGAAGATGATCTTATTGGGAAGCGCTCTGGTGGAGACCTCTTTGTTAGCAGGAGAAAATTTGTCTTTTTTGGGGTCATAGGAGACGTGGGGGACGTTCAGCCCCTTCTTAGACCGCTTCAGTGAAAACTGGATGGTGTTATCCTCACCTTTTTCCAGAGTAAGGTTGGCGCCCTGTGTGATGGCGTATTTTTTATAGAGATCGGCTAGGCCCAGGAAGATCCCGCGTGTGGGATAAAAATAGGCCGTGTGGCGGTCCCCGCTTTCTGTATCGACAAATTCGTGTTCCCGGGATTTCGAAAGCTCTCGGACCAGCGGCTTGGGGATGGTCAGGCCACCGGACAGGACTTCTCTCCAGGTCAGGTAGATTTTCAGGGGGAACTTCTGTACGGAGGGAATATGGGCTCGCGTAGATTCGATCGCTTCCGGAAGCTTTGCCAAAGGTTTTGCCAGAGGCAGCTCCTTGAGCATTTCCTCCAGGATCTCACGCAGGAACCATTTCCCATTCTTATCCGGGGAGATGTAGGTGAAACGCTTCTTAAATCTCTTGTCGAGCGCGGCGTTCAGGCTGATACAATGGAGTGCGAAGTCTTTTGCCTTGGGTTTGGAGCCCATCAGATCCTTGACCAGGTCGGAGGTCGCGGCCGACTTCCGGGTTTCCCGAAGCAGTGCCTCGATCTTCTGGATCACGTCGTCCTCGATCCCGATCTGGTTTTCTGTGAGCTGGAAGGAGTCCTGCCAGTGGAAAAAATCCTTTGACTTGGAGAGGGAGGCGCGCAGGCTTTTCGCCAGGATGCGGAAGTCCCGCTCGGTCATGGGCAGTTCCGTCATCCGGGGATCCTTTTTTTTATCGAGGATGACGGGTGCCTGGCAGTTGCCTTCTGTGGCGCTGGGCAGAAGAACCTGGGTTTTGGACTTCTTCATATAGTCAATGTGCTTCCGGAATGTCCCTCCGCCCGTGAAATCCACCTCGAGCATCTCGCAGTTGAAGCTGTCGTAGGAGATCTTTTTTACGACGTTGAGGACAACGGCTCCCTTGAAGTGTTCCATGCCCTTGCTGCTCACCAGGAGCGGTTCGTCGTATTCCTTGTAGATGAGGTCGTCCACCCTATACTCACAGTTGGAATCATAGACCTTGACTTCCTGGCTGAGCTGACCTGCATTCTTGTGATACGCCAGCTTAATGGCCAGGTCATGCAGCGTAGCTACGGCAGTGTCTTCCCGCAGTTCGTCTCGCAACCAGGCCAGATCTTTGGCTGTAGTGATCGTGTTGTCGTTTTCCTTACTCATCGTCTCTCTGATAATCTTTTAGATATGATACCATAATCGCTTTTTGAATATGAAGCGAGTTTTCTGATTGTTCGAACGCCGTGGCACGAGAAGAGGCGACCACATCCTCCGCCACCTCCCGCCCCGGACTGAGGTGTGGGGCATGCATGAGCAGCACTTCGGGTGCGGCCTGGGCCATGAGTTGCGAGGTCACCCGGTAAGGTTCAAAGGGCCGCAGGTCGCTGTTCGAATCCGGCCAGGGCGAGGTGTATACGACATCGGCCTGGGATACTGCCTCGGCCGCGTCATGGGTTAGCTGCAGGCTGAAGCCGGTATCCCGTCCTGCGGATTCAGCCTGCTGTACGATCCCGGCATCGGGCTCGAATCCCTCCGGCGTGGCCGCCCGCATGACGATCCCCGCCTTTGCTGCAGCCTGAATCAGGCTGTGGCATGCCCCGTTTCCGGCCCCTATATAGGCGAGGCGGGCGCTGGCCAGGTCTCTCCGATTCTCTTTGATGGTGAGCATATCGGCCATGGCCTGGCAGGGCGCCTCGATTCCGGTTCCGCCATTGATCAGGGGGACGCGGATCGAACGGGCCGTTTCCAGGACCTGCTGGTGTTCCGTCGCCCGGCACACGATCCCGTCTACCCACCGCTCCAGGCTGCGGCCCAGTTCCGGGAGCGAGGGAAGTGCGCCGTCTTCCCCATCGGCCAGGGGCAGGTGTACGGCCTCACCCCCCATCTGCCTCATCCCGAGTTCGAACGTCAGGCGGGAAAGGGGGGTCGGAGGCGCGAATACAATGGCCAGCGCCTTGCCTGCCAGCCTGTTGCGGAAATGCTGGGGCTGGGTTTTGACCTGGCGGGCCAGGTCAAGAAGGGAATGGAACTCGTAAAGAGTCAGATCATGGAGGGACACAAAGGATTTTGCCATGGGTTGTTCCCTAAGCCACGATCTTGGTCCCTGAACGACCGATCAGGGCTGCCTTGAGATGGTTGGCTGATGTGATGATGACTTCTTTCCCACCGGCCTGGATATAGTCGATCGCCGCCAGGATCTTGGGGCCCATGGAGCCCGCTGGAAAATGACCCTCGTCATAGTAGGTTCGGGCCTCGTCCACTGTGATTCGCTCGAGAGGACTCTCCTCCGGCGTTCCGAAGTTCAGGGTGACCTGGGGGACATTGGTCAGGATGATGAAGAGTTCCGCCCCTGTTTCACGGGCGATCAGTCCGGAAGAGAAATCCTTGTCGATGACCGCCTCCACGCCTTCGAACAGACCCCGCCCGTTGATGACGACGGGGATGCCGCCTCCTCCAGCAGCGATGACGATCCGGCCTTGGTTCACCAGGTCGTGCAGTGTCCGCTTGGGGACCACATCGATGGGCCGGGGAGAGGGAACGACCTGTCGAAAACCGCGTCCCGCATCCTCGATCATCGTCCATTTCTTCTCCCGCTGGAGCATCCGAGCACGGTATTGAGAATAGAACGGGCCGATCGGTTTGGATGGCTTTTCAAAGGCCGGGTCTTCCTTGTCCACCACGACTTGGGTGACCAATGTCGCCACCTCCTTGTCCAGCGAGTTCTTGCGCAGCTCGTTGATGAGGGCCTTTTCCAGCATGAATCCCATGCTGCCCTCTGTCATGGCGTCACAGACCTCGAGACTGAAAGGCGGGATCTTGTTGATGGCCTCCTCCATCTGGATGAGAAGGTTCCCAACCTGAGGCCCGTTTCCGTGGACGATGATGAGGTCGTATCCCTTCTTTACTATGTGGATCATGAGCCTGGCCGCAGACTGAGCGTTGTTCATCTGCTCCTTCTGCAGACCTCTCTGCTTAGCGGGCAGAATGGCATTCCCCCCAAAAGCGATCAGTGCGATCTTCTGTTTCATCAGATATCTTTTAAGATCTCCTTGAGATCCGGGGTCCCGATCTCTTCCAGGTCGTAGTTGACACGGAGGATGCGTTTGTTTGTTTTTATGAGCCGGCCCAGGTCGATCGGTGTGCCGCTGACCACCAGGTCGCACTCGATCCGGTCTATGGTCTCAGCCAGTTCGGCCATCTGTTCTTTCCCGTATCCCATGGCTGGCAGGACCCGGTCCAGATGGCTGTATTTTTCGAACGTCGACTTGATGCTGCCTACAGCAGAGGGACGGGGATCTACGATCTGAGCCGCGCCGTATTTTTCCGCAGCCACGATCCCGGCTCCATATTTCATCTCTCCGTGGGTAAGGGTCGGCCCGTCTTCCACCACGAGCACGGTCTTCCCGGCGATCTCCTCTCCCTCAGGGACGTGGATGGCTGAGTTCGCCTCTACTACTCTCGCATCCGGATTGAACCGCTGGATGTTGGCCTTGACTTTCTCCACGCCTTCTGCGGGAGCCGTGTCCATCTTGTTGATGACCAGCACGTCGGCGCGCCGGAAGTTCGTTTCCCCGGGGTAATAGAGGAGTTCATGGCCGGGCCTGTGGGGATCGACTACCACGATCTCGAGGTCGGATCTGTAGAAGGAGATGTCGTTGTTACCGCCGTCCCAAAGGATGACGTCGGCTTCCTGTTCCGCCTGTTCGAGGATGGCTCCGTAGTCCACGCCGGCGTAGACGATGATGCCGCTCTTGATATGGGGCTCATACTCCTCCATCTCCTCGATGGTGCACTCATGCTTGAGCATGTCCTCATAGGTGGCAAAGCGCTGCACAGCCTGGCGGGCGAGGTCTCCATAGGGCATGGGATGCCGGATGGCCACGACCTTGCGTCCTTTCTCCTTCAGGAGCAGGGCGATCTTGCGGGTAGTCTGGCTTTTTCCGCAGCCGGTCCGCACGGCACACACCGAGACCACGGGGCGGCTGCTCTTGATCATGGTCTCATCCGGGCCCAGAAGGACGAAGCTGGCACCAGCCGCCTGAACCTCCGATGCCTTGTGCATGACATATTCATGGCGCGTATCGCTGTATGAGAAGAATACCTGCTCGATCTCCTCGTCTCGAATCAGTCGGGGGAGGTCCTCTTCACCGAAGATGGGAATCCCCTCGGGATAGAGCTCGCCGGCCAGGACGGCAGGGTATCTGCGTCCGTCAATATCCGGGATCTGCGTGGCGGTAAAGGCGGCCACGCGGAAGTCCGGGTTGTTGCGAAAGAATACATTAAAATTATGGAAGTCTCTGCCTGCGGCACCCATGATAAGGGCTTTTTTCATATCTCCGGGCTCCTTTGTTGTCTAAAGTATTCAAAAAAAAGAAACTTAGTATAATACACACGCCCTCTCCTTGCAAGGGGCTTCCCTCCCCTCCTTCGGATCCTGTGCCGGGATCCCGGCTTCTTCTTCAGGTTGGTTTGATATACAATGGCGCCAATCCTGAGAGTGAGGTGAGTCCATGATCGGAATTTTGTCCGATTCCCATGACAACCGGGACGCCATCCGTTCGGCCGTCCGGTTCTTCAATCAGAAGGACTGCCGCCTGGTGCTTCATGCCGGAGATTTTGTGGCTCCTTTTGCCGCCCGCGAGCTCGAGGCCCTGGGCTGCCCGGTCAAGGCTGTGTTCGGAAACTGTGATGGCGAAAAGGAGGGGCTGCGCACGACTGTGGCTGCCTTCGGAAAGATCAAAGAACCTCCCTTCGTGTTCCGGTACGAGGAGAAGGAGTTCCTCCTGACCCACACGCACTTTTCTCTGGATAGCTACATCCGGTCCGAAAAGTATGACGTGATCGTCTACGGGCATACGCATCGCCCCGAGTTCCGTCAGTCAGCCAGGGCCCTGGTCGTCAATCCCGGAGAGGCCGGGGGGTGGGTGACGGGTCAATGCTCCGTCGCCCTCCTGGATCCCTCTGAGCTCTCCGTGGAAATCGTCCCGCTCGATCCGTAACGAATCATTTCCACTGATTGCATGCACTGTGGATTTTGTATTGACACAAAGGGCGTAAATCATTAATATATATGGGCTTGAAAAGCTAGGCGCGTAGCTCAGTGGAAGAGTGCTTCCTTGACGCGGAAGAAGTCGAGGGTTCGATCCCCTCCGCGCCTACCATTTG
>CBESWG010000029.1:0-38470 GCA_965533275.1 uncultured bacterium
CGTGCGTTCAAACTTTTCCTTCGCCATTTTGCCTTACCTCCTTACTTTCCTTGTCGGTTCATATTAAAAAAATAAGTTTATAAAAAGCCCACGACCAGACTTGAACTGGTGACCCCGTCCTTACCAAGGACGTGCTCTACCGACTGAGCTACGTGGGCGTCCTCCTAGCTCAAGAGCGGGAAACGGGACTCGAACCCGCGACAAATGGCTTGGAAGGCCATTGCTCTACCAACTGAGCTATTCCCGCACACGACCTGGTGGGCAGGGGAGGATTCGAACCTCCGAAGGATCACTCCAGCGGGTTTACAGCCCGCCCCATTTGGCCACTTTGGTACCTGCCCACTCAAGGCATATATAAAAAAAACATCACCCAAACCTGACTCCATCACGAGCCCCTGGTTTGAGCGAATGCCCAATCCATTCGGTTAAGCCAGCGAGAGGATTCGAACCCCCGACCCGCTGATTACAAATCAGCTGCTCTACCAACTGAGCTACGCTGGCACAATCTCCTCTTCGGCTCGTCAACAATGTCTTTTTTTTTAAGTTTTTGTCAGGGATATGCGAAGAAGAGAAAGAACGACCTCTACACTTCTCCTACCGACTCAGAAAAGCACAAAAATAGTACAATGTGTATGCTACAAAAAAGTAAATCATTTGTCAACAAGGAATAATCAAAAAAATGCACCTTTTCTGCGGGGATGACTCGGGGCTTAAACATGCCGAGCGGCGCTTCAAACATAAAACGAAAAGGAAGGGCGGGGATGGAGATGGAGGCCCGGCGGATCACCGGGCCTCCTGGATCACAGGATCAGCGAAGAGGGGCTTTGGGCGGCTTTTTCTTCGGGGGCTGCTGCCGGGCCTCCTGGATCTTGTTGCGCAGATACTGATTGAAATCCTGGAAGAAAATCATGTATTTTGCCTGCTGCTCCAGGGTCAGGTTTTCATTCACGAAGGCCTGCACCTCCCCATCCATTGCCTTGATCTGGCCGTGCACGGCATAGATCTCATCGATCAGCCGTCTCAGTTCCGGAGGATCGCTCCCCTGTTCTTGGAGCTGGGTTCGCAGCTCGCGCAGGAGCGTGCCGGCCTGCCGGGTCAGCCTGAGTTTTTCCTTCTCGATCCGATTGACCAGAGGATAGAGGCCGGCGGCCTGGGCCTCATCGAGCTCAAGCACCTGAGTCATACGCAGGAGCATGAGAGTGACGATGTTCTCACGGGTGGTCCTCTTCTTCGGGGGCGGGTCCTGGGCCAGGATCGGCACGGCCGCCACAAAGAGCAGGCTCGAAAGCAGCAGGGCTGCTGCTGTGGATCTTGTGATCTTCATTGGATTCCTCCTTGGAGTTGGGTTTGTTGGGTCACGACTTGATCTCCTTTTTGATCTCCTCTTCGAGAAAACGCAACTCCTCTTCGGTCAGGTCCGCCCCGAGCAGCAGGCTGTCAAAATGAAAGGGCCCGATCTCCACCAGGGCCTCCTCCAAGAGCCCGCTGAGGGAGGAGGCCAACAGCGCCTCAAAAGCACGGGACAACTCAGGGTCGTCGCTCCAGACTTCGCTGTACGCCTGCTCCAAAGCCTCATTCAGTGAGAAGGCGATGACCTGCTCCTGCATGTCGGGGCCGGGTCGCAGCAGGACCAGCAAAAGAAGGGCGGTGGTCGCGGTCAGGGCAGCAGCCGTCCCGAACCAGGCCCAGCGCCTTCCTGAGCCGGAGGGGACCGGCATGGGATCCGCATTCCCGCCCGCCGCACTGTGCACTCTGTCCATGAGGCGGGCATGCATGTCCACCGCTTCCTGCGGCGTCACCTGGTCCTCCTCCCCTGCCTGGGCATGGGCATGCAAAGCCCGAAGCCGGGCCGCATAGCCTCGGCATTCCGGGCAGGCATCGAGATGGACATCCAGTTTTTGCTGCCGGAGCGGGCTCAACACACCATCCTGAGCATCCGATATCCAGCGTTCCCATTTTCGACAGCTCATTTTCATCCTCCATCCAGGTAGGGCTTCAGTCGAGACTGAAGAATCCGTCGCGCCTGATGCATGCGCCAGGACACGGTGTTCTCCGCACACTTCAGTACTGCAGACGCCTGCCGGTGGCTCATGCCCTGGACCTCCACCAGCACGAAAGCCAGCCGGTAGCCGAGGGGCAGCGCATCCACGGCCTCCTTCAGCATGCGCCTCAGCTCCGTGTTCAAGGAGCGCTGCTCAGGAGAAAAATGCGCCGCGCCCGCAGCATGGCCATCCGGCTGCAGCTCCGGATCCAGATCCCTCCGCATCTTTTTTCCGGGGCCTGTCTTCTTGAGATGGTTGAGGGTCAGGTTAATGGCGATCCTGTAGAGCCAGGTGTAGAAGCCCGCCTCCTGTTTGAAGCCGGGTAACGCCTTGAATGCCTGCATGAACGCCTCCTGGGTCAGGTCATCCGCATCCGACCGGTGCCGCGTCAAGCTCAGAACCGTCCGGAAGATTTTTTCCTGGTACCGGCGGGCCAGCTCGGCAAAGGCTTCGACCTCGCCTGCCTTAGCCATCCCAACCAGCCGGTCATCCGAATAATCCTCCATGTGTCTTTTCCGTTATGTTAGACACATTCTATCCCAAAGAGCTTTGCCAGTCAGGCTATAAATTTCCACAAAATCACTCAAAAATTGACAGCTTTGGAGGGTTGCTGATATGATTCTGATTCATCTCTCTATATATATAAAAAGGATAACCTGGATGATCAAACGCTACACACGACCCGAAATGGGTGCCATCTGGGAAGATCAGAACCGCTTCCAGAAATGGCTGGACGTGGAGCTGGCCGTGTGCGAAGCATGGCATGAGCTGGGAGAGATCCCGGCCGATGCCCTGGACCGGATAAAGGCCAAGGCCTCCTTCGAGGTCGACCGTATCGACGAGATCGAAAAGACGGTCAAGCATGATGTCATCGCTTTTCTGACTTCTGTAGCCGAATTCGTCGGTGAAGATTCCCGCTTCGTGCACCTGGGGCTCACTTCCTACGACGTGGTCGATACGGCTCTCTCGCTCCTCATCCGAGAAGCGCTGGGAAAGGTCCGAAAGGACCTCATCGTCCTGAAAGACGTGCTCAAGGAGCAGGCGCTCAAGTACAAGATGACACCCATGGTCGGACGAACTCACGGTGTCCACGCCGAGCCCATCACCTTCGGAGTGAAAATCCTGGTCTGGTATGACGAGGTCTGCCGCCATCTCCGCCGCGCGGAGCAGGCCCTTGAGACCATAGGCTACGGCCGCATCCAGGGTGCCGTGGGCACCTACATCCACCTGGATCCCAAGGTCGAGATCAAGGCCCTCGCAAAGCTGGGCCTCACTCCGGCCAGAGTCTCGACCCAGGTACTCCAGCGCGACCGACACGCCGAGGTCCTGTACGTCCTGGCCCTGATCTGCGCCACGCTGGACAAGATCGCGCAGGAGATCCGCCATCTCCAGAAGACCGAGACACGCGAGGTCGAGGAGCCGTTCACCAAAGGCCAGAAGGGATCCTCCGCCATGCCCCACAAGAAGAATCCGGTCCGGACCGAGCGCATCTCCGGGATGTCCCGCATCCCCAGGGCCAACCTCCTGGTCGCCCTCGAGAACATCCCGCTCTGGCACGAACGGGACATCTCGCACTCCTCGGCAGAGCGCATCATCTTCCCGGACAGCTTCATTGTCACCGATTACCTGCTGTCCGAGACCACCAACATCGTGGAGAACTGGCAGGTACATCCCGACCGCATGCAGGAGAACATCGGCCTCACGCGCGGCCTGGTGTTCTCGCAGCGAGTGATGCTGGCCCTGACCCGCAAGGGGCTCTCCCGGGAAGACGCCTACCATCTGACACAGCGCAACAGCCTCAAGGCATGGGACGAGGGGAGCGAATTCCGGGAGCTGCTCCTGGCGGACCCGGAGGTCATGGAGAAGCTGACCGCCCAGGAAGTGGAAGACTGTTTTTCGCTCGATCCCTACCTGGACAAGATCGACTATATTTTCAATAAGGTGTTGACCGATGAAGATTAGAGTTCTGGTCTCATTCAAGGACAGTGTCCTCGACCCGCAGGGTCAAACAGTCAAGAACGCCCTGCACACCCTGGGATATGACTATATCCAGGAGGTGCGCCAGGGCAAGGTTTTCGAGCTCGAGATGGAAGGCCTCTCCGGGGAACAGCTGGACCAGGTCATCCCTGAGATCGCGGACAAGGTGCTCGCGAATCCCATCATCGAGAAGTTCGAATGGCAGATCATCGACTAGGGGGCAGGCAAAGATGAAATTCGGAGTGGTGGTTTTCCCCGGTTCGAACTGTGACTACGACACGCTGTACGCCGTGAGGGATGTGTTCCAACAGGACGCGGAATTCCTCTGGCACAAGGACCATGACCTCCGCGGCGCCGACTGCATCATCCTGCCGGGAGGATTCTCCTACGGCGACTACCTACGCTCTGGCGCGATCGCGCGCTTCTCTCCGCTCATGCAGGAGGTGCGGGAGTTTGCTTCGAGCGGCGGAATGGTCCTGGGCATCTGCAACGGCTTTCAGGTCCTGCTGGAACTGGGCCTGCTGCCCGGAGCCATGCTGCGCAACACGAACCTCAAGTTCCTCTGCCAGCACGTCCATATCCGTGTGGAGAATGCGGAGACCCCCTTCACGCGCGCGGCAAAGGAGGGGCAGGTCCTGCGCATCCCGATCGCACATTTCGATGGGAATTATTTCACGGATGATGCCGGACGGCACGAGATCGAGCGCAACCGGCAGACAGTGCTGCGCTACTGTGATGCGGATGGGCGGCTCAGCCCGGATGCTAACGTCAACGGGTCCCTGGATCACATCGCCGGCCTCATCAACACGCAGGGTAATGTCATGGGGATGATGCCCCATCCGGAGAGGGCCTCCGAGCGGCTGCTGGGCAGCGATGACGGACGCATCATCTTCCGATCGATCATCGAACATATCAAGGAAACAGGGTAAAAATGATCAACGAACAAGTCATTCGAGATCATGGTCTCTCGCGCGAAGAATACGACCTCATAGTGGAACTTGTCGGCCGCGATCCAAACTTGACCGAGTTGGGGATATTCTCCCTCATGTGGTCTGAACACTGCAGCTACAAGAGCTCCAAATCCCATTTGAAGAAACTGCCGGTCACGGGGAAGAACGTGATCCAGGGCCCGGGCGAGAACGCGGGCATCATCGACATCGGGGACGGGATGGCGGCCGTGTTTAAGATCGAATCGCACAACCATCCCTCATTCATAGAACCCTACCAGGGAGCGGCCACGGGTGTGGGCGGGATCCTGCGGGATATCTTCACCATGGGCGCCCGGCCCATCGCGGCCATGAATTCCCTGCGCTTCGGTCCCCTGCACACGCCCCGGAACCGCTCCGTCATGGACGGCGTGGTCTCCGGCATCGCCGGTTACGGCAACTCTTTCGGCGTGCCCACAGTTGGCGGGGAGGTGTATTTCAACGAGTGCTACTCTCTCAATCCCCTCGTCAACGCATTCTGCCTGGGGATAGCGGAAAAGGACAAGATCTTCTATGCCAAGGCGGAGGGCAAGGGAAACGCGGTCCTGTACGTGGGTTCCAAGACAGGCCGGGACGGAATCCACGGTGCCACCATGGCCTCCGCGGAATTCGGGGAAGACCTGGAAGAGAAGAGGCCCAATGTCCAGGTGGGAGACCCATTCAAGGAAAAACTCCTGCTCGAGGCATGCCTGGAGGTCATGGATCAAAAACTGATCGTCGGCATCCAGGACATGGGTGCGGCCGGGCTCACTTGCTCCACCACTGAGATGGCGGCCAACGCCGGTTCCGGGATCGTTATCGACCTGGACCTGGTGCCCCAGCGGGAAGAAGGCATGACCCCCTATGAGATCATGCTCTCAGAAAGCCAGGAACGCATGCTCATCGTGGCGGAGGAGTCCCGGGTAGCCGAGGTCCAGGCCGTATTCGCCAAGTGGGACCTCGATGCAGCCGTCATAGGGCGCGTGACGGAAGACGGCCACCTCCACGTCCGCTTTCACGGCGAAGAGGTGGTGGACATCCCCGTGGCGGCCGTGATCGAGCTCTGCCCGATCTATCAGCGCCGCTACAGCGCCCCGGCCCCCTCCCCCAAGACTCCCGAAGAAGAAGCCATCCCCGTTCCGACGGAGTTCGATCCACTCTTCCTCCAACTGCTGTCCTCCCCCACCATCGCGGACAAGGAGTGGGTTTTCCGGCAGTACGATCACATGGTGCAGACCAACACCTCCTTCCTCCCGGGGGCCGACGCCGCGGTGCTCAGACTCAAGGACACTAAAAAGGCGCTGGCCATGACCCTGGACGGGAACTCCCTCTATACCCTCCTCGATCCTCGTGCCGGGGGGGAGATCGCTGTAGCCGAGGCCTGCCGCAACCTGGCCTGTGTGGGCGCCTATCCGGTGGGGGTCACGAACTGCCTCAATTTCGGCAACCCGGAAAAACCGGAGATCATGTGGCAGTTCAAGGAAGTGGTGGAGGGTATCGCGGAGGCCTGCCGGGTCTTCGAGATCCCGGTGACAGGAGGAAATGTCAGCTTCTACAACGACACCGAGGGAGCCTCCATACATCCCACTCCCGTCCTGGGCATCGTGGGGATCGTGGACAACATCGAACTGGCCGTCTCGCCGGGTTTCAAGGGCGAGGGCGACACGGTCGTGCTGCTGGGCAGCACAAAAGGGGATGGACTGGGAGGATCCGAGTACCTCCGGTTCATCCATCAGCGCGAGACCGGTTCGGCTCCGGGGATCGACCTGGCAGAGGAGAAACGCCTGCACGGCCTGTGCCTGGAGGCGATCTCCAAGGGACTGCTGCGGTCGGCACACGACATCTCGGAGGGTGGGCTCGCCGTCTGCGCAGCCGAGTGCGCCTTCCACAGCGACGAGTTCTGGGGCTGCAGCCTGGATCTGGACGGTGACCTCCGCGCGGACACACTGCTCTTCGGAGAATCACAATCCCGAATACTGGTGACGGTATCCCCCGACAAGCTGGAGATCCTCCTCCAGATGGCCCGTGAGCATGGTGTCCCCGCCTCGGTCCTGGGGAAGACGGGGGGCGACCGGATCTCCATACGCCACCGGGGAGAGTCGAGGATCGGCCTCCCGGTGCGGGAAGCCTTCGATCGCTGGAAGCAGGCCATCCCGGATCACTTCAAGGTCACGTGAGGAAGGTTCGCCGGCACAGGAGAAGCATGCGCAAGATCCTACTTGTTCTCGCTGCCTGTTGTTTGATCCTGGGGGCTCAGGCCTATGCCCTCGAGATCCACCTCAAGCTGGGCGGCGGACTGGGCTGGTTCAGCCCCGGCGATGTCAACCGGGCTCTCCAGGACTGGGTCGAATGGCAGAAGCGCCAGTCCACATTCAAGGACACCTGGACATATGTGGGGGGATCGGAACCTCAGATCCAGCTCGGGTACGGCTTCGAGGGAGAGCTCCAGTTTTTTATCACCCGCCGGGTAGCCGTTTCCATCGGGTCCGGTTTCCTCTACTCCGACCTCTCTGCAGCGGACACCGAGGTCCAGATCATCAAGCCCCAGGGCCTCACGCTGCTGATCCAGCCGCGGATCTTGAGTGCCGTGCCCCTTATATTCTCGCTGTACTACCACATTCCCTTGACAGCCCGGTTCAGGGCGTATGCCAAGGCCGGGGCGGGATTCGTATGGGCCAAGCATGTGGAACGAGAGGGCTCAAAAAAGGAAACATCCAAGAATTTCAACTATTCCCTGGAAGAGAACGCGTCAGTGTCAGACACCACCTATCAGGCCGGCCTGGGTCTGGATTTTTCCCTGGAATCCTCCGTGCGGTTCTTCCTGGAGGGTTCCTACCGCTCTATGCGACTGCGCGGCTTCAGCGGAGATCCCGGGACCGGCGAGACCGCCACGCTGTATCATTTCGAGGAGTACACTCCGGATCTCGATTTCTGGCAGGCGAAGAACCGCCTCTCCGTCCTACCGCCGGCTGGCGAAACCATCCGCTCCGTCCGGGAGACAGAGGTAGATTTCTCCGGTTTCTCGCTCATCCTCGGGGTCGCAATAAAGTTTTAGCTCGTTCACTGCAGCCCTATTGTACGCTGGAGGATCCACCCCACTGCCCTATGCGACTCGATCAAGAACTCCACACATCTCGATGAAACCTATGTGTTCGTTTTCCCAGGATGTGAGCCAACCATCGAGATAGGATGTTCACGAGGTTGATTCAGCTGTTCCACTCATCCACCTCGACCATGTTTTCCTGAAAAATTGTGACTACCGTTTCTTGAAGCCGTTACAGGGTGAAGTGTTTATTCCTGAACCGCAGGGGGTGGTTGGGTGGGTCCCTCGGTTCAGGAATAAACACTTCACCCCGCATGGGGTGGTTGGGTGGGTCCTCCGGCCCAGGAACATACTTCATGCCGCAGCTTATATGAGGAAAACGTGGACAGGAGGTTGATTCTTTTTATAAACTGGGAAAAACCACGTAAAGGAAAATGCTGATGACGGAAGATGTATTTCGGAGTCCGAAAAAGCGGGGGCGGATCGCGGTCTTTCTCTCCGGGCGGGGATCCAACTTCGTGGCCATACACGAGGCGATCCGGGCCGGCGGGATCAACGCCGACATCGCCCTGGTATTCAGCAACAGAAAAGCGGCGCCGGGATACCTGTTCGCTCAGGAGCAGGGCCTGGAGACTCTCAACCTGAGGCCGAAAAACTTCCCCGACCGGGAGTCCTATGACCAGGAGATCGCCCGGGAGATCCGGGCCCGGGACATCGATCTGATTGTTCTGGCCGGTTACATGCGCATCATCACCTCTCCTTTCTGCCAGGAGTTCATCAACCGGATCATCAACATCCATCCCGCCCTCCTCCCAGCATTCCCGGGCCTGCATGTACAGCAGCAGGCGATCGACTGGGGAGTGCAGTTCTCGGGAGCAACCGTCCACTTCGTAGTCCCTGAGGTGGACATGGGCCCCATCATCGTCCAGGCCGCGGTCCCGGTCCTGCAGGACGACACGGAGGAAACGCTGTCCGCCCGCATCCTGAAGGAAGAACACAAGCTCTACCCGGAGGCGGTCAAGCTCTATTTCGAGGGCAGACTGGAGGTTCGGGGCCGCAGGGTGTTCATCCTGGAATAGGCCTGGAAATTCAAGCCCTCCTCTTCCCCTATCTTGCTAATCGCGTCAGAGTTGTGTCACAATAAAGCGCTCATTTTAATGAACAAAAAGTAGGCTAGGATCATGGCAATAGACAAGGACGTGGCGGAACAGTTCACCTATCTGAAGAAGGGCAGCGTCGAGATCATCCAGGAGGGGGAGCTCAAGGCCAAACTGGAGCGTTCCCTGAAGACCGGCCTCCCCCTCAAGGTCAAGGCCGGATTCGATCCCACGGCTCCGGATCTTCACCTGGGCCACACCGTGCTGCTCCGCAAGATGAAACATTACCAGGACCTGGGACATGAGGTGATCTTCCTGATCGGAGACTTCACCGGTTTGATCGGAGATCCTTCGGGGCGGTCCAAGACGCGGCCTGCCATGACCCGGGAAGAGATCGATGCGAACGCCGAGACCTATAAAGAGCAGGTGTTCAAGATCTTGGATCCCGAGACCACGGTCATCGATTTCAATGCCCGGTGGCTGGGCGCACTCTCGAGTTTTGAGATCATGAAGCTCATGGCCAAGTACACGGTGGCCCGCATCCTGGAGCGGGATGATTTCGCCAACCGCCTGGCCCAGGGGCATCCCATATCCACGCACGAGCTGCTTTATCCCCTCATGCAGGCCTATGACTCCGTGGCCCTGGAAGCGGATGTGGAGATGGGAGGCACGGACCAGAAATTCAACCTGCTGGTGGGGCGCGACATCCAGCGGGAGTATGGACAGGAACCCCAGATCGTGCACACCATGCCGCTGCTGGAAGGCCTGGACGGCGTGGAAAAGATGAGCAAATCCCTGGACAACTACGTGGGGATCACCGAGCCACCCCAGGAGATCTTCGGAAAGCTCATGTCGATCTCCGATCCCCTGATGTACCGGTACTATGAGCTGCTGACAGACGTCCCGCTGGCCGAAATCGAGGCCATGCAGGAACGGGCGGCTGGTGGGGACATCAATCCCCGGGATCAAAAGGTCGAACTGGCGCGGAAAATCGTTGCCGACTTCTGCGGAGAGGCCGCGGCCAAGGGAGCCGCAGAAGAATTCGCACGCATCTTCACTCAGCACGAGGTACCCACGGAGATGGCGGAAATTCAGGTCTCGAAGGACCGTATCCCTCTCCTCGACCTGCTGACTGAAAACGACCTGCTCCCGTCACGGGGTGAGGCCAAGCGCCTGATCCGCCAGGGAGGGATCTACCTGGACGGGCAGCGCGCAGAAGACATCGCCCTGGAGCTGGAACTCGAAGAAAAGACCGAGGTCGTCATCAAGATCGGGAAGAAACGCTTCTATCGGATCGTCCGGAAGCAGGACTGAGGCGGGCATGAAACAGATCTGGGACGGGACGCGCTCATTGAGGGCATACCGCAACGCGCTGAGCACGCTGAAAACGGATTTCCCCACGAATTACCTGATCGCCGAGATCCCGCAGATCGTGAGCCAGATCCACCGGCCCAAGATCCTTGTCCGGCATGACGTCTCCGGCTCGATCTCCCGAGCGTGGGACATGGCCCGGGTGGAACATGAGCTCGGCTATCGAGCCTCCTACATGATCCCGGGCGACTCCCCGGGCCTGGACATCACGGATCCGGACACTGTCGGGCTGCTCCAAAGGATCAGAGGGCTTGGGCACGAGATCGGTCTCTACCAATCCCTCCCGGACACACCGCCCCCCAGGGGGAAGATCGTAAAACAGGTGGAGGATGCGGGGGCTCGGCTCGCGAGACTTCTCGGCTTCCCCATCTTTTCCGTATCGTTCTCAGCCCCGATCCCGGAGACGCCTGCAGACTCTCAATTCGTGGGCAGCAAGATCAATGCCACGGCGCCCCTCATGACGAGGTGGATCCTGGATGATTCCTGGCCTGCCTGGGAGCTCGAACCTCCCCAGGCTGCGGACGAGGACCCGGCCAGGGCCCTGCTCCAGGTCATCGTACGGCCAGAGATCTGGAAGGCCGGGGAGCCCTGAGCGGTCGAGTCAGCCGATCCTGCCAACCTTCTCGTTTTTGACTTAAGTCCCATTATACGATAGAATTTCTAAAATCCTGAGATCCGTCATGAAGCAAGCGGGATCCTCCCCCGTTCGGTGCGGTTGGAGGCCACACGCTCGGATCTAGACAAACAGAGGACATGGAAGACGAAGAGAAGATCAAGAAACTGCAGGCACGCCTCAAACAGCTGGAAGAGCTGCAGGCCCGGCAGCAGGACTTCCCCACCGCCACGCCAGAGAAGGAAGACCTTTTCCGCAAGGTCTTTGAATACGCAAACGACGGCATCATCATCCATGACCACGCAGGGCAGATCTATGAGGTCAACCAAGCCATGTACAAGAGGCTGGGATACACACATGAGGAGATGCTGAAGATGAGCCTGCAGGATCTGGTGGCTCCGGAATTCAGCGAAAGGATCCGAGCGAGGGTCAGCAGGCTGGAGCAGGACGGAGTCGCCATTTTCGAGTCTGCCGACATGCGGAAGGACGGCACGGCCCTACCGGTGGAGGTGAGTGCACGTGTCATCGAATACAATGGGCAGAAGCTGATCCAGAGCATCGTGCGTGATATCCATGAACGCAAGACCGCCGAGAGGGTGGCCCAACATGCCCTGCAGGAGCGGGAAATCCTCCTGGAGGAGATCAGGCAGCGGATCCAACTGCACCACGACCTCTACATCATGGGGCTGGGATTGCTGAAGCATCACGAAGAGACCGCGCTGCCCACTTACGGGCTGGAGAATCAGATCCGCAGGATCAAGGCCTTGCGTTATGTCCAGGGCCGGATCTACAGCCATAAGAACGTGACGCGGATCGATTTCTCAAAGATCGCTTCAGGACTGGTCAAGCACCTCCTGACCCTGTATTCCGTGGATGTTCGGCGCATCTCCTGCGATCTGGAGATTGGCGACATCACCATGGATATCCGCAGGGCCGCGTCATGCGCCCAGATCCTCATCGAGCTGCTAGGAAATGCATTTATGCATGCATTCCCCGGAGATAAAAAGGGGAGGGTAAGCGTCGCGATCGATTGGAGTGCGGAGGAAGGGTACACGCTTGTCTGCAGCGACGACGGGATCGGAATCCCCTCAGACCTGAGTCTAACATCTACAGAAACGCTGGGAATGAAGCAGGTCCGAGATCTGGTCACCCAGCTCGATGGCCAGCTGTGTCTCGAGAACGCCCCGGGAGCACAGATCACGATCCAGTTTCCCTGAGCCGAACATGAAAGCAAAATTAAAGCCGATCAACTGGAAGCTGAAGACCAAGGTCATCTTCCACATCTTCGTGATCGGCCTCATCTCCGTCTTCGGGCTGACCATGCTCTACATAAGCGGCGAGAAAGATCTGATCGAGACCCTGACCGAGCAGAAGACCGAGCTCGTGGGCAACATGATCGACTGCAATGTGCGGCACCAGATGACGAAGGGGGAGCCGGAGACGATCCCCCTCAACCTCGAGCGGCTCACCGAGTCTACCAGCATCTCCCGTCTTCGCATCCTGGATCTGGAGGGTGTGATCCGAAGCTCGTCCCAGCAGGGAGAGATCGGGAGATCCCTCCCGCCCGGCGAGCAGGCCGAGCTGAAGCGCCTCTTCGTGAACCCAGATCCGGCGGATATTTTCGCAATAAAACCTGTGACCCATACTAAGAGCTATATCGCCCTCCGCAACCGGACCGAATGTGCCGAGTGTCATGCGCAGGACCAGCCCTTCAATGGGATCCTGGAGGTGCAGCTGGACGAATCGCTGGAGGCGGCCCTTCTCAAACACAAGCGCACCCAGGGGATTCTCATCGCCTTCGCGACCCTGGCCGTCCTGGTTTTCGTCATCTTCCGCCTCTACGAACGCGTGATCAACCGGCCCCTTCAGCAGTTGAAGGACAGCATGCTTGAGGTTGAAAGAGGGGACCTGGATATCAAGCTGGAGCCGAAGAAACTCGACGAATTCGGGGACCTGGCCCAGAGCTTCAATCACATGGTGCAACGGCTCAAGCAGGCCAACCAGAAGATCGCGGAGCTTCACGAAAAACAGATCGAGCGGGCCGGTCACCTCGCCTCTCTGGGAGAGCTGGCCGCCGGGCTGGCACACGAGATTAAGAATCCCATCGCTGGGATCAAGGGATCCCTCGAGATCATCCGCGACAGGACCGCGGAAGACGATCCCCAGCGCGAGATATTCACGGAGATCCTCAAGCAGACGGGAAAGATCTACCACATCATCCAGGACCTGCTGGACTATGCCAAGCCCAAGGAACTGAACATCCAGCCGGTCGAGCCCAACGCATGCGTTCGGGAGGCCATCCACATGGCCGAGGCCCAGACCATGGACAAGGACATCCGATTCGGTTTTACAGGGCTGGAAGAGGAGCAAACGGTTCTTTGTGATCCCGACAAGCTGCAGGGAGTCATCCTCAACCTGCTGCTGAACAGCATCGCCTTCATCGATACGGCCGGCGATATCGAGATCCGGCTCGACAAGAAGCCGGACGACATGCTGGAAGTGCGCATCGCGGACACGGGAGCCGGTATAAAGCCCGCGAACCTGGGCAAGATATTCCAGCCTTTCTTTACAACACGGAAACGGGGGACCGGGCTGGGGCTCTCCATATGCAGGCAGATCGTGGAGGCCCATAAGGGAAACATCTCGGCCGAGAGCATGGTCGGTGAGGGCACAACCGTCACCCTGAGCCTGCCCCTCGGTCCCCGGGACGATTGACATGCAGAGAAAAAAGATCCTCGTCGTGGACGATGAGAAGCTCATCCGCTGGAGCGTCCGCCAGAAGCTCAACGAATGGGACCTGGATGTGGTCGAAGCGGAGGACGGCAAGGAGGCCCTGCAGGTCTTTCCCAGGGAAGAACCAGACCTGGTGATCCTGGACGTCAACCTCCCGGATGAGAAGGGGACGGAGCTCCTCAAGCAGTTCAGAAATGCCGTGCCCGAGCTTCCGGTGGTGATGGTCACGGCCTACGGTTCCATCGACGATGCCGTGAGCGCCATGCGCAGCGGGGCCTATGACTTCATCACCAAACCCATCAATTTCCTCAAGCTGCAGAACACCATCCAGAATGCCCTGGAGACCTTTTCGCTCAAAAAAGAGGTCGCCTATTATAAGGAAAGGGAACAGGAGCGGTCCGCTCCCGGCAAGATCGTGGCAGCGGATCCCTCCATGCGCGAGGTGATGCAGATCACGCGGACCATCGCGGAGAGCGAGGCCTCCATCGTGCTGCTGCAGGGGGAAAGCGGCACGGGGAAGGACCTCCTGGCCCAAATCATCCATCATCAGAGCCGACGCATGAAGGGCCCCTATCTCATCATCAACTGTTCCGCCATCCCGGAGAACCTTTTGGAGAGCGAGCTGTTCGGATACGAGAAGGGGGCCTTTACCGATGCCAAACATCAGAAGAAGGGGCTGGCCGAGCTGGCCCACTCCGGCACCCTGTTCCTGGACGAGATCAGCACACTCAGCCTCCCGCTCCAGGCCAAGCTGCTGCGCTTCCTGGAAACCCAGACCTTCAAGCGAGTTGGGGGCTTGCGGGACATCGAGGTGGACCTCCGAGTGATCGCGGCCACCAACCAGGATCTGGAAGCAGCCTCACTGGATGGGGAATTCCGCCGCGACCTCTTCTTCCGGCTGAACGTGTGTCCCATCTACATCCCTCCCCTGAGAGACCGGATGGATGACATCCTCCCCCTGAGCCGACACTTCATCGAGGAATTCAACCTGAAGTTCCGAAAAGATATCAAGGGAATGAACAAACAGGCCGAGAGGATGTTCCTGGATTATTTCTGGCCCGGGAACGTGCGCGAACTGAAAAACGCGCTGGAGCGGGCCATG
The DNA here is from genome assembly GCA_965533275.1 of uncultured bacterium. Lineage (GTDB taxonomy): Bacteria > Acidobacteriota > Aminicenantia > Aminicenantales > Aminicenantaceae > JAUXEH01. The sequence goes on from CBESWG010000029.1 coordinate 14,944, forward strand.
ATCTTCGAAAAGAGCGCCTACATCACGTCCTCTCATCTTCCCTTCCAAATGAGCCGGGCTGCAGAAACGAGCGCAGCTAGCCGGCGAGGCCCCGGTACGCGATCCAATGAGGGAAGCGCGATGAACTTGGAAGAGATGGAACGCGATCTTCTGATCAAGGCGATGAAAAAAGCCTCCGGCAACAAGTCGCAGGCGGCCAGGGTGCTGGGGATCTCACGAGACACGCTGCGGTACAAGATCCAGAAGTGGGAGCTTAAAGACGAAGACTGGCAGGACTCTGCCTGAAGCCCCAAAAGTGGGGCATATGCCCCACTTCTTAGGCATATGCCCCACCCCTAATAATCGACTTCTTTTCACACATACATTCTTGTCGTCATAACTCATTTAATATCAATATTTTATAAATTAATGCGGAATTTCCCCCACTGTTGGCACGGTTTTTGCTATACCTCTTTTTGGAGAAATTGTATGCTGAAGGCACTGATCATCGACGACGACAAGCTCATCCGCTGGTCTCTCAAAGAGATCTTCACTCAGGACGGGCATCAGGTCGATGAAGCATGCAACGAAGAAGAGGCTTTAAATCACGCTCGGGCCACGGACTATGATGTGGTCTTCGCCGATTTCGAGCTGGAAGATTCCGATGCGGCTGATCTGCTGAAAAACCTGCGGATCATCCGCCCCCAGGCGGCTGTGATCATCCTCTCGGCCCTGCCGAGCGGGCAGATCGAATCCCGCCTGCCTGGGATCGAGGTTTTCCGGATCGTGGAAAAGCCCTTCGAGCCTGAACAAATCCGCTCCATCCTCGCGATGGTCGGGAATAACGATACATCTCTCCAGACATAATACTCAGGAAAAGGAGGTCTATGTTGCACAAAAGAAAAAGAGCAACCTTCGCGACAATCCCCATCCTGCAGGTCTTTGTCTTCGTTCTCCTGGTCGGAGGACTGCTCGTCGTTACGGCGGCAGCCAGTCCCGCTTACCAGGATCAGGACTTCGAGACCTGCGCAGACTGCCATGAGGACACGGTCAAGGCTTTTGCCACCGCTTCTCATGCAGCCGGCGGCAGCTGTACTGCCTGCCACGGGGATGCTGACACACATCTGGAGGAAGGCGGCGGACCCAACATTTTCGCATTCCGGGACACCGATCTTCCTAACGCTAAAACCGACAAGTGCCTGACATGTCATGGCAAGACTCACCCCAGCTACATGCAGAGCCCCCATGCCAAGGGTGCATTGGACTGCACGACCTGCCACAGCGTCCACGGCCACGGTGCCTCACCCCCTTCCATGGAAGCCAAGACCTGCACCAAGTGCCATGAAGACATCGCATCCCAGTTCCAGCTCAACGAGCGCCACCGCCTACAGGAAGGCATCATGACGTGCTCGACCTGTCATGATCCCCACGGACCCTCTCCCCGGGAGCGGCTGGGCGGCTTCAAACACGAAGCCTGCCTGCAGTGCCATACCGACAAGGGCGGTCCCTTCCTGTACGAGCACGATGCCTCACGCATCGAGGGCTGCACATCCTGTCATGAAGTTCACGGCTCACCCAATCGCCGCATGCTCACCCATCACAGCATCGCAGACCTTTGCTTCAGCTGCCACGGCGCCGCCCCATCCTGGCACGCCCGCTTCGATTCCTACTCCAGCAACTGCACCTCCTGCCACGCGACAATCCACGGCTCCAACCTGAGCAAGATCTTTTTGAAATAGGAGGATACAAATGCGAACACAGAAAATACTGATCACTTTAGGTATAATCCTGGTCTTAGCCGTGTCCTCATCCCTATGGGCGGAAACCCAGAACCTCAAGGGCACCATCAAGCTGGGATACCGGTTCCTCGACACCGACGGCTCCATGGACCGCTACAAACAGGACTACAACCTGAACCAGGGCGGCTACCTCCCCGAGTTCACGCTCCACTTCACACCTACCGAGGCCTTAAAGAACCTCCTCGACCGGCTCGACATCAATGTCCGCAACCTGGGCAATGAGCCCTTCTCCACATTCGACCTCTCGGTGCAGAAATACAACAAATACCAGTTCTCCTGGGCGCGCCGCAAATCCACTTACTTCTATGCCGACAGCTATGAGATCGGCGGGGGCCACCTCTACGACTACCACAGCTTCGATTTCGACCGCGTTTCAGACAGCGGTTCCCTCAAGATCCGCCTGGGCCAGAATGTCTCGGTCTTCGCGGATTTCGACAGTTACACCAAGAGGGGCGCTTCGATCACGACGCTCGACATCAACCGCGTAGAATTCGAGTTCGACAAGCCCGTCGACGAGACCAACCGCGAGATCGCAGTAGGAGTGAACTTCAACTACAAAGGCTGGGCCCTCATGTTCGAAGAGCGGATCCAGGACTACGAGAACGAGAACGGCTTCTTCCTGCCCGGCTACATGGACGGCGGTGACGGCGCCCGTTATCCTTCGGACCTGTTCTACTTCACGCAGAACCAGCCCTATGAGTTCAAGACCTATAATCACATCTTCCGGCTCAATGCCCGCCCCATTGGCGGACTGCTGATCAAGGGCGTGGCCCACCTGAGCGACATGGACATGACGCTCAACTACAACGAAGAGGCGTCCGGCACCGACTACACCAACCGCCCGTTCGAATATGCAAGCACCGGCAAGGGCGAGTTCCAGCGCAAGATGAACCTGCTGGACCTGGACCTGACCTATCTGCTGACCAACAAGTTCGCCCTGGTCGGCGCCATCCGCAACAACACCTTCAAACAGGAAGGCTTCATGACCGTGGACGGCGACCGTATGGACCAGGACTTCGGCTACGACACCCTGGGTGTCGACGCCGGCCTCCAGTACCAGGCCACTCCCGGCTTCACCGTGACCGGCGGCTACCGCTTCGAGGAACGGAAGCTTGAGAACCTGCAGACCTTCATGTATGAGGACCAGACCCGCCGCAACGGACTGTTCGGCAGCGTGGACTGGAATATACAGCGCGTGTTCCACCTGAACCTGGACTACCAGTACGGCGACTTCAAGGATCCCTACACCATGATCTCCCCCTCCACGTTCCACCGCTTCCGGACTACGGCCCGGGTCAACCTCAAGGAGGTCTACTTTTCCGGGCTCCTCTTCTACAAGGGCGCCAAGAACGAACTCATGGACGGCGAACCCTGGGAATCCACCCGGCTGCAGCTGAACTTCCGCGGCGGTTATCAGGGCGAGACGCTCAACCTCTACGCCGGCTACGGCTACATCGAGCAGAAGCACATGGCCGACCGCACCGTGGCCTATCCCCCCGGATATTCCGGACCCGGCGGCACGTTCACGTGGCAGATCGACTACGAAGGCAAGTCCAACATCCTGGACGCCATGATCAAATTCAACATCAGCGAGCTCGGCGTCATCGGCGCCTATGCCAACATGTACTGGAACCGCGGGTTTTGGACGATCGACCGCAACATGGTCAAGGCCTTCCTGCAGTATGACTTCCCCTTAGGCATGTTTGGAGAGGTCGCCTACCGCTATGTCAAGTTCGAGGAAGAGATGTCTGGTTACAACGACTATACGGCCAACATCTTTGAGCTCAACTTCGGCTATAAGTGGCAATAAAGGAGGATGAAACTATGATCAAGAAACCTCACATAATTGGTTCCATTGTCATCGTGGCCGCGTTCGCGATCGTGCTGGTCACGACCGGAACTACACAACAGATGACCACCCAGTCGATCAAGTCCCACATCGAGGCCCTCTGGGCCACTTCCGGTCACTCAGACTCCGCCTCAGAGGTGTTCCGCCACTGGGACGAGGACGAGCCCGCGGTCGTGTCGTCTAGCTGCTCCAAGTGCCACACGTCCGAGGGATACGCATACTTCATCGAGAACAACCGGGCCACTAAAGAGGCGGCCCCCGAGCAGGAAGGCATCACGTGCCAGGCCTGCCACAGCGACCCGGACAGCGGCACCCTGAGGAACCACTCGGATGTCATATTCCCGTCCGGCGTCGAGATCAAGGACCTTGGACCCGAAGCCCTGTGCATGGAATGCCACCAGGGCCGCGCCTCCAAGAAGACCGTGGACACCGCCATTGAGAAGGCGGACGTGGAAGACGATGAGGCCAGCTCCGCTTTAGGCTTCATCAACATCCACTACCACGTCGCTGCCGCGACCCAGTTTGGCAGCGTGGTGAAGGGCGGCTACGAATACGACGACAAGATGTACGATGCCCGCTTCGCGCACGTGACCGGATACAATGCCTGCTACACCTGCCACGATCCCCACTCCCTGCACGTCGACCTCGGACCCTGCAACACCTGCCACGTCGGGCTCTCGGATCCTCATGACCTCCGCTACTACGGCTCGTTCGTCGACTATGACGGCGACGGCGACACCGAAGAGGGCATGTACTGGGAGCTGGAAGACATCAAGCCCAAGCTTTATGCGGGAATCCAGGCCTACGCCAACCAGGTGATCATGGCCCCGATCGGCTACGACTCCCACTCCTATCCCTACTTCTTCAACGACACCAACGGCGACGGCGTCATCGACGAGAGCGAGGCCACCTACGGCAACCGCTACCGATCGTTCACTCCCCGCCTGCTGCGCGCCGCCTACAACTTCCAGGTCGCACTGAAAGACCCCAATGCCTATGCCCACGGCGGCAAATACGTGATCCAGCTGCTCTACGATTCCCTGGAAGATCTGAACTCAGCTCTGGCAACCCCCATCAGCATGCATGGAATGCAACGGAATTCAGCTTTGGCAACTCCCATCAGCATGGAAGGCATGCACCGCGGCGACGAGGGCCACTTCGACGGCTCTACCGAAGCTTGGAGACACTGGGATGAGGACGGAGACGTCCCGACAAGCTGCGCCAAGTGCCACAGCGCCACCGGCCTCCAGGCCTTCGTCGAAAACAATCAAGATGGAATTCCTGAAGTTCAGCCCCTTGCCAACGGCATGCTCTGCACGACCTGCCACTGGGGAGGTCCTCCCAGCATGACCAAACTCGGCCTGGTGACGTTTCCGTCCGGCGAACAGGAAGACATGGGCGACAACAGCAACTACTGCCTGCACTGCCACCAGGGCCGTGCCTCCATGTACGACATCCAGAAGAAGGCCGCCGGCGATGCTCCCTACTCCTTCACGAACATCCACTACTTCCCCACCGCAGCCGTTCTGTTCGGCACCGAGGTCAAGGGCGGATTCGAATACGCCGGGAAGACCTACGCGGGCCAGAACATGTACCCCAACCACGGCGGCGAGTTCGACACCTGCATCGAGTGCCACATGGGCACCATGAGCGAGAACAAGCCGTTCGACGAGACCGGCATGCTGCACAACGTCTACAAACCCGATCCCAAGGATTGCGTCAACTGCCACGGCTACGACATTTCCCAGCCCAGCCCGGGAGCCGACCCGGCCAAGTTCAAGTTCAGCGGCATACGCCCTGCGTCCATCCCCGATCTCAACGGCAACGGCGACATCTCTGAGTCCATCAAGGACGAGGTCAAGGCCCTCGAGGCCGACCTCTACGCGGCCATTCAGGCCGCAGGCCGCAAGGCCGGATTCCCCGTGGTCTACGACTCCCACGCCTACCCCTACTTCTTCAACGACACCAACGACAACGGCGAGGTGGATCCCGGAGAGGCCATCTACCCCAATGCCTACAAGTTCCCCACCGGAAAGATGCTGAAGGGCGCGTACAACTACCAGATGAGCAAGAAGGAACCCCACGGATACATCCACAACCCCATCTACATCGCACAGCTCCTGATCGATTCCACTAAGGACCTGGGCGGCACCAAGGATTACCCCTGGCGCTAGACCCGGACAGCAGAAGCTCACTTCACAAGGGCGGCCTTCGGGCCGCCCTTTTTTTTGCCCCGATGACTCCATCCTTGCACATTGATTTCCAGGAATCCATCTGATATGTAGGGGGATATATCCGGAGTTTGAGGGCGCCTGCACACGCACATGAGGGGAAATACGCACCATCTAGGTGTCGTCGAAAGAGCTGAGTGATAAACCATTGCCAATTCTGCATAAATCCGATATAATTTCTCGATATTAGTTTAGATAAGGAACCTGTTCTCATGAAATTCATATTGAACTATTTCAGCTCTGTCAAACTGGCCATCACGCTGCTGATCATCATCACCCTGGCCTCCATCCTGGGGACGCTGGTCCCCCAGCACCGCGCAGAGGCTGAGTATGCCATGCGGTACGGCCGGCTCGCTCCCCTGCTCATCCAACTGGAGATCACCGACCTCTACCACTCCTGGTGGTACCTGGGCCTGCTGTTCCTGTTCGCCCTCAACACCGCCGTGTGCACGCTGACACGGTTCGGCGCCAAGTGGCGCAAGGCCTTTCATCCCCGTGTGGAAGGCGAGGCAACCAAGATCCAGACCTTGAAGATAAGCGGAGCCGTCAAACTCAAGGGCACGCTCGACCAAGCCTCCCAGAAGGTCGCGGACGTCCTCAAGTCCCGGCACTTCCGGATGCGGAAGTCCAGCCATGAGGGCCGTGTCTCTCTCCTGGGACAGAAGAAGATCGCCGGCCTTTTCGGCTCCGACATCGTCCACGTCGGGCTCCTCATCATCCTGGCCGGCGGCATCATCAGCGGCTTCACCGGCATGCGGCGTATTTTCACCATACACGAGGGACGGACCGTAGAGGTGCCGGAAGCAGGCATCAGCCTGAGGCTCGACAAGTTCCAGACCGACTACTACCCCAACGGCGCGGTCCGGGACTGGAAGAGTACCCTCACCGTGATCGAGGGAGGGCAGGATGTCCGCACCCAGACGGTCGAGGTGAACCATCCGCTCTCATTCGGGGGCTTCATGTTCTACCAGAACAGCTACGGCTTCGACTGGGAAAATCCCCGCTTCGAAATCCTGGCCCAGAGAAAGGATGATCCCGAATTCGGAGATCAGCTCAACGTGGGGCTGGAAGAGAAGAAGCTCCTCAGCGACGGGGAGACCGAGGTGGAGGTCACCAGCTTTGTCCCGGATTTTTTCATCGGCGAGGACGGCCGCGTGGGATCGCGTTCCGCACAGCCCAACAACCCGGCCGTGCTGATCGAAGGCCGACAGCAGGGGGAGAGGCTCTTCGCCGCCTGGGTATTTTCCAGGCATCCGGACTTCAGCCAGATGCATTCGGACAAGGAACACGAATTCTCCTTCCAGTTCCTGAACCTCGACTCCACTCAGTATTCGGGGATCGAGATGGCCAAGGACCCGGGAGTCAACTTCATTTGGGCTGGCTGCTTCCTGCTCACGCTGGGCCTGTTCGTGGCCTTCTTCTGGCCTCCTTCCGAGATCCGCGTGGTCCTGGAAGAGGACCAGGACCGGACCCAGGTCACGGCTGGAGGGATCGCGCCCAAGAACAAATACGCCTTTCAGACGGAATTCGACGCCATCCTGGAAGACCTAAGGAGCAACAAATAAATGAACGAATCCACCCTGTTTGCCATCGCCTTCCTAACATACATCGCGGCGGCCTTCTTCTACTTCGCTTTCCTGTTTGGAAAAAAGGAGAGCCTGGCCAAGATGGGATACACGCTTTCTGTCCTGGGACTGATCATCCACACAGCCGCCCTCATCGTCCGGACCATAGAGAGCGGACATGCACCCTTCACCAACATGTACGAATCCCTTTCCTTCCTGGCCTGGTCGGCCATCCTGGCCTACGTCGTCATGGAAGGAAAGTTCAAGATCCGCAAGGCCGGCCCCTACTTCATGCTGATCGTGATCGGGCTCATGGCCCTGGCGTCGTCCCCTCTGATGCCTTCGGATGCCACCCCATTGGTTCCGGCCCTCCAGAGCTACTGGCTCTGGCTGCATGTCTCGGTCACGCTGCTGGGAGAGGCATTTTTCGCCGTGGCCTTCGTGACCAGCATCATGTACCTCATCGCCGAGGCCCGCGAGAAGAAGGGAGCACTCAAGGAAGGGGCCATCTCCTCGGAAAAACTCGACTCCATCAGCTACCGCTGCGTGGCCATCGGCTTCCCCCTGTTCACGCTGGGCGGCCTGGTCTTCGGCATGGTTTGGGCTTACAAGGCCTGGGGCACCTACTGGAGCTGGGATCCCAAGGAGGTCTGGAGCCTCATCACCTGGTTCGTTTTCGCGCTCTACCTCCACACACGCGTGGTCATGGGCTGGAAGGGGCGCCGCTCCGCCATCATCGCCATCCTGGGTTTCCTGGCCGCCCTCTTCACTTACTTCGGAGTGAACTACCTCCTGTCCGGCCTCCACAGCTACGCCTGAGTCCCGCATGACCTGGAGAGTCCTTTCTGATACGATGGCACAGCGCCCCTCTCTGGGGAACGAGGCGAACGATATCCCGGTGGGAATATAACAGGCAACCATGAAAAAACTAAAGAAACTGAGCAAAAAAGCAAAAAAACGATTGATCATTCTGGCCATCCTGGCAGGGGCTCTCGTGGTAATTTCCGTGGCCGCCGTGGAGTTCACCTCGCATTCGGGTTTCTGTGCCTCCTGCCATTTTATGGAGCCCTATTTTTCCAGCTGGGAAAGCTCGACCCATAAGGAGATCGAGTGCAGCAAATGCCATTATCCCCCCGGTGGGGGCATCCAGTCCAAGCTCCGCAAGAAGATCGAGGGCCTGGTCATGGTCGGCCGCTACTGGACCAAACTCTACGTGAAGTCCAAGCCCTGGGCCGAGATCAAGGACGAAAGCTGCCTCCAGTCAGGCTGCCACGACAAGCGGCTCCTCGCGGGAGAGGTTTCCTTCAAAAACGTGGTCTTCGACCACAGCGTCCACTTCGAGGATCTCAAGCGTGGCAAGCAGCTGCAGTGCGTGAGCTGCCATTCCCAGATCGTGCAGGGAGAGCACATCACGGTGACCGAGTCATCCTGCTTCATCTGCCATTTCAAGGAGAGCGAGCACTACCCCCAGATCGATGACTGCAGCCACTGCCACAACCAGGGAACCCTGACCGATGAAAAGAAGTCCCGCTATGACCACACGCTGGTTTTCGAAAAGGATTTCGCCTGTGACAAGTGCCACACCAACACCATCATCGGCGACGGCGATGTTCCGCCTGTGAACTGCTACAAGTGCCACATGGAGCGGGAGCGGCTCGAAAAGATCGAGGATACAGAGCTGATGCACTCCGTGCATATTGCACTCAACAAGATCGAGTGCAACCAGTGCCACACAGACATCCAGCACAAGATCAACAAAGACATCGAGACCATCGCCGACTGCCAGAGCTGCCACACGGATTACCACCAGGCCCAGAAGGCCCTGTACACGGGAGAGGGCGGCCGGGGCGTGGACCATCCGGTGCCCAACATCATGCTGGAGAAGGGCCTGAGCTGCAAGGGATGCCACATGTTTCACGAAGAATCCGGCGGGGGCCTGATCAAGAGCGACACACTGGTCTCAGAGGCCGAGGCCTGCGAATCCTGCCATGGCGAAGGATTCGCGCGCATCATGAAAAACTGGGAAACATCGACGACCAAGAAGCTGGCCGAGATCCGGTCCATCTACCGGCGGGCTGCCGGAGAGATCGGGAAGAGCCGAAGCAAAGAAGACAAGGCCAGGGCCGAAGCCCAGATGCAGGATGCCCTATTCAACATCGAACTCGTGGAAAAAGGCAAGAGCGTCCACAACGTGACCTTCTCTCAGGAGCTCATCCGGGCCGCCTTCGATTCCATCACGACCTCCCTGGAAACCGTGAAATCCACCTACAAGCCGGAGGTGATCGCCCAGGTCGCGGAAGGGATCCCCACGCAGTGTTCCAACTGCCATGCCGGGATCGAGGAGAACACCTCACAGATCTTCGGGATGCGATTCCACCACAAGGAACACATCCTGAACGAGAAACTGGAATGTTCGGCCTGCCACTCCAACACCCGGACCCACGGCGAATTCATCGCCACCAAGGAGAGCTGTGCCGAGTGTCACCATCAGGACCAGGGCCGGGATTGTACGGCCTGCCACGAACTCCAGTCCCGGTTTTATCAGGGCGGGGAGCTCGAGGGGCTTAAGATCCCCAAGGACATCATGGCCGAAGCAGAGGCGGCCTGCACCGACTGTCACCTCGACGACGCGGGCAAGGTCTACCGCTCCGATCGGACAAAGTGTCTGGACTGCCACGACGAAGGCTACGAAGAGATTTCTGCCGAGTGGCAGGCCTCATTCAAGGAAAACATCCAGGAACTCAGGACAGCCATCCAGGGTGTCAATAGAAGGGGCTTGTCCCCCGAAGAACGGAAACAGCTCGCCCGGATCGAACGGATCGGACAGTCTTTAAGAATGGACGGAAGCTCCGGGATCCACAACGCCATGTTCTTCGATGAGATCCTGGCTGAACTTACCGACCAGGTAGAGGCACTCTCAGGAAGCCGCTCAAACTAGGTTCCCGCATTTTTCCAACCCTTTGCTGTGAAGTTTCAATCTCTGTGCTTGACATAATCTATGCACAGATTATAATTCATTTAAATTAGAACAACTGCTTGTGATCCTTCGTTTTCCGAGACTTGTTTAGATATGGAGTTGTCAATGTTGAAATCAAAAGAATACTATGAAATGCACGCAGAAGTATGCAAAACCTTTGGTCACTCCAAGCGCCTCATGGTGATCAGCGCACTTAGGGAGAAAGAGAGGACGGTCACAGATCTCGCCGAGTACACCGGGATCGATATCTCCAACCTCTCTCAACACCTCCACATCCTGCGTGACAAGGGATTGGTCACGACACGCCGGGACGGCACCAAGATCTTTTACAGCCTCTCCCACGCCAACATCGGCAAAGCATTGGATCTGATGTCCGCCTTTCTTGAGCAGCGCATCTCAGAGCGGCAGACCACGCTGGCCGGTGTAGAAACAGAATAATAGGGATGACAAGTTCTCGAGAGTGCGGTATAATTTAAACCTGCTTTTTACCCCACAATTATCAGGAAGAAGAGGAGAAGAAGATGAAGAAAATCATACCCATGATATTCCTTTTGGCTGCCATGGCACTGGTGTTCAACCTCTACAGCCAGGATGCCACGTATGCGGGTGCTGCCAAGTGCAAGATGTGCCACAAGTCGGAAAAACAGGGCGAACAGTTCCCCAAGTGGGAATCCCGCAAGCATTCCAAAGCTTTCGAAGCACTGACCACAGATGCGGCCAAAGAGATCGCCGCGGATGCCCCGGATAATCCCAAATGCCTGAAGTGTCACGCTCCGCTCGCCGAGAAGAACGCCGAGCTCAAGGCCGAAGGCGTCGGGTGCGAGGCCTGCCACGGCCCGGGAAGCGCCTACAAGAAGATGAGCATCATGAAAGACCACGCCCAAGCCGTGGGCGCTGGGATTACCGAATACAAGTCCGAGGAAGACATCAAAAAGCAGTGCCTGACCTGCCATGAGGGCGCGCACGACAAGCCTTTCGATTTTGCGGCAGCCTGGGCCAAGGTCAATCACCCGATACCCGAAAAATAGCCTCTCTGCTGGAAAAATAGAAGAGCACTTCCATAGGGAGTTTCGTCCCCGCGGGGATGAGACTCCCCGATTATGAGTCACAAGGCTGTCAGGGGCCTCTGGGAAGGACTGCACATGTTTAGAGGAAAAGCGTATTTGGTCGCCGTTCTGTGGCTCTGTCTGATCACGATCCCGCTTATGGCCCAGTCCAATGAGGACTGCGAGGCCTGTCATTCGGATCGTGAACTGACCGCCGTTCGCCAGGGGCGCACCGCTTCCATGTTCGTGGATTTCAACCGCTACGGGCGCTCGGTCCACCAGGACATGGAGTGCATCGACTGCCACCAGGATGCAGACACGGATGATTTCCCTCACGAGGAGGACCTGGCGGACGTCAACTGTGGGATGTGTCATGACGTCGCGGACGAGGAATTCATGGCAGGGATCCACGGCCGGGCCCTGGAACGGGGGGCAGCCTATGCCCCGACCTGTGCGGAGTGCCACGGCAAGCATCACATCCTGCCACCTTCGAATGTGAATTCCCGCACCTATAAGATGAACATCCCGGTGCTGTGTGGGAAATGCCACCGCGAGGGCGCCCCGGTGGCCCGCGTCTACAACATCACCGAGCACAACATCCTCACCAACTACTCCCAGAGCATACACGGCGAGGGCCTGTTCCGGCAGGGCCTGATCGTGACGGCCACCTGCAACGACTGCCACGGCAATCACCTGGTCCTACCGCACACCTACACCCGCTCAACGGTCTCGGCCCGGAACATCGCAGACACCTGCATGGTGTGTCACGCTCGCATCGAAGAAGTCCACGTCAAGATCATCAAGGGAGAGCTCTGGGAAACAGAGCCCGGCGCCGTACCTGCCTGCACCGTCTGCCACCAGCCGCATACCATCCGTCGCACGAATGTGGTCGTCGGCACCTCGGACCAGGAATGTTTGAGGTGTCACGAACAGGAGGCCGTCCACAAGATCGAGGACGGGGAGCGAATCTCCCTCCAAGTTAACAAGGAGGTGATCCAGGACTCTGTTCATAAAAATACGCCCTGCGTTAAGTGCCACGTGGATATCACCCCGGGTCTTGACCGGCCCTGCGAGACCGCGAGGGTCGTGGACTGCTCCAACTGCCATGCCCAGGTCGCGGAAGACTTCACACAGAGCGGACACGGTCAAGCGAATGTGGAGAACAATCCCGACACACCCCACTGCACGGACTGCCACGGTCGCCATGACGTCCAATCTCATCTGAACGATCAGGCAAAGACTTATCGTACCAACATCCCTCAGCTCTGCGGCGACTGTCACGGCAAACTGGACCATTCCGCCTCCATACAGACCGAGATGGGAGACGTGATGGTGGACTACTCCAAAAGCGTTCACGGCGAGGGATGGACCAAAAAAGGCCTGCTCTCAAGCGCTGTCTGCACCGACTGTCACAGCACACACTACATCCTGAACCACGAAGACGACCGCTCTTCGACATATTACAAAAACATCCCTGCCACGTGTGCGACCTGCCATGAGGGGATCTACAAGGAATATGTGGAAAGCATCCACAACATAGAGAATCCCGAGGTTCAAGAACGGCTCCCCAACTGTGAAGACTGCCACTCCGCTCACAAGGTAACGTCCATCGAACAGGACCAGTTCATGTCCGAGGTGACCCACCAGTGCGGAACCTGTCACGAGGAGCTCTCGGAAACATACACAGAAACCTTACACGGCAAGGCCTACACCCTGGGCTACCTGCAGTCGGCCCGGTGTTCGGACTGCCACGGCGCACACGATGTCCTGGGAGTCAACAACCCGGATTCCCACGTCGGATTCAACAACGTCGTGGAGACATGCCAGAAATGCCATTCCGACGCCAACCGGCAGTTTACCGGCTACCTGACACATGCCACCCATCATGACAAGCAGAAGTATCCCGTCCTCTATTTCACTTTCTGGGCCATGACCTCGCTGCTGATCGGTGTTTTCGGTTTCTTCGGGATCCACACGCTGCTCTGGCTCCCGAGGTCCTACAAGCATCTCAAGGTAAAACGGGCCGCTGAGGCGGAGCACAAACACAAGCGCTACTACATACAGCGCTTCGACAAGGAACAGCGTATTACACACATCTTTGTCATCCTGAGCTTCATGGGCCTGGCTCTCACCGGCATGATGCTGAAGTTCGCCGGCATGCCCTGGGCCCGCTTCCTTGCAGACCTGTTGGGAGGAGTAGAAGGGGCCGGACGCATCCACCGCTTTTCAGCCGCAATCACGTTCGGGTATTTCGCATTCCATCTGCTCCAGCTATTCAAGCACAAACGCAAGACCCGGACCACGGTCAAGAGGATGATCTTCAGCCCCCGCTCCCTCTGGTTCAATAAAAAAGACCTGAAGGACTTCGTCGGCTCCGTCAAATGGTTCGTGGGGCTGGGTCCCCGACCCGACTACGGACGGTGGACCTACTGGGAAAAATTCGACTACATGGCCGTCTTCTGGGGAGTCGGTGTCATCGGCTTCTCCGGTCTGATCCTGTGGTTCCCGGAGCTTTTCACCAAGATCCTGCCGGGCTGGTTCATCAACGTGGCCATGATCATCCACAGCGACGAGGCCCTGCTGGCCGTGGGCTTCATCTTCACCATCCACTTCTTCAACACGCACCTGCGGCCCGAGTCGTTCCCGCTGGATCCCGTCATCTTCACCGGCCTCGTCCCCCTGGATGAGTACAAGGAAGATCGGCCGGAGGAATACCGCTACCTCAAGGAATCCGGTCAGCTGAAGAAGGATGTATTGCTTAAGGAGATCTCCGAAAAATGGATGCGGCTGGTCCGAATCTTCGGATTCACCTTCCTGGCGCTGGGGCTCAGCCTGATCGTGCTGATCATCTACAGCATGCTGTTCGGCTACAAATAAGATCCGGCTTTTATTCGGATCCTTCGTCCTTGTTCTCTGCGGGTTCGTCCTTATTCTCTGAGGGTTCGTCCCTATTCTCTGAGGGATTGACTTCCTCTATCTCTGCATCCGGGTGTTCGTGCTGAAACATGTCCCGGGGCATCTTGCCCGTCAGCCAGGAGGGATTCATGGGATAGACCTCGGGGCTGAAGACCGTGGCATACATGTGCCAGATCAGGATGGCGAGCGACGCCAGGATGGCTTCATAGTAGTGGACCACCAGCGAAACATCCAGCACGCCCTTGGGAAAGATGGTAACGATGAAGTTGTCGAACCAGAGCAGGATTCCCGTGATGATCATCACCACGTTGCCCCAGATCAGGGCCCAGTACTCGGCCTTCTCCACATAACTGAACTGTTTGAAGCGGGGCGCCTTCTTCGTGACGCCCAGGTTGTAGAGTACCTTCTGGACGAAATCGAAGAAGTCGCGGACCTTGGGCATCATGTCCTTGAGGAAACGCCTCCCCCTCGGAGTGAATAGATAGAAGAAGTGCCAGGCCGTGGCAAACATCAGCACCACCGCAGCGACGCGGTGGATCAGGCCTCGCAGCCCGAAGCCGCCCTCCCAGCCGAAGAACAGCCCCGCGATCCAGGACTCGGAAAAACGGAGGGAGAAGCCGGTGATGACCAGGACGATGAAGCTGGACATGAGCAGGTGGTGCTGCCAGAGTTCCCCCAGCCGCATGCGGCGGACCTGGGGCCGCTTGAGGACGACTACGATCTGGCGAAAGAGGTCGATGAGCCAGTGAAGAGCCATCAGCCCGATGATGACGACGATGGCGATGATGTAGATGTTCTTCACGATCACCCCGACCTTGGTGTGCATGGCCTCCTCGCCCTCCATCCCGTGGATCGAGGCGTTGGCCATTTCCACGGAGATGCCGGGGTGGCATTCCCCGCAAGTGGTTTGCAGGTTGCTGGGGTGGATGCTCGAGGTCTCGTCCGTGTGGGACAGGATGCGGTGGACGCCGTGACAGGAGGCACAGTTGGCCACGTGCACGTCTCCCGTCTTGCTCTTCAATCCATGATAGCTGTCGATGAACGATGTGTACCGGCCCGCGGTCAGCCCGTATTTTTCGGTCAGGGTGACGGATTCGTGGCAGGGAGAACACGTCATCTCCGCCACCTTGGCAGAGGATACCGGTGACGCGGGGTCGTCGGGGGAAAGGATGCCGTGCTCGCCGTGGCAGTTCGTACACACGGGGGAGTCTGTCTCGCCGCGAGCCACGAGCCGGCCGTGGATGCCGTCCCAGAAGTCCTGTTCGATCGCCTTGTGGCACTTCCCGCAGGTCTGAGGGATGTTGAAATGGTTGATGGCCGAATCCGGATGGCCGGGAGAGAAGATCTTGTGTGAGGTATCCCCTGTGGAGTGGCAGTCGTTACAAGAGGCGGCCACATAGATCCCTCCCATGGTGGCCTGTCCGTGAACGCTGGTATTGTAGATCTTGATTGGATGGTCGATCAAGATTTCGTACTTGGTGGTCAAATCCAGGTCTTCGTGGCATCTGCCGCAGGTCTGGGGCAGGTTGACCGGGTGGGTTTTGGAGTTTTTAACGGAGGAGGGCAGCACGTCGTGGTCCCCGTGGCAGTCGGCGCAGGTCGGCATATCCTCGAAGCCCCCGATGTTCTCCCTCCCGTGGGCTTTGTATTCCTCGCTCTGCTGGTCATGACAGGTCCGGCATCCCTGGCCGCCGACCACGAATCCCTCCGCGGCCTGGTGGGGAGTGGTTCCCCGGTCCTGATGGCAGTCCAAACACTCCATCCCATCATGTGCGGAGTGGGACAGGTCGTCACTGAAATCCGTGTCGTGTTTGCTCTTCTCGTGACAGGTCATGCAGTCTCCGCTGGTGATGGTTTCGAACTCCTCCTGGGAGTCTTCCTGGGAAACCAGAAGGCCGACGGGAACGGTGAGGAGGAAAAATACGACCATCACCAAGATCCCAAGCCTGGCTGTTTCGATCGAGTTACGCATTGTTGACCACCTTTCGAACATATTGAGACGCTCGTCCTATATTTTTCAAAACTCTCATCGTTATTTTATTAAATTAGATAATATACACGGTAATATTATATTCCGATTCCATGAGAGTCAAGCCCGATTCGAGCCAAGATCCTTCTTCTTTCCTGCATCCCCACGATCCCGGGAGACCCGCCTCTCTCCCGCGGACATGTATATCACAAACATCAGGGCTTTGCTACAGGCCGGATCACTGCGGCGGAGGCTTCATGCCGGGCAGCCTGCCAAACACCCTGTGATAGATCTCTGGGAACGCATCCTTCCCTCCGATGAGCGCCAGGGTCAGCGGCATCACCCCAACGGCCTGCCGGCTCATCTCCGCCGCCACCTGCCGGATGTCCCACTGGGCCGTGGCATCTTCCCGGAGCCGCGAGAAATGATAGAATTCCCTGGCGTTGGTCTTCCAGAGCACCCGCTTGCAGTGCGCATTGGTCAGGATGTATTCGGCCGCCCTTCCGATGCGGCCGTGAAGCCCCTCGAAGAAGGCTTCTGTCTCTGCCATGACGGCCATGAACTCGGCACGGGCGCCCACGGCCTCGACCGAAGGGGGCACGATCACCCCCAGCGTGGGATCGTAGGGCTGGGCGGTCAGTGTGGACATGCGGTGCCGCTTGAGCTGGGCAAAACAGGTTGCCGAGACGGACAGTTCGAAGGTGAGGTCCACGTGCTCGAACTCCCGCAGGACCGCATCATAGAATTCCATTCGCCCCAGAGCCGCCTTGAGCATGCCCAATTTTTGGGCCGGCTTCATCTTCCGCGCAGCCTCCCAGCATGAATCGTATGCTCGGTTGGATGTGGTGTGCAGCAGGGCAGCGATCAGCCTCTCATCCGAGTCCTGCGTGTGCCCCACGAGCCTGACCGCCTCCCCTTCCGCATCGGCCGCGGTGGCAAGGGCCTTACCGGCGCGGGCTGCGAGACCGCCGTAGGTCAGGGCATCGTACTCATTGGCCTCGGTGAAGAGGAGGATGGAGGGAGCCACCTCCCTGGCCAGTCCATAGATCCTGCGGTTGAACTCCTGGATCTCCGCCAGCGGGTGGGATGCCAGCCGACGGATCATGTGCTCAAGGTTGCGGGCGTTGAGAGTCATGCCCAGCTGCCCCAGGGTCGCGAGGCTCAGGACATAGCGGGCATCCTCCTTGGCCCAGCCGTTGAGCAGGGAATGCTTCTTGGTCTGGGAAGCCATCTCAGGATGCAGGTCAAAGAAGTAGGGGCGCAGCCGATCGTACAGCACATGATACAGCGCGTTCTGTGAACGGATCAGGGCACCGAACTGCCCGGGCATGCCAGCCTTGGTGACCTCGTCCGGGATGATGTGATCGTCTTCCAGCTTGATGTAGCGCTGGGATTTTTCCGTGTAGGAACAGAGACGGAACTTCTCGATCTCCTCGATGGCCAGCCGGCTGATCCCGATGATATCGAAATTGAATACCGCGTGTTCGGCCACCGAGTGGTGACCCATCTTGAAGATGATGCTGCGGTTGGAACGCCGCGCCTTTTCCACTTCGGCGCGTGCGGCGGTCCGGAGTTTGTCCACGGAGCGGGGATCTCGGGAGATGCGGGCATAGGAGGCGGATAGGGTTTCCGGAGTCACGTCTTCTCTGGGGGGTGCATGAGCCTTCAACTCCTCGATTACGGTGCTGTCGAGGTTGTAGCCGGCCAGTAATACGCGCATGGTCCCCCTACAATAGGAATCCCGGGAGTAAAAGTCAATGACTGCGAAATGTCTACTCGGATGCGTCCTCGTCCTTGCCAGTTCGACAGTCCTCGGGCCCCGTCATCCGGCCGGGATCCAGGAGCCGGCTCAACTCATTCGCGGTATACAATCCCCGTTCGATGATCAGCTCAACCAGGCCCATCCCCCGGGCTACGGCCTCCTTTGCGATCTCGGAGGCGGCTTCGTATCCAAGGTGCGGCGAGAGCGCGGTCATGAGGCCGATGCTCTCCTCGGCGAAGTATTGGCACCGTGCCGGATCGGCCTGGATGCCCTCGATACAGCGTGACTTGACCACCGGCAGTGCATTCCCCAGGATCCGGAGCATGAAGAGGAGATTGAAGGCGATAACCGGCATCATCACGTTGAGCTCCAGCTGCCCGGCCTGTACGGCCAAACTCACGGCCGTGTCG
Organism: uncultured bacterium; assembly: GCA_965533275.1. Lineage (GTDB taxonomy): Bacteria > Acidobacteriota > Aminicenantia > Aminicenantales > Aminicenantaceae > JAUXEH01. The sequence goes on from CBESWG010000029.1 coordinate 33,447, forward strand.
CAGCCGATCACCTGGAAACAGACCATGTTCAGCATCTCCAGCATGGAAGGATTGACCTTGCCGGGCATGATGGAGGAGCCGGGTGCTACCGGGGGGAGGACGATCTCCGCCAGACCTGCCCGGGGACCGGAGGCGAGCAGGCGCAGGTCATTGGCGATGCGGCCCAGCTCCAGGCAGAGGTTGCGCAGGGAAGCCGAGACCTCGGCGAAGGGCCGCATGCTCTGCATGGTCTCCCGCAGGTCGGGAGCAACGCGCAGCCCCATGTCAGTCAGGTGAGAGAGGTGACCGGCCATGCGCTCCGGGAACTGCCGACAGGTGTTCAGGCCCGTGCCCACGGCACTTCCGCCGATCCCCAGCTCGAGGAGAGATTCAGCGGACTGCATTGTGGAGAGGCGGCATCTTTCCAGGGTCAGGGCATAGGCGGCAAACTCCTGACCAAGCCGGATCGGGGCCGCATCCTGAAGATGAGTCCGCCCCGACTTGAGGATCCCATCGAATTTCTTTCCCTTGGCCGCGAAGGCAGAAGCCAGCCCGTCCAGGGCAGGATAGAGGAGGTCCCGCAGGAGGGAGAGCACGGACAGGCGCATCGCGGCGGGGAACACGTCATTGGTGCTCTGCCCCAGATTTACATGGTCGTTGGGATGCAGGATCCGATACTCGCCCCTGCGGCCTCCCAGAATCTCGATGGCCCGGTTGGCAAGGACCTCGTTGCAGTTCATGTGAAAAGACGTGCCGGCTCCCATCTGGAAGACATCCACTTTGAACTGATCACGAAACTGCCCGGCAAGCACCTCGTCACAGGCCTGATCGATGGCACTGGCCTTGGCTTCTTCCAGGCAACCCAGGGACGCGTTGGCGAGAGCCGCGGCCTTCTTGATCCGGATGACGGCCTCGATCAAGACAGGATCGGCACGGAGGCCGCTTATGGGGAAATTCCGGGCGGCCCGGACCGTCTGGATCCCATAATATGCATCCGCCGGGACTTCGAGTTCACCCAGAGAATCTTTTTCTAACCGTGTGATCTTTGCCATGCTTTTCTCTCTCCCCTCCACCCCCAAAAGTCTATATCACACTTCCCCCATTGTAAACCGTCATAAACATGCGAAAACCGCCAGTTCTCCCATTCCACACCACTCATATTTTTTTCCTGTGGCAGTTGGCAGGCTGGATGCGCGGATCCGTTGAAGGGCCGCTAAACGGTAATCAGCTTGTCTGAGTCCCTCACGATCTCATAGTGATCCTTGAGGGTTGACAGCGGACAGATCTCCGATCCCTGGGAATTTCTCAGATCCAGGCAGGTGCCGCATGCAAAGAACTGCCCGCCTGCATCAAGAACCTATGGAAATACTGCCTGATGTCGCACCATTCTTGACAAGCCCTGGGCTTACTCGATAAGGTGATAGATATCAACAACAGGAAGGAAAATGAGCAAGATCCTGGAATATGACGCCATCATCGTGGGGGCCGGTGGAGCCGGGCTGTATGCGGCGCTGGAAGCCAGCCAGAAAGCGAGGGTCGCAGTGCTGACCAAGCTCTATCCGGTTCGCTCCCACACTGGGGCTGCCCAGGGCGGCATAGGGGCAGCGCTGGGAAACGTGGAGGAAGACCGGGCGGAATGGCACGCCTTCGACACCGTAAAGGGCGGGGACTACTTGACCGATCAGGACTCGGCCCTTGTCCTGGCGGAAGAGGCCATCCAGGCCGTGTATGACCTCGAGCACCGCGGCCTGCCCTTCAGCCGTACACCAGAAGGTAGAATCGACCAGCGTCGCTTCGGGGGACACACCCGGAACTTTGGTGAGGCCGCGGTCCGGCGGTCCTGCTATGCGGCGGACAGGACCGGCCACATGATCCTGCAGACCCTCTTTCAGCAGTGTGTAAAGAACCAGGTGGATTTCCACAACGAGGTCCAGGTCCTGGATGTCCTGCTGGACGGCCGACGGTGCCAGGGCCTGGTGGCATATGACCTCGCATCCGGCGAGCTGCTCACCTTCAGAGCCAAGGCCGTGCTCTTTGCCAATGGAGGCGTGGGGCGCATGTTCCGGATCACCTCCAATGCCTACGCCAACACGGGCGACGGCCAGGCCGTCCTGGCCCGCCGGGGAATCCCCCTGGAAGACATGGAGTTTTTCCAGTTCCACCCCACGGGGATCCGTGGCATGGGGATTCTGATCACCGAGGGTGTTCGAGGCGAGGGCGGTATCCTGCGCAATTCCAAGGGTGCGCGCTTCATGGAGTCCTACTCCCCCACACTCATTGACCTGGCCCCCCGGGACATCGTGGCCCGGGCCATCATCACCGAGATCCGGGCCGGACGCGGGATCCGGGGGGATGGGCGTGTGGATGACTACGTCCATCTCGATGCCTCACACTTGGGCCGCGAAAAAATCGAGAGCAAGCTTCCAGAGATCGCTGAGTTCGTGCGCACCTACCTGGATATCGACCCGGCAGAGCAGCCCATGCCGGTGCATCCCACGGCTCACTATGCCATGGGAGGCATACCCACGGACCTCGAGGGCCGGGTCCTGTGCGATGGAAGCGGGACAAAGATAGAGGGCCTGTATGCTGCCGGCGAGTGCGCCTGCGTCTCGGTCCACGGCGCTAACCGGCTGGGCACGAACAGCCTGGTGGACCTGGTCGTTTTCGGCCGTCGGGCAGGATTGAACATGGCAGGCTTTATCCAGCGGACAGACCTTCCCAAGCTCCCGGCCGGTGCCGCAGAACCCATGGCGGCCCGGATCGCAGAGATCAAGGACGGAAAGGAGGGCCCCCCGCCGGAACGCCTGCGGGAGCAGATGCGGGACGTGATGACATCCAATGTGGGGATCTACCGCAACGGGACCGACATGTCCTCTGCGGTGGAAAAATTGAAGGAGCTTCGCGATGCCTACCGCGAAGTGCGCTGTCCCGACGTCAGCTCGGCCTTCAACACGGGCCTGCTCGAGGTCCTGGAACTGGGACACCTCCTCGACAACGCCTATGTTACTGCTGTGTGCGCGCTGAATCGGCAGGAGAGCCGCGGCGCTCATTCCCGGGAGGACTTCCCGGATCGGGACGACACAAACTGGCTCAAGCACACACTGGCCCGGCTGGAAGGAGACACCGTGACCATCGACTACAAAACGGTCGATGTCTCGCGCTGGCAGCCCAAGCCGCGGACATACTGAGGGAGGAAAGGGAATCCGCCATGAAGATCACACTGGAGATCCTACGGTACAACCCGGAGGCAGACGACCGGCCCCATTTCCAGACCTTCGAAATGGAGGCCGAACCCGAGGACCGGCTGCTAACCGTGCTCATGCGCATCAAATGGGAGCGGGACCCAGGGCTGGGCCTGAGGAAGAGCTGCGCCCATGGAGTATGTGGCTCGGATGCCATGGTGGTCAACGGCCGGGAGCGCCTGGCCTGTAAAACGCTGATCAAAGAGCTCGTCACTGAGGATGGCGGCCCCGTGCGCGTCGAGCCGCTGCGCACACTTCCCGTTCAGAGGGACCTGATGGTGGATCAGACCCATTTCTTCGCCAACTACGCCCATGTGAAGCCCTTTTTCATCAATCCTGAGCCCCCGCCAGAGAAGGAGAGGATCCAGACCCCTGAGGAGCGCGAACTGATCGATGAGGGCACCAGCTGCATACTGTGTGGGGCCTGTTATTCGGCCTGCCCCGTGGTCCAGGAAACCAATCCCGCGTTTCTGGGGCCCGCTGCAGTGGTCCAGGCTTCGCGTTTCCTGGACGACAGCAGGGACCGGGGATTCGAGGAGCGCATGCCGCAGCTGGACTATCCCGATGGAATCTGGCCCTGTGAGAACCACTTCGAGTGCACCAGGGTCTGCCCCCGCTCCATCAAGGTCACAAAGCTGATCAACCTGACCAAGCGCAAGATCTCACTGCACAAGGCCTAGGCCAGCCGCGTGCCGCCGTCAAGGATCACCCCTTCATGACGCCGAGGGGCACAACCCGAGCCACCAGCCGACCAATGCCTGTCTCATGGGACACACGGACCACCTCGTCAACATCTTTATAGACCTCGGAAGCCTCCTCGGCCACTCCCTTCCAGCTGGCCGACCTGAGCGCGATCCCCTTGCTCTCCAGGTCCTGCTGGATCTGCTCTCCCCGGAACCGCTTGCGCGCCTCGTGGCGAGACATCACGCGCCCGGCCCCATGGGCGGTCGATGAGAAGCTTAATTCTTCCGCCTCCGAGGTCCCGGCCAGGATGTAGGACGCCGTGCCCATGCTGCCGGGGATGAAGACGGGCTGGCCCACGCTTCGGTAGGCCTCAGGGATCTCCTCCCGGCCGGGTCCGAAGCTCCGGGTGGCGCCCTTTCGGTGGATGCAGACCTCCTTCATGCGGCCCTGGATCCTGTGCCGCTCGAACTTGGCCACGTTGTGGCACACATCATACACCTGATCCATGCCCCGCGCGCTTCCCAGCACCCTGTGGAACACCTGCCGTACCCAGTGTGCGATCATCTGGCGGTTGGCGAAGGCGTAGTTGACCGCCGAGCTCATGCACTTGATGTACTGCTCCCCCAGCTTCGATCGTATGGGAGCGTTGATCAGCTGGCGGTCCGGCAGGTCTTTGAATCCAAAGCGGTTTTCCATAGCACGGATGTGATCCGAGGCCACCTGATGTCCCAGGCCCCGGCTCCCGCAGTGGATCATGACCAGGACCTGGCCCTCCGCATGGATCCCGAATCTCTCGGCCACTTCCCGGTCGTGGATCTTTTCCACCTTCTGGATCTCCAGGAAATGATTGCCGGATCCCAGCGTGCCCAGCTGGGGTATCCCTCGCTCGATGGCCCGGGAGGAGAGGTAGCTTGGATCGGCGCCGGCCATGCGCCCATGTTCCTCGGTGAACTCGAGGTCCTGCGGACTCCCATACCCCTGCCCCACGACCCATTCCGCGCCCCTCTCGCAGACCTCCATAAGCGTCCGCCTGTTGAGCCGTGTGGCTCCGCCCCTGCCCACTCCGGCGGGGACCTCTTCGAAGATCGCGTCCAGGAGCTGCTTCCGGACCGGGGCGAT
>CBESWG010000030.1:0-38075 GCA_965533275.1 uncultured bacterium
CACGAGGAGGAGTAAGATCCAGCCGAGTTTTTTCATTCTTCCTTTCGCAAAAACCAGTATTTTAGCACAAAGAACGGAGTTTGCCTATATCTTGTTGCGGTCTCCGGGGGACACTCCGCCCCGGATCGTCGGCCTGGAGCCCTGGCGAATAAAGAACCGATGGTGCTACTTCTTGATCTTGATCCCCTCCATCTCCATGCCCATGGTAAGGACCGTGCATTTGGCGACCTGGCCGGACTCGTCCTTCACGAACTCAACCTCCATGAACTGGCCATCCGAAGTGTTGATCTCGAACTTCAGCTCCTGGCCTTCAACCGGAGTCAGCTCCGCGGCCTCCTGGCCTTCGGGGCCGCCCCACAGGGCTCCGCCCTCCACCCAGAAGGAAACCTGCATGATCTGGCCATCCATTTCGAACTCGTACTCGCCCAGCAGAGGAGCATATTTTTTCTTAAGCGCATCGTCGCCTTCCTGGCCCCAGGCCGAGAGGCCGCCCACAGAAACGACCAGAATCACGGCCATGGCCACTCCCAACACACGTAGAATCTTTGCTTGGCTCATTTTCACCTCCTATTCGTATTCATACAGAAGATATTAACGGAAATCCCAGAAAAAAGTTCGAAACCAATCCGCTCCCTCACGCCTCGAAGGGAGATCTCCCCCAGATCCGGTCTCCCTTCAGCTGGAAGAGGTCCTCCACGCGCACCTCGAATGCCTTGGCCATTCTGAGTGCCAGGTAAACGGAGGGGACGTCCCGCCCATTTTCAATTGCGTTTACTGTCTTGCGCGCAACACCCACCTCGTGCGCGAGCCGTTCCTGTGTCCAGTCCTTTTTCGCGCGTTCGATCTTCAGGGTGTTGTCCAGGGATCGCTGTGGCATTTTTTCCTCCCCGCAAGCGCTCTCGGCCCTCTATTAGAGCCACGTATCGTAACCTATTCTCCTCTTTATATAACCTCTACCGCCCTATTTATAACCCTCTCGTATCTTTTTGTCAAGCATCAATAGTACCACCCCAAAAATCCGAAAGCGATCACGTTCATCAGGATCGCGATCAGATAAATGGTGCTCACGGCGATGATCTTGCTTCGTGTCTTCTTCATCCTGAGGACCAGGATCACGGCCACATAGAAAGGAAAATATCCGAGGAAAAAGATCAGCCAAACGCCCCCGAAGGACCGATTCCAGAAAGGGTACTCCCAAACCAGGTGACCGCCCAGGTTGAGGATACACTCCACAAAGACACAGAAGGCGGCGTAGCCCACGGCCCAGAACCAGCGGTTGGGGAGGCCGAGGATCTTCTCCTTCTTGTCTGGTGACAAGGTGTTGTAATAGATGATGCCGGAGATGGCGAACATGAACATGATCTCGATGTTCCACCCCACCATGGTCCTCAGTGCGGTCTTACCGGGCGTGGTCCAGATTGCGGACCTCTCCGTTAGATAGAAGACCCACCCGTTCCAGGTCTCGTTGAAGAAGTTCATCCCGAAGATAGTTAGGCCTGCAAAGATCGCATCCCAGTTCCCCGATACCCGGGCCTTCCTGATCTCGTTGGTATAGATGTAGAAAACAATGGCCAGCAGGGGGATGACATACCATTCCAGCATGGAAAAGTCGCGCATCCCCTGCAGGGCCTGTCTCGATGCTTCTGTCATGGTGTTTGCCTCCTCTATATTTTTATTGGCATGTACTCTCGGCCCGAATCACCGCGCCTATCCGGGCTCAGGTCCATGTCTGCCGGTAAGGAAAGCGGGGACCAGCCGGATGAGGCGCCTCAGGCCCTCCTGGTCGACCAGGGCGGCTGCTTCCTCCACTTCGGCCCATCTTCGTTCCCGGAAAAAGGACTCCGGCCATTCCAGTAGCTCCTCCTCCACTTCCATGAGAAAGACCTCGACATGACAGGTGCCCCCCCATTTGGCATACTCATACTCCCCTATGGGCGATGCAAGGACCCGGCCGCGGATCCCCGCCTCCTCCCAGGCCTCCTGGGCTGCGGACTCACTGGGGCTCAAGGGGGATTCGATGATGCCCTTGGGAACCACCCAGTGCTTTTTCCTGCGCGACGTGATGAGGAGGAGGCGCAGTTCCCTCCCCCTCTCTTGCCGGAAAGGGATCACAGCGGACTGGTTGAACATCCAGTCACGTCCGGACGCGCTCGGCGCCTTTTCGTTGAGATCCGTCATGGTTCAAGATCGGGCTTTCCACGCAGGGCGAGGCTCTTGTTCTTGAAACGATCGTCTTCCGTCACCTCGGCGCCGAACCAGCCCGGAGGAAAAAAGGCCTCCGCCTCCTGGTCTGAGCGAAACTCGACCTCTGCCAAGAAGAGTCCTTCCAGCTCTCCATGGAAGACGTCGAGCTCGATCATGAACTCCCCTTTATCGAGCACATACCGGGTCTTCTCCACCCTCCTCCCCAGTGTCAGGGGCCAGAGCTGGTCAAACCGGGATTCATCAAGCTCGATATCCACTTCCTCGCGCGACAGCCCCCTCCCCTTCTTCACGGTCAGCACGAGCCATTCGCCCCTGGCCCGCACGCGAACCTCCCGGTCCCCTTCGACCGCCAGATATCCCTGGCGGATCTCCGAAGCCGGATGAGACTCAATCCCCTCGGGAAGGGACAGGATGAGAAACTTGCGCTCGATCTCCCGCATATTGTCCAAATGGATCCAAATGGATCGATCCTACTTTAGCACAGGCCTCAGGGCTTAGGCCATGGAAAATTCAGTGCAAACAAAAATCTGTTCCGGGAGGGGTCTTTTCCCCTATAATAAGGGCGGGATGGCAGACCTCGACAGGGCCCTGCAGGTGGCGACGGAGGCACACCGGGGGCAAAAAGACCGGTACGGGGATCCATTTATTCTGCATCCTCTCCGCGTCATGCTGCGCTGCCGGTCGGAGGACGAAAGGATCGTAGCCCTCCTGCACGATGTGGTGGAGAAGAGCGAGAGGACGCTCGTCGACCTGAACCGGGCAGGCTTCAGCTCCGAGGTGATCGCCGCCGTGGAGGGGCTGACCAAGCGAGAGGGGGAACCCTATCTTGACTATATCGTGCGAGCTCGAGCAAACGCACTGGCACGGGCGGTCAAGCAGGCCGACCTCCAAGACCACATGGATGCCATCCTCGACAGAGGCCGGATGGGGGACACTCCGGAACGGATGGCGCGCTACCGCCAGGGAATGCGCCTCCTCCTGAATGGTGGAGAGGCAAATTGACTTTTATGCGGCGGTTGGTATAGTAGGCTCACCACAGCCCGGATCGGGGGATTGCATGCTCCGCCGGGATTTTTAAGGGTATGGATCCGTGAAAAAATTCACCAACAAGGAGATCAGCTGGCTGTCGTTCAACGACCGCGTTCTCCAGGAAGCGTCCAATCCCGATGTCCCCCTGCTGGAGCGCATCAAATTCCTGGGGATCTTCTCCTCCAATCTCGATGAGTTTTTCCGGGTTCGGGTGGCCACTCTCAACCGCCTGGCAAAGCTGGGGAAGCCCGCCAAGAAACTCATCGGCCACGATCCCAAGACGGTCCTCAAGCAGATCCAGAAGATCGAGGTCAAACGGCATGAGACCTTCAACACGGTCTACCAACAGATCCTCAAGGATCTGGCCAAGGAGAACATCCACATCGTCGACGAACAGGGCCTGAGTCGAGCCCAAGTCGAGTTCATCCGGTCCTACTTCTTGGAGAAGGTCAGGCCGCAGCTCATGCCGGTCATGCTCGATCAGACCAGCAAGTTCCCTGACGTGCAGGACCGTTCCATCTACCTCGCCGTATATCTCTCCCTGAAGGGCCAACCAGAAAAGACTAAGCATGCCCTCATCGAGATCCCGACCGATGTCCTCCCCCGGTTCGTGATCCTGCCCTGTTTCCGGAACAGGAAGTGCATCATCCTGCTCGACGACATCATCCGCTTCGGACTGGCCGAGATATTCTCCGTATTCCCCTTTGACCACATCGCGGCCCACACGATCAAGCTCACGCGTGATGCTGAGTTGGATATCGAGGACGACCTCTCCGAGAGCTACATCAAGAAGGTTTCGAGCAGCCTCAAGAAACGGGAGGGGGGAGTGCCGGTGCGGCTGATCTACGACGCGAAGATCCCGGAGGATCTGCTGAGATTCATAAAAGACAGGCTCAAGCTCGGTCCCGACGACACCCTGGTCCCCGGAGGAAAATACCACAATTTCAAGGATTTCATGGGATTCCCGGATATGGGGCTGGACCAGCTGAAATATGAGCCCATCGTCTTCCTGCCCCATCGCGACATCGATCCCGGGCGCAGCATTTTCAGGTCCATACGGAAGAGGGACATCCTCCTCCACTATCCTTATCAAACGTTCCAGTATGTCCTCGACCTGCTGCGTGACGCTTCCATCGATCCCAAGGTTCGGTCCATCAAGATCACGCTCTACCGTGTGGCCCAGAATTCCAGTGTGGTGTCGGCTCTCATCAACGCGGTCCGGAACGGGAAAAAGGTGATCGTGAACATGGAGCTGCAGGCCCGCTTCGACGAGGAGGCCAACATCTACTGGGCCAACAAGCTCCAGGAAGAGGGCGCCCGGGTCAGCTTCGGAGTGCCGGGACTCAAGGTGCACTGCAAGCTGTGCCTGATCACACGCGAAGAGAAGGGGGGCCCTGTGCGCTACGGGATCATCGGCACCGGGAACTTCAACGAAGACACCGCCAAGATCTACAGCGACCACCATCTCCTCACGACCGACAAACGCCTGACGCGAGAGATCGACAAGGTCTTCGATTTTTTCGCAAACAACTACAATGTCCCCAAATTCAAGCATTTTGTCGTGTCGCCTTTCGATACCCGAAGGGTGCTGATGAAACACATCCGGAGGGAGATCAAGAACCAACTTGAGGGGAAAGAAGCTTACATCATCTTCAAGTTGAACAACCTGGCGGATGCGTCGATCATACAGAAACTCTATGAAGCCAGTGAAGCGGGTGTCCCGATCCTGCTTTTTGTGCGCAGCATGTTCTCTCTCGTCCCGGGGATCGAGGGCCTGAGCAGCAACATACGGGCCTTCAGCATCGTAGACAAGTTTCTCGAACACTCCCGGATCTTTGTATTTTGCAGCGGGGGCGAGGAGAAGATGTACATCACCTCGGCCGACTTGATGCCGCGCAACCTGGACCGGAGGGTCGAGGTCACCTGCCCCATCTACGATCCCGCTCTCCAGCAGGAGATGCGGATCTTCCTCGGGCTACAGCTCAAGGACAATGTCAGGACACGCATCCTCGATAAAGACCTGACGAATGCCTTTGTCCGATCAGAGGGAGGACACGAGTCCAGGGCCCAGTGGAGCACATATGAATACCTGAAGAGGCTGTCCGCCACCCCGCTGCCCAAAGAAGACAACCCCATTGAAGAGGCCCCGAATCAATCCCCCGATCCCAAGGCAAAAGGAAAGGACCATGGCCAAAGTCAAGGGCAAGACCCTGTGCAAACTGGTTGAAGGCAAAGCCCTGAAGCGGGACCTGGATGCCTATTCAGAGCTGGTCGACGCTCCGCAGTTCGTCTGCCTGCGGTGCGGGCGCGCAGCCAACCGCAAGAAAAACCTCTGCGATCCCACCCGTCTCTAGGGCTATCGGTTGACAATCGGCCGGCGGCCACATAAGTTAATGAAAACATACTGAGGAGACCTGCATGGCGACCGAATCACCTGCGCAGACACCCAATGTGGAACTAGCCCGCGACATGGGGCTCCTGCATGTCACCATGATCGGCGTGGGCGCCATGATCGGCGCCGGCATATTCGTGCTGACCGGCCTGGCCGCGGGCGTGGCCGGACCGGCCCTTATCCTGGTTTTTGCCTTCAACGGGCTGGTTACCGGCCTGACGGCCATGTCCTACGCGGAGCTGGGGTCCTGTTTCCCCGAGGCAGGAGGGGGGTATCTCTGGGTCAAGGAGGCGCTCCCGCAGCCGAATGGATTCCTCTCCGGATGGATCAGCTGGTTCGCCCACGCAGTGGCCTGCAGCCTGTATGCGGTGGCATTCGGAACCTTTGCGGTAGACCTCCTCCATATGGCCGGGATCGATCTGGCCAAGCCGTTCCATGCGCTGTCTCCAGAGTTTTCTCCGATGCTGGCAGCCAAACTCATGGCCGTCCTCATCACCGCGCTCTTTGTGTGGATCAACGTCCAGGGAGCCAAAGAGACGGGCCAGGCGGAGAGCTTCGTCACCATCGTCAAGATCGTGGTCATCGCCATGTTCATCGGATTCGGCCTGTATGCGATGTTCGCCGGCAAGACCGCCGAACCCTGGCAGTCTCAGTTCAGTGGATTTTTCCAGAAGGGCTGGACGGGCATCATCATGGCGATGGGCCTGACGTTTATCGCCTTCGAGGGATATGAGATCATCGCTCAATGCGGCGAGGAAGTGAAGGATCCCAAGCGCAACATCCCGCGCTCCATCTTCCTCTCGCTGATCATCGTCGTTCCCATCTACATCCTGGTGGCCATCGTCGCCCTGGGCGCAGTGGAGCCGGAGGGCGGGCAGCCCACCTGGCAGTACCTGGGAGAAAACGGGGAAATGGCCATGATCGAGGCCGCAGAGCACTTCATGTTGGGAAAGCTGGGCCGGATCATCTTCCTCATCGGCGGGCTGTTCTCCACCATGTCCGCACTCAACGCCACCATCTATTCGTCCTCCCGCGTGAGCTTTGCCATGGGCCGGGACCACAACCTACCCGGCCTGTTCGCCAAGATCCACGCCCGGAAGCGCACCCCCTACATAGCCACCTACCTCAGCGGCGCCCTCATCATGTTCATGGCCGTGGCGCTGCCCATCGAGGATATCGCCAGCGCTACGGACGCCATGTTCCTGCTGCTCTTCATCCTCGTCAACCTGGCCGTCATCAACCTGCGCAAGAACAGGCCGGACCTGGACCGGGGATTCAAGGTGCCCCTGTTTCCCTTCATCCCCATCGCAGCCACACTGCTCAACCTGACCCTGGCCGTGTTCCTGTTCTTTTACCGCCCCGTGGGGATCCTGGTGTGCGTGGGCTACATGCTGCTGGGCATCGTGTTCTACTATGCGTATTCCCGCCACAAGGAATTCAAAGCCAAGGCAGAGCCGGTCATCCATGCCGAAAACCCCGTGTTTCATGCCGATCCACGTCAGTTCCATATCCTGGCCCCCATGGCCAACACGCAGACTGTGGAGCAGCTGCAGCGGTTCGCCATCCGTCTGGCCAAGGCCAATGACGGGGACATCACGGCCCTGAATGTGATCCGGGTACCCGCCCAGCTCCCCCCCAGTGAGGGCCGCAAATACCTGGACCAGGCACGCGGCCTGCTGTCCCGAGCCATCGAGATGGCGGAGGACGAAAACATCCCGGTCTTCTCCCAGGTCAAGGTCAGCCACAACGTCCCCAAGGCCATCATCGAGACCTGCAACGAGAGCAAGATCGACCTCATGATCCTGGGCTGGGAGGGTGTGGTCCACACTCGAAACCGCGTGTTCGGGACCATCCTGGATGAGATCATCCAGAACACTGTCTGCGACATCGCCATGCTCTGCCGCGCGCCTTCCCAAGACGCTCCGGCGGAACGCGTCCTGATCCCCGTGAGCAACGTTCGCTACGCCGTCCTCTCCCTCAAGGTGGCCGAGGCCCTGAAACCGGACCCCGACACCCCCATCGCTCTCTTCCATGCCACACATCACGACGACATGAGCGGCATCCGGAAGAAGCTTGAGGAAGACCTTAACAAACTGGCCGGCACCATAAATCCCGATAGATACGAGATCATCATCCGCAAGACGCACCGTATCGCCGAGGCCGTGCTGGAGGAGTCGCGCCGCCACGACATGATCATCATGGGTGCTCCGGAGGAGGGCCTGGTCCGCCGCGCGGTCTTCGGGGACATGCCGGAGAAAATTTCTCGAGAGCTCGAAGGGCCCCTCATCCTGACCAAACGCTACACGGGGAACGTCCGGTCCTGGTTCCAGAAGTTTTTCGGGGCACGCAAGACGATACTGGATTGAGTCACCGGATATCACGGCCCTCAGAGATGCACTCATCCGGGCTTGAGCCTGATTGACAGGCCAAACAGAAAGAGATATAAAATGGGGTTCCCTTGAAACTCGAGATAATGGAGGGGATCTACATGAGACACTTCAAGTTCCTGGCTTCATTCATAGTGATCCTGGTGCTGGCTTTCTGTGCCGGCCAGGTCGAAGAACCGGCCGAAGACATGGCCGCCTCGACGCTGACACCCAAGGAGGAACTGGGCAAAAAGCTGTTCTTCGACGCGCGTCTTTCCGAGCCGGCCGGGCAGGCCTGTGCGTTCTGCCACGGGCCGGAGGTCGGATTCGGCGGGCCCGATACGGAGGTCAACGCAGCACACGGCGTGTACCCCGGCGCCCTGGCCCCCCGATTCGGCAATGTCAAGCCTCCCTCCGCCGCTTATGCCGGCTCGAGCCCCAAGCTCCACATCGACGAGGAGGGGACCTTCGTGGGCGGCCTTTTCTGGAACGGGAGGGCGACCGGCTGGGACCTGGGGGATCCGCTGGCCGAACAGGCCATGGGGCCCTTCCTCAATCCCTTGGAACAGAACCTCCCCGACCAGGACGGAGCGGTCAGGATCGTGCTGGAGGCCGAATATGCGGACCTCTTCCGTGAAGTCTGGGGGCCGGATTCCCTGTCCCTGGAGGATGTCGAGGGCACCTATGAGCGCATCGCACGCTCCATCGCCGCCTTCGAACGGACGGCCGAGGTCAATCCCTTCAGCTCCCGCTTCGACGACTTCTGGCGAAAGACACAGGGAGCCGGGCTGGATGTCGAGGACGTGGACGAGTACAACTGGGAACAGTTCAAGGGGCTGGGCCTGGAGGACGACGAGGTGGAGGGCCTCATGCTGTTCGTGACCAAGGGCTTGTGTGCGGAATGCCATGTGCTGACTCCCGTGGGGGGCAATCCCCCCCTTTTCACTGATTTCACCTACGACAACCTCGGCGCGCCCCGCAACCCTGACAACCCCTTCTATGTCCAGGATGCGGAGTTCAATCCGGACGGTGACACATGGGTGGACAAGGGCCTGGGCGGCTTCCTGGAGAGCGTCCCCGAATACCAGCAGTACGCCGCTGAGAACATCGGAAAATATAAGGTCCCCACCCTCCGCAACGTGGACAAGCGGCCCTACCCTGATTTTGCCAAGGCCTTCCTGCACAACGGAGTCTTCAAGACCCTGAAGGAAGTCGTGCACTTCTACAACACCCGTGACCTGGAAGAGGAGAACTGGCCTGCACCGGAGATCGCAGCCAACATCAACACCGATGAACTGGGAGACCTCGAACTGACCGAAGAAGAAGAAGACCTGATCGTCCTGTTCATGCGGACGCTGACCGATCGCTAAGCCCTTTTCTTTCCCGGCTGGGAGCCGACCCAGCGGAATGATCCGTATTGGACCAAGGTCCAATAGACGGGGCCGCCCATCCATCCTATATTGATACCCTGAGTCCATGTGGATGTGGCTTTCAGGAGAAGAAAAGGACAAAAAGGAGAATCCCATGAAAAAGATACTGACCACCGTCCTCCTGTTCGCCCTGGTTTCCGTCGGCCTGATGACCCAGACCACGGACATGGGCAGGGGTGTATTCGTGAATATGGAGGGCCAGATCAACATCTTGGCCGACGCCGGCCTGGTCGAGCTCTACCTGGAGAGCGACTATGTCATGATCATGCTCTTCCTGCTGACCGATCCCAATGTCAACGCCAACATCAACCGCGATACGGTCTGGGTGATGTACAACAACGAGCCCATCAAGATGCCGGTTCTCTCCGAATTCCGCGAGGCCTACCGCAACGAAAACCGGGATGCGAGGGTCTATGACCGCATGGGTAAGGACCAGCTGATCCAGTCCCAGCTTTCCGGATACCCCATCAACTGGGATTTCGACTTCTTCCCCCTGCTCAGCCAGGCCAAGTCCACAGACCGGGCCTCGCTGTCCGCTACCGTGATCACGAAGACCAGGCTCTACATCAAGAACCCGGGATTCCAGGTCGGCGATCGATTCCTGATCGCGGTCCGAGATATCGACAATCCCGACCTTAAGGGCGCGGTGGCTGTCGTCCTCAATTGAGATAGAACCGGGGTATCCCGATCTCCGTGGCCTTCTGCTCCGCGGTGAAGGATACCGGGCCGATTATTTTCCGAAAATCCTTTTTTTTTGGATCAATCCTTTTTAAACCAGTACGCTCAAACCACGGTTCCAGCTAGATTGCATGCCCAATGCTGTTGTATTTCTGAAAAATCAGAAGTATAATGGCAAATCTTCCGATGCAGAAACCTCCTTCAAATCGGCACAAAAACACCGGATACGGTATCATATAGATGTTTGACTTCAATTCAATTTTCCGTGGAGGGCAAGAGGATGAACAGACCTAAACATCTCTTTATTTTTATCTTGATACTCGTCTTTGCGGGAGTGGGCCTGCTGGCGCAGAACGCTCCCATCAAGAAGGCCAACTACGAGCTCCCGGCACGCTTCACGCCCAATAAAATACAGAAACTGGTGTTCAGCACCCGGGTGGATGCGCACTGGCTGAAGCACAGCGACCGCTTCTGGTATATATATGAGACCAGCGATGGCAAGACATTCTGGATCGTGGACCCGGCAAAAAAGACCAAACGGCCCATCTTCGACAACGTCAAGATGGCGGCCATGCTCACACGGCTGACCATGGATCCCTACGACGCCCAGCACCTGCCCATAGACCGCATCAAGTTCAAGAGGAACGACTCTGTCGTCTACTTCAAGGTCATGAAGAACAAGGACGTGCTGGACGCCGAGAAGCGAATGGAAAAGGCCGCCAAGAAGAAGGAAGATAAAGAAGAACAGAAAATAGAGCAGAAGAAAGAAGAGGAGAAGGGGGAAAAGGACACAAAAGAAGAGGAAGAAAAGAGCGAGACGGAGAAGGCCGAGGAAGAGGCCAAGAAGTTCCATCACTTCGAGTATGAGATCGCCACCAGTAAGCTGAACATGCTGGAAGATTTTGTGGACGAGCCCAAGAGGCCGAGCTGGGCCAGCATTTCGCCCGACGGTGAGACGATCGTGTTCGGACGGCATTTCAACCTCTACGCCATGGACAAGGCAAACTATGAGAAGTGGCTGCAGGATCCTGATGACGAGAGCATCGAGGAGAACCAGCTGACCACAGACGGGGAGGAGTACTACAGCTACCACAGAGGCGGCCGCGGCGAGTCCAATGTGGACAAGGAAAAGAACAAGGACAAGCGCAAAGGGGCCTACGTAATCTGGTCACATGACTCCAAGAAATTCGCCACCTCCCGCAGCGACGAACGTGAGGTCAAGGACCTGTGGGTCATAAACTCCGTGGCCCAGCCGCGCCCCACGCTCGAGACCTACAAGTACCACATGCCCGGCGAGAAGGAGGCCCCACAGTCCGAGGTGTTGATCTTCGACCTGGGGACCAAGGGCATGGTCAAGGTCCAGGCGGACCGTTTCAAGGATCAAGGCGTGTCCATCATGTCGGGCAGCTACCCCATCAACACCCGGGACGACGACTACCGCGCCCCCCGGTGGCTGTCGGAGACATCTGACAAGCTGTACCTCGCACGCACCAGCCGCGACCTCAAGCGCATCGACATCTGTGTGGCCGACACTGCCACAGGTGAGGTCACGACCCTGATCGAAGAGCGGCTCAACACCTATGTCGAGACCCGCCCGCTGGGATTTATCGCAAACGGCAAGGAACTGGTCCAGTGGTCAGAGCGCGACGGGTGGGCCCATTTCTACCTCTATGACGGAAACGGCACCCTGAAGAAACAGCTCACCTCCGGTCCCTTCCACTGCGACCGCATCGTGGGCATCAACGAGAAGAGCCGCGTCCTGTACTTCACGGCCAACGGGCGGGAGCCGGGAGAAGACCCCTACTACCTGCACCTCTACAGCGTGAACCTGGACGGCACCGGCATGAAGCTCCTGAACAAGGACGAGTTCAACCACTCCGTGGGCATGAACGATGCCAACACCTTTGTGGTGGATAACTACTCGCGCATTGACACGGTCCCCACGGCGGTGCTCAGGGACAACAAGGGCACTGCCATATTGGAATTGGAGTTCGCAGATCTGTCTCGCCTCATGACCACAGGCTTCATGTTCTCGAAGCCCTTCAAGGTCAAGGCCGATGACGGTGTCACCGACATCTACGGTGTGATGCACAAGCCCTTCGACTTCGACGAGACCAAGAAGTATCCCGTTCTCGCCTATGTCTACCCGGGGCCCCAGACCGAGGCCGTCTCCAAATCCTTCTCCGCACGCGGAGACCGCACCTGGCGGATCGCCCAGTTCGGCTTCATCGTGATCACCGTGGGCAACCGGGGCGGGCACCCCAGCCGGTCCAAGTGGTACCACAACTACGGCTACGGCAACCTGCGCGACTACGGGCTGGCCGACAAGAAGGCCGCCATCGAACAGCTGGCTGCCCAGCATGCATTCATCGACATCGAAAAGGTCGGGATCTTCGGCCACTCCGGAGGCGGGTTCATGTCAACCGCCGCCCTGCTGGTCTATCCGGACTTCTTCAAGGTGGCGGTATCCTCATCCGGCAACCACGAGAACAACATCTACAACCGCTGGTGGAGCGAGAAGCACCACGGAGTGAACGAGATCGAGGACGCGGAAGGCAACGTCAAATTCGAATACGACATCGAGAAGAACTCCGAGGTCGCCAACAACCTGAAGGGCCGGCTGCTCCTGGTCACCGGGGACATCGACAACAATGTGCACCCGGGCAATACCATCCGGATGGCCAATGCGCTCATCAAGGCCAACAAGCGCTTCGACTTCTTCCTCATGCCCGGACAGCGTCACGGTTACGGCGGCTTGAGTGAATACTTCTTCTGGTTGATGGGGGACTACTTCTGCAAACACCTGATCGGGGACTATTCGCAGGACGTCGACATCGTCGAGCTCAACCGCGAGGTGGAAAAGAAGAAATAGCATAGTTTGGCCCGGGGAATGTCCCCGCGGGAGCCGCGCCGAGTCCTAAAGCAAGGGAGATTCTTGGTGGGGACGGCATCCCCGGGGAGGTCCCCCGGGTCAAAAGACATGGTTGAAGTTGAAGTAGATCCCTAGGCCCTCCGGGCTGAATCCCATGTCGAACCGCACCAGGAATTCCTTCATGTAGTACCGCAGCCCGCACCCGGCAGTGGCCGCGAAGGCATCCAGGCGGATCCGGCTCCACTCGGGCCAGACAGAACCCGCATCGACGAACAGGTTGCCTCCCAGCCTCTTCCAGATGTGGAACCGGTACTCGGCATTGAACAGGATCTTGCCCTTGTCCCGGAAGCGGTTGACCTGATACCCGCGCAGCGCGCTGAACTGGGAGTGGCCGCCCAGGTCCGGGAGCTCGAAAAGAGGGATGTCGTCTCCCGAGATCTTTTGCACCAGCCCCCGCACCGCGAACACGTTCCGATCGCTCAGGAAGTGTGTGTAGCCCCTCAGGTCCAGGCCGTAGCGGAAGTAGGAGGCATGGCTGTTCCCCAGCCAGCTGCCGGCGAATTCCCCCTTCAGGATCAGACGCACGCCCCGCCGGGGGTGGATCTGGCTGTCGGATGTGTCGTACCTCAGCAGCAGAGCGGCATAGGGCGAGTACTGTTCGCCCACCTGCCTGAGTTCCTCGGTGAAAGCCTTGTCATCCTCCACATCGAAGTAGTGGACGTTCTTGAAGGCGTACTGGACCTGGGCAACGAGGCTGGGGGTGAAACCACGGCCCAAGGTCAGGAGGAGCTCCTTCTTCTCGTCCGTGAAGTGCGTGAGGTCGTCCTTACTGGAATCCGGGCCAGTCCCGTAGTAATACTGGTTCATGTATTTGGTGTACCCCGCCTTCAGGTCGAAGGAGAGCCCGTAGATCGTTCCCTGACGGATCTCCACATCCGGGATCGAAAATATGAACTCATATGTCCGCTCGCCCTTGGTGGAATTAAAAAGGAAGAGATCGAAGGATTCGCGAAGCTTCAGGAGGTTGACGATCTTCCCCTTGCCCCCATAGCCGAGGCCGATATCCGTGTCATACATCAGGATGGGGAACACGCTCCAGGAGAGTTTTTTGTTTTCGCCCGGTCCCGGATCCTGGTCTTCCGCCCAGGCGCCCTGTCCCATGCAGCACAGCAGCGCCGCAACCAAAATCAAGCTTTTTTTGCCCATCACCCTCCTAATATATATCCTAAAACTAGAGGGAATGTCATTATTTTCTCAACAAGTTGTCAAAGTTTTGTTAGACTTAGGCCGCCCGGCGCTACGACCCGGAGACTGCAGGATAGGATCCCATCCATGGATACGGACCGATCAAACGACAGCCGCGGCCCCACCCCGGAGCTTCGCATCGATGCGGAGCGCTTCCAGAAAGACTTTGAGGAACTTGCAGCCATCGGAGCCACCCGGGACAGCGGAGTGGACCGGCCCGCCTTGAGCGAGCCGCATCTCGAGGCCCGAAAATGGTTCCTCGCTAAGGCCAAACAGGTCGGCCTGGAGGCGCGGATCGATGCCGCCGGCAACCACATCGCGATCGCCCGGACCGGGCCTGAGCCCCAACCTCGCTCACTCCTGCTGGGTTCCCATCTGGATTCCGTTCCCCAGGGGGGGCGCTACGACGGGGCGCTGGGAGTCTCAGCGGGCCTCGAAGTCCTGCGCGTCATCACGGAGGAAAACATCGCCCTGCCCTTTGATGTGGAACTCTACGACTTCACCGATGAAGAGGGGCGATTCGTAGGGCTCATGGGAAGCCAGGCCCTGGCCGGGCTCCTCACGCGGGATCAGCTCCAGACACCGGGACAGGATCTCGGCATCTTCCATGAGGCCCTGGATCGGTCCGGCAT
Organism: uncultured bacterium; assembly: GCA_965533275.1. Taxonomy (GTDB): domain Bacteria; phylum Acidobacteriota; class Aminicenantia; order Aminicenantales; family Aminicenantaceae; genus JAUXEH01. The sequence goes on from CBESWG010000030.1 coordinate 14,850, forward strand.
GGATGTTTCCCGGATCCTGGAAGCCGCTCGTGATCCGGGATCCCTGGCAGGCTACCTGGAGCTGCACATCGAACAGGGCCTACGCCTGGTCGAGGCAGAGGCGGACCTGGGGATCGTCACATCCATCGTGGGCATCCGGTCGTTTCGGCTGCACTTCATAGGCCGGGCCGACCACGCCGGCACCACTCCCCTGGACAAGCGGTTTGACGCCGGGCTGGGAGCCGCTGCCTTCAACTTGGCCGCCCACCAGCACGTGGGCCGGAACCATCCGGGCTGCGTGGTCACGGTGGGAAACATGGAGTTCTTGCCCGGGGCATTCAACGTGGTGCCGAAAGGAGTGGATGTCGCCCTGGAGTTCCGGGCTGAGACGGAGGAGGAGTTGGATGCGCTGGAGTCCGAGATCCTGAGTCTCGCAGCCGAGCAGGCCCAGGTCTTCAGCCTGGCGCTTGAGATCGACAGGCTGGAGCGAGCCGCCTCTGTGGTGATGGACCCCGGATTTCAGAAGGCCGCAGCCCATGCGGGCGGTGCTCTCGGGCTCAAGAGCCTGCCGCTTTCCTCGGGAGCCGGACACGATGCGCAGTCCCTGGCCCAGGCCTGCCCGGCCGGCATGATCTTCATCCCCTCCCAGGGTGGATTCAGCCATTCCGCACGCGAATCCTCCGAATGGACCCACTGCGTCAATGGAGCCAACGCCCTTTTGCACACGGTGCTGGCCCTGGCAGAAGATGCGGACCGAGAGAAACGAGAAATCAGGTGAGGAAGGAAGAAAGGAGACATGACGGACCGAACTGACGGTGGGATCTACTCCGGGGCCGCACCGGCCGAGATCGCGGTGGACCTCCTCGAGCTTGTGAACTTCCAGGAACAGGGGCTGCCCATGGAAGCCCTGACAGGGCTGGTGCAGGAACGGCTGGTGCCGCACCTCGTGAAATACGACCTGCCCGAGTTCCATTCCTTATACAACTTCCTCCCGGAAAAAGGAGCCCTGCTCGGTGGGGCCGTAGCCCTGCGCTACAACCAGGGGGTCACCAACTGGCAGGTCTCGCCCGGCGGGGTCATGCTGGAGGAGATGTGCGCACAGGCCCTGTGCCAGCTCTTCGGGTTCCCCCCCGAGTCCGATGCAACGTTCATGTACTGCGGCACCTATGCCAACCAGCAGGCCCTGTACATGGCACTGCACCGCCACGCCCAGAAACAGGGATTCGACCTGGCACAGGAAGGGATTCAGGGATTCCAGGACCCGGAGCGGCTCGCGATCGTGGTCTCCCAGGACGCCCACTTCTCGCTCAAGCACGGGGCCCGGATCCTGGGGCTGGGCGAAAGGACTTTAGTTTCGGTCCCCGTTAACGCGGAGCGTTGCCTGGATCTAGGCGCGCTTCAAGCCATGCTGCCCGGCCTGCGCGAGGAAAGGGACATCTTCTGTGTGGTCTCGACAGCCGGGACCACATCTACAGGCTCCATCGACCCCATCCTCCCCTTGATCGAGATCTGCTCAGAGCTGGGGGCCTGGCTGCACGTGGACGCGGCCTATGGTTTCCCCTTCAGCCTCCTGCCCGAGCTGGAAGACCGGTTCGCGGGGATCGAGCAAGCGGATTCGGTGACCTGGGATCCCCACAAGCAGTTCGGCGTGCCCATCCCGAGCTCGCTGCTGTTCGCCAAACACGGCGTGGAATTCGAGCGCATGGCCATCTACGGGGAATATTTCAACCGCAGGGACGACACAGAACCCAACCCGGGGCTCAAGTCCCCCCCATCCACCCGGCCGCTGACCGCTCTACCCCTCGTGACGACCCTGCGCTACCTGGGATTGGAAAAGGTCAGGGAGCGGCTGCGTTCGCCCCTGCGGGCCGTCCGGGCCCTGAGCGAGCGGCTGCGGAATGAGCCGGACATCGAGGTGTGTCACACGCCTCACACCGGGATCCTGTGCCTCCGGCTCACTCCCGAAGGCTTTCCCGTGGAAGAGCTGGATGCCCTGCAGCTCTTCGTCTATGAGCGCATCAAGCAGGAGGCCCGGCGCTCCATCTCAATGACCCGCCTGGGGGACAAGGCCGTGCTGCGGCTCGTGGCCCTGTCGCCCTCGGTGACCGAGGGCTCCATGCTGGAGACCATCGACCACGCCCGGGCACTGGCCAAGGAATTCAAAACGGACGCGCGCTGAGCGTTCCTCTGTCTTCAGGTCAAACCTTCTCTCGATTCGGGGGATTTTTTTGTGTGCGGACGCTCCGATCCGAGCCCGGAACCGGAATTTCCCTTATTGAAGGTGGGGGGCCACGGCCTCTTTCCAGACCGAATATCCGGCACCCGTCAGGTGGAGCCCGTCGTTCGTATACTCGGGATCGAGCTCGTCTCCCTCTCCGATAAACAGCACGTAGAGATCCACGAACACCGCTTCATAGTCCTCGGCCATGCGCCGCAGCACGATGTTGATGTTCTTTATCTGAACACTCTTGTCGACATGATCCGGAAATACTCTAAAATCCGGGTTCACGGGCAGCAGGCTCTGCAGATACACCTTCGTATCCGGGGATTTCTGCCTGATCTCCCGCATGATGCACTTGATGTTGGCCAGGATCTGCTTTTCGGTCAGGCCCTCTGCCAGGTCATTGATGCCGATCATGAGGAATACCTTGGCCGGCTTCGATTCCACAACCTCGCCCAGCCGGTCCAGCACGCCCCGGGTCACATCACCGCTGATGCCCCGGTTCTTGACCAGGGGATCGTGAAACATCTCACCCCAGTCGCCGCCCTCTGTGATGCTGTCCCCGAGGAATATGATCTCTCCCTTGTCATTGGGAAGCTGCCTGAAGTGGCTGGCGCGCTGCTGCCAGTATAGAGAGTGCTGGCTTCCTGCTGCTTCCTGCAGCGCATCCCGATCTCCTCCCCAAAGAGACAGAGCCAGAACCAGCATCCAGAAGACCTTCAGCGCTCTCATTGATTTGCTCACCCGATCCCTCGCCTCCGTGTATACCATAGCGGCCTGGACCGGTCAATCACAAGGGGAGGAATGGGCCTGCCACCCCTGGGTTCCATTGCCAGAACCGGCCCCAACTGCTACAATAAAATAGGTAAAATCAAAGAAGCAAACAGGAGAATCAAATGAAGAAATGGACAATATTTCTGCTGGTGCTGTTCACAGCAGGGGCGCTCTCTGCCATGAACGAATACATCGGCCAGAACGCCTATCACAATGACGGGGGACAGATCAACATCGCGGCAGATGCCGTGCTCGTGATCCGGGACCTCAAGAGCCCCTACACGCCGTTCTATCTGTTCTTGGGCGCAAATAGGGATGCGAAGGCCAAAATCAGCCGGGACAGCGTGATCCTGGTCCACAACGGACAGGAATACAAGATGCCGACACTCGCCGAGTTCCGCAGCAACTACAACCGGGACAACCGGGACCTCGGCACGTATCAGCGCATGGGGAAGCAGGCCTTGATCACCTCCAAGCTGAGGGGATACGACTTCCAGGAGGACGTGGACTTCTTTCCTGGGCGGACCGAATCCATGATCGGCACCCAGGAAGGTTCCATTTCCGGGAACATCGGATTCTTCACCCGGGTGTACTTCAAGAACCCGGGATTCGAGGAAGGGGATATCATCACGATCAAGGTCCAGGACAAGGACGACGCCTCTATCAGCGGGTCCGTGGAGATCATCCTGTCGGACCGCTGGGGCGAGAAAGAAAAATAGGCATGACAGCCGCACGAATCCCCCTGGGACTGCTGGTGCTGGCCCTGGCCGTGTCGTCCCCCATGCTCGGCCTAGCCATCCAGGATGAGGAACCGGACCGCGTCGAAGTCCAGCATATCCTGATCTCCTTCAAAGGAGCCAGCGACCGCATCCTGGCCACCCGCAACAAAGAGGAGGCCGAAACTCTTGCCAAGGAACTCCTCTTCAGAGCCCGGCAGGGGGAAGACTTCGACAAGATGATGAAGGAACACTCGGACGACGCCGGTGAGGGAATCTACCGGATGACCAACTCCGGGACTCAGCCGGATGGATCCCAGGGGGAGATGGCCCGCCACCGCATGGTCAAATCATTCGGCGATGTGAGCTTCAACCTCAAGGTGGGAGAGGTGGGCATGGCGGCCTATCATCCCATGAGAAGCAAATTCGGCTGGCACATCATCAAACGGCTCAAGTGAGGGAGCAGGAGTCCTCCTCTTCGGAAGGGCGGAGCGATTCCGGATCTTCGGGCTAAGCGGCATCCGGTGTGCCGAGGTGTCGGATCAATATCCAGAGGCAGGCCGCTGCCGTCCAGATGTAGCCAACCGTTTTCAGATTCACGGCCTGTGCCCAGACGTTCCAGGCTTTTGGGACTAGATCCGAGTAGAACAGCGGTATGAGAACGAGCGCCCCCGCCCATAAGATCCAGAAAATCCATCGTTCGGATCCCGCCTCCAGGGCCTCCATGCCAATGAGGAAGACGGCGGCGACAGCCAGGATGGAGGTGGGCGATTCACTCAGATAGGAGAAGAGCACGATGTAAAGGCCGTTTGCTGGGAGAAGGAACCTGTGTAGCAGTCTGTCCTGCCGGAGGCGAAAGAAGTACAGGGCCGCCGCGCCGATGGCCGCCCCGACCAGCAGGGCTAGAGGCTCGCGCCACCAGGGGGACCACCCCAGGTGCAGCTCCAGGAAACTGGCGAGGTCCAGCATGTCCAGGCTGCGGGTCCGATCCCAGGACATGAGCCCGGCCCACTGCTTGAGCAGCTCCAGGTTGCGGCCCCACCCGACAACGGCTGCGGGCGCCGCGAACCAGAACACAAGCCCCCCCCAGAAGGCCGCCCAGTACTTCTTCTTGAATCCCATCAGGAGGCACAGGCCCAGTGTGATCGGGAAGAGCTTGAGGTTGGCCGCCAGGGAAAGCAGCAGTCCGGCGCGGACCGGCTTGTCTTCTGCATACTGAGCGGCCGCGAGGAGCATCAGCCCCAGGATACCGGCATTGACCTGCGCGTTCTGGATGGACACGGTGGTGTCGAAGACGACCGAAAAAAACGCGACCAACACATATACGACCCTCTGGTCGAGTGGACAGCCCGCCGAATCGGCCCAGCGCCGGAATCCCCAGAAAAACAGCCAGTACTGGAAAAAGACAAACAGGAAAAGCCCGACTCCATCCATGAGCCGGGAGAAGGGCGCGGCCAGGAGCCCGGCGAGAGGGCTGTACTTGAAAAAATCGAGACCCTCCTGGGCGGCATAGGGATTGTTTCCCCTCAGAATGTTTTCCGCAGCATTCGTGACCACGGCATAGTTCAGGGGCTTCTTGACCAGGGCCGTGTGCAGGCAAATCCCGGCCGTGAGGATCAGGAGGGCGATCAGGCCCCAGCGCTTCTGTGCGGATGTCATGACCTGTCTGCCAAGCATATACCACACCCCCGGCGCAGGGTCAACGCTGTGCCGCAGGCTGAGGGCGAATTGCGCTGAGGCCTCAATTGCCGTATATTAGATATGTCAGACCATGAGAAAAGAAAACTCACACAAAGCCAAAACCGGCCTTGCTCGTGCCGCCTGGATCCTCATCTTCTGCTGCCTGCCGGCCTCCGATCTCTCGGCCCAGAAACTCTGGGTTCGGGTCACGGTCGGCGCAGCCCAGGCCGCGGGTATCACAGAAACCCTGGAGGCCCCACCGGAATATCAGTCTTCCGTACTCCTGGGAGACCAGAGGGCATTCGGCTGGGGAGAGGCCCTGACCATGGAGGTCGGCATATTCCTCATGCCCAATTTCAGCCTGAGCTTGGCCTCCGGCTATTCCCACTACAAGGTTGAGGGGGAGCAGGGGCATTTCCCCACCTCGGAATATGTCGATTCCGAGTTCGAGACCGGCTTGGAGGATTTTTACATGGTGGTCCCGAGTGCCGAGGTCGAGATCATGCCCTTCATGCTCAACGCGCGCTACCAGATCCCGCTGCAGGGCCGATTCTCCGCCAACCTACTGGCCGGAGTGGCCTACTATGTGGGCTCGTTCAAAAGCCTCACCGAGTGGAAATCTGATTTTTTCATCCTCGATCGGGCGATCCAGGCGCTCTGCGATCCCACCACACTGGGATTCCACTTTGGAGGCGGTTTCGACGTCAGGCTCGGCAAACACCTGGCCTTTACCACAGAGGCGTTGTACAGGATCGCAAAATTCGACAACTTCACAGACTGCCAGGCCCAGGATGCACACTTCAACCTGGGGGACCAGAACGAGTACCTGTTCCCGGAATTCGCATACACCATCCATGAGATAGATCTCACCGGGATCAGCCTCCAGGCCGGGATCAAGCTGCTGTTCTGACCGGCATCCCTCTATTTTTGATTATCCAGAAAAGCCTTTTTCCTATTGAGCAGGACCGAACCCAAGATCAAAAGCAGGGTCATGTTGAGGACGTAGATCGTCATCCTCTGGGGTGAGGCCCGCTCGATCCCTGGAAAGAGGGCCCACACAAAATTGGACGACGCATTTCAGGAGTCCTCAGGAGGATCCGGTAGCAGGGGTAGAGAAAAGCCCAGGAAAAAAGATAGGTGGCAAAGACATAGACAAACAGGGTGTGGCGCTCGAACAGGGACCTCACAAGGCGTCTCCATGGGAGGCGTCCCCCAGTGATGTGCGGCGCTTGAAATAGAAGTAGATGGGGAGGGAGGCGGCCATGAGGATCAGGCCTGCCCAGGCATGCAGGGGCTTCGCGATCAGGGCATTGACCACGAACAGGAATGTGATCGTGATGAAGATGAGCGGCACGACCGGGTAGCCGATCGTCCGGTAGGGCCGCGGCATGTCCTTCCTCTTGCGCCGGAAGATGAAGATCCCCACCGCGGTCAAGCCGAAAAACACCCAGTCCGTGAACACGACATAGGTGATGAGGTCTTCAAAGGTCCCCCAGAAAAGCAGGAGGACCACGGCCCAGGCCGACTGGACGAGGATGGCGTTCACAGGGGTGCGAAATTTGGGGTGGACATAGGCCAGCTTTTTGAAGAACAGGCCGTCCTTGGCCATGGCGTAATAGATGCGCGGCGCCGAGAGGGTGTAGATGCCGAGCGTCCCGAAGGTGGAGATGGCGATCATGAGCGCGATGAGCACGCCTCCGAAAGGGATGATCGTTGAGACCGCATCGGCCGCAATGCTCTGAGAGGCGGCGATCTCTCCGACCGGGAGGAGGAACAGGTAGGCCAGGTTGGTGAGGAGATAGACCACGGACACAACCACTGCGCCGATCACCATGGCCCGGGGGATGGTCCGGCGCGCATCCCGGGCCTCCCCGGCCACGAAGGAGGCGTGCTGCCACCCCCCATAGGACCAGAGCACGCCGATCAGGGCCAGGCCGAACGCGGCAAAAAGGCCGCCGGTACGCGGTTCGGACCCGGTTGAAAACAGGTTGACCTCCGCCCGGCCGAACACGATCCCGATCACTATGACAGCGCTGATGCCCAGCAGCTTGAGGCCAGTGAAAACATTGGCAAAGATCTCGGCCGCCTTGACTCTGAAGATGTTGATGATCGTGACCAGGATCAGAGCCGCAATAGCGGTTGTGGTGATCCCGGTCTGGCTCATGGGGAATATAAAGGCCAGATAGTAGGCGCAGGCGATGCTCAAGGCCGCGTTGGCACCAGAGGTTATGACCACCAGGTACACCCACCCGTACAGGAAACCGAAGAGCGGGCCGTAGGCCTCCTTCAGGTAGACGTAGACCCCGCCGGCCTCTGGAAACATGGACCCCAGTTCGGCAAAGGTGAGGGCGCCGGTGAGTGTGATCACACCGCCAATGGCCCAGACCAGGAGGATGAGGAGCGGCGCGGGCAGATAGCCGGCGATCTGGGAGGGCGTCAGGAAGATCCCAGATCCGATACAGGAGCCGATGGCCACCATGGTGAGCCCATACAGGCTCAGCTCCTTTTTCAGCTCCGTCATATTGTTTGCTCTGTGTTCTTCTTAAGACATTCGCAGCTTTCCCCAGGTGCGGATGAGGATCACGGTCGAGGCCACCGCCACGGCCGTGAGGAGGGCTGCGGCCAGCGAGCGGCCGTAGATCCAGTATCCCGTGGCGAACAGGGCGCTGTAGACCCCCAGGCAGCCCACCACCATGCAGATGATCCCAGCTGGGACATCCCACCCCGGGCCCGGTGTTTCGACGGGATCGTCCTCCCTGGCCGCCTCCTCGATCACCCTGCGCCAGCCCGGGCCACCGGGCTTCACAAGCCGGTAGAAGGACCGCAGGGTCTGCGTTTCCGAGGGGCCGGTCAGGAGCGTCACCAGGATCCAGCTCACCGTGGTTACGGCCACTCCCGAGATAAGCTGCATATGGGTGGATACGGCCGGCAGCCCCGTCCAGGGATGGAAGATCTGCCAGTACACCGCCACAAAGAAGGACACTCCCATGGCAGTCAGCTCGGAATAGGGGTTGATCCGCCACCAGAACCAGCGCAGGATGAAGAGCAGGCCGGTCCCGGCCCCGATCTGCAGCAGGATATTGAAGGCCTGGAGGGCATTGCTCAGCACCAGGGCCAGGAATCCGGTCAGGATCATGAGCACCACGGTGGAGATGCGCCCCACCCGCACCTGCTGCTTCTCCGAGGCGGTGCGGTTTATGAACCGCTTGTAGAAGTCGTTGACGATGTAGGACGAGCCCCAGTTGAGATGTGTTGAGATGGTGGACATGAAGGCCGCGATCAATGAGGCCACCACCAGCCCCAGGAGCCCGGCCGGCAGGTAGGTCAGCATGGCCGGGTAGGCCAGGTCGTGTTTGAGGACCGAGGGATCGACATGGGGAAAGGCCGCCTGCAGGGCCTCCAGGTTGGGGAAGACCGCGAGGGAACACAGAGCCACGATGATCCAGGGCCAGGGCCGCAGCGCGTAGTGCGTGACGGTAAACAGGAAAGTGGCACCCACGGCATGCTTCTCCGATTTGGCCGAGAGCATGCGCTGGGCGATGTACCCCCCTCCTCCCGGCTCGGCCCCGGGGTACCAGACGCTCCACCACTGCACCGCAAGGGGCAGGATGAAGAGAGGGACCAGGGCGTCCAGGCTGTTGAAGTCCGGCAGCAGGCTCAGCTTGCCGACCACATGGGCACTGCTGAGTAGGGCCTTCACACCGCCAACCTGCGGGAGGCGGATGGCCACGATAGCCGCCCCGACAGACCCGACCATGGCGATCCCGAACTGGAAGAAATCGGTGATCAGGACGCCGCGCAGCCCGCCCAGGGCGCTGTAGGCGGCGGTCACGATCAGTGAGATCAGGAGCGACTGGAGGGGCGTGAACCGGAACATGACCCCCCCGATCTTGATGATGGCCAGCGACACGGTCGCCATGATCAGGACGTTGAAGAAGACGCCCAGATACAGTGCGCGGAACCCGCGCAGGAAGGCGGCAGCCTTCCCGCTGTAGCGCAGCTCATAGAATTCCAGATCCGTGACGACCTGGGAGCGGCGCCACAGTTTGGCATAGACGAAGACGGTGAGCATGGCCGTGAGGCAGAAGGCCCACCAGACCCAGTTGCCGGACACCCCGTTCTGGCGCACGATGTCCGTGACCAGGTTAGGTGTGTCGGTGGAGAAGGTGGTGGCCACCATGGAAACTCCGAGCAGCCACCAGGGCATGTTCCTCCCCGAAAGGAAGAATTCCGATGCGCTGCTCCCGGCCCGCTTGGAAACCGCCAGGCCGATGATGAGCGAAAAGATGAAGAATCCCAGGACAAATGCCCAGTCGACAGGCTGCAGGACCATGTTCTCTCCCGTGATTCAGGCTAAGGGGCCCGAGTTGTCAGATTTCCATGGTTTATCACAGGTTTTTCCCCAGGTCAAACTTGGTAGTCAGAACGCCTCGAGGATCCGGAAATAGAACGCCATATGGCCCATTCGGACATGGTTCTCAGCGTGGAGACCTTCCAGCGGCAGCACGCCTATCTCCAGACACTTAGGCGGGGACTGTCGGAAATGCGGACAGGCGGGATGCAATCCACGAGAATAGCCTCGAAATCATCTGGGATCTCCTCAAAGGGAAGTGAAGGCGGAGAAGTCCATCTCTGTGAAGTCCCGGATGATCCGGTCTGGCGTATAGGGGGAGAGAGACTCGGGAGGATGGGTGGTGGCGAGGCCGACCACCTTCATGCCCGCATTCTGTCCCGACCGGATCCCGGCATAGGAATCCTCGAACACCACGCAGGCGGCGGGCGGACATCCCAGCGCGGCAGCGGTTTTGAGATAGATCTCCGGATCGGGCTTGCCGTGCGTGACCCAGGAGGAGTCGGCCAGGACATCCAGATAGGGCGCGATCGGGAGCCGCTCCAGCACAAAGTCCAGGTTGATCCGGGGCGCAGAGGTCGCCACGGCCGTGCGCATGCCGTGGGACTTGAGCTCCGCGACGAAGTCCAGGAAACCGGGAACGGCCGCCACATGAGGAGCATACGCCTCTCGATAGAGGGCCTCCTTCTCCTCCCCGAAACGCTCCTCTTCCTCAGGTGATATCTTCCTTCCGAACAGGACTTCGAAGAGGTCCCGGTTTGTCCGGCCGAACTGCAGCATGAATTCCTCGAGCCCCATGGGAGGCCGGTATTTTTCGAAAAAGAGCTCCCAGGCTTTCTGGTGGAAGGCCATGTTGTCGACGATGACGCCATCCATGTCGAAGAGCGCGGCCAAGATACCCTTTTGCGGCATGTTTCCTCTATCCTATGATCGTTGGAGATTATATACCATAGAGATCAGAGTCCTGCAATGTCGGGGAGAAAACAACATATTTTCGGCGGGAACTTGACAAACCCAGTACCTTGTATTACATTGTACTTGGTTACAATGGAAAACAAGATCAAACAACTGCGCAAAGGCATCCTGGAGCTTGCCATCCTGGGAGCCCTGGAACACCGTACCCACTACGGATACTCGCTGATCAAACACCTCACGGGAGGGAACGGTGTCGAGCTTACTGAGGGGACCATCTACCCCATCCTGAGCAGGCTGGCCCGCGAAGGGCTGGTCAGCGCCGAATGGGCGGAGTCCCATCTGGGTCCTCCCCGAAAGTACTATGCTCTCACGCCCAACGGGAAAAAGGCCTACCGGATCCTGCAGAAGGAATTCACCTTGCTGCACGAACTCGTGATCCGGGCAGCCTCCGCTCCGGAGGAAACAGAGGAGGGGGAAGCCGGTACCCAGATCGACATGAAGAAGGAGAGGGACAATGACGCATGAATTCAATGCACAGGTCAGGAAGATCGTCGACAACTATCTGGATCGGCTGAGGGTTCACCTGAAGGGGCTGCCGGAGGCGGACCGGGAGGAGCTGGTGCGCGAGATCTACTCCCACATCTACGAATCATACGCCCAGGACAGCACGGATGATGACATCCAGCGGATCCTGGACGTGCTCGACAGGCTGGGTGAGCCGGCCGAAGTGGTCGTCTCACGGCTGTCGGGCACCATGAAGCGCATGGGAAGGCGGCGCAATCTTCCTCTCTACATCCTGGCCGGTTTTTTCATCGGCATCTTCGGACTGCCCCTGGGCCTGGGTGGGCTCGGCCTGCTGATGGGCCTGAGCATCACACTCCTCGCCCTCATCTTCACATACTATGTAACGGCGGGGATGCTCGTGTTCGGAGGCTGGATCACCTGGGTTGTGACGACCATCCGCCTCTTCTACCCCGACTTCCTCCTGGACTATTTTCATACTCTGGATCAATTCATGGATCCACCCCTGAGCGTGATCCTCAACTTCGCAGCTGGAGCGGTCTGCATACTCTTGGGATTGGGGATGTTCTGGCTGGGCCGCCACATCCTCAGCGGGACACGCTACCTGTTCCACCAGGTAGGGGCTTCCTTCAGGAACCTCCGCCACCGCAGGCATTCGATGTGGAGGGCTGCCAGACCACAACAGGAGAGCAATAGCCCTGCGGCCATCAAAGATCAAGCAGAATAGTCAAAAGACCTTTTCAGAGTATATCGGTTTTCATGCTGGGAAGGTCGACATTCTTTATGAATAATTCGAATCAGTGAAATTTGCCGATATCCCCATCCGGCCCCTCAGCCTCCTCAATGAGTCCATATTGGCTCTCGTAACGCTTGATGTTGTCCACCAGGGCCCCGAGGATGCGCTTCATGTGGCCGGGGCTCACGATGACCCGGGCGGTAACGGCTCCCTCCGGGGGAGCCACCATCAGGAAATCCATGATGAATTCCTCCTTGGTGTGCGCCACCAGCATGTTGTTGGCATAAACCCCGCCGTGGAGTCCGGGCGGAAACGTCACTTTGATCTCTTTTTTTTCATCCGGCATTGTCGGTCTCCCTTCATGTCTCCTTCCCACTATACCATCCCCCACCGCACTGGCAAGGGGGTGACTCTTTTTTCACCCCCATAAAAGGGTAGCCTGAATATTGATTTTTGGATATGATGGTTCGCGGGAACGGTGCCATGAAAAAAATCCAGATGTTTATCATGGCGACCGGTATGCGCCTGGGACACTTCCTGTGCCGGCTGCATCCATGAATGGAGAATCAAATGAACGGATGGAAATCCCCAAACCGTATCCTCGCGATCGCCCTGATCCTGGTGCTGGTGGCGCTCGGATCGGCGTGCGGCACGCAGTCCCAGGACTATCCGATCACGCCGGTTCCCTTCACCGATGTGGAGATAGCCGACACGTTCTGGCTGCCGCGCATGGAGGCCAACAGAGAGATCACCATCCCCTATGCCCTGCAGATGAGCGAAGAGACCGGCCGCATCGCCAATTTTGCCGTGGCAGCGGGCCTGGAGGAGGGCAAGCCCCAAGGCTACTACTTCAACGACTCCGATGTGTTCAAGATCATAGAGGGCGCGGCCTATTCACTGACGCTGTTCCCAGATCCAGAGCTTGAGGAGACTGTCGACGCCATCATCGCCAAGATAGCGGCCGCACAAGAAGAAGACGGCTACCTCTACACGGCCCGGACAGCCATGCGTCCCGATAAGATGCCCCCCGGAGGCGAGGAGCGCTGGTCCAACATCGCCCACGGACACGAACTCTACAACGTAGGGCATCTCTACGAGGGGGCTGTGGCCTATTTCCAGGCCACAGGCAAGCGCACACTGCTGGACGTGGCCCTCAAGAACGCCGATCTCATCCTGGAGGTATTCGGCCCCGATAAGAAGCGCTTCCCGCCCGGTCACCAGGAGATCGAGATCGGGCTGAGCAAGCTCTACCGCTTGACTGGGGAACGGAAATACCTGGACCTGGCCCGGTTCTTCCTTGACCAGAGGGGCGATCCTGAAGGACACGAACTCTACGGAGAGTACAGCCAGGACCACATCCCGGTCCTGCAGCAGGAGGAGGCGGTGGGACATGCGGTTCGGGCCGCCTACATGTACACCGGCATGGCGGATGTGGCAGCCCTCACCGGGGACAGCAGCTACATCCAGGCCATCGACCGCATCTGGGAAAACGTGGTGGGTAAGAAGCTCTACCTGACTGGTGGCATAGGAGCTGCCGGGGGGGTCGAGGGATTCGGGCCGAACTATGAGCTCCCCAACCGCGTCGCCTACAGCGAGACCTGTGCATCCATCGCAAATGTGCTGTGGAACCACCGCATGTTCCTGATGCACGGGCAGGCACAGTACATGGACATCGCGGAACGTGTGATCTACAACGGATTCCTCTCCGGCGTTTCCATGGAGGGCAACCGCTTCTTCTATCCCAACCGCCTGGAAACCTTCCGGGGAGAGGAGCGGTCTCCCTGGTTCGCGTGCGCCTGCTGCCCCTCCAACATCGTGCGCTTCATGCCTTCGATCCCCGGCTACATCTATGCCCATCAGGGCGAGCAGGTCTATGTCAACCTGTTCATCGGCAGCCGGGCCCGCATCCGGACAGCCGGTCAGGCCATCGGCATCCGCCAGGAGACGAATTATCCCTGGGACGGCGAGGTTCGCCTGACGATCCAGCCGGAAAAAATCCGGGAATGGACCCTGCGCATCCGGATCCCGGGCTGGGCGAGGAACCAACCTGTGCCCAGCGATCTCTACCGATACAGGGACACCGGAGAGCCTGCAGCTCAGTTGGAAGTCAACGGGGAGGCCGTGGAGTATGGGATCGAGGATGGCTATGCCCTCGTGACCCGAAGCTGGCGAAGTGGAGATGTCGTCCGCCTGAGCCTGCCCATGGAGGTCAGGCGCGTAGAAGCCCATCGTGCTGTGGCCGCCAACCTTGGGCGTGTAGCCCTGGAAAGGGGGCCGCTGGTCTACTGCGTGGAATGGCCGGATACCGAGACCGGCATAGTGCACAATCTCCGGCTTCCTGATGAGGCGGTCCTGGCAACGGAATTCCTCCCCGAACTGCTCAACGGAGTGCAGGTCATCAAGGGACGGGCCAGCGCCCTGCACCTGACGGACGACGGATCGGAAATAGAGGAACGCGTGCAGGAGTTCACGGCCATCCCCTACTATGCCTGGGCCCACAGGGGCAAGGGCGAGATGTTGGTCTGGCTGGCCCGTGAAACGCGAGCGGCCCGCCCCCTGCCTCCGCCCACCATCGCCTCCCTCAGCAAGGTCACGGCCTCAGGAGGACGCAATCCCGAAGCGGTCAACGACCAGCTTGAGCCGGAGAACTCCATCGACCATTCCATTCCATATTTTCACTGGTGGCCCCAGAAGGGGACCACCGAATGGATCCAGCTCGACTTTCCGGAGCGGCGAAGGGTTTCCAGGGCCGAGGTCTACTGGTTCGATGACACCGGGATGGGAGGCTGCAGAGTGCCCGCGTCCTGGCGCCTGCTCTACAGGGAAGGCACGAACTGGAAGCCCGTCCTCACGGGTGATGCCCACGGCATCGAAAGGGACGTTTTCAACCGCGTCACGTTCCGGGCGGTGGAGACGCGGGCCCTCCGGCTCGAGATCAAACTGCAGGACGAGTTCGCCACCGGCATCCACGAGTGGCGTATAAAATAGGACGGGGATATCCCTCGGTGGCAGCCATCGATACCTGGGGATCACCGATGAACGAACGAATCCAAGGGGAAGGGGCGAAGCATGAAATCATTTCCGATCCTGGTCTTTATTGTTTCATTAGGCAGCATCGTGATGGGGGCCAAAGCCATGCCGGCTGAAGACGCCCAGGAGCTTTTATCGCCCAACCGGAAGATCCGGGTCCGCATCGAATTTCAGGACCGCGTCACCTATTCCGTCTACTACGGCGCGGAGCTGCTGACGGGCCCCAACCCCCTGACCTTGACCATCAAGGACTATGGGACCTTGGGGGCCGCACCGGAGCTCAAGAGCTACACCACACGCACCAAGAAAGGCACGCTCTACCCGACGGTGCGCCAGAAATCCCGCGCCGTGCTCGACCAGTGGAATGAGATATCTCTCAAGTTCGCAGGGCGTTTCGAGCTCGATTTCCGGGCCTATGACGACGGCGTCGCATATAGGTTCCGCACGGAACTCCCGGATGAGATCTTCGTGACCAAGGAGAACGTCACGCTTAATTTTCCTCGGGATCACATGGTCTACTTCCCCACCGAGGAAAGCCTCCTCACACATTCGGAACGACTGTACGAACACCTCCCCCTGAGCGAGATCCCGGCGGACAAGATGGGCCACCTGCCGGTCCTGATCGAGGTGGCAGGAGGCCCCAAGGTGGCGTTTACCGAGGCCAGCCTGGAGGACTACGCGGGCTTGTACCTCAGGGGCAGCGGGGGGGCCTCGCTGAGGGGGCTGTTCCCGGCCGTGGCCATCGAGGAAAACCAGACCCGCGACCGAACGGTCGAGGTGACCGAACGGGCGGATTTTATCGCACAGACCAAGGGACGCCGCAGCTTCCCCTGGCGGATGCTCGTGATCGCAGAAAACGACGGAGACCTGATCGAGAGTCAGATGGTCTACAAGCTTTCTCCCGAGAATCGGATCAAGGATCCCTCCTGGATCCAGCCGGGTAAGGTAGCCTGGGACTGGTGGAACGCCAATAACATCTTCGGAGTGGACTTCCGCGCGGGCATCAACACGGAGACCTACAAATACACCATCGATTTCGCCTCGCGCTACGGGATCGAGTATATCATCCTGGATGAAGGCTGGTCCGATACCACAGACCTGTTCAAGGTCAATCCGGACATCGACCTGGATGACCTCCTGGCCCATGCCCGCAGGAAAAACGTGGGTGTGATCCTCTGGGTGGTGTGGAAGACACTGGACGATCAGCTTGATGAGGCCCTGGACCGGTTCGCCGAATGGGGGATCAAGGGCATCAAGGTGGACTTCATGCAGCGGGACGATCAGTGGATGGTCAACTACTACTGGCGGATCGCAGAGGCGGCCGCCCGGCGCAAGCTCCTGGTGGACTTCCACGGGTCCTATAAGCCGGCTGGCCTGCGGCGGGCCTATCCCAATGTGCTCACGCGTGAGGGCGTGCGCGGGCTGGAACACGCAAAGTGGAGCAAACACCCCACTCCGGAGCACAACGTGCTGCTTCCTTTCATCCGGATGCTGGCCGGGCCCATGGACTACACGCCGGGGGCCATGGTCAATGTACAGGAAAACAATTTTAATGCCGTGTTCACCCGCCCGATGAGCCTGGGAACGCGCTGCCACCAGCTGGCCATGTACGTAGTGTTCGAGAGCCCGCTCCAGATGCTGGCCGACAGCCCCTCCCAATACCTCAGGGAGGAGGCATGCATGGGATTCCTGGCCCCGGTGCCCACGGTCTGGGACGAGACGCGGGTCCTGGATGCAAAGGTGGGTGACTTTGTGCTGATCGCCCGCAAGAGCGGAGAGGAATGGTACGTGGGAGCCATGACCGACTGGTCGCCGCGGGAGTTGACCGTGGACCTGTCCTTCCTCCCGCAGGGCGACTTCACCATGGAGTTTTTCCAGGACGGGCCCAACGCGGACCGCTACGCCAGCGATTTCGAACAGGGGCAGAAAAAAGTATCTCGGGGTCAGAAGATCCGGATCCGGCTGGCCCCGGGAGGGGGCTGGGCCGCCCGGATCTACTAGGCGGGACCCGCGCCTTTTTCCCCTTGTGATTGGAGCAGATGGGCCACGAGTTCCCGTTCCTTCCAAAGAACGCAGCCCCCCCCGGTCTCCGTGGCCAGTTCCGGGCGTCTCCGGATCTCCTTCAGAAACTCCGAACGCAGGCCGTCCAGGAGAGACATCTGTACCAGGTTGGCATCTGAGAAGGGGGCGAAAGGACACGGTTCCAGATTCCCGCGCGCGCTGATGTGAACGAAGCCCCGACCCGCCGAGAGGCACCCTCCCACCTCCTCTTCATCCCACGGGACTCCAATAAATAATGCTAAAAATCGCTTGCGATAGGATTCCAGCAGTTCCGGCACCAAACCCTGAGGAAACCGGGGAGTGGAGCACGAAATATTCACATTGTTTATGGGGTATGGTACCCTCGCCACTAGAGGGAGAAGCACAGATCGCTCAAAAGGGAGGAGGTCCCCATGAACGTCCGGAAAAGAACAATCCTGATAGGTATATTTTGCTGGAGTCTCTTCCTCCTGCCAAGGATCTTCCCGGCGCAGGAGGCAGTCAGGCTCTGGCCGGCGATAGAGCCCTATGAGACCGATCTTCTCAAGGTGTCGGATCTCCATGAGGTCTATTATGAGCTCTGTGGAAATCCCAAGGGGAAGCCGGTCTTTGTCCTGCATGGGGGGCCGGGCGCCCAGAGCCAGCCGTTTTACCGGCGCTTTTTCGATCCCGAGAAATATCTCATCGTGCAGTCTGACCAGCGCGGGTGTGGACGGTCCCGGCCTTTTGCCGAGCTGGAGGGAAACACCACCCAGGACCTGGTAGGGGATATCGAAAAGCTGAGGCGCCATCTCGGGCTGGAAAAGATCATTATATTCGGGGGGTCCTGGGGATCGACGCTGGGACTGGCCTACAGCGAAACACACCCTCAGAGTGTCAGCGCGCTGGTCCTGAGGGGGATCTTCACATCGACTCGGGCGGAAATAGAGCACTATTATCAGGGTGTCCGGTCATTTTTCCCTGAGGCCTTCGATCGCTTCCAGGCAGAGTTCGACGCCCCCGTTTCTCCGGAGCTCGTGGTAGAAAAAGTTATGGGTGAGCGGCCGAATCTGCGCGCCAGGTACAGCCAGGCATGGACCCGGTATGAACTCATGATCGCGGAGCTCGACGTGTCCGAAGCAGAAGTGAACAATCTCCTGAAAACTCCCGCCCTGGCCAGGCTGGTCTATTCCCTGGCCCTCTTCGAGAATCATTACCTTGCCAACGGGTGTTTCCTGGCAGAGGGCCAGCTGTTGGATCAGGCAGACAAGATCGCCCACATCCCAACATTCCTGGTCAACGGCCGCTACGACATGATCTGTCCCCCCATAACGGCATATCGGCTGCATGAAAAGCTTCCCGGATCGAAGCTCCACATCATCGAGGGCGCGGGACACTCGATGTCCGAAGAGGGGATCACGCGAGCCCTGCTGCGCATCATGAGGGAACTGGAATAGGACTCGGATTAATACTTTATCAAGGGGAAGATCATTGTTGAAAAAAACCAAACTCTCAAATCTTATCACCTTGGGATTCCTCATATTGACTGCCGCGGCCTGCTCCAAAATCGATCCGCAGGACTATCCCATCAAACCGGTGGGATTCACCGAGGTCAGGCTCTCGGATGACTTCTGGGCGCCGCATCTGGAAACCAACCGGCTGTCGACCATCCCCTTTGCCATGCTCCAGAACGAGGAGACGGGGCGCGTGGACAACTTCCGCATCGCCGGCGGCCTGATGGGGGGAAAGTACGGGGGCGAGCGCTACAATGACACGGATGTCTACAAGGTCATGGAGGGCGCGGCCTACACCCTGGCTCTCAAGCCGGACCCGAAGCTGGATTCTGAGCTGGATTCTTTGATCGCGACCATCGCTGCGGCTCAGGAAGAGGACGGCTATCTGTTCACCTCTCGGACTGCTGATCCAGAGAATCCCCTGATGGGGACCGGGGAGGAGCGCTGGTCGAACCTGGCCGTAAGCCATGAGCTCTACAATGCCGGGCACCTCTACGAGGCGGCCGTGGCCCACACCCTGGCCACGGGCAAGCGCGAATTTCTGGATATCGCACTCAAGAACGCGGACCTGGTGGCGGCCACCTTCGGTCCAGAGCTCAAGCACGACGCGCCCGGCCATCAGGAGATCGAACTGGGCCTGGTGAAGCTCTTCCGTGTGACCGGAGAGAGAAAATACCTGGATCTGGCCAAGTATTTCCTCGACCAGCGTGGCCACGAGCTGGAGCTCAAGGCCTATCCGGAGGGTCACCGCTTCTCCATCTACAACGATCCCATCCAGATCCAGGCCCACGTGCCGGTGCTCGAGCAGGAAGAGGCCGTGGGTCACGCCGTGCGCTGCATGTACATGTACTCCGGCATGGCCGATGTGGCTGCCCTGACCGGCGACACCTCCTACATCGCGGCCATGGACCGCCTCTGGAACAACGTGGTGGGCCGGAAGATGGCTCTCACCGGAGGAGTGGGGGCACGCCACGAGCGCGAGAACTTCGGGGACGACTATGAGCTACCCAATCTGACCGCATATAACGAGACCTGCGCGGCCATCGGAATGGTGTTCTGGAACCACCGCATGTTCCTGCTGCACGGGGATGCCCGCTATCTGGACGTGATGGAGCGGGTATTGTACAACGGAGTGATCTCGGGTGTTTCGTTGGAGGGAGACACGTTCTTCTATCCCAACCCTCTGGAGTCTGATGGAAAATACCGCTTCAACAAGGGCAAGGCCGCACGCCAGCCCTGGTTCGGGACCGCCTGCTGCCCGGGAAACATCGCCCGCTTCCTGCCGGCGGTGCCGGGTTATGTCTATGCCAGGACCGAAAACAGCATCTACGTCAACCTGTTCGTGACCAGCGAGACGGAGCTGATGGTTGCGGGGCAGGAGGTGGGGATCCGGCAGGAGACACAATATCCCTGGGAAGGCAGGATCACGCTCTCACTGGAGCCGGAACAGACGGCGGAATTCACTGTCTGGGTACGTGTGCCCGGCTGGGCCCGGGGAGAGCCGGTCCCCGGCGACCTGTACCGCTACTTGGACCAGGGGAGTGCAAACTTCCGGATCCTGGTCAACGGAGAAGCCCAGGAGATAGAACTCCTCAAGGGATTTGCCTCCCTCCACAGGACCTGGCACAAGGGAGATGTCATCGAGCTGGACCTCCCCATGCCGGTGCGGCGCGTCCTGAGCCATGAAGCCGTAGAGGACAACCGCGGCAGGGTGGCGTTGGAGCGGGGTCCCCTGGTCTACTGCGCCGAGTGGCCGGACAACGAGGCGGACGTCCTGAGCCTCGCCCTCCCTGATTCTTCAGATCTCACGACCGAGTTCCGTGAGGACCTCCTCCGGGGGCTCACGGTCATCACCGGAGAGGCATACGCCCAACCGGCTGAGACTCCGGAATCCGCCAAAGCCTCTCCAACACGGTTCACCGCCATCCCCTACTATGCCTGGGCGCACCGAGGCATAGGCGAGATGGCGGTCTGGTTGAAGCGGAAATAAAACACCTAGGCGGAGAGATACGAAAGGGACAACGAAGGGGACAGGTGCATTTAGCGCGCTAAATGCACCTGTCCCCTTCGTATGTTTCCTGTCCCCTTCATTTCATTTTATCGTAAGGACAACCACGGATTTGGAGGGCAGCACCGTTGTGATTCCCCCGCCCTGAAGTCTCACATCATCGAATGGCACGGGGAGGATCGCATCGGGATCTTCGAACGTGTTGTGGGCGTTCATGGCCTCCGCACTCAGGACTCGACCAGACACCGATCCGGGCCTCGCCCCTTCAAGGTCGATCTCTACCGAGACAGCCTGATTCGGATCCAGGTTGCAGAGCGTCACATGGATCGTGCCGTCTTCGAGCCGGGAGGCAGACACGCTCAGCCCCACGATCTCCTCCTCGCCGTGCTGGTAAGGCTTGCTCTGCACTTCGACCGGAAGCAGCACGGCGTCCTGATGCACCTGGTACATGTCGAAGACATGGTAGGTGGGGGTCACGACCATCTTCTCCTTATCGGTCAGGACCAGGGCCTGAAGCACATTTACGGTCTGGGCCAGGTTGGCCATGCGCACCCTGTCACAGTGGCTATTGAAGATGTTGAGGGTCAGCCCGGTGGTCAGGGCGTCCCGGAGCGTGTTCTGCTGGTACAGGAAGCCGCGGTTGGTGCCGGGCTCGACCTCGTACCAGTTTCCCCATTCGTCCACGATCATGCCCACGCGCTTGTCCGGATCATATTTGTCCATGATGGCGGCATGTTCCTTTATGTAATCCCCGATCTTGCCGGCCAGCTGCATGTTCTCGAACCAATCGGCCTCATCGAAATCCGTGGCCGAATTCTTGTTGCCCCAGCCGCCCGGCACGGTGTAGTAGTGGTAGCTCAGGCCATGCATCTGTCCGCCGGCCTCCCGCATCAGGACCTCGGTCCATTCGGTGTTTTCGCCATAGGCACCGCAGGCGATTTTATAGATCCGGTTCCCGGAGTAGTTCTTCACATAGGTCTGGAAGCGGCGGTACTCGTCGGCATAGTATTCCGGCCGCATGGTCCCGCCGCAGCCCCAGTTCTCGTTCCCCACTCCGAAATAGCGGAGCTTCCAGGGTTCGTCCCGCCCGTTCTGCCGGCGCAGGTCGGCCATGGGGCTCAAGCCGTCGAACGTGATGTACTCCACCCAGTCTGCCATCTCCCGGACGGTGCCGCTCCCCACGTTGCCACAGATATACGGCTCGCATCCCAGCTGTTCACAGAGGTCCAGGAATTCGTGCGTGCCGAAGTGGTTGCTCTCTGTCACCCCTCCCCAATGTGTGTTGACCATGCTCGGCCGATCTGTATTAGGGCCGATGCCGTTCTTCCAGTGGTATTCGTCCGCGAAACAGCCGCCCGGCCAGCGCAGCACCGGTATCCGGATTTTCCGAAGGGCCTCCACGACGTCCTTACGGATCCCCCGCACATTGGGGATCGGGCTGTCCTCCCCCACCCAATAGCCTTCGTACACACAGCGGCCCAGGTGTTCTGAAAAGTGCCCATAGATGTTCTTGTTTATCGTGTGCTCGCCCTGATCCGTCTGTATGGTGATGCGGTTGGGGGGCTCTTGATCCTCATTCGTTCCCGATGCTGCGAAGGCAAGGATCGCCGTCA
This sequence comes from uncultured bacterium, assembly GCA_965533275.1. Taxonomy (GTDB): domain Bacteria; phylum Acidobacteriota; class Aminicenantia; order Aminicenantales; family Aminicenantaceae; genus JAUXEH01. Next base: position 36,928 of record CBESWG010000030.1, read on the forward strand.
AGATGATGGATCCGGCCGCCAGCATGCTCAGTCTTATCCCGCCTGCCATGTTCTCCTCCTCTATGGCGCCATCGCCATTTCCATCTGTTTTAAGGCTAGTTTAAGGATCTGTTTTTTTCAACCAAAAGATGCGGATCACAGACATCTAATAACGACATCGATGATCCGCACCTTTTTTTATTCTTACAAAATTAATGCTAGAATGAAACAATTCTATGTCCTGAGGAAGTTCGATGAAACGATCCGTATACACAGCTTGTCTCTGCTTTCTGTGGGGTTTTATTTCTGCGGCCGCAAGCGGCTGCAAATCTCCTCCGCCTGATTATCCGGTCCGGCCCGTGCCGTTCACCGAGGTCCAGGTCGATGACGCATTCTGGCTCCCGCGCATCGAGACGAACCGCGCCGTGACCATCCCGTTCGCCATGAACAAGAACTTGGAAACCAACCGCGTCAAGAATCTGGCCATCGCCGCCGGCCGGGCAGAGGGCACATACGAAGGCCGCCGCTTCAACGACACGGATGTCTACAAGGTGATCGAGGGCGCGGCCTACTCCCTGAGTGTCCATCCCGATCCCGAGTTGGAACGCCAGGTCGATGAGCTGATCGACCTGATAGCCGCCGCCCAGGAGGAGGACGGCTATCTCTATGCCGCCCGCACCGCAGATCCGGACAACCCGGCCCCGGGCGCAGGACCGGAGCGCTGGTCCCGCCTCAACGGCAGCCATGAGCTCTACAACGCCGGGCACATGTACGAGGCAGCCGCGGCGTATTTCCAGGCCGCCGGAAAGATCGCTTTCCTGGATGTCGCCCTGAAAAACGCCGACATGCTGGTGAGGACCTTCGGGCCGGGCAAGCTTCGGGCCTATCCTGGTCACCAGGAGGTGGAGATCGGGCTGGCCAAGCTCTACCGCATCACCGGCAACCGGGATTACCTGGAACTAGCCAAGTTTTTCCTCGACATGCGCGGCCAGGAGCAGGCCGGCGAGCCGTACGGAGATGACACGCCCTTCGCCATCTACAACCGGAAGCCCTACATGCAGGCCCATAAACCGGTGCTGGAGCAGGATGAGGCCGTGGGGCACGCGGTGCGCGCCGCCTACATGTACACCGGCATGGCGGACGTTGCGGCGCTGGGCGGGTATCCCGAG
>CBESWG010000031.1:0-37914 GCA_965533275.1 uncultured bacterium
GGCGGGCGAAATACTGTTGGGCCTGCCGGAGGTCTTCTCCGATCCGACGGCGGAGCTCGTCGGGAGAATCGAAGCGCCGCTCCTCCCTTATCTTTTCGAGAAATCGGAGTGATATGTCTGCCTCGTAGAGGTCCCCCGTGTAATCCAGGATGTGTGTCTCGATGCGGATTTCACTACGGTCGAAGGTGGGTTGGGTGCCAACATTGGTGACCGAGGCGTGTGTCTGTCCGGACACCGCAGCCGTGGTTACGTACACGCCTCGGGGTACAATCTCGTTGCGGGTGTCGAGGTTGGCGGTGGGGAAACCCAGGCCGCGTCCCACGGTCTGGCCCCGGATGACCCGGCCCCGGATCTCATAAGCGTCTCCCAGCAGGCGGGCAGCCTTGGAAACCTCTCCGTTCCGGATGAGATCCCTGATGAGGCTGCTGCTCACAGATTCTCCGGCCTCGACCAGAGAGGGAACAGGGAACACCGTCAGAGCGTATTTGTGCGCGAGCCGGCGCAGGAGGGAGGTATCACCCCGCCGATCCCGCCCGAACCGGAAGTTTTCCCCCACCACAATGACGTGGCTGTTGAGGCGCTTGATGAGTATGCTGCGTATGAACTCCTCCGCGCTGAGGGAGGCCAGATCCCTGTCGAATGCATGGATGTAGATGTTGCTTGCACCGTGCTGCTCCAGTTTTTCGAGTTTCTGTTCCTCTGTCTGAAGGAGCTGGATCATGCCTCTGCCCGTCACCTTGCCGGGGTGGGGAGCGAAGCTGAGGATCAGGGGCAGGAGGTCGTTATCCGAGGCCTGGCGGCCCAGGAAGGCCAGGATGCGCTGGTGGCCCTTATGCACGCCGTCGAAGTTCCCGATGGCCACAGCGGCTGGTCCAGTGGGTGTGCCTGTCTGGTTGTCGCTGCTGCGTATGATCTTCATTGCTTCATATCCGCCTTTTTTCTGGCATCCTCAATGGTTGGGATGTTCAATTGAGCGGAGCGAATTGACTCTTCTTATGAATTAAGGTGAAAATATACACCAACTCAGGCGAATGTTCAACTTGGGAGGAAGAAAGAGAGGAGTCGGCCATGGATGACGCGGAAAAGGCAGGAAGACGGTTCGCAGAACTTGTCCGCATACTGGACAGGTTGAGGGGGAAGGACGGCTGCCCCTGGGACCGAAAGCAGGACGAAAAATCCCTCGTCAACTATTTCCTGGAGGAATCCTATGAGGTGGTGGACTCCGTGTTCCATGAGGATCCAGCTGCCGTAGCGGAGGAGCTGGGTGACATGCTCATGGAGGTCGTATTCCTTGCTCGGCTCTACATGGAGAAGGGCGACTTCCACATGGCCGACGTGGTTGAAGGGATCAACCGGAAGATGATCCGCCGCCACCCCCATGTGTTTGGGGAGCGAAAGATGGCCGATGCGGACGAGGTCATGGCCGCCTGGAATAAACAGAAAAACTCGGAGAAGGGCCGGGGATCGCTCTATGACGGGATCAGCCCGTTCACTCCGGCACTCCTGAGCGCCTTCCAGATCGGCCTGCGTGCCTCTCAATATGGTTTCGACTGGCCTGATACAGGCGGTGTGGTCGAGAAGATCAGGGAAGAATCTGCGGAGCTCGAGGAGGCGGTGGGCGAAAAGGGCCCGCAGGAGATCATGGAAGAGATGGGAGACCTCCTCTTTGCCCTGGCCAACCTGTCCCGCCACCTGGGCGTCAATCCGGAGATCGCGCTCCAGTTTGCCAATCGCAAGTTCATGACCCGCTTCCGTTATCTGGAGGAGGAGCTCAGAAAACAGGGGAGGGACATCGAACAGGCCACCCTTGAGGAGATGGAAAAACTCTGGAATAAAGCAAAGGAGGAACTCTAGTTCTCTGCATCCTTCGCGGTCTTGCGCTGCATCAGGCTGGCCCTGATGAAGTCGTCGATGTCCCCGTCCAGGACCTTGTCTACGTTTCCGACTTCGACCCCGGTCCTAACATCCTTGATCATGCGGTAGGGATGGAGGACATAGGATCGGATCTGATTGCCCCAGGCAATATCTGATTTGGTGTCCTCCAGCTTCTGCTGCTGTTCACTCTGCTTTTTCTTCTCCAGCTCATACAGGCGTGACTTGAGCACCTTCATGGCGGCGGCCTTGTTCTTGTGCTGGGAGCGTTCGTTCTGGCATTGGGACACGATCCCGGTCGGGAGGTGTGTGATGCGCACAGCCGAATCTGTCACGTTGACGTGCTGACCTCCCCGTCCTGAGGCGCGGTAGGTGTCGATCCGCAGCTCCTCGGGATTGATCTCGATGGCTATATCATCGTCCACCTCTGGATAGACGAATACCGCTGCGAAGGAGGTATGCCTCCGTTTGTTGGCGTCGAACGGGGAGATGCGGACCAGCCTGTGCACGCCGGATTCCTGACCGAGGTTGCCGAAGACATATTCGCCCGAGATGCGTATGGTGCCGCTCTTGAGACCGGCCTCTTCTCCGGGAGTCAGGTCGAGAACCTCGGCCTTGAAGCCCTGGCGCTCGGCATACCTCAGGTACATGCGGAATAGCATCTGAGCCCAGTCCTGAGATTCGGTCCCTCCGGCGCCGGGATGGATCGTGAGGATTGCGTTGCGGGAGTCGTCCACGTCTACGAAAAGGGTCTTAAGTTCCGCTGTATCGATTATCCGGGAAAACTCGGCCACCGCACTGGAGAGCTCATCCTCGACGCTCTCACCCTCTCGGCCGAGTTCCAGCAGGACTTCCAGTTCCTCTTTGGCGTCATAGATCTGTGTGAGGAAAGCGATGGTCTGGTCCACACGCTTCTTCTGCTGTTGGAGGGATTGATTCTTCTTCTGGTCCTTCCAGACCTCCTGGTCGGAGAGCTGCCGGTTGAGGTCGTCGCTTTCGGACCGTTTCCGGTCTAGGTCAAAGAAAACCTCGGAGTTCCTCGAATCGGGCAGTCTGCTCCTTTACCTGGCTCTGGAGATCGGCGAGGGTGGTCTTAGCAGTTTTATGGTTAGGATCTTTTGTCATGTCGCCTCTTCCGGATCATGGCCAAGATAAGGAATAACCCGCTCAAAGTCAAGCTCAGCCAGCACAGCCAGTCGCCATAGCGGACGTAGAAAGTCTCCCCAGAAAGAGGTGTGATGCGATCGGTGAGGACCGCCTCACTGTTCAAGGAAGAGCGGGACAGTATCCTGCCGTAGGGGTCGATGATTCCGCTGACCCCAGTCGTGGCGCACCGCAGGAGGAAGCGCCGAGTCTCAACAGCCCGGAGCACCGCGATGCCGAAGTGCTGATAGGGCGCCCAGCTGTGCCCATACCAACCGTCGTTGGTGATGGTCACCAGGAAGCGGGCCCCGCGCTTCACGAAGATACGCGACATCTCGGGGAAGATGATCTCATAGCAGATGGGAGAGCCGTAGGGCACCCCCTCGAAATCGTGCAGGACATAGGAGTCGCCCGGAGTGAGTTCGCCGATGGCATGCGTGAAGTTGACAATGAAAGAGAAAAGGAACTTGTAGGGAGTGTACTCCCCGAAGGGGACGAGGTGCATCTTATAATAGAAGGACAGCTCCGAATCGGGTTTCAGGTTGACGGCCGTGTTGTGATAGAGGATCCCCCCCTCCTGTGTGTATGCGCTCTCGTTGGTTCCCAGGAGCATGGTGCAGTCCTGCTCCCTGGCAAAATCGCCCAGCTCTCGTGTGAGGCGGGGGTAATAGGCGTGCCCGCACGAGAAGCACAGCGGCACCGTGAGCTCTGACCAGATCACCAGTCGGGCACCCTGTGAACAGGCCTGCCGGCTGAGTTCGAGGTGCCGATGGAAGAGGGCGAAGGTTTCCTCTACGTTGTCGAGCGTGAATTCGATCTCGGGCTGCACATTGCCCTGGATCACGGCCCCCGTGAAGGTCTCGCTTGTCTCCGGCACCTCGTTCCGCAAGGCCAGCCAGCCTCCGGCATGGACAAGCAGGATGAGACCCAGCACGTAGAAAAAGGGCGTCCTTCGTCCGGAGACGATGGAATGGACGAAACCGGACTGGAACAGGACGAGTAGGAAAGACAGCCCATAGACCCCTGTCAGGGCTGCTATCTGGATGAAGGCCAGATTGCGGTACTGGGAATTCCCCAGCAATCCCCAGGGAAATCCCGTGAGTAGATGGGTGAGGACGTATTCAAGTCCTACCCAGAGGAACGGGGCCAACAGGAAGGCACTTCTCGGGAAAACGGCCTTCATCCGGCAGAACAACGTGCCGAAAATGCCCCAGAGGAGCGCCAAGAAGCCGGCGAAAAACGCAAACACCAGTGCGCTGAGTCCCCAGGACAGGCCGCCGTAGTGGGCGGGGACATCCTGGATCCAGTAGAGAAGGGTCAGGTAGAAGCCGAATCCCCCACACCAACCCAGGAAGAATCCGCGTCCCGGATTTGATGAGGAGAGGACATAGAGCAGCGGAATGAGGGAGATCCAGCCAAGGAAAAACAGGCCCAGCTTGGGAAAGGCAAGCGCCGTCAGGATCCCGCTGACCAGGGCCAGGGCTGTATTTCTGAAATGTTTTTTCAAGCCGTTTCGAGGCCCTCAGCGCTGGATGATGAAGTAATCGCCGGCCTTCTGGCCCTCGGTCTCGATCAGCATGGACTTCGCCTGCAGAGCATCCGCTCTAGAATTGTATCCCCCGAGGACAACACGGAACAGTTGGCGGCTGTCTCCACTCGAGGGGACGATGACCTGGCCGGGAAAGCCCATGCTCTTGTATTTCTCCACCACAGAATCCGCCGACTCCCTGCTGCGGAAGGCGCCGATCTGGAGATAATACTGTTGGGAAGACGGTGTGGTCGCCTTCTGTTTCGCGGGCGCAGTGGCGGCCGGTTTGGGAGCAGGTGGTTGTTTCTTCTGCGCCGGCTGCGTCGTCTTCACCTGGGGTTGTGTCACAACCTCGGTCTTATCCTGGTCCTGCTGTGCCGTCTCATGGCCTTCCAACTCCTCGCCGATGGCGTCTCCGCCCTCTGCCACGGGCTCGGGTTTCTCGGCGATCACCTCTTCGAAACGGTCCTGAGGCGTCACCGGGACTCCCGCCATCTCGGCCTGCTTCTTGCCGACGGAGACGCCCAGGAGGAAGATTACGATCCCGACGATGATGATCCCCAGGAATATGAAGATCAGAACGGAGCTGGAGATCTGGAGTTCTCGGTAGTCTTTATTTTTCATGGCCCTATTCTACTCTTTTTTTCTCCCCATGGTAAATGCTTCTAGCAGTTCGATTGGGAGCGGGAAGATGATGGTTGAGTTCTTCTCAGTGGCGATCTCGCTCAGGGTCCCCAGAAAACGAAGCTGGAGCGCTTGGGGATTGCGGGAGATGACATCCGCCGCCGCCGTCAGTTTGTCGGCCGCCTGGAACTCTCCTTCCGCGTGGATGACCTTGGCCCTGCGATCGCGCTCGGCCTCGGCCTGTTTGGCGATGGCTCGCACCATGTTCTCAGGCAGGTCCACATGTTTCATCTCGACCAGCTGGACCTTGATCCCCCAGGGATCGGTGTGCTTGTCGATGATCTCCTGGAGTTGGAGGTTGAGCTTCTCACGTTCGGACAGGAGCTCGTCCAGGGTGACCTCGCCCAGCACGCTGCGAAGCGTAGTCTGGGCCAGCTGTGAGGTGGCGAAAAGGAAGTCCTGCACCTCCAGCACGGCGCTCTGAGGCTCCATCACACGGAAATAGACCACAGCATTGACCTTGACCGATACGTTGTCCTTGGTGATGACATCCTGGGGGGGGATGTCCATGACCACGATCCTCAGGCTGACGCGCACCATGCGGTCGATGGGCGGGAACACGAAAATGAGCCCCGGTCCCTTGGGTTTGGCGAGGACTCGGCCCAGGCGGAAGATGACGCCTCGCTCATACTCCCGCAGGATCTTGATCGAAGTCAAAAGATACAGGACGACCAGAACAGCAACGATGATGGGATAGGTTATCATTTTTTCCTCCTCATTGAGGGTGTGTCAGGATTTTTTTACTTTTATGCGTAAATTGGAGAGAACCTCCACGACTTCGACCTTTGCGCCCAGTTCGATCTCTCCCTCTGCTTCGGCGTTCCAGAGTTCGCCGTGGACGAACACCTTGCCCTCCGGAGCCAGCACCGTCCTGGCTTCACCGATCCGGCCGACCAGGCCCTCGCTTCCGGTCACTGAACGCCTCGCATGTGCGCGCACGGCCAGCACTACCAGAAAGATGAAAATCAGGGAGATGCCGAGCGCCAGCGGGATGATGAACATGAGGCTGGGCTTGAGCTCCGGCACCGGAGAGTCGATGAGCATTATGGAGCCGATGACCATGGCGGTAACACCTCCTAGGGACAGGATACCATAGCTCTGGATCTTGATGTCCAGTATGAACAATCCGATCGCCAGCAGGATCAGGCTCAGCCCCACATAGTTGATGGGCAGGATCTGGAAGGCGAATACGGCCAGCAGTATGGAAATGGAGCCGAGGACACCGGGGAGGATGGCCCCGGGATTGGAAAACTCGAAATAAAGGCCCAGGAGCCCCAGCATGAGCAGGATGTAGGCCAGGTTGGGATTCGCAATGGTGAGAAGAAACTTCTGACGCGCGGACAGGGGGAGATCGATGACCTCTTCTCCCTCCAGGTCCAGGATGTGCTCGCTGCCGTCGAAGCGGAATATGGTCCGTCCGTGAAAATGAGAGACGATCTCAGAGGTGTCGGCGGCGATGAGGTCTATCAGGTTGCCCTCCAGCGCTTCCTGCTCTGTATAGGACGCTCCTTTGCGCACCGCGGCCTCGGCCAGCTCTACATCGCGGCCCCGTTTCTCCGCGATGCTTTTTATATAGGCTGCGGCATCGTTCATCACTTTTTTCCCCATGGTCTCGTCCATGGACTGACCGGTGAGGGATATCCCGACCGGAGAGGCTGCTCCGGTATTTGTCCCGGGAGCCATGATGAAGAGGTCGCACGCGATCCCGATGAAAAAACCCGCGGAGGCCGAGCGGGCTCCGCTGGGGCTGACATAGACTGCCACGGGCGTGCGTGCGGCCAGGATCGTTTCGATTATCTCCCGCATGGAGGAATCGAGCCCCCCGGGGGTGTTGAGGACCAGGATCAACAGGGAATGCCCGGCTTCATCCGCTCTGCCAACCGCATCCCGGATGTATTCAGAGGTCACGGGATGGATAGGCGCGTCGACCGTGATGCGCAGGATACCGGAAAAACCGGGCCCGGCACAGACCAATAGCAGGGCGAGGATGAAAAGGGATTTTCTCACTTTTATTCATTATAGAAACGTGTAATATTTAAGTCAATAATTTTATCTTGACTTTTTATTTGCAATACTTTAATTATAGAAACTCCGCCAGGTGTCTGAGGATAAAGGAGAAGACATGATCAAGAACGATATTGCCCTCGCTATTGAAAAAGACTCTGAATTGAACAGGGCAAAATCCTTATTGATGGTGGAGACGATCCTGGATGCTTTGAAAAAATCCCTGGCAGAAGATGAAAAGATCGAGATCCGCGGATTCGCCAGTTTGAAGGTCGTATCCAAGAAAACCGGCTACGGCCGCGACATCCGCCGCAAGAGACAGATCAAGATAAAGAAGGGCAAGAGGATCAAGTTCCGTCCCGGCCAGGACCTGAAAAACCTCTCAATTCGATAGACCCCCGCCCCCCGTCGGTCCGGAACCCTGAGGGTGTGAAAATGAGCAAATATGATGTCGATCCACTATTCCCCACAGAACTGAAGACGTATTCCCTGCATGACAGGCCCAGCAAGGTGGACATCACCCAATTTGCCAGCGCCTGGTCGACGAATGGCTCCTTCCCGGACTTCCTTGACAGCCTGCCCCGGATCCTGGGAGGCCGTGACCTCCGCTCGCTGGTGAGCGCCTGGTCGGCGGCCCGAGCCGGAAAGCGCGCCATGCTCCTGGGCATGGGGGCGCATCCCATCAAGGTGGGGCTCAATCCCGTTATCATCGACCTCATGCAGCATGGCTGGATCTCCGGCCTGGCGCTGAACGGAGCCGGGATCATCCACGATTTCGAAGTGGCCTGTGTCGGCGCAACCTCGGAAGACGTGGCCGAGCAGATCCGAGGCGGGGAGTTCGGGATGGCTCGAGAGACAGGTGAGTTCCTGAACAGTGCCATGGAGTCTGCCCGGGAGCATGACCTGGGAATGGGGGAGGCGGTCGGCAGGATGCTGGTGGATTCGGATTTCCCTCATCTGGATCTCAGCCTGCTGGCATCCGCGTACCGGATGGGAATCCCCGTCACCGTCCATGTGGCGCTGGGAACCGATACGATCCATTTCCATCCCCGCGCCTCGGGAGAGGACCTGGGCCGAGCTTCTTTAAGAGATTTCTTCCTGTTCTGCAGGCTCGTGCAGGGCCTGGATGGGGGAGGGATCTACCTGAATGTGGGATCGGCGGTCATCCTGCCCGAGGTGTTCCTCAAGGCGGTCTCGTATGTCCGGAACCGGGGCAGTCAGCTGAAGGATTTTTCAACGGCCGTGTGCGATTTCATCCGGCACTACCGCCCGGAACAGAATGTGGTCCTTCGTCCTCTGCAGGGAGAAGGAAGGGGCTACTATTTTGTGGGCCAGCATGAACTCCTCATACCCCTGCTGGCAGCGGCCCTGAAGGCTTCGGACCCATCCTGATAGAAATCATAAGGGGGGAAGGGCTCAGGGCCCGGGATACAGCAGCCGCTGATCCTGGAGCAAATACCTGTACACCCGTTCCGCCTGCTCGATGGTTGCCGCAATGTCTCCTTCTGTGCGGATCACATAGTCGGCATGGCCCAGCTTGTCCTCGGCCGGCATCTGGCTGCGGATCTTGCGGAGCGCCTCATCCTGTCCGATCTGATCTCGCTCCCGAAGCCTTCCCACCTGGACTTCAATGGGGCAGTATGTGACCACCAGCTTTTGAAAGAGATCGGCGTACCCGGCTTCGATGGTCAGGGCGGCTTCGGACACGAAGATCCTGTATTCCCCCTCCTCCCGCAGCCGGGAGATGAGCGTATTCCTCTCCTCCAGGACTTGGGGGTGGATGAGACGATCCAGAAATTCCCGATCTTCGGGCTGGGCATAGATCCGTCTGCCGAGGCTGCCCCGATCGATCGAGTGGCCGTCCGGGCCCAGGATCTCGGTTCCGAAGCGGGCGACGATCTTTTCCCACACAGCTGTCCCGGGCTGCACCAGCCCGTGAGCCACCTGATCCGCCTGCTGGACATAGCAGCCCAATTCAAGCCAGACTCGAGCGACGATGGATTTTCCTGTTGCGATCCCTCCGGTGAGGGCAACGGTCAGCATGCTTCGATCCTGCCTGTTTTGGCCCCGACAGCAAGAGCGGGTGGCGAGTGTATCCCTAGTCTCGATCTTCGGTGACGAACTCGTAGTCTTCGTCGAAACACAACGCGATTCCCTGTTTCTTGCCGGCACCGCTCGATTTGCTCAGCCGGACCGTCAGGCCTCGGAGGCGCAGGCGTACGCGCTTGCCATCTGTGAGGTTGGGGGGCAGGTCGATAATGAGGTCGAGTTTCGAGTCAACGGTCACGCCCGAATCCAGTGTGAAATAGGCGCCTCCCGAGCTGATGTTCTGAAGGGTGGTCTTTTCGTGGAAAGTGTCGCCATTGGGGAGTACGCCTTCCGCCATGGCGGGCAGCGGGAGATCGAATCTCCACTCGCTCCTCCGGTTGCGGATCAGTTCGGCCAGTGTATCGTTCTCATCAAAAATGGTTGTCTTTTGTTTTTTCGATTCGGTTTCATTTGCCATGGTCGTTTACCTCGAACAGTTTAAAATAGGGCCGAATTGATTGCATACAGGGCGAGCTGGAGTCGGCTGTGTGTGTCCAGCTTCGCATAGATGCTCTTGATATGGGACCGGACCGTGTTCTTGCTGATGAACATGGCGTCCGCGATATCATCGTTGCTCTTGCCCTGCCCTATGTGGCGCAGGACCTGGAACTCTGTGGGAGTGAGCTGGTCCAGGGTCTTTTCTTTGAGGTCCCTTCCCACCACGGAAATGATGCGGTCCATGATGCTGCTCATCTTGTCCCTGGGCAGCCAGATCTCTTCCTTGTGCACGACCCGGAGGGCCTCAGCCAGCTGTTCCGCGGATTCGTTCAGATCGAAGTAGCCCCGCACCCCCACATTCATGAGGCCCACCACCTCTTCGTGCGAGGGAATGTTGCCCAACAGCATGAGCTGGGTTTTGATCTTGTTGGTCTCAGCGATATCGCGAACGGCCTTGCAGACCTCCCGTAGATTGGGCATGGGCTCAGAGGTTGTGAGCAGTACGACCTGAGGTTTGTGGTCCTTGATAGCCGCCAGGAAAGAGTCTATCGTACTCTTCTCCACGCTGACGACATCCACACCCCCTGCGTTTTCCAGCGCCCGGACAATCCCAGCCAGGATCAGATCCGAAGTGCAGTAGATCAGAGTTGTGATTTTCTTTTCATCCAAGGCATTTGTCTCTTTTTTTGTCATGATGGTTTAGTTTCCATCCCTTTTTACTGATTTCGGATACAGTTTCCTCATATTTGTGAATATGGTATAAGAACGGTTTTTCAATGTCAAGACTGCCTCCGGCTTGCTCATGCCGAGCGGGGTACCCGCCCACCTCCCCATGCACTCGGATCTGAACAAGCCCAGGCGATGGAGGAGACGGGCGAACAATCCTGAGTCAGCGCCAAAGTGGTGAGCGTGCACCAATAGAGGCGGACTGGAGACGTGTTGTACTGATAACCTTTGGGGGTGGAAGCACAAATGGGGTGCTGAAATACCGGAATCGATAGAGCTGTAAGGGTGGGTAGGAACACTCATGGGAGCTGATCGGGCGCTTCGCATTGCTTAGAGCACCCTGGGTGGGTGGGAACGCATATGGGGGTGGTTGGCTGGCGTCAGGGGGATGCCGCGTAGATGGGCTGGATCTTGTAGATCCGGTCCAGCTGGATGGAAACAAGCTGTTTATTCCGGTTGCTGGGATCAGTACTGGCGAAGACGACCTCTCCGGAAACGATCAGGTTCATTTGATTTACCAGGATGAGTGTCTTGGGCACATTGAGGGCAAGCACCAGCTTTGAACCGATGATGACCTTATTCTTGAGCCAGAAGACCGCTTCCTGAGAACTGATGGTGGATAGCTCGGTGGTCTCCTCGAAATCTTTGTTCTCGGCATCTATTCCATTCACTGAGACAGAAAGAGAAAGATCGAAACATCTCTCCGTCTTTGACTGGCGTAAATTGCAGGGGATAGCAGTTTTTTCAATTTCCTGGTTTAATCGCATGGTGTCCCCGATTCTCGCAGATGACCGGGTTTAGCACAATCGCTTCTAGAGATGATTCCTCCGGTGATATTTTGACTCAGCATCTCCTCCATAGAGGCTAATTCACCGACCGGCCCTTTCTTCCTTGGCTCTGCTCTATTTTCTTTCATCGATAATGTATTTATTTTCAAATTTCAGCGACACACGGTGTCTGCCATTGTGATTCTTTGGGGCCTCCAGGAAGATGACCTTTCCTTTAATGATCAGCTTCAGATCCTTGTCCTCGTCCATTTGGGAGGGCAGGTCAACGGTCAGTCTCAGGTCCCCACCCATCTTGACTTCGGTGGTCAACCAGAAGGAGGATCCGTTTTGGCTAATGTAAGAAAGCACGGTCTTCTCCGTAAAACGGTCTCCGGAAGCTGCGACTCCCTCCACAATGGTGGGGAGCGGCATGTCAAAACCTTCTTCCTGGAAGGTTGAGTCCAATAGCCTTTCGTCGGACCTAGTATTCGCCATATTCGCTTCCTTTTCCTTGACGATATTCAGTGTGATACTACTTTGCCACAGCCCAATTTAGGGGACAATCACCTTTGGGGATGATTCAGGGGGTGAAAATGGACTGACCGAAATACCCACCGCTATATACCCCCGGAAAACAGCCGGCCTGACCCCTCGCTTGTAAGTCGTGTGATTCCAGTATTTTCCTTAATAACCCCCCTTTGAAAGCGCCCTTCATTCCAGGCCCGCCTGTGCGAGATGAATTGTGGTGGGTGCAGGCCATGGGGAAGAAACCGGTTTCTTGACAAATTCAGGGGTCAGGGCTAGAATGACTGGGAATCTCATCAGGAGTACGAAGTGGTTGATAAAGAACGTTTAGTGAAGAATATTACAGCCAAGAGCGAAGATTTTTCCCGCTGGTACATCGAGGTCATCCGCAAGACCGAGATGGCGGACTATGCCCCCATCAAAGGGATGATGATCATCCGTCCCTACGGCTATGCGGTCTGGGAGAACATCCAGAGACTGATGGACAGGCGCATCAAAGAGACCGGGCACGAGAATGCCTATTTCCCCTTGTTCATTCCCGAGAGCTTCCTCGAGAAAGAGACGGAGCACCTGGAGGGATTCTCGCCGGAAGTGGCCTGGGTCACTCACGGCGGCCATGATGAGCTGGAGGAGCGCCTGGCCGTACGGCCTACCTCCGAGGCTATTATCGGCAGCATGTATTCCAAATGGATCAAGTCCTACCGGGATCTGCCGGTTCTGATCAATCAGTGGGCCAACATCGTACGGTGGGAAAAGGTCACGCGTCCCTTCCTGCGCACCACGGAATTCCTGTGGCAGGAAGGTCACACGGCCCATGCCACGGCAGAGGAGGGGCAGGCCGAGACCCTCAAGATCCTTGATCTGTACCGGACTTTTGCGGAAAAGGAATTGGCGATACCGGTGCTCTCCGGGGAGAAGACCGATAAGGAAAAGTTTGCCGGCGCCGAGATGACCTACTGCATCGAGGGCCTGATGACCGACGGCAAAGCCCTCCAGATGGGGACTTCGCACAACCTGGGCCAGCACTTTTCAAAGGTGTTCAACATCCGGTTCGAGGACCAGGACCAGCAGCTGCAGTATGCCTGGCAGACATCCTGGGGCGTTTCGACTCGGCTGGTCGGGGCCGTGGTCATGGCGCACGGGGACGATTCCGGCCTGCGGTTTCCCCCGCGGATCGCTCCTATACAGATCGTCATCGTTCCCATTACCATCGGGGAGGATTGGAAGGAGACGGTCCTGCCCGTGGCCCAGGACACCGCCCGGATTCTCAGGGAGGCGGGCATGCGGGTTGAACTGGATGACCGCGAGGGCTTCACGCCCGGCTGGAAATTCTCCGAGTGGGAGATGCGTGGTGTGCCCCTCCGACTCGAGATCGGTCCCAGGGATGTCAAGAACCACAAAACCCTGGCCGTACGGAGGGACACGCGGGAGAAGCAGCCGCTTTCGCTGGATGGGCTGGCTCCTCTGGTGCAGGCTCTCCTGGATGAGATCCAGCAGAACCTTTTTGATCAGGCCCTGCAGTTCCGGGAAGACAACACGCATGAGGTAAACGACTATGCGGAATTCAAATCCGTTATAGAAGAGCGCCGTGGATTCATCAAAACGCTCTGGTGCGGAGCGGCTGAGTGCGAGGATAGGATCAAGGAAGAGACCATGGCCACCATCCGCGTCGTAGTGATGGAGTCCGATCGCACCGGCGCATCGGGAGCCTGCATCTGCTGCGGTGAGCAGGGGAGGAAGCAGGTCTATTTCGCCCGCGCCTATTGATCGCACGAAACTCGGCGTGCTCGGGAAGTCCGGGAACACGCATGATCGGTTATGATGCTTTCGGAGGAAACTTTCGGTGCACATCATGAATGATCAAGAATACGAAAAGGCACGGGGGCAGATGGTCCATACGCAGCTTGGCACCCGTGACATCCGGGACTCGCGGATCCTGGAGGCCATGCGGGACGTTCCCCGGCATCTCTTTGTTCCAGATGATATGCGCGGGCATGCCTACAATGATGAGCCGCTTCCTATCGGAGAGGGACAAACCATTTCTCAGCCCTATATTGTGGCCTACATGACTCAGGCCCTGGAGCTCCAGCCCCAGTTCTCTGTGCTGGAGATCGGGACAGGATCTGGCTACCAGACTGCCGTGCTGGCCGAACTGGTAGCGTCGGTCAGCACAGTGGAAATCCTTCCGGGCCTCATGAACAGAGCCCGGAAGCTCCTCGAGGATCTTGAGTACAGGAACATCCGCTTCAGCATTGGGGATGGAGCAATAGGCTGGGAGGAATTCGCTCCCTATGACAGCATCATCATCACGGCTGCGCCTGAATCCATCCCGGAGACGCTGCAGGATCAGCTCCGGGAGGGGGGGCGCATGATCCTACCGGTGGGTTCGTCTTTTCAGGATCTGGTCCTGATCACTCGCGGCAGTCGTAAGTTCACTCGGAAGACCCTGATCCCAGTGCGGTTCGTTCCATTGGTCCGGCCTTCTTGATCCCTGAGTCCGCGGCTTCGATCTGATCCAGCAGGGCCTTGAGTTCATCGGCGGCTCGAAGGGATGCTCTAGACTTCCCCAGAGATTCTCTTATCGATCGGAACTCCCGGACCATCGCTTCGCGTTCCAAAGCAGAACCCAGCAGCCGCAGGGTTTCCCGGGTGAGGTTCTCAGGAGTGAAATCCCCCTGGATCAGTTCGCGGACGATGTCCCTCCCGGCCAAAATGTTGAGGATGCTGTAGCGGTTGACCTTGACGAATGGCTTCCCCAGTGCATATGTCAGGGGAGATATGCGGTAGAAAGCCAGGACCGGAGTTTCGAGCAGTGCAGCTTCCAGGTTGGCCGTTCCGCAGGCGGAAAGTGCCATATCTCCGGCAGCCAGAACATCATGATATTCCCGCGGATCGGATATGATGTGGATGTCCGGCTCCATGTCCCCGGGGATCAGGCGTCGGACCTCTCCGGCGTCCAGGTTTTCTGCCTGCAGCAAAGCGAACTGGGCACCGGACTCGGCCCGGATCCGGCCGGCCGCGGCCATCAGGGTTGGCATATGATACCGGATCTCACTTCCACGGCTTCCCGGCAGCAGTACCAGGAAAGGAAGGGCCGGATCGAAACCGTGCCTGAGAAAAACCTCTTCTCGAGGCGCAGTGGTTCCGATCTGTTCCAGCAGAGGATGGCCGACGAATATGGATGCGATGCCGTTTTCTCTGTACAAGGATTCCTCGAAAGGAAAGATCACCATCATCTTGTTGACGGTCTTCCGGATGGCCTTGAGCCTGTTCTTCCTCCAGGCCCACACACTGGGGCTGATGTAGTAGAGCACGGGGATGTGCTGTTTCTTTAGAAAGCGGGCCAGGCGCAGATTGAAGTCAGGGAAGTCGATGAGGATGGCAGCCCGGGGACGCTGGACACGGGCCGCCTGCTTGATCCGGTTGAAGACGCGCCGGATCCGGGGCAGCTCTGAGATGATCTCGAATATCCCGACCACGGCGAGCTCTTCGATCGTACCGATCAGCTGCACTCCGGCTTCAAGCATCCTGGCGCCACCCACACCCAGGAACTCGACGGAAGGATCGTGCTCCCGGAAGGCCTGCACCAGGGAGGCACCGTGTTTGTCTCCGGAACTCTCACCGGCTATGATGAGGATAGGCCCCTGACTCATTCGTCCTTATCTTCCTGGCCGTAGTAGATGATCTCGGGCATCTTTTCCGGATCCTGGCCGTAGAAAAAGAGCCACTTGTCGTAGGAAGTCTGTTCGTTGTGGATGCGCACGGACTCCCTGTCTGAAGTGGAGACGACGCCGATGATGCTGGCATTCTCGATCGAATCCAGGACATTCAGGGGTGCGATCAGGATCTGCTGCGGCGCGGCGGGAGCCTGTTGCGGACCCGCACGGCCTCGCTGTTGTGTGCCTGGGCGGCCCTGCGGTGGCCTCCCGGTGCGATCTCGCTGCCGGGCTTTGCGCAGAAAGACGACGGTCCCCTCCTGCCCTGCTCCCCCCCGGCCGGCACCACCCCTTTGGCTCAAGAGGATCACGTTCCACTCCCCGTGATCCGTCATGGGGTCCGGATAGAATCGCCGCAGGAACTTTTCCTCGATCAGCTCATCGAAATTTTCCGGGAATTGTCCCGGATTCTTGGTCTGATAGAGGCGTACGGCCTCCACATACTGCTCTCCTCGGAAGATCAGCTCTTCTTCCAGCTCCCGCTGGATCTGTGTCTGCCAGACCGGCACGGCGATCATGAGTCCCAGCGTGAGCAGGAAGATCGCAAACATCACGATGAGGAGCGTGAATCCTCCTCGACCCATGCCGGATCTCCCCCCCCTATATTGCAGCCGTACAGGAGAGTACTCCTTGGAACCGGCTTCTACCATGTGTTGAATGGGGTCCCGTCCAGCCCCAATCCCTCGGCTGTCGACCGCACATCGGCGATGCCGGGGATCACTCCTGACAGCATGTCGTCTTCGGTGAGTTCCTCCATGACCTCCTCCCAAGTCTCATTCGAGCGTGTGAAGGGGTCTACGGGCATGGAATGGAGGTATCTCTCATCGACCAGTGCGTACAGGGTCATGGGGTATTTCTTTTTGTCGATATAGTACTGGTTAAGTATGACTCGCAGGGTATGCAGGTTTTCCTTGAGCACGGCCTCTTTCCCGCGTTTGAGTGCGGTCTTGTACTGAGGGATGCCCACTCCCACCAGGATACCGATGAGCGCCAGAACGATGACCATCTCGATCAGAGTGAATCCTCGACGGCTCTGTTCTTTTTTCATTGATGTCCTCCCACTTGAACCTGCAGTCCTCCCGCTCACCATTCGAAGTAGAACGTGCCATCCAAGGCAATGCCCTGGCTGCGCGTGTAGACGTCATAAACGCTTTCCCCGCCCCAGGAAGTGGAGTCGAAATCATCCTGGTAGGAACGCATCCCCCAGTCATAGGAGTTGGTCATGGGATCGCGTGGGATGCGGCGCAGGAATTTCACCGTTCTGGTGACCTCGCTCCCGTCTTTGGATTCGGTCACCTCCACCCCTTCGATCAGTGTCTGCAGGTCGGGTGGATAGCCTTCCGTGTCCTCGTCGAACTCGAACTTATCCTCGTCTGCCAGTTTTTTATATTCATCGATGGCCTGACGGATGATCCTCAAGCCTCGGCGCAGCTCGATCTCCCGGCCGCGCTTTATCGTGACCTTAGCCAGGGGAATGGCCACCATGGCCAGAACGGCCACGATAGCCATGGCCGTCAGCATCTCGACGAGTGTGAATCCCTTTTTATTATCAGAAGTTCGTAGCATTGCCGTACTTCTGTTTAGTCGGCTAACCCGACCAATTCATTAAAATGTCGCCACCGGTCATGAGCGATTCAGGCCTTACGATTTGTCCTTGTTGTTGCGGTCCCGGTTGGGATATCCACCGCGGCCGCCTCTTTGGTCCCGATCGCGGGAATCTCTCCGGTCGCGGCTCCGATAGTCTCCCCGGTCCCGGTTGTCCCTCTGGTCCCTGTCCCGATTCGAGGAGTTGTCACGCTCCCCACCCTCTTCCAGGGCCTTTTTGCTCAGGCGGACCTTGTTGTTGTCGTCGATGGAGACGACCTTGACGCGGACCAGTTGGCCCATCCCCATGGCATCCCGGATGTTGTTCGTCCTCTGGTGAGAGACCTCGGAGATGTGCAGCAGTCCGTCCACATTGGGCAGTATCTGGATGAAGGCGCCGTATTCTTCCAGGCGCACGACCTTGCCCTCGTAGACCTTCCCTACTTCCGCCTCTTCGGTGATATCCCGGATCATTTTTTCCGCGAGTCTCACGGCTTCCATGTCCGGGGAAGCGATGGTGATCTTGCCGTCCTCTGCGATCTCGACCTTGGCCTTGGACTCCGCCACGATCCGTTTGATGATCTTGCCGGAGGGGCCTATGACCTCTCCCACCCTTTCGGGATTGATAAACACAGTGATGATCCGGGGTGCGTATGGAGAGAGCTCGGGGCGCGGAGCGGGGAGAGCCTCCTTCATCTTGGCCAACACCTGCAGGCGGGCCGCTTTTGCCTTGATCAGTCCCTCTTCCAGGACCGGGAGCGGCAGGAAGGGGATCTTAAGGTCCATCTGGATGGCCGTGATGCCTTTCTCCGTTCCTGACACCTTGAGGTCCATGTCGCCGAAGAAATCCTCCAGCCCGGCAATGTCGGTGAGTACGGAATATTTCTCTCCGTCTTTTACAACACCCATGGCGATCCCTGCCGGGATCATGGTAATGGGAACGCCTGCATCCATCAGCGCCAGCACGCTGCCGCACACCGTGGCCATGGAAGACGAACCATTGGATTCGAGGACATCGGAGACGATACGTATGGTATAGGGGAACTCGCCCTCGTCCTTAGGAACGGCGAGCCGGATGGATTTTTCGGCCAGGGCCCCGTGTCCGATCTCACGCCGACCGGGGCCGCGCAGGAACTGGACTTCTCCCACGCTAAAAGGCGGGAAATTGTAGTGCAGCATGAAACGCTTCTCGCCCTGTTCACCCAGGCTATCGATCCGCTGAGTGTCTTCGAAGGTCCCCAGGGTTACCGTGGCCAGGCACTGGGTCTCGCCCCGTGTGAATACAGCGGAGCCATGAGTGCGGGGAAGAAAGCCGGTTTGGATGGTGATGGGCCGGATCTGTTCGAAGGAGCGTCCGTCCGGGCGCTTGCTTTCTTCGGTGATGCTTTTGCGTACCAGCTTTTTCTGGACCTGGTAGAGCAGTTCCTTGGCTTCCCTTGCCTGATCCGGATCGTCCTCGGGGAGGGATGCGAAGACCTCATCTTGGATGGCGCGTTTTTTCTCGTTGCGAGTGGTCTGATTCTCTGATAGGAGGGCGTCCATCAGGGCTGTGCCGTATTTGGCCTCGATCTCCTGAAATTTATCCTGATTTAGCTCAGGAGAAGAGAAGGGGCGCTTCTGGATGTTTTTGCGGGCGAACAGGTCTTTCTGGGCCTGGATGATCTGGTTGATGGGGCCCATGGCCGCCTCGATGCCCTTCATGACGGTCTCTTCCGAGACTTCCAGGGCTCCGGCTTCGAGCATGACGACTCCCTGCTCATTGCCGACGACCACCAGGTTCAGGGGGGATTTGTCTAGCTGGCTCTTGGGTGGATTGATGATGAATTCGCCGTCGATCAGCCCGACTCTCACGGCTCCCAGAGGAGTTGTGAAAGGGATGTCGGAAAAATAGAGGGAGGCGGAGGCCGCGATGATCCCCAGCGTATCTGGATCGTTCTCGATGTCGGCCGAGAGGAGCATTCCCACGAGCTGGGTGTCGAAGGTGTAGCCTTCTGGGAACAGCGTTCTGATGGGCCGGTCGATCATCCGGGCGATGAGGATCTCCCTCTCAGAGGGACGCCCCTCTCGCTTAAAGAATCCGCCCGGGATCTTCCCGGCGGCATAGGTGTTCTCGCGGTAATCCACGATCAGGGGGAGGAAGGGCTTGTGCTCCTTGACCTCTTTCTTGGAACATGCGGACATGAAGACGATGGTGTCCCCGTAACGCACATAGGCTGTGCCGTCCGCCTGTCGGCCGAATTTGTTCAGCTCGATGGTGAGCGGAAGGTTGTTGATGTTTAGAGTGATTGTGTTGTCTGACATATTTTCCTTTTTTTTTTGCTGAGGCTATTTTCGCAGCTTCAGCTTTTTAATTAGTTCTTCGTAACGTTGTTGGTCCTGTTTCTTAAGGTACGCCAACAGCCGTTTCCTGCGTCCAACGAGCTTCAGGAGGCCTCGTTTGGAGTGATGGTCCTTTTCATGGGTTTTGAAATGTTCGGACAGATAGTTGATGCGCGATGTAATCAAGGCGACCTGAACTTCAGGTGAGCCAGAGTCTTTGGCATGGAGTTTGTTGTCGCCGATGATGTCGCTTTTCGCTTCTTTTGTAAGCACGTATTGTTCTCCTTGTTATGGTTTTCCTATCTTACTAAAATTAGGGCGGAATGTAAATCGCGGAGAACTGTGTAAGCGTCCCTTATTATTGGAGTTACGTCCTCAGCGGGTGTCCGCCGTTAATGTTGAAGGTGGCTTGAGATGAAATGGATGAGATAGATCGCGGCTAGATCTGGTGCAGAAATTTATTGAGGTGTGAGCGTCTTTTTTCTCTGGAGCAGTTGTCGGGCGTACTTTGAATGGAGTCCTCCCTGGGAGGCTAGCACGTCCTTAAGCTTGGCATCGATCTCTGTCAGGGTCATCTGGTTGACTTTCTTTTTCTTCCCCGGTTCTGCAGCCGGTGCCTCTTCGCTTGCCGCTTCTCCGGCCTCTTCCGGTGCCGGTGGCTCCGGTTTCGCTTCCGGTTCGGGAGCGGGAGCCGGTTTGGTCTCAGGCTTTTCTTCCGCAGGTTTGGCCTCTGCGGCCTCTTCTTTTCCTTCCTCTTCCTCCTGAGGCTTGAGTTCCTTCTCTGCCTCTTCCGCGCTGGTGGCCTCTGCGTCCGGCTTTTCTTCTACCGGTTCTGCAGGAGGCTCCGTGGGTGGATCTTCTTCTTTTTCTTCCTCTTCCTCTTTTTTGTCCTCTTTACCTATTTTTTCTTTCTCCTTTTCGGCTGCCGGTTCGACCTCTTCTTTTTCCTTTTCGGCGGCGGCTTCCTTCTCATCCGCCGTCTCTTCGGTCTTTTTCTCTTCCGGCGCCTCTGCTTCCTCAGCCTGAGGCTTTTCCTTCTTCTCTGCTGTTTTCTTTGGTGCCGCTTTTGCGGCCTTTTTCTCTTCTTTTTCTGTCTTATCCGAGGTTTCGATCTCGGTCTTGTCTTTTTCGTCTTGCTTCTCTGCCATTTTATCCTTCCAAATCGGTAGCTGACTTCACAGTTGTAAAAATAACCTCCGTAGGATACCAGATTTGGGAGAAAAAGGGAATACCTAGAATTCCGGGACAAAATCCGGTATATTCGTGGGAGAATATGTATCCGATCTATTCCCTGCTGCTTCTCCTCGCTCTCGTGGTCCATCTCCCGGTTTACATGGTCAGGACCAGATTGATCCGGAAAGAGCCACTGCACCTGAGAGAGAGGCTGGGGCTGTGTCTTCCGCCTGAGCCGACCGGCAAAGCGTCCGTATGGCTGCATGCCGTCTCCGTGGGAGAGGTCCTGTCTCTCCAACACCTGGTCCGACGCCTCAAAGAAAAACACCCCGAATGGGATCTGTATGTCTCCTCTTTGACCCACAGCGGCCTTCGCCTGGCTGAAAAAAAGTTGGGCTCTGCGGATCACATCTTCTTCATTCCCTTTGATTTTAAATGGATCCTGCGGCGCTATTTCCGGCGGCTGAAGCCAGGGGTCTTTGTGCTGGTTGAATCGGAACTGTGGCCTCAGCTCATCCGGGAGGCCGGGCTCCAGAGCCGCGGCGTGCTCTTGATCAACGGCCGGATCTCCCCCAGGTCAGCGCGCAGGTATTCCCGCCTGAAATGGCTCATGCGGCGCGTGCTGAGGCCCATCGATCTCTTTCAGGTCCAGACGGAGCGAGACCGGGAGTCCCTGGAAGGCACCGGCATCGAGGGGGATCGGATCCAGGTCTGCGGAAACCTAAAGGTCGAGGTCCAGCTTCCCTGTTTCTCTGAAGATGAGGTCCGGGATCAGCGGAAGTCGCTGGGCATCCCGGCCGACTCTAGAGTGATCCTGGCCGGGAGCACGCATCGCGGTGAAGACGAGCCCCTGTTGAAAGCGTTTGCCGCGGCCAGGTCCAACCGACCCGGCCTGCGGCTGATCCTGGCTCCACGGCACCTGGATCGTGGTCCCGAGATCGTGAAGCTTGCGGAGAACCAGGGGCTGAACGTCCGGCGAAAGACCATGGCCCGGCCGGGAGACACTTGGGACGTGCTGGTCCTCGATACCATCGGGGAGCTGGCCCGACTCTACGCCCTTGCGGATGCGGCTTTCATCGGAGGGAGCCTGATCCCCTGGGGAGGCCAGAACCTGCTGGAGCCTGCCTTCTATGCCAAGCCGGTTTTTTTCGGACCCCACATGGATAATTTTTCTCATCTTGCAGCGATCTTTTTGCGGAACGGTGCTGCGCGTCAGGTCAGCGATGCTCAAGATCTCGAGGCGATGTTCCGGTTGAACGATCCAGAGGAGCTGCGGCGGATGGGAGATGCGGCCCATGAGACACTCGAATCCCTGCGCGGTGCGACCGGCCGCGCCCTGGAATCCATAGAAGATTTCATGTCGCGGATCTGACACGCGGGCTGGGTCAGGATGTGGCCACTACCCTCGGCAGTCGAGAATTCATCCCGATCAGGATCCTGTAATTGGAGGCCTCAGCCCATTCCGCCACATCGTCCGCAGTGACCGACTCCTGTCCTTGTGTGCCGATCAGCACGGCCTCATCTCCCGTGTTCACTGAAAGCCCCCGGGGCAGCCGCACTTCCATGTGATTGGCCGTGATACTGGCGATGATCGGGCAGGGGAGCCCTCCGAGGAGCACGTGACCCCTTCCAACGGCCCGGGGGGGATACCCGTCAGAATACCCCACCGGGAGGACTGCGATCCTCTCTTTCCGTGCTGCGCGGTAGGCCCTGTGATACGAAACCCCATCTCCCGGGTTCAGCGTCTTGACCTCGGCCACACGTGTCTTGAAGGAGAGCACGGGCTCGAGCTTCAGCCTGTCTTCCTTCCTTGTGGCAGCGTTCGGATAGCCTCCATAGAGCACGATCCCGGGACGCACCATGTCCAGGAAAAAATCGGGGTGTCCGAAAATCCCTCCACTGCTGGCGGCGTGGCGGAGGACCGGACCGGTCCCCCCTCTCTCTCGGGTTTGTTTGCAGATTTCCTTGAAACGGTCCAGCTGCCGGCGGTCGAACTCCGGATCTTCTGTCAGAGTGGTGGACAGGCCGGTGAGCTCGACGCTTTCTTGGCGCGTGAGCTCCTGGAGGATGGATAGGGCCCCGGCCTCAGGGATCCCTACCCGGTGCATCCCGGTGTCGACATGGGCATGGACTTGGATCCGCACTCCCATTCTTTGTGCGGTCCGAGCTAGCTCCTCGTGCCCCTGGTCCGAGAGTATTGGAGTGATCCGATTCCGGATCAATGACTCGGATGCACCGGAGAGGAGCGGGCCGAAATTGTAGATGGGGCAGGTCACTCCCGATTCCCGCAGCCGTACGGCCTCGGCCAGCCGGCAGACCATGAGGCCTGCGATGCCGGCACTGTCCAGGAATGCTCCCACCTCCAGAAGGCCGTGTCCGTAGGCATTGGCCTTGATCACAGCCAGCACGGGCCGCTTGACCATGTCGCGAAGTCCATCGAGGTTGCGAGACAGGCGGCCCAGATCGATCTCTATCCAGGATTCGAACAAGGCCGAGGACGGGTCCCTATCGGCCTTCAAGTACCGCCTCCGCTTGATCGATGGGGGGAGAGAGAGGCCTACGGCCGGGAGGCCCACCCCTCCGAGGTATTGCAGGAAGTTTCGCCGTGAAAACCGCATTTCCCCTCCTCGAGGATTAAATCCTCAGCAGCCGGTCTGCCCGAGTCCAGGCATCTGGCCATGGCCCTCAGAAAGGGGAGGGCATGAGGTTTCAGGATAAAGGAATTAGTAAGTGAAGTAAATTGTTTCAGTCTGTATTCGCAGGGGACCTACCCAACCACCCCCGCCTAACCCACCCTGAAAGGAGTCTGTTCAGAGAAAGCCTGGTGGTGGACAAGTCTGTATAGTTCCTATATAAATAATGAGGCGATAGATCCGTAGGGAGAGATCGAAATGGCAAGGACCATGAAACGAAGGGATTTTCTCAAACATACGTCTCGGGCCGCTGCTGCCGCAGGGCTGGGGGGATGCGGGATCCTTCTCAAGGGCTGCAGCAAGAGGCAGGAATTTGACCTCTTGATCTCGGGCGGGACAGTGATAGATGGAACGGGTGCCGCACCCCGAACGGCGGATGTCGGCATCGTGGGAGACAGCATCATCCAGGTAGGCAACTTCCCGGTCTCCTGGGGCAAGAAGGTGCTGGATGCTCGAGGCAAAAACGTATGCCCCGGGTTTATCGACACACACGACCATTCCGATGTCAACCTGCTCTATAATCCCAAGGCGGAGAGCCACATCCGTCAGGGTATAACAACTGTTATCAGCGGGAACTGCGGGGCCTCACCTTTCCCTGTGGCGGATGAGGTCTTCGAAGAAAACCAGGCAGCCTTGAAGGAGGCCTACGACATCGATCTGACCTGGCGGGATATCAAAGGATTTTTCGAAAGGATGGAGGAAACCGGTGTGGCCCTCAACTATGCCACCTATGTGGGGCAGGGGACCATACGCGGCGCGGCCATGGGATTCAACGATCGGCCTCCCAAACCCGATGAGCTGGAACGGATGAAGGCCATGGTGAAGGATAGCATGGAAAACGGTGCCCTGGGCCTGTCAACTGGTCTGGAATACGCCCCGGGCAGCTTTGCCCAGCCGGATGAGGTGGCTGAACTGTGCCGTGTGGCCGTGGAGCACGGGGGGCTCTATGCCACACACATGCGGGACGAGGGCGACCAACTGCTGGAGGCGCTGGACGAAGCCATAGGCGTGGCCCGCAGGACCGGCGCCGGACTACAGATATCTCATTTCAAGATCGCCTATCCCCGGAACTGGCACAAGATCGACGATGCACTGGCCCGGATCGATCGGGCGGTGGCGGAGGGGATCGATGTGTTCTGCGACCGCTATCCCTACATCGCCGGATCCACAGGATTCAGCAGCTTCAACTTTCCTCTCTGGGCCCTGCAGGGAACCACCGCGGAATTCCTGGCTCGGCTGAAGGACCCGACCCTGGAGAGCAGGCTCAGGACCTACGTGAGCGAACGGGAGGAAAAGCTCGGTTCGTGGGACAAGGTGGTTATCGCCTCTGTGGCAACGGACAAGAACAGGCACTACGAGGGGAAGAGTGTGCTGGAGGGCATGCAGGAAACCGGTACGGATGCTTTTGAATTCATGCGCGACCTGGTGATCGAGGAGAACAACCGCGTGAGCCAGATCATCTTCATGATGGACGAGGACAACCTGAAGCGCATCCTGTCTCATCCCAGGGTCGGGGTGGGCTGCGATGGCTCGGCCCTGGCCCCCTACGGGGAATTGGGCAAGGGAAAGCCACACCCGCGTTCCTACGGCACCTTCCCACGCGTGCTGGGCAAGTACATCCGGGAGGAAAAGATCCTTCCACTGCCAGAGATGATAAGGAAGATGACGTCCGTGCCAGCGGAAAAATTCGGATTCGCAGGACGGGGCCTCCTGCAGAGCGGCAAGCTCGCCGATATCACGATCTTCGATCCGGAACGTGTGGCCGACCTGGCAACCTGGAAGGAGCCGCATCAGTATCCCGCTGGGATCGAACATGTCATCGTGAACGGCCAGGTCGTGATCGAAAACTCCGAGCACACCGGCCAGCTCCCGGGCCGCATCTTACGTCCCCACGTATCCGGCTCATGAGCCGTGTGCTCCCGGCCGTGATCCTGATCGGCCTGATCTGCACGCTGCCTCCGGTGAACGTGTACAGCGGCCAGGAAAGTCCTCTCCCTAATCCGGAAGTCCGGCTCGACTACCGTTCCCTGCAGCCGGGCGAGGTCCTCCGCGTGACACTCAAGTCCCAGGCCGCAGTCAGACAGGCCCACTTCCGTTTTTCAGGGGAAAAAGTCGGTCTCTGGAAGAACGGGGCATCCGGAGATCACATCGCCTTCCTGGGGCTCGACCTGGAGCTCCGCCCCGGTGTCTATCCGCTGACAGTGACCGCCCAACTCGAGGATGGGACGCTGAGCACCATCACACAAGATATCGAGGTGATCGCAAAGGACTTCCCTGTCGAGCGGCTCAGGGTGGATCCGAAGTACGTAACTCCCCCTGCCGAGGCATTGGAGCGGATCCGCCTCGAGGCGGAGCTTACGCGGTCGATCTATTCCCATTTCAGCCCGGACTGGTTGGGGGAGGGCTCTTTCGAGCTGCCTACGGACGGCCGCGTCAATCCCAATTTCGGCAGGCGCAGGGTCTTCAATGATCAACCGCGCTCCCCACACAGCGGCGTCGACATCTCATCTCCTCACGGCACGCCGGTGCGGGCCTCCAATTCGGGGCGTGTGGTCCTGATCCGCGGACTCTATTACGCCGGAAATACGATCATCATTGACCACGGACTGGGGGTTTTCTCAGTCTATCTCCACCTTTCGCGGATGTCGGTAGAGGAGGGCTCCCTGGTTCACAAGGGCGACCTGATCGGAGAGGTGGGGGCCACGGGAAGGGTTACCGGGCCTCACCTGCACTGGAGCGTCCGCATCCTGGACAGCCGCGTGGATCCTCTCTCACTGCTGGATCTGCGGCTGGACTGATGCGAGGCCCTTACTTCAAGTAAAGGGCCAGCCAGTCGAGCATGGTCCGCCACCACAGTTCGGCATTCTTGGGTCGCGTGATGAAATGCCCCTCATCCGGAAAATACAACAGCTTGGACGGCACGTCCTTTCTTTGGAGCGCAGTGAACAGCTGAAATCCCTGTGTGACAGGGACACGGAAATCCAGCTGGCCGTGGATGACCAGGCAAGGAGTTTCGAAGTCCTTGGCCAATAGGCTGGGCGACCACTTGGAGTACTGCTCGGGGCTGTTCCAGGGAGTGCCCCGGAACTCCCACTCCGGGAACCACAGCTCTTCAGTGGCCCCATGCATGGATCGAAGATCGTAGACGCCGGCATGCGAGATGAGGCAGCGGTAGCGGTTTTGGTGTCCCTCGATCCAGTTGATCATGTATCCGCCGTAGGAAGCACCGGCAGCGGACATGCGGTCGGCATCGATGAATTCGTATTGATCCGTGAGATAATCCAGCCCCTTTTCCAGGTCCTGGTACGGCGTCCCACCCCAATCACCTGAGATGGAGTCTGTAAACTCCTGCCCGTAGCCGGTGCTGCCGTGGAAGTTGATCATGGCCACCACATATCCGGGAGCGGCGAACATCTGGGCGTTCCAGCGGAAATGAAAATTGTCCATCCAGGCCCCCTGCGGTCCTCCGTGGATGAGCATGACCAGGGGATATTTGCGGGAAGGATAGAAGGCGGGGGGCCTGACCAGCAGGCCCTGGACATCTTCGCCCCGTGCCCCCCGGAACACGAAATCCTCCAGGGGCTGCATGTCGAGTTTTGCCAGGATGGTGTCGTTCGCATGGGTCAGCTGGGTCTCAGACATATTCCCCTCTCCCATCTCGAGGACGAAAACCTCGGGAGGGGAATTGATCGCCTGGCCCATGAATACCAAGGCCCCGCCGTCCGGTGTCAGCTGGGGGCTTCCGATCATACGCTTCTGCGGCACGCCCGTCCTGAGGTCCAGATCTCCTCCCACAGTCTTCAAGCCGGCGGCAGCCAATCCGATCCAGGCCTGGTCTTGATAGGTGAAGAAAATTCGGCTGCCTGCGGGATCCCAGAGGATATCTCCCACGGAGAGATCCGCGTCGTGAGTCAGGCTCCGGCTGGCTCCCTCTTGGCGGTCGAAGAGCATGAGCTCGTAGCGGTCGGCCTCGAATCCGGGCCGTTCCATGGCCCTGTATGCAAGGAAACGGCCATCGGGCGAGTACGCGATCCCGTTGTCATTGGCGGGATTGTCCGTGATCTGTTTCAGGTTTTTCCCGTCCAGGGAATTGATAAAGACATCATTGTTCGTGCTGATGCCCTTCCTGAGCTCCGGATCGATGTTGCGCACGAAGGCGATCTCGGTTCCGTCCGGCGAGAATGCATAATCCTGCGCGCTTCCCAGCGAGATCGGCGGCGTGTCGAAATCACCTGGGCTGACATCCACTGCCTCAGCTCCCTCTTTGGCCGGGATCACGAATAGGTGGCTCCGCTGTCCCTCCCTCCAGCCGTTCCAGTGCCGGAAAAGGAGCTCGTCAAAGATCCTCGCCTTGACCGGATCTTCGGCCTGCTGCTTGAGCATCCGTGCGTTGCTCTCGGCGTCGGGAGCGTCGGGGAATACGGATGAGAGGAATGCAAGGTGAGTGCCGGTGGGTGACCACTCCACACCTGAAGTGCCGGCTGCCACTCGGGTCAGCTGTCTGGCTTCCCCTCCGTCGGGATTAATGAGCCAGATCTGAGGCGTCCCGCTGCGGCTGGAAATGAAGGCCAGGGACCTGCCGTCTGGAGACCAGCGCGGATGGGAATCGGACCTGGGGCTCGATGTGAGCCTTCGGGCCTCTCCGCCCTTGATCGGTATGAGCCAGATGTCGGAATTGCTCGAGTTCCCTTCGAGGTCCATTTCCGTGACCACGTATGCCACGCGTGTTCCATCCGGTGAGACCTGGGGATCGGCTACCCGTTTTATTTGGATGAAATCATCGAAGGTAAGGGGTTTCTTCTCATCGGAAAATAGTGGGGCTGAGACGAAAAGGATTAGTCCCAAGGCCACCAGGACATGCATGCGTTTCATGGTCCCTCCTTGTATTGTCCAACGTTCGGCCCCGAGCGCATTTTTTACCCGGGCCTCGACCCCATGTTAGGGCCCCGAGCCAGCTTCGTCAAGTCGGCTGCCGGGTTCTCCCCTTGATTGACATTTCGGCCCTCCCTCTCTATAGTAAAGCCTTATTTTTTACGGAGAGAGAGGCCCATGAACGACCAGGATCGACCGGACACTTCCACTGAGATGAGGGACCCCATGGCGCAGGCGGTCCTCCGGGCCTACCGGGAGGGCCAGGAAGACGAAGCGCTCGAGCCCATTGTCGCTTTCGACCAGAAAGGGGAGCCCCTGGGGCGGCTCAAGGGGGGCGACTACGTGATATTTTACGATATCCGAGGAGAACGGGAGATCCAGGTCACGGAGAGCCTCATCCGGCCTGATTTTCCACACTTCCCCCTGGAACCGGATACACTTCTGAATTTCGTGACCATGATCGAATACAGTGAGGACCTCGATGTACAGGTCGCCTTTCCCCCGCAGGGGAGGGTACAGAACACCTTGGCTGAAGTTGTAACCGGGTCCGGCCGCGGGGTCTGCAAGATCGCGGAGTCGGAAAAGGCAGTCCACGTCAGCTATTTCATGAACGGAAAGAACGAGGGCGATTTTCAGGGGGAGGAGCGGATCGTGGTCCCTTCGCCGGAAGGAATAGACTGCTATTCAAGCCGCCCGGAGATGAACGCCTGTGGCGTCACGGACGCCATCCTGGGCAAACTGCAGGATCCGTCCTGCTCGCTGCTGGTGGCCAACCTGGCTAATGTGGATGTGGTGGGCCATGTCGAGAACCGGGAGGCTGTGGTGCGGGCTGTGGAGGCCGTGGATGGGGAACTGGGGCGGATCCAGGAAGCGTGCCGCAAGATGGAAGTAACCCTTGTCGTGACCGCAGACCATGGGACCGTGGAGGACTGGCTGTACCCGGACGGCCAGGTCAATACGGGGCATACCCGCAGCCAGGTCCCGTTCCTGATCCTGGATTTCTCCCGGGAAGATCCGCGTACCCTGCGCGTCCATCCCGAGGGTGAACTCGGTGATGTGGCGCCCACCGTGCTGGAGCTTTTGGATCTCCCTATCCCTGAAGAGATGACAGGGCAGAGCCTGCTGGAAGCTTCTGGTGCCGATGGTCCCTCATCCAGGGGCAAGGTGCTGCTGCTCATCCTGGATGGCTGGGGGCTGCGGGAGGAGGAGAGGGGCAACCTCATCCTGCAGGCCCGGACTCCGAATTTTGATGCGGCCTGGCGGGATTTTCCCCGCGCACGGCTGCTGGCCTCAGGGGAAGCGGTGGGGATGCCGCCTGACACGGTGGGTAACTCGGAATCCGGTCACCTCCATTTGGGGGCCGGCCGCCGCATCCTGTTGGACCGCGTACGTATCGACCAGTCCGTGGCAGACGGCAGCTTCTTCCAGAACCCGGCTTTCCGATGGGCCATGGACGGAGCCAAGCGGGATGGGAAAGCCCTGCATCTTCTGGGGATCGTTTCCCACTACAGCTCGCACGGGACCATCCGCCACCTCTTTGCCCTGCTCAAGCTGGCCCGGGACATGGGGCTGGAGAATGTGTTTGTCCATGCACTCATCGGGCGGCGGGGGGAACGTCCCGAGAGCGGAGCCGTTTATGTTTCCAAAGTGGCCGAAACCTGCCGGTCCCTGTCCGTTGGCCGTGTGGTCACGGTCATGGGCCGGTTCTGGGCACTGGACCGTGAGGAGAACTGGGACCGCATCGAAAAGACCTATGACGCACTGGTCCGGGGAAAAGGGACACGTGCGATCCTCACTCCCTGAACTGCCCAAGGGCGAAGAGGGAGAGAGGGAACTTTTGCCGGACTCATGCGTAGTTAGGTATAGATCATGAGTATCGAAGTCAAAAAACTGCATTTTAGCTATGGGCGGGTCCATGCCCTGGACGGCGTGGACCTGAACCTGCCCCAGGGAGCGATCGGCCTACTGGGACCCAACGGGGCGGGAAAGAGCACTCTCATCCGGATCCTGTTGGGATTCCTGGTCCCACAGCAAGGAGAGGGCCGTGTCCTGGGTTATGACATCCGCACCCAGCAGTCCCTGATCCGTCGCTATGTGGGTTACATGCCCGAGGACGACTGCCTCATCCCCGGGATCGATGCCGTGTCATTCACGGCATACCTGGGGGAACTCTCGGGGATGCCTCGTCAGGAAGCCATGAAGCGTGCCCATGAGGCGCTGTACTACGTGGGCCTGGAAGAGAGCCGCTACCGTCAGCTGGAGACCTATTCCAGCGGCATGAAACAGCGGCTCAAGCTGGCACAGGCCATCGTTCACGATCCCAAGCTGATCTTTCTGGACGAACCCACCAGCGGCCTCGATCCTCAGGGAAGGGGAGAGGTCCTCGAACTCATCATGGACATCTCTTCCAAGAAGGATATCCAGGTGCTGATCTCATCTCACATCCTGTCCGACATCGAGTCCACATGTTCCTATGTCGTGATCCTGAACAAGGGGCGGCTGGCGGCCGAGGGCAAGGTCGCCGACCTCAAGGAGATCGACTACAACCTCTTCGAGCTCAAGCTGTTTGGGGAGACGGCGGGATTTCTCCGGCACCTCGAGGCCCTCGATTGTCGTATCGAAGAGACGGAGGACAAGCTGATCAAGCTCTACATGCCTCCCGATACGAGTCCCCAGGAGATCTTCCGGATCGCTGCGGAAGACCGTATCCAGATCCGTCACTTTGTCAAGAGCCAGACATCCCTGGAAGACCTTTTCGCTCGAGTGGTGGGAGTGGATTGATGACGATCAAGGAAAAAGGTTATGTGCACTGGGACGGCGAGTTCAAGGACAGCCGGTTTCGCTGGGGGCCGATCTCCAAGTATGCCATCAAGCTGGCGTTCCGCCGAAAATTCTTCAAATTCCTGTTTTTCTCGACCCTGGTACCTTCGCTGATCACACTGGCCCTGATCTATGTGTCCGAACGCCTGGAGGATTTTGCCTTCCTGGCACAGGACTCGGACGTCATCCCATTCCTCGAGGTCAACCCACTATTTTTCATGCGTTATTTCTGCGGCGAATGGCTGCTGTTCATGATCGTTCTGCTGTTGGTCTTTTGCGGTGCCGGGTTGATCGCCGACGACCTGAGATACAACTCCCTCCAGCTCTATTTTTCCCGACCGCTCACAAAAAAAGACTACTTTTTCGGGAAAGCCTCTGTGGTCGTCTTCTTCCTGGGACTGATCACCGTGGTCCCTGGGCTGGTGTTCGTGATCATGAAGCTGCTTTTCGCGGGTAATTTTGAGTTCCTGCGGAAATTTCCCTTGCTGCCCTTCTCCATCCTGGTGTATTCCGCCATCCTCATCCTGTTCTTCACTTTCTACACGCTGCTGCTCTCCTCCCTGAACAAGAACCGACGCTATGTCGCCGTTCTTATCTTCGGGCTCTATTTTTTCAGCCACATCATTTTCGGGATCTTCCACAGCATCTTCCGCAATCCGTATTTTTCCCTGCTGTCTATCCAGAACAACCTGAAACAGGTCGGGGCCGCGCTGTTCGGGCAGGACCCTCCATACGACATCCCCTGGATCCTGTCGCTCCTCATCCTCGCCGGCTTCTGTGCCTTTTCCGCCTTTGTCCTGAACAGGAAGATCCGCGGCGTCGAGGTGGTCAAATGAGCCCGATCATAGAGACCCACAACCTCTCCAAGTGGTACGGCAACGTGCTGGGATTGAGCGATGTGACCATTTCGGTGGAGGCGGGCATCACAGGCCTGCTGGGACCAAACGGGGCAGGCAAGTCCACGTTCATGAAGCTGATCACAGGGCAGCTCAAGCCGAACATCGGCAGTGTAATCGTCGACGGCCGATCGCCCGGCCGGGATCTCCGTCTCTTTTCGCGAGTGGGTTTCTGCCCGGAGCAGGATTCCTTCTTCGAGGAGATGACGGGATGGCAGTTCCTCACCGGGCTGCTGCGCCTGCATCACTTTTCTCCTTCAGAGATCGAAGAGAAGGCCGACCTGGCCCTGGATATCGTGGATCTGACCGGTGACAAAGACCGTGTTGTGCGATCCTACAGCCGCGGGATGCGGCAGCGCTTGAAGTTCGCGCAGGCCATCGCCCACGAGCCCGATATCCTGTTCCTGGACGAACCCCTGAACGGACTGGATCCCCTCGGCCGACGCAAGCTGATCCGGCTCGTCAAGACCTACGGCCGCGAGGGCAAGACGGTCGTGGTTTCCAGCCACGTACTCCCCGAGATCGAGGCCATGACCAGCTCGATCATCCTGATCCACCAGGGCAAGATCTTTGCCCAGGGGGATATCCACTACATCCGCGACCTGATCGAGAGCCATCCGCACGTCATCTCCGTGAAGTGCAGCGATCGCAGGGCACTGGCCCTTCACATTGTCGAAGAGGAATACGTGCTCAAGGTCGATTTCGGGCACGGGGAGGACGAGCTGCTGGTGGAAACCCGCAACCGGGATAAGCTCTTCAGCCGGCTGCCCGAGATCTTCGTGCAGAACGGGATCGAGGTGGACGAGATCACTTCACCCGATGATAACCTGCAGGCCGTGTTCGAATACCTGATCGGGAAATAAATGATGGAAAAATCAGCAGGCTTGGATGGCCCGGAATATTTTTTTCGCTCTTTCAAGGATGTTTTTCGTTTCTTCTTCGCCCTGGGCAAGGGCGCGCGCAAGACCAAGGTGTTCTACCTGATCAGCTTCATCCCGGTGGTGATCGCCTTCGTGATCAAATTCTACCAGATCTTCTCGGGACACAGCCGGTTCGAGGACATCTACATCTTTACCAATATCATCATGGTGTTCTACCTGCAGTTCCTGGTATTGATCCTGGCTCTTTTTTTCGGGACCTCTGTAGTATCCGAGGAGCTGGAGGGGAAAACCCTGACATACCTCACGACGCGGCCTCTCCCCAAATCGAGCCTGATCCTGGGGAAATACGCGGCCTACACGCTGTTGGCTGTACTGATGACCGCGGCCAGTGTTGTGATCGCATTCCTGGTACTCAATGTCCAGGACCTCCTCGATCTTTCCCTCTATAAACTGCTTTTCAAGGACCTGGCGGTCCTGACACTGGGTGTGATGTGCTACACCGCGTTCTTCACGTTCCTCGGGACCTTCATGAAGAGGTCCATCATGTTCGGCCTGATCTTCTGTTTCGGCTGGGAGACAGTCATCCAGTATTTTCCTGGATCAACGCAGCGGTTCGCCATCGCGCACTACCTGAAATCCCTGCTGCCCGCAACGAGTTCTGGCCGCTTCTCCTTCCTGCTGTTCAGGCTGGAGCCCACTTCACCGGCCATGGCGGTCTTCATGCTGCTGCTGATGACAGCCGTGTTTCTGCTGTTCGCCTGCCTCGTCTTTTCCTTTAAGGAATATGTCTTAGACGAGTAGTGAGTCTGAGGATATTTATTCTATATATTATTTGATCTCTTCTGTTCCCTCTTCGTCTTTTTTCTCTGTCGGCAGCTGTTCCTTGAGGCTCTCGAGCACCTCATCCGGGATGTTGGCGTCGATCAGGACATGATCGGCCCCGTGGCTCACGGTGAGGGATTTGAGGAGATCATTGAACTCGGGTTTATCGGGAGGGATCATCATGGCACCCATGGCCTTGAGGCCGGTGAGCATCTCCGCGATCTGCTTGTTGGCATCCGGATCGTCGCCCTCCGCTTTGATCTTGATGCTCATCATGGCGTTCTTGTGGTCGAAATTCAGGACCAGCGCGTTCATGTTCTTCAGGGGGCTGAGCTGGGGGTTCCCCTCCGCGGCCTTGGCCAGGTCCTCCTTGGGAACCAGCATGGCTCCCCAGAAGATGGTGTCCTTTTCTGCGCGGTCCAGGACTCCCGCGAGGGCCTCGTTCTGGAATACGTTGTCCTTGGACTTCTGCATGACATCGATGCAGCCCTGCACGCCCCTCTCGTTCCCCACGACGACGTTGGATTCGTCCAGGAAGGCCCAGTTCGCGTCCTCATCTTCCTTTACGCTGTAGACCGTGACGCCGTTGTAGTCTCCGGTCAGGATCTCGCCCTCCACTTTTCCTTCGATCATGGACAGCATCTTTTCCTTGTCGTAGCGCAGGTTGATGATTCCAGCGCCATCCATGTCCTCTCCCAGACTCCCGGAGAGGAGCCCGAAGGCGACGTAGAAGATGTCTTCCTTGGGGTCGATGCCGCTCTCTTCGACGAATTTCAAATATTCTTCGTAGTTGTC
This sequence comes from uncultured bacterium, assembly GCA_965533275.1. Taxonomy (GTDB): domain Bacteria; phylum Acidobacteriota; class Aminicenantia; order Aminicenantales; family Aminicenantaceae; genus JAUXEH01. The sequence goes on from CBESWG010000031.1 coordinate 34,347, forward strand.
GTCCTCCTGGATCATCTTCATCGCCACTTCTGTCTGCATGGCGCGGTGGATGTCCAGGAAAAATACTCCCTGCGAATCTGCCGGCAGAAGCTTGAGCACGTCTTCCGGGCTGGCGGAACCGGCCTTCGCCGTCTCTCCGGTGGCACAGGCCGTGCTCCCGATCAGGCTGATTCCCAGGACCAAGGCAAGTATGGTCATCTTTTTCATTTGGTGTACCTCCTAATGAATTGTACGCAATATCCCGATTTTTGTTCCCGCCGACTATATCAAAAAACCGAAAAACTCACCATCCTTTTTTATTTTTTTATTTACCGATGAGGACTTGATGAAGCCTGGCTGAAGTTGGAGAGACAGGTTACAGCGACATCAAAGGCCGTCCGTTTTAAGCCTGAGCGCATGGGGAGGATGGGTGGGTCTTCCGCTCAGGCTGAACATCCGGCCGGGCGGCGATGCGCAGAGGAGGCTGCTGGAGCTGGACCTGTCTTCTGAAATTACTGCAGGAATCGGAAGAGATACATCTGGCTGGAGTAGAGCCAGCAGCGGATCCAGACCAGGACCAGGACAAAGAGCTGGAGCAGGACAAAGGCGGACAGCACGCCGAAAGGGCCGGTCTGTGGGATCAGGGAACGCAGCAGGACATACAGGATCGTTGCGCAAACCTGGAGGAGGAACAGGAGCCCGTACAGGCCGAGCGTGACGCCCGGATGCCTGAAGACGAAACGGAATCCCTTAAGCACCGACCGGAGGACGTTGTGTTCTTCTTGGACGACGGTCGAGATGCGGGCATAATCGAACGTCATCTGGGTGAACAGGAACAGGAACAGGAGCACAGCGCTGACCAGGAGGTGAAGATAGAAGGGGCCGACCTCGGAGGCCGCATTCTGTGCAGCATTATCCACGAGGGAGTCCAACCAGCCAGCGATCGGGCCCACAATCCCCAATAAAGCGACCCAGGCGAGGAGCAGGATCCCGAGGAATCGGATGGCATAGGCCAAGGTGCCCAACAGCAGGTCAGCCAGATTAAAGCGCTCTTTCCCGGCATGATAGACGGACAGGATCCCTCCGGCTAAAAGTGAGCGTAGGATGAGGTAGAGCAGTCCCGCGGCGAGCAGGACAGGGGGGAGGATCAAGAACCCGCCGCGAAGCAGGCTCTCGAGGTTCAGGAGGGAAGCCCCCTGGCCGATCAGAGCCGGGGAGAAGGTCTCAGACAGTCCGCGGCTCTCATCTCGAAACTCCTCCCACCACAGGTAGTCGAATCCTTCGGCCATTTGTTCCCGTGCCCGGCTCGAGCCCATGGAGTCGTCGAGCGCATGAAAGAGTGGCACGGCCAGCAGGAGGGAGAGGATCAGATTGACGAGGTAGAGGGTCAGGATGAGTTTGGGGAGGGCGATCGACTGCCGGAAACCTTTCGCAAGATTGAGGAGTGCTTTCATGGATCTCCTACCAGGTCTCAGCCCCCCACCAGGCAGAAAAACTCCAGCGCATGCTGCAGCCAGTGCAGCCAGACGGCGGTCCATTTCCAGGGCGCCAACCGGTCCGGCTTGAGCGTGAGGCTGTTGTTCGTGCGGTCCGTATCCAGGGCATAGATAAAATCCGGATCCACTTCTGCGTGAGTGATCCGAGACCTGGTGCGGTAGGTCAGTTTCTTCCAGCGGTACTGCCCGTCCCAGTCCTCAGTTGCGGTCCGGCCGTCAGCGAACCCTATCCGGACTCGGACGGGGACCTTGACCTCGCCCAACCTCCTCACCAGGACCTCCGCTTCGTACTCAGGGGGGTTTCCGTCCCGATCCTCGCTCCCGTCCCGGTAGGCCATCCCGAACATCCCCTCCTGGGGAGGGAGGACCCGATGAGTGATCGAGCCCAGCGCGTAGTCCAGCTTGCCGGAACCGTATACGAACTGGTCCAGGAACCAGCTCAAGTCCTCGCCTGCGAATTCGGACACGACGGCATAGAAATCCTGCGGTCTCGGGTGTTTCCACCACCAGCGTGTCGAATACGCCTTGATCATGGGACCGAAAACCTCGTCTCCCAGGAAGCGCCGGAGCGTCAGCATCAGGAGCTGTCCCTTTGCATAGGCGTTGGAGCCGTAGGAACCTCCGTCCATGTACTGCCAGGCGAGCCTCTGCATGTGGTCCCGGTTGTAGGTCAGGCGGTGGCGGGAGATCCCCTCGGATTCGATGGGGATCCGGATCTGAGGATATGTCACGGGTATGCCGAAATACCGGCGGGAAAAAACAGGATCTCCATAGGCGGCATGGTAGATGGCCGTGTCCAGGTAGGAAGTCATCCCCTCATCCATCCAGGCATGCTCGAATTCGTTGGTCCCCAGCAGCCCATAGAAATATCCGTGGCCGAACTCGTGGATGGTCACGCCCTCCGGGCTGGGGATCCCCTTGCGGCTCAGGAAATAGGTGCCCCCGGTGAACAGGGTGGGGTATTCCATGCCTCCCGAGCGGCTGTTGTAGGCCGGGTCCACACACGTGATCGTGGAATAGGGATAGTCACCGAACCAGAGGCTGGCATATTTGACGGCATTACGGACGGCTTCGAGGTACCGTTCGCGCAGCTTGTGGTGGTAGGGCTGAAGGAGCAGCGTGATCTCGGTCGTCTTCCCTGGAGCGAAGGCATAATTCTCGGTGTGACGAAGCAGATCGGGAGAGGTGACCCAGGCGAAATCATGGACGCTGTGTTGATGGAAGTGATGGGTTGTGGTGCCGTCACCGTTGTCGACCTCTTCCCTGTGTTCGCCGGTGGCGCCGATGATCATGGAGGAGGGGATTGTGATCTTGACGTTATAGGTGCCATAGTCGGCGAAGTACTCGGAAGAGCTGTGATACTGGTGGCAGTTCCAGGTCCCGTCCTGGAACACGCCCAGCTTGGGAAACCACTGGGCGATGAAATAGTAGCCCTTGGTGATCCCGGCCCTGGATATCGGTCGGGGTACCTGGGCGGAGAAGGCGATCACCAGATCGAGTGATTGGCCCGGCGCCACGGGCTGGGGGAGCCGAACGGAAAAGACCGTCTGGTCAAAGGGATTGCCGTCGTCTGGCTGGCGGAAGCGGCGGCGCCCGGTGAGGTCGGTGGCTTCGAAGTCGTCACTCTCGATGATGTGGATCGAGCTCACCCGACAGTAGCCCCAGTCTTCCGGCTCGAACTTCTCCAGGCGGCCTCCCCGCTGCGCCCGTTCATGCAGGAATGTGCTGCGGTTGTTCTGGAAGGCATTCCAGTAAAGGTGGAACCAGAGCTCGGAAGCCGGGCTCTCTGAGGTATTCGTCCAGGTCACCCACTCCTTTCCCGTGATGAGGTTCTGGTCCGTATCGAGGACCACATCCATGAAGTAATTGGCGACCTGTGGGCAGAACGTGTCCTGGGAAGGAGCAGGGAGCGCAGCCAGGATGAGCATCGCAGCCAGCAGCACGGACCTATGAATCGGCAAAGGCGCCTCCTTTGGCTTTCCATCTTAAAAGAGACTTGGTTTTTTTACAACTTTTAAAAAGGGGCGGGTTGGTATATACCAATAGGGGGACTATCCGGCCCGATCGGAATCGAGACGAAGGAGGGTCGCATG
>CBESWG010000032.1:0-34279 GCA_965533275.1 uncultured bacterium
GGTCATAATTTTCCTTCCAGTACTCAGCGACTTCCGGATCTATGAGGCCGGTCCTCTTGTCGTAGAGGGGCTTGGTGTATTAATGAGTGAGGTATGCTGAGTAAAGAGTATGCCGGCAATTTATCTGTTTTTTCCCAATACTAGGTATTGAGTTTCCTCGAAGCTCGCTGGCGGACCTGATACACAAAGGCCTCGAGCAGGCTGTCTTCCACAGGACTGTCCGTCCCACTGAAGGCGATTGTCGTGATGGGGAGTCCGTCGAAGTCTTGGCCCATCCGAGCTGTGATCGCCGCGGATGCTGTGCCCAGCATGCAGTTCAGTGAGATGGCGTTGATGACTCCGTCTGCGCCTCTGCGGGCAAAATCCGCCATCTTGGCAATGTTCAGCAGCAGCAGTTCGTTGTTGGACTCGCCGATGTAGGGACGGGACAGGGAGAGATTCTCTCGATACCCCGGTTCAGCCAGGCGGACAGCTGTGCGTGCCAGCTTTTGCCGGATCCTGCGGGATTCCAGGTCCTTGCGCAGGTTGATGAGCCTCAATTCCGCCGATTCCTTCCATTTCCCTTGAGCTTGCTTGCGCACCATGCTGCGGTGGAGGCCGAAATCGGTGCTGTCGACCAGGAAGGGTGCGGGCCAGACCTCGCATCCCAGGGCCTCCAGCTTCTGAAACAACCGGTTGTTTGCCATAGGATTCTGCCTTGTGTAGATGTCCCCGGCGATCCCGATGAGGGGACGCCTGTCATCTGTCACCGGGATGGACTTCAGTCGCTTGACACAGCGTATCAGGGCCTCACTCAAAGCATGTTTTTCCAGGGCTTCTTCGATATCCATGAGATTCAGGCCGTGAACCCTCTCTGTTTCACCAGGCGTTTTCTCATAGGGCCTTTTCTCCGCAGCCGCCTTCACCAGGAGATCGACAGCTGTAAGCCCTCCCCAGAGAAGCTTGAGCCCCGGCACTCCCAGGAGTTCGAAAAGGAAAGTCATGGGCGGGGCCTTCACCTGCAGGTCCAGGATGTCGAGGTCGTTCAGGAGCAGGCTCAATCCGGCTTCGTATTGGGACAGCAGGCAGAAATGTCGGGTCCCCGGGAAATAAAAGACCTCTCCTCCCTTTCTCTGGGAGTGGGCGAACTTGATCAGGTCTCCTGCCATGATGGCGTAAGCGTGACATTCCTTTCCCGAGCAGTGCTGGGATCCGCTGGCCATTGTTTCCCCGTCCGGCAGGGGGAGGATTTCTGCATCGATGCCGATTCCCTTCATGGCTCCGGCAAAGGCCACCACATGGTCTGTAACATAGGGCAGGATAAATGTGCGTGCCTTGAGTTTTGCAGGGGATTCCTGCGCTTGGAGATCGGGTCGTGAAGGGGCGGCTACCGGAGGGACGATGTTGTCGTGGACCTCGTCATAGAAAGCCTCCAACCGCGTGATGAGGCCCGCTTCTGCCCGGTGCTCATCGAATTCAAGCCAGAGATGCGGCGTGTGCCTCAGTATGCGGCTGATGTGTTTCTGAGTGAAGGCATCGGGTCCGCACCCAAAGTTGGAGATGACCAAGGGATAGGTTCCGGGGCGTTTTCGACACCATCGGGCGACGGCGATCATACGCTGGTTGTAGCGCCAGGGCGGTAAGCCGGGCCCAGCAGGCGAATCCGGGATGTCATCGGGGATGTAATCCTGGGGGAAAGCCCGAACTCCCAGCCGCCTCAGGTGGAGGGCTAGGTTGAGATTCTCGAATGGGTCATGAATATTGTACGGCTTGCCCGTGATCACCCAGGCCTCCTGGCCCCTGAGTTTGATATCCTCCAGTACCTCCTTCCCCCGAGCCTGGATCCTGCTGTGGAATTCATCGTACCGGGCATGCGCATATTCCAGGGCCTCGGAAATTTCTTCCTTGCTTTTTTTCAGCCTGCGCCGGGTCAAAGACATCCCGGTCAGAAATTCCTTGGAACCGAACACGAGGCTAACCTGGGGCGATTCGATAGACAGCTCGGAGGTGGATCGGAGCATCCAGGGGATGTGTTCCGCGAAGGGACAGTTCAGCTCGCAGATTCCTTCTTCGCTTTCATGGTGCACATAGGAGGGGATGAACACAAAATCCACTTCCTTGCCTGTAAACCAGTGCACATGGCCATAGGCCAGCTTGACCGGGAGGCAGGTCTCGACCGAGATCTTTTTCAGCCCGGAGTTCAGGATGTCCATACCGGAAGGAGGAGACAGTATGACCCTGCCGCCGAGGTGGTTGAAGAAGGCCGCCCAGAAAGGGATGTCGCCCATGAGCAGGGACGCCCTGGGGATGCCCACGGAAAATGTGGGTTTTGGGGAACTGCGCAGTGACGCCTGCAGTTCCTCCTGCCACTCAGAGAACAGATCGACGTCTGTGGCCTGATCTTGTGTCCTGTCCGCACCCACATTCGGCCTCAAGTCCCTTTGCTTGGCGGTGTATCGTTCACAGATGTCTCCGAAATAGATCTTCCTGGTTCCCATGCTGATCCGGTTGACCTGACAGTGGTTGGCACAGTGCCGGCACTGGAAGCTGTTCACTTCGCATGGACGCCGGATGCGCTCACGCAGCTGGGCCAGGTCCGGAGACACCTTCCCCCCCTGCTCAACGGTCCTCTGTGCGATCAAGGCGGCACCGATGGCACCGGATATCCTGTTGTGGGGATGCACAGGAATCGGCCGATCCAGGAGTCGGGAGAAAGCATTGACAACGGCAGGGTTGGAGGCCACGCCTCCCTGAAACACGATGTTGTTTCCCAAGGGACGTTCGGCCACCACCTTTCCCAGGTAGTTGCGCGCGATCGCATAGGCCAGCCCCGATGTGACGTCCGCGACGCTTTCCCCACGGCTCAAGCCGTTCACGAGCTCCGATTCCATGAACACCGTACATTGGCTGCCTAGATCGGACGGGGAATCTGATTTGTGGGCCAAGGGGGAAAAATCCGTTTTGATGTCCAGGTCCAGCAGCTCGGCCTGCTCCTCCAGGAAAGAGCCGGTCCCTGCTGCACAGATCTTGTTCATGGTAAAATCCTGGATCCTCCCGTCCTGCAGCTTGATGAACTTGGAATCCTGGCCCCCGATCTCGAAGATCGTGTCCGCTTCCGGGAAGAAGGGCAGCGTGCCTGCGAGTTGACAGGTTATTTCGTTCCGGACTTCGTCGGCTTCCAGGTATTCTCCTGCCAGGTGGCGCCCACTGCCGGTCGTGCCGATGCCCAGGATCTCCAGCCCGCCGAGGCATCTGTCGAAGAGTTGCTCGCAGCCCTCGCGGATGACCTCGAGCGGTCGTCCCCGGGTGGGAAGATAAATGCCGGCCTTGACGCGCCCTTCGCTGTCTACAAGGACCAGGTCGGTGCTGACCGAGCCCACGTCCACACCCAGAAATCCACGGATAAATTCTCCTTCTTGAGGCTGTGGTTCCTCTGATGGCGGAGGTGCGGCTTGACCCAGGGGGCTGAGGAAACATCGGGCCCGGCGCTCATCGGATGTCGTTGCTCTTAGCCAGGCATGGAGTTCATCCAGGACTATTGGATGAGGAGCTTGAGCCGCTGCCAACGCGGCCCCCAGGGCAGAGGTGCAAGTGGGTGCCTGAGAAAGGACAAATGAGCCGGTCCTCAGGGCGAGGACTTCGCGGAAGGCCCGGACCAGTCCTCTGTTCTGGAAACCGCCACCCGTAAGCAGGACTGGCTGCAGGTTCTCGCGTCCCCTGAGAATGGTAGCTGTGAAATTCCTAGCCAGGGCCTGGCAGAGGCCGTAGGCGATCTCCTCCATCGGGGTGCCCTTTTGCTGGAGGTGGATCATGTCGCTCTTCGCGAAGACGCTGCAGCGACCGGCAATGGTGGCGCCTCTTTGGGCGGCATCCGCATATTCCGCGAACTCGGCGATGCTCATTTTCAGGCGGCCTGCCTGTTGTTCCAGGAAGGCCCCGGATCCGGCCGCACAGCGTGTGTTCAGAGAAAAATCCAGGATCGCTGCTGAACCCGCAGAGGAAGACTGAGAATCAAGGCTCAGCCAGGAAGACGTCTGTCCTCCAATCTCGATAATAGACCGTGCCTCCGGCGATTCCTGACCGCCTCCGAGGGCGAGGGCGACCAGCTCATTGCAGGAGTAAATGGAGGGATGAGGGCGGCAGGCATCCCGTCCGCGGCCGGTTATTCCGACACGCAGATCCGGGGTCTGCTGGCCCTCCAACAAGGCCACGATCAGGTCCTCCAGGATCTCCCGAACATGGCCGCGATTGAGGATCTCACGGCGGCCCCGGATGCCTTGTTGGGGATGCAGAAGGATAGCTTGGCTGCTCACAGATCCGAGGTCGATCCCCAGCAGTATCATGGTCCCTATACCCACAGTCGACAAAACATTTGGTCTCTGTCTTTCTATATTTGAGTGGGTACAGGCTATCCCACGAGTCGATCCAAGTCAAAAGGCTCTGGAGCACATGGCAACTTCTGCGATTTCTGGTCCTTGAAGTTCCGCTTATCTCAAGGTAGTATTCTTGTGCACTGAGAGAGATTTAGGGGAAAGCCAATGAAAATGAGCAATAAGATTCCCAGACATGTGTTTGTATTTGAGATTATGGCAGCGGCAGGACTCGTGTTCCTGCTTCTCAATTGCGGAGCCCCTGCTGCACTAGAGCGTCCCAACATCCTTTTCATCATCGTCGATGATCTTCGTCCAGAGTTGGGATGTTATGGCAATTCGGAGATCCAGACTCCCAACATCGACCGGCTCGCTCAGGAGGCGCTCGTCTTCACTCGAGCCTACTGTCAGGCCGCAGCCTGCGCACCATCCCGGGCGAGTGTCATGCTGGGGATGCGGCCCGACACGACGCGGGTGTGGAGCCTGGGAGAGAAATTCCGTGAGATCGATCCCGCTGCCGTGACGATGCCCCAACATTTTTCCCGGTTCGGGTATCACACCGTCTCCATGGGCAAGATTTTCCACAATCACATGCCGGATCGTGTCTCTTTCGACGAACCCGACCTGCGGCCTGCGGCCTATAACACACCCGAGCTGATCGACCGGGAGCCAGAGAGCTTCTATCACGATGAGGAGATCCAAAAAGAACACGCTTTGGTCCGGGCTGAGCGCATCAAAAAGAATCCCAACGCCTATGCCGGAGGCTGGGCGTATGGCCGATCCACGGAGAGCTTCGATGCGCCGGATACTGCATTTTATGATGGGGCCCAGACCGAGCTGGCCCTTGAGACTCTGGAGAGGTTGAAGGGAAAGGACCAGCCGTTCTTCCTGGCCTTGGGATATTACCGTCCGCACCTCCCATTTGTGGCCCCGGCAAAATACTGGGACCTCTACGACAGGGACAGTATTTCCCCTGCCGGGAATCCCTTCCTGCCCAAGGATTCGCCGATCATGGCCATGAACTCCATGTATGAGCTCAGGGCCTGCTATGACCTGGAGTTTGTCAGGCACCCCTCCGAGTACCGCCTGCCGGAGGAAACCGCCCGCCAGCTCAAACATGGATACTACGCCTCCGTGAGTTTCATCGATGCTTGTATCGGAAAACTGATGGATGGCATGAGGGAGATGGGGCTGGACGAAAACACCATCGTCGTTTTCTGGGGAGATCACGGTTGGAAACTCGGAGAACATGGGAGCTGGTGTAAACAGTCCAACTACAACATCGACACGAGAGTGCCTCTGTTGATCCGGGCTCCCGGCCGCGGAGGACGCGGAGCGAAAACAGACAGTCTGACAGAGTTGGTGGACCTTTATCCGACACTCTGCGACCTGGCCGGGATCGAGATCCCCGATACCATGGAAGGCACAAGCCTCAAGCCGCTGCTCGCTCAACCCGAACGGGAGCTGAAAACCGCCGCCTTCAGCCAGTACGTCCGCCGGCCCAAGAATTCCCCCGACGGGAAGCGATACATGGGCAATTCCATGGTCACCTCGAGATACCACTATGTGGAGTGGTATCCCTGGGATGATGCGACCAAGACCGGCGGAGACATTGTCGCGATCGAGTTGTATGACCTCGATTCAGATCCCGAGGAGAATATCAATATAGCCGGCCAGGCTGACCAGGCTTCCATTGTGCGGGAGCTCTCGGCACAGCTCGAGGCCGGCTGGAGGGATGCCCGGAATCAGGAATAGGTGCGCTCTGTTCTCTATCTGAAAACGCGGGCGTATTCGGCTTCTGCTGCGATGTATCCGAACGAGGCCCATGACTCCCGCGCCAGGATCTCTTCAAATACAGCCTTGGCCTGGTCCCTGTCTCCCTGGTAGAGATGCCAGCAGCCTACGCCATAGGCCACGGCATCGTTCACGCTGGAACTGGAGTCTGGATCGTAAAGCTCTTCCAGGGGCAGCTCTCCCTTGTAGAAGAGGCAGAGCCTGTGATAAGCCATATTCTCGATGATGTCCATTTCGGAGAGGATCGGTGCCAAGGCCTGTCCGGCCACCTCATCCCGTCCGAGCAGCCGCAGGGACATATAGAGCCAGTGGGTCAAGGAAACACGATTGTCATCGTTTTGAAGGGAAAGGAGTCCTGCCCGGTAGGCCCGGAGTGCATTCTCCAGGTCGTTATTGAGGTAGTAGGCCAGGCCGAGGTGATACCAGATATTGGAGTGCAGGGAGCTGACCGGGATATTCTGAGCGTTGGGCATGCCGTCCGGTTCGATGGTGTCCTCGGTGCCCTCGATTAGAGCGGCGGCCCTTTCAAAGTCTTCGATTGCATTGTCGATCTCGCGGACCGAGATATACCTGTGTCCACGGTGGCGGTAGAAACGCGCGTCTTCCGGGAAACGATCGATCCCCCGCGTGTAGATCTCGATGGCCTCGCGATACTGGCCCAGGTATGCAGTCCGGCGGCCATACCAGATGAGTGCGTCTGCGCTTTCCGGAGCCCGATCAAAATCTGACTTGGCCTCCGCATAGTTTTCCAGTGCGATCTCAGACGGCTCGGCGGAAAACAGTTCCTCTCCCAGGAGAGAAACGGCCTGGGCTGTAGGTGTCGAATCGGCATCCTCCGGTGCTTGCGTGCAGGAGAGCGCCAGGAATACGGATAACATGAGGCAAGCGCTCAGACTGAGGTGTTTCTTTGACATTCCAGATCCTCCCGGTTTTGTTGATACCATTCGGCATCCGAGAAATTCGCTCGATGGCATCTCGTACTCTATCGCAATCGGGCTATTCGCGAAAGAACTCTGCCAGTTCAGCGGCCTTCTGGACCAGCTCGGACCGATCAGATTTCAGTTTCTCGAGTGTGCTGTCCACCCTGGGTTCTCTCGGCAGCTGGGTCAGGGCCCAGGTCGCGGCTGCCCGTATGGAATCGGGCTTGGCCTTAGCCAGGCGGGTCACCCCGGGGGATCGGGCTGCGCCGATCAGAGCGTCCGAGGCCTCCAGAGAACGAAGTATACCAAGGGAGCGGCACACCTCTTCCTGCAGGGATAGGTTTGTCTCCTTCTCCCATTTCTGGACAGGCCGGATGTACTTGACGAGAGCCGGCACGGCCTCCGTCATCTTGCGCTCGGCAAAGAGCGGGATGATGTCCCACTGCGGCTTCCCCGACGCGCGCTCGAAGATCTCGAGCAGGATGGCGTCGGCCTCTTCACCTTCGGTCAGTTTAAGGACGTTCATGATCGGAGAAATGGTTTCCATAGGCCCCTTTATGCCAATTTCACGCAGCGTCGGCAGCAATCCCGGATGCCCCACAAAAACGTCACATACCCTGAGTGCCCGTGTGAGGGGGGCCATGTTCATCCCGATCTGAAGACGTTTCAGGAACGCACTTACCGCATCTGGCCCAGTCTTCCTGATCACCCCGGCAGCAAGCTTGCGGAACCTGAGCGGGATATCGGATGTGATGAGGGCGAAGCCGGCCTCCGCAACGCTGGAGGGATCCTGAAGGGCCAGCCATGCGGCCGCCTTGGCCTGTTCCTTGGTGTTGTCTGAAATCAGATCTTCGAACGAGAGGGACAGGTCGCTGGCGATCGCATCGAGCAGCTCCATGTCGGGCTCCACATGGGCGTATCTCTCCTGGGCCGGGAGGGGCTCCCTGGGGGACGGAGGTACATCCGCGGTCACCGGAGGAGCCATCGGGGTTTGCTCGAGGGAGCTTGCCAGTCCCCCGAGTTGTGTTTGATTCAGCAGCTCCATCAACTGCTGGAGATGTTTTTCATCGACACCACTCGATCTAATGCCGGCTAGGAGTTCCTGTTTTTCCGCTGTGAATTCGTCCAGAAGCACCCGCAGTTCGTCGATGAGTTCTGAGGAGATCTGTGGTCCTGCCGAAGTCGAAGCCGCGGTCCCGGCCTCTACTTCAGAAACGCCTTCCTGGATGTGCAGATTCTGATCTCCGAGGAGGACCCTCCGCTCACTCACTGCCACGAAGACCTTCCGGTCGGGAAATATATGGGAAATATTGAGCCTCTCCAGCAGCTCATCCCATTGGTCGATAACGTCTTCGGGATGACGCTTGAAGATCTCCAGAAAATCGATCACTTCGTCCTCTGTGATTCCCCGCAAGAACAGGAGTCCCTCCAGCCCATAGCTGTTCAGTGTGATGTATAACTCCCGAGTCAGCCTCGCGTCCTCGAGATAGGGAGGCAGAGGCTCTCCGTTGAAAAGAATGTTTTCCTGGGTGAAGGACACTGCCAGGGCCTCCGTCTTTTCTTCCAGGTAGGGGACCAGGTGGTTCATGAACTGGTCCAGGGAGTTCACGACATTCTCGTTTTCCTTGGGGTAGAGCCGCAGGTTCTGCATGCAGGATCGAAAGGACCGGGCGATCATGAGGGCGGTTGAGAGATCGTCTGCGTCGAGATGTGATTCTTTTGCCAGAGCCACGCTGTGGATCCGTTTCTGCAGCATCCTCCGCGTTCCTTTCGAGATGTGCACGGATTCCATCTGGTGTTTGAGAGCGGAAAACATCTCCGTCGCCTTGTCCAGTTTTCCTGCGTTGTGGAAGTGATAGGCCAGCCTTCCCACGATACGTTCGGGTGATTGGGCTCCAAACTCTTTCTCCAGTTCGGCAGCGCGCATGTGGTACTGGCGGCGCTCCTCTGTGTCGATGAGCGAATACAGAACCGCCCGGCCGATATGGTGGGAAAACACATACTCATCGGGATTCGGCCCCTCCTCGATGATAAGGGACCTCTGGGCATCGCTGATCGCATTGAGGACCTGCTGCACCTTGAGTTTCGACATCCTGGCGAGCTGCGGTACGTTGACTTTTTCTCCCAGGACCGCTGCGATTTTGAGGATGTTGATGGTCTCTCCACTCAGGTGAGTCAGGCGTTCCTTGAGCATGTCGTTCAGGGCCGAGGGAATGTTTCTGGGTTTCACAGCAGAGAGATCCCATTCGTTTTCACTGGTTTTAATCAGGCCATTGAGGAGGAGGGTAGACAGTGATTCCACGACGAAGAGAGGGCTGCCGGAAGAGTTGGCCAGCAGTGCCTTTGTAGAGGCGTTGGACAGCGTTTTCCCTTCGAACAGCTTGGCTGTCAGCTGATGGATGTGTTCCGCTCGGAGGGGCTTGAGCTCCAGCTTCTGGACCTGGCCGCCTGTGGTCAATTCAGGCATGGCCTCCAGGAGAGAAAGCAGCTTCTCTTCGCTTACCGTAAGGTCCGAACTGCGGATCGAGGACAGGAAATGCAGGCTGCCGCCATCACTGCTTCCGAACTGGGAGCTGAAAAACTGCAGGGAAGGCGTATCAATCTTGTCGATATCGTCGAGGAGGATGGCCCCATTTCCCATCTCACGCAGGATGAAGAACGTTTGGGTCAGGGCCTCGAAGAGGGTTACATTGTCCGTTCCCCCGGCCGCCTCAGTGGACGTAATCTCCTTGCCATGCCAGGCTGGGAGTTTGGGTTTCAAGCTGAGCCGGTATTTCTCCTCTAGTTCGGAAAAGACTCTTTCGGAGATTGAGCGCTGCTGTTCGAAAAGAGCCCCCAGAGCAGAAAAAACAGCGCCGTAGAGCTCGCTCTGCCAGAACGGATGGCCCTTGGCACAGAGTGCAAATTCCAGTGTATTGTCTGCTGTTTCCTGGGCAAATTTCATGAGACGGGTCTTCCCGCTCCCTTCCCCTCCGATCAGCACTGGGAATACGAAGGGATTCCCTTTCGGAGACAGATGGTCTCCCAAGAATTCGATCAGGTTATCCCTTCCGACGATGTGTGGTGTTTCCAGGATGGAGTTGAGTTTCGCGGGCGTGAGGAGTCGTCCCGAATCCGGGGTGATGACGATCCTGCTTTTCCCCTGTTCCTTAGCCACATAGAGTGCTTCGTCGGCTTTTTCGAACAGGACCTTCAGGCTCTCCCCATCCTGAGGAAATAATGAGACACCGATGCTGCAATTGAGGGACAGTTCCTGGTTTTTCGCCTTCAAGGGCGTCGTGAGGATGCTTTGCTGGATCTCTTCCCCGACCCGGGCGGCCTGTTCCTTGTCCGCCCCGGGAAGAATGAGGACGAATTCATCTCCCGCATAGCGGATGGCCATCCCTTCCGGTGCGATCCTCTGGGATAAGATCTCTGTAAAATGTGTGAGGGCTTGGTCTCCCACAGTGTGGCCGAAGCGGTCGTTTATGTTCTTGAAATCATCGATGTCTAGCATGAGGAGGGCGATGGTCAAGCCCTTTGCCCCGGCCTCTTCCAGATAGATGGGGATCTGTTCCCGAAAATACCTCAGGTTGTGGATGCGGGTCAGTTCATCGGTGTAGACCAGCGCCTGTAGGTCCTGGTCGCTCTGCCTGTTTTCTTTCATCGGCGAAATACTCTCGCACTCCTTCCCCCTTTCCTATACCAATACACCACTACCTTACATTTATTTAGTCGTCTCTGCCAGCCAGATATTTACTCCGATCAAGAGGTTTTTCAGAGCTGACCTGGGCCAGGGGGGTCACTCGTATCGCAGGCTGTCCACGGGATTGGCCAGGGCGGCCCGGACTGAGAGATACAGGATGGTCAGGACGGTGACAAATATCGCTGCCGCACCGGTCCATGGAAATAGTTTGGAGTATGCTATACTCAAAATGAAAAAGATGACCGAATTTTCCTGGGCTGCTCTGACTAAATAGGAGAAGAGCACAGCTTATGCAGAAGAAGAAAAAGATTGCCGCCTGGATCGTTGTCTGGGCGATCATGAGCGTCACGCCAGCCCTTGCGCAAGCGCAGGAAAAACAGAAGGATTCCGCTTTTGACATATCTGTCAGTGCCGTGTCCATCGCGGTCACGGTTCAGGATAGAAAGGGCCGGTTCATCAACGATCTGACGGAACAGGACTTTGCGGTCTACGAGAACCGGGAAGAAAAGCAGATCTCATACTTCAGACACGATTTCCAGTCACCCATCAGCCTGACGATCCTGCTCGATGTCAGCGGGAGCATGGAACTGCAGCAGAAAATGGAAGACTGCAAGGCGGCACTGAGTTACCTGCTCACCTATCTACTCAGGGAACAGGACGAAGTGTCCCTCCTGATATTCGCCGATGGGGAGGTTGAGGTTGCCTCCCGGTTTTCTACGGACAAGCAGGATTTTCTGACGGTCCTGGAGAAGACCGAGGCCTACGGCCAGACAGCCCTGAATGATGCGGTAGCCGTGTCTCCCGAGTTTGCTAACCAGGGGAAGAATGAGAAGCGGGCGCTGCTCCTGATCACGGATGGGGTGGAAAACGACAGCTACAGCACACCCGAGCAGGCCGTAGAGATCGCCCGGAAGGTGGATGTACCCATCTATACCATCGGATACAAGATCCCGCTCAGCGAACAGCTGGAAAAACATAAACGTGCACCCGAATTGAGTTCCGCCGGGATCGTTGAGGCCCTGGGCCGTTTTTCACGAGCGACAGGCGGGAAGGCCTATTTCCTAACCAGGGTTTTTGACCTGAATGCGGCCATGAGGGAGATCAAGCGGGAGCTCAGCCACCAATATATCATCGGCTACACCTCTTATACGGACCCTGCAGGAAGCTACCGGAAGATCGAGGTGAAAACTGCCCAAAAGAAGTATCGGGTGAGGACGCGCGAAGGGTATTAGGTGAGCTGGGAGTGGGATGGTATATCTCTGCGCACGCCCAGAGACACACCACCCCACCTAAACGCACAACCAAAATGTCTCTTTAAAAATTTATGAATATGGTTTAATATATTAGCGAAATAGAGAGCACAATCACCACGGCAAGCAAGAAGCTGCCGTTTTTTTTTCTTCCAATAGGGAGGTTTTAATGAGAAAGAAGAACATTTACTTCCTGGTAGGGATCGTCGCCGTTGGCGGCATGATCTCCGGGACGGGGTGCGCCACCAAGAAATATGTGCAGAGGGAACTCGTCAACCTCGATCAAAAGGTCGAGGGCGTTGAAGGGGGAGTCGAAGAAAATCAGAAGAGGCTGCGGGAGCACGATGAGCAGCTCACCACCATCGGTTCCATGATCAAGGAACACGAAGATGAGTTGGCCACCGTAGACGGTAAGATAGACAGCAAGTTCGAAGAGGCCAAGGAGTATGCCCGCGGCAACCTGATCTTCAAGGAAACGCTCCGGAACAGCGCGACCAAATTCAATTTCGACAGCTACGAACTCGGCGACGAGGCCAAAGCCCTGCTCGACATGTTCGTCAAGAAACTCATAGACCAGGACCAGGGACGCTACCTCGAGATCCAGGGCCATACCGACAGTACCGGAGAAGAGGCGTGGAATCAGATCCTGGGCAAAAAGCGGGCCGAGGCCGTGATGGAGTACCTGTACAAGCAGCATCGTATCCCGCTGCACAGGATGGAAGCCATAAGCTTCGGGAGCTCGGCTCCGGTGGCGGAAAATGCAGACCGTGAGGGGCGGAGCCAGAACCGCCGTGTGGAGATCCTGGTCTACGAATAACCTTTTAAGGGATCCTCAGCTCTAAGCCTCCCACACTTGGGGGGTCATCTGTTCAAGGCCCATGTACTCGATGCGTTTGGGAGTGACAACGACCACACAGTAATTGGGATCGTCAGGGCCGCTGAAATAAGCCTTCAGCTCGTCATTCCACATCCGGGTTCTCTCCTGCGGATCCGTTGTGACTTCTGCATTGCCAACGATCTGAACGTAGGGTGACATCGATTCCGGTGAGGCGGCCCCGGCGGCCAGGTGGACCTCCGGATCGGATCCGATCTGAGCCACCTTCCGAGTCTGCAGTCCTGTCACGATTCGTATAGATAGGTCAGGCATTCCGATCCCCATGACAAAGCGAACCCAAGGTTTTCCCGCTTCGGTGAGCGTGGCCAGAGCCATCAGTTGAGGTTTACCGATTACTGCCAGGATCTGAGTCTTCAAGTCGTCCATTTTTGCTCCTTATTCTCATTTATTGGATGAATAGATCTTTGCCCATTTTTCCGTCTTTTCGATCAGGATCTTCTCCACGCGCTGGCCGCTGCCGTGAATGGGCCGGATCTCCTCTGCCAGCTCGGAGTAGCCCTTCCGATCAAGCCAAGTCGAAAACACGTCGCGGTCCGAATAGTCTTGCAGCTTTGAGGGGGGGATGGCGCGGAGTGTCTCGAGCAGCTCCTCGAGGCTGAAGATCTGACGGCCTTCGATAACCAGCGGTGTTGCATCCACCCGTTCGATCTCTTCCTCGAATACGTGCCTGAGCAGGCTGATCAGCCTGCGGCCTTTGGCCCGCTTGGGAAGCAGATTGTCGGCCAGGTCCTTGTATCCATGCATGTAAAGCCAGGTGGAGAAATTGTCTCTCTCTCCGTAGCCTTCGAGGATCTCACGCAGATCCTGACCTGCTTTGGTGGGCTTCTCCGCCTCCTTTAGCACGGACAGCATCTCGCGGATATTCTTAAGCCTGTAGAGTACTTTCCCTGCCTTGTCCATAATAAGGAAGTCACCCATGCCCGTGAAATCATGGATATAGTCTTTTAGCGTCTGAAGGCTTCCGGGATCGCCCTTGGGCATGAGGAAGGCAGTGCTCTTCAGGTCATTGGCTTCCCTGGCCTTGGAGGCGATGATCTTTGGGAACCGGGGATAGTATTTGTCGATCAGATGGATCAGATCGGTTCCGGCATCGCGCCGTACGTTGTCCCCGTGTGGGTAGAAGATGTCCGTGATCAGGCAGACCACATCATCTCCTTGGCCCTGGCCTCGGTAGTTATTCAGGTCGATCTTTTCCTCGGTGTTGATGCCGAACAGGAACTTGAGGGTTTCCTCAAACGTCCGGGTTACCTTGACCGCCGCCCTCTGGCCGATGATGTCGTACAGCACGGGAAGGAACTGGGAGGTCCAGCGCGGCTCGTCATCCACGATCAGGAAGATGTATCTGCGGGCCTGTGAATATCGCTCCATGTTCAACAGGTCTTCGGCGTTTCTGACAACGGAGGTGACGATCCGGTGCGGGGCGCCTTCTCTGCGGTTGATCCCGAATATGAGATCTGCGCGGGATAAATACGGGTATTTCACCGCTGATACCGATGGCGGCGAACATCGAATGACCTCCATGGAGGAAAGGAGTGCGACAACGAGGTCGGGATTCCTTTTCTTGATCGTATCTGTATCCAGGAGGTTGAGGGCGGTGTCGTCGCATATGAGGACCGAGGCCCCTTTTCCGGGCGGAATCTGCATCGCCTCCGCAGGGGCGGTGAGGATCCGGGGTGTCACCCAGGGCATGTCGCGCTTCAGTGTCTTGGCCGCCCTCTGCAGCTCCTCGGCTGCTGAGAAGATCAGCGCATTTTCGATCTTGACGGGATTGATGACACGGGGCGCGAAGGCGTCGGCTGCTTCTGGCATGGATTCATCCTTTCTCGGCCAAGATGCTGCATCTCTGATTGATGGAATCGGCAAAGATCGTGACCGGCTGAGGGAAGCTCTGAACATAGACGGTGTCATTCCCTTCTTCGGGCGAAAAAAACCAGGGATCGATCCGGTCTTTCAGAGGAGCGATATATCCGTAAATGACCCTATTGCTCATGAGGTTGGTGAGAAAATGCGTGCCCTGGGTGCCGAACATGCGGGTTTGGATGCGCTTCTGCTCTTCGTCATCCCCGCCCTGGATCATGTATAAGAAATGGCTCCCATAGATCCCTCCGGCTGTCACGGTGTCGTGCGCGGGCTCCGGCCTGCCTGCGATGTCCACGCCGAACTCGAAAATGCCGGCGGGCTGACCGATGTCCTTGAACTCCACCTGAATCCCCCAGTCCCTGTTGGTGGTGCCCAAGCGGCCGGGGACCAGGATGATGTAGCCCTCGCGCCGTTCCTGGAATGCAGACGCGAGTTTTGAGAGTTTTCTGATCACTTCATCATGGCGATCTTTGTGGTATCGGAAGGGGGAGATCACGATGGCATGTCGGATGTTCCGTTTGACGCCGTGACCCTGCAGGTTGCCTATCGACAGGTACGTGTGCCGGGCTGTTGTCGGGATCTTGATCTCCTCCAATGTCATGACCGGGAGGCGTGTCAGCTGGACCACGTGGAAGGTCCCCGCGTCGCCTCCCCGGGGATCGACGCTCAGGTTGAAGACGAATTCGATCTGAAAATGAGACGTGATCCGCGCGGAGACCGTCTCCATTATGTCTAGGAGGCTGCTGCGGAATCCGAACCGGTCGTCCTGGATCAGGTTCTCGAGGGTGACTGAGCTTTTGTGGCGCCCCAGGCGCTTCGTGACCTTGAAGTCAGCAAAGCGGATGTGCAGCCGCTTCATGGTCTCCAGCTCTTCGCCCACCAGGTCCTGGTTCTTTGTCAGATCTATGGCATAGAAATACTTCTGCCCCTCACCCAACAGGCGGACGGGGATAGGATCCTGGATCGTGGCCATGGAAATGACAGGAAAATCGTCCAGGACCGTAGCATACCCATGGCCGAAGGCCAGGCGGGCAAAGCCTTCTTCAGCTTTTTGCGTTTTTAGGGCATAGGGGAAGAAGGAGTTGGCAACTCCTGAAACCATGGGGAAGTACACTGGCCCGGCATCAGAATTCTCGGATACACCGGGAATAGGGTTGACCACGATGGCCATCTTTTCCCTGCTGCCTGCTGGCTGCATCTGTTTGAATTCCGTGTAGATGTGGGAGATGGCCTGGACCAACTGATGGAACCGCGTATTCGGGTTCTTGTGGTTGTTGGGCAGCATGTACGAGGAATTTTCGCCGGCATGGACAGACGGATCCCCCCCGGGAGTCACGCAGGCTTCATTGGTTGCTGAGGAGCGGACGCTGATGGGGATGTCACCCAGCCCATCCAAGATGGAGCGGAATGTCTTGAGGTCCTCATCGCCGAATCGGAAGCCATCGTCTAAGAAGCGATCGTAGAAGACCGTGCTCAGTATGCGGGTTCGGAGTTTGTGAGCCTTGGGTATGTTGGCCTCGTTGATCTTGACCAGCCCGAATCCCTTTCCGCCCAGCAGGCCTTTGCCAAAGATCTTGACATCTCCGACCTTGTTGACGACGACTTCTGGCATGGGGATCCTACTCTCACCTCTATTCTAATACAGGAGCCTGAATAATTCATAAAAAATGTCGACCCTGCCAGAATGAAAATACCTAGGCTCATCTGTCGACATTCTTTACCCTACGGGCGAGGGGGGGATAGGTTGGGTCGGGCTCACCACATCGACTACTAGAGGGTGAATCGATAATTGAACTTGAAGAGGAAGATGTTGTCTCCGGAGGCCCGGAACAGGAGTGCCACGTCGCGATCGAAATCGAAGTCCCCGGCATAGGCATAATCGGCCCTGTTCTGTGTCCAGACCAAAAAAAGCGTAGAACCGGGGCGATATTCCCAGCGCAGGACCACGGTCCCGCGCAGGGACTTGAGGTTGAAGTCCGGATCCCGGAAGAAGAACGAAGGGGCCGGTCCCGGGCCGTCAGGGTCCACGGTGTAGATCTGGCCCTCACGGGCAATGGTCGAGCCGCCCTCGCCGTAGACATCGAACAGAAATGTGCGGGCAGCGCATAGCTCTTTGTATTTGTAGAAATCACCTACACCGATGAAGGGCTGAAGATAGGCCTGGAGGCTGAGCCGGGGAGTGAACGTCCAATCGAGGCGCAGCTCCAGGGAGGCAGTCTCCTGGACGACGTCCGACATGACGTACCTGGACCCGTATGTCTCGACCTTGAGGGGATCGACGACCTGTCTGATGTACTGCCCGACCGAGCGACGCCAGGAATAGTAGGGCCCGGCAGACAGACGGAAGTTTCCCGTGGGTTTGAATTCTACGGCCACGCCTACGGAGTAATTGTGCGACCCATAGGGGTGGGTCCGGTAGTGTCCGGAGAGCCCAAAGACCACCGGGCGCCGGTCGTCCGTGCGGATGCTGAGACGGCGCATGATCCCCCAGGGATACTGGGCCAGCGGGCCCCCGCGGGTCAAGTAGTGGGAGTATCGGTCGGGGTCATAGGCCAGGTGCAGTGTCGCGCTCCAGTAGTTCAGGAACTGGGTAGTGGCATTGAGGGCGTAATTTTCGTCGAAACGGGTCCCCCCGAAATCATAACTCTGGTAAGTAGCCAGGGTCAGCCGCCAGGTGCGCAGCACTCTACTGGGTTGGAAGACCTGGTAACCAGCCTCGATGTGTCCATTGATCTTGTCTCCGCGGGAGTGATACCCCGTGTCCATGGCGTGAAAACCGGGAGACATAGCCCCCACGGCCGTGTTGAAGACGAAATTTCCCTTCTGTTTGTTGAGATAGAGGCGCCCGGCCCATCCCGACAGGCTGGTGGCCATGGGGTCGACCGAGGCGTAGTCTATATCCGGCCTCTGGTAGTAGTGGAGTGAGGAGCGCTGAATCCGCGCCATGGCCGCCTCCCCGCCCTGGATGTGGGTTCCACCTGCCCAGCCCGTGATCACCCAGGCGCGGTCCCGGTCGAGGAAAGTCCAGCCGTCCACCCCGAAGGTCAGGGCTTGCCGGGGAAGCAGTGTTTCCAGTCCGGGCTCGCGTAGGTCGCGCCAGATTCCGGTCGAGATGAAGCCCAGGCCGCTGAATCCTCCCTTGAATTCCTTGAGGCTGCGCACGACTCCGTAGAACGACAAAGGCTCGACCTCATGAGAAAAACGGTTTCCGCCCTGGTCAACTGCCGTAAACTCCCGACCCGTTAACGCGCTCATCACGCCGAGGTTCCAGCTCTCGCCCAGCTTGCCCGTCACCTTGCCCGCCCCCAGGATCCGTGTCCAGTCCGGATAATCCACGTAGCCGCCACCGGGTACATATCCCTGGGGGGAGCGGCCGATTCTGCGGCTGTAAAAGAAACGGGGATCGCTCCATCCCAGGTTGCGGACCGTGTTGGCCCCCCCGTATCCGAATCGGAAGATGTCCGCCCCCTCAACAAAAAAGGGGCGCTTCTCGGCATAGTAAGTCTCTTGGTCGCTGATATTGATCACGGCCGGATCCACTTCGACCTGGCCGAAATCCGGGTTGACGGTAAGGTTCAGGGTCAGGTGGGTTTTGAGCGAGGAACGCATGTCGAATCCGAAGTTGCCCGAGTAGTCGGACCCGGTCCGGAATGGATCGCCGGAGACGGCCGGGCTGGTCTGAGCCTGCACCATGGTGTAGGGCATGAATTCGAGCAGGCGGCGCGGGCGGATCTCCCGGATCCCTGTGAGGGGTGCGAAGCGCGAGACATAACCGCTCTCTTCCCGGGGGATCCAGGCAAAGGCAGAGATCTCGTTTTTGCGCTTGATGGTGCGGAAGAAATTCACGCCCCAGGTATAGGTTTCCTGCTGTTTGAACCGGAGCTGATCATAGGGGATTCGCATCTCGACCGTCCATCCCTGATCATCCCGGTTTGCTGCATATTCCCACACCCCGTCCCAGGTCATGTCCCGGCCTTCATCGTTGAACAGTGTGCCGTCGAGGATCGTACCCGCCGGATTAACCGAGAACTGGAAGCCGCTGCGGCGGTCATAATAGGGATCCACGGCGAATGTGAACCAGTCGGATTCCACTTCGTCGTCGCGCCGTCCCAGGCGGCTGACAATGGCATCGGGGCGCGAATCGAACATACGGGCCGCCACATAGAGGCTGTCCGCGTCATAGGCAACCCAGACGATGGTCTGCTCGGAAGCGTCCGCTCCGTCTGACGGCTCGGACTGCTTGAAACCCGTCGAGCCTTCGCCCTGCCAGATCCTCTCGTCCAGAATGCCGTCGATGCGGATGGCAGAGTCGCTGCGTACGGCCTCCACCGGCCGGGGAGGTGGTGGGGTTTTAGCTGCAAAGAGCAGGGTTTGTGCTGCCAGGAGGACGGGAAAAATCAGGTATTTGCGCATGATAACGTCCGATTATAAAGCATTCCTCCCCTCAATTCAGCCCTTTTTTTTACTTGTATCTTCATTTGACTCTCAGGGATCATATGCATATGCTAAGCACATAAAATGCCGTTCATCGTCGAAGCTGCCCCGGCGGTGTGAGGGGAGGGTTCCATGTGGAAGTCGAAAGATGTTCTGATGAAGACGGTCTCGGACAAGCTCTTTCCGCTGGTGAAGGAAATGGAATTGCAGGGGGCGTTCAAGCAGTTCGACATCGTGCTGACTTGGAATCCGGATGCGGGGGAAACACTGATCGGCTTTCTTGACGCGGGCATGATCATGAACATGCTTTCAGAGGCAGAAGCCTCAGACCTCGAATGAGCAAATAAAAAAAAAGGATTTTGTTTGAAATATCGGCAGCTTTTATAAATAATTCAGGAAAAAATAGGAGGGGAAGGATGAAACTATCAGCTGTCCGTTTCGGTTGTGCGGTCTCCACCGTGTGGTCCTTAACTGTGTTCGGCGCCGGCCTGCTTAACCTCTTGACCGAGGACTATGGAGCCGAATTCCTCAAGCTGCTCTCGAGCATCTATCCCGGATATACCTTCGGCGAGTGGGGATTCGTCGGGATCATCGTGGTCACTCTGTATGCTGCCCTGGACGCCTGGGTCATCGGCGCGCTGTTGGCCTGGTTCTACAATTTCTACAACAAAAAGAGTGCGGCATAAGACTCAACCGGAACTTCAATCCGCCCTGCGGTTCCGGCTGACGGAGATCGTGGGAAAGCCCTGGCGCTGAACCCGCACTCTTATTTTTCTCATGTTGAATAAGAGAGGAATAGCGTCCGTATATCTAAATAGTTTACAAAACTTGACAAATTATGACCTTAAGCTTATATTATGGACGCAAATAGTAAAAAAGAACGAAATAAGTAAGGTTGTGAAATGAAGATAAGGCAAGCCATCGAGGCCGACAATCCCAGCCTCAAGTACGTTCGGCTGGTGGAAACCGCCCATGGACTGTTCTGGCGTTACGGCATAAAACGCGTGTCTGTCGAGGAGATCTGCCGGACGGCAGGCGTATCCAAGATGACGTTCTATGCCTACTTCAAGAACAAGGTCGAGCTGGCCCTGTATGTCCTGCGTAAGGTCATGCAGGTCGGGATCGAGGCTTACCGCGCCATCATGGACGGGGACGCACCCTTTCCAGACAAGGTCGCCGATTTTATCCAGCTGAAGATGGATGCGAATCCTGAAGTGAGTCAGGAGATCCTCGATGATATTTTGCATTCTCCAATTCCCGAGATCGCCGAATTCATCCAGCAGCAATTTCAACACAATGTCCAGCTGCTGTTAACCGATCTCACCAAAGCACAGGAAAAGGATGAGATCAGGCAGAACATCAAGCCCGAGTTCCTGCTTTTTTTCATCCAGCACATGGTCGAACTCGCTTCCGACGAAAGGCTTGCCGGCATGTACAGCTCTCCTCAGGCCCTAACCAAGGAACTGTTGAACCTTTTCTTCTATGGGATCCTGCCGCGGTGACCGAGATGAGACAGAAATCGAAACACAGTGTCTTCCTTGTGGCGGCCTTTATTATGCTGGCTGTTATTTGTACACCATTCGCCTCCGCGCAGCAGTTCAGCCACAAGGGGCTCGTGACCGGATGGGGGAACGCCCGGTTCCAGGATCCCGTCGATCCTCAGTTCGGGCTGCGCTACATCCCCGAGTTCTTCCTGGCTCACGATATCTCCTCCTCGCTCTCGCTGGACGCGGAGTTCTCCCTCAACGCCTACGGCACGGCCGTATTCCAGGGCTGGGATGACGTGACGACCGATGGCAACGTCAAGCCCTACCGCATCTGGGGGAGGATGTCGTCCTCGCAGTTCGAGGTGCGGCTGGGGCTGCAGAAGATCAACTTCGGGCCTGCCATGCTCCTGCGCTCACTCATGTGGTTCGACAGCATCGATCCCCGGGACCCCCTGCAGCTCACCGATGGTGTCTATGGGATCCTGGCCCGCTATTATTTTATCAACAACGCCAACCTGTGGCTGTGGGGGCTCTACGGCAATAACGATCCCAAGGGATTGGAGGTCATCCCCACCAAGGACAACACCCTGGAGTGGGGCGGGCGGGCCCAGTTCCCCCTGGGTAGGGGGGAGACGGCCATCACATATCACCACCGGCAGATCGACTTCAGTGGACTCCCGTTCCCGCGTCGTGGCGAAGGCAAACCCGAAGCTGCCGAAAACCGCTTCGCCCTGGATGGGAAATGGGATGTGGGCGTCGGCCTCTGGTTCGAGGCCGCCCTAATCCACCAGGACTATAAGACGCTCCCGCAGCCCTGGAAGCGGGCACTAACCCTGGGCATCGACTACACCTTCGACCTGGGAAACGGCCTCAATGTCCTGGCCGAACACTTCATGTATACATCGAGCGAGAAGGCCTTCGGCCAGGGAGAGGGGATTGATTTCACCGGGCTCTTCATCAACTACCCGATGAGTATACTGGACAACGTGAATACCATCTTTTTCTATAGCTGGGATAATAAGGACCTCTACAGCTTCGTGAACTGGCAGCGGACCTATGACCGCTGGAGCTTCCATCTCATGGCGTTCTGGAATCCCCTGCGTTTCGAGATCTATCCGGACCGATCCGATGGCAGCCAGTTCATTGGGAAGGGTTTTCAGATCATGGTCGTATTCAATTATTAGTGTAAAATAGAGCATGGAGAAATTCATGAAAGAGGGAGCAATGGAAAACTCACACCTGATCGAAACAAAAGAACTGGTCAAGATCTATCCGATGGGGGGACACAAGCTCTTCGCTTTGAATAAGGTCAACCTGCAGTTCCAGAAGGCCGAGTTTGCTGGCCTGGTAGGGCCCAGCGGGTCGGGTAAGACCACGTTGCTCAACATCATCGGTTCCCTGGACCAACCCACTGAAGGGAGCGCAGTGGTCATGGACCACAGGATCGAGAGCCTGAGCCACCGGCAGGCTGCAGCCCTCCGCAACAAGTATATCGGTTTCATCTTCCAGACCTTTAACCTGCTGCCGGTGTACACGGTGTTCGAGAATGTCGAGTTCCCTCTCCTGCTCCTCGATTATTCGGCGGATGAGCGCAAGAAGATGACCATGGATGCTCTGGAGTGGGTGGGCCTGGCCGACCGGGCCAAGTCCAAGCCTGCGCAGCTTTCGGGCGGCCAGAGCCAACGTGTGGCCATCGCCCGGGCCGTGGTCAAGAAGCCGGCGATCATCCTGGCCGATGAACCCACTGCCAACCTGGACGCGGAAAACTCCTTCCACATCCTTGATACCATGGTGACACTCAACCAGAGCCTTGAGACCACTTTTATATTTGCCACCCACGACGAGAAGGTCATCCGGTACCTCCGCCGCAAGATCACCTTGATCGACGGCCGTGTGGCCCGCGATGAAACCCCGGAGCCGGATCGGCCGACCGCGGGAGCAGACCAATGACCACGCTCTTCAAACTGGCACTGCGAAACCTGCTGGGTGCTGGTGTCAGGACCTGGCTGAACGTGGGCGTCCTCTCATTCGCCTTCGTGGCCATCATCTGGATGCAGGGCTACAACCTGGGCATTGGCGAGCAGGCCATGCGGCTTCAGGTCGCCGCCGAGTATGCCGGGGGGCAGTACTGGCAGGAGAATTATGATCCCTATGATCCTTTAACCCTGGAAGACGCCCATGGGGCCCTGCCAGGGCCCCTGCAGGAAAGGGTGGAGAAAAAAAAGGCAACCCCCATCCTGATCGTCCAGGCCACCGCCTATCCCAATGGACGGATGATGACCGCCATGCTCAGGGGGATCGTTCCCGGACAGGAGATCCTCTCACTCCCGTCCCGTTTTTTGGAGCAGGAGGGAGAGGAGCTTCCGCTCATGATCGGGAGCCGGATGTCGGCCAGCACCGGGCTCAAACTGGGTGACGTCGTGACGCTCCGCTGGCGGGATGCAGAAGGAGTCTTTGACGCTCAGGAATTTAAGATAGCCCAGGTATTCAGGGGCTCGGTCCCCAGCATCGACCAGGGGCAGCTCTGGATCGCACTGGACACACTGCAGGAGCTGACCCGCATGGAGGGCGAGGCCACCATGGTGGTCGTGGCGAATGACGGTGATGAGACTCTTCAGGCCAGCGTATCGGGTTGGGTGTTCCGCGACCTGGACTTCCTCATGAAGGATGTGAAGGCCCTGGTCAAACAAAAGACCGTGGGATCTTCGATCTTCTACATCGTCCTGCTGCTCCTGGCCATGCTGGCCATCTTCGACACTCAGATCTTTTCCATCTTCAAGCGCAAGAGGGAGATCGGTACCCTGATGGCCCTGGGCTTGACACGGACCAGAGTCATCGCGATGTTCACGCTGGAGGGGGTCATGCACAGCGTCCTCGCCGCCGGCGTGGCCGCCGTATATGGGATCCCGCTCCTCATGTACTCGAGCAAGGTGGGCTGGACCATGCCGGGTGCCATGGACAGCTACGGCTTTGCCATGGGTGACACGCTTTATCCGGCCATCTCGGCCGGCTTGGTGGTAGGGACGGTACTCCTCGTCCTGCTGGTCACCACCATCGTGAGTTTTCTTCCCACGCGCAGGATCTCCAAGCTGGAGCCCACCGAGGCCTTGAGGGGGAAGGTGACATGATCAAATTCCTATTGAAGGGCATAATCAGGGACCGCTCCCGGAGCCTGTTCCCGATCCTCACGGTCATGATCGGGGTCATGCTGACCGTGCTCCTCTACAGCTACATCCAGGGAGCGTTCGGTAATTATTTCGACACCAGCGCCAAGTTTTCTACGGGGCACGTCAAGGTCATGTCTCGCGCATACGCCGAAGAAGTGGATCAGATCCCGAATGATTTGGCCTTCGTCGGCCTGTCCGACCTGCTCGCAGATCTGCATGACCGCTACCCAGACATGATCTGGACCCCCCGGATCCAGTTCGGCGGGCTCCTGGATATCCCGGATGAGAACGGGGAAACGCGTGCACAGGGACCAGTCATGGGAATGGCCCTGGACCTTTTTTCTCCCAATACTCCCGAATGGTCGCTCCTCAACCTGGAAGGATCAGTGATAACAGGAAGGCTTCCAGAAAAGCCGGGGGAGATCCTGGTGAGTCACGGTTTTGCAGAGCGCCTGGGAGTTGCAGCAGGCGAGACGGCCACGCTCATCGGCTCCACCATGTACGGCAGCATGGCCGTGGCCAACTTCACGATCGCCGGTACTATCAAGTTTGGCGTGACCGCCCTGGACAGGGGCGCCATGATCGCAGACTTGGCCGACGTCCAGGCAGCATTAGATATGCAGGATGCGGCCGGTGAGGTCCTGGGCTTCTATGGCGACCTCGTCTTCAGGCTGGAGGGCTCCGAGCAGCTGACCGCGGAATTCAATGCCTCCATGGCGGATGATCCAGACGAATTCGCTCCGATCATGAAGAGCCTGCTGGAGCTGTCCGCGCTGGGCGATATGATGGGCTTACTCAAGATGTTTACGGCCGTCGTCCTGATC
Source organism: uncultured bacterium (assembly GCA_965533275.1). Taxonomy (GTDB): domain Bacteria; phylum Acidobacteriota; class Aminicenantia; order Aminicenantales; family Aminicenantaceae; genus JAUXEH01. The sequence continues at coordinate 24,666 of CBESWG010000032.1, forward strand.
GTCTTCATAACCGCCATGTCGATCGTACTGTGGAATTCCGGCATCCTGGGCAGCCTCCGGCGCTACGGCGAGATCGGAGTGCGCCTCGCCGTGGGAGAGAGTAAGGGACACCTATACCGCTCCATGATCACCGAGTCCCTGATCGTTGGAGTCATCGGCTCCGCCTTCGGCACCATCCTGGGGCTGTTCTTTTCCTACTGGCTGCAGTACAAGGGATTCGACATCAGCCACATGATGCAGAATGCCTCCCTGATGATGGCCGATGTGATCCGGGCCAAGGTTACGCCTGTGAGCTATATCATAGGATTCTTTCCCGGGATCGTCGCCACCCTCCTGGGATCCGCGATCGCCGGATTGGGCATTTATCGCCGCAAGACAGCGCAGTTGATGAAGGAGTTGGAAGTATGAAGATAATCACGCCAATGGTGTTTCTAGTCATGGCCGGGCTGTTTCTCGGTCTCGAGGCCCAGACCCCGGACGGCGAGTGGATCGTCCAGAAGATGGACGAGAATTTCGGTTCGGACAACAAGATCTATGTGGGAACCATGATCGTTCACGGCCGCCGCGGGAGCCGCACGATCAAATCCAAGTCCTGGCTGCAGGGTGTGGATCAGTCCTTTACCGAGTTCCTCTCTCCTCCCCGGGAGGCCGGCACCAAGATGCTCAAGCTGGAGGACGAGCTCTGGACCTATGCGCCTTCGACCGACAGGGTCATCCGGATCTCCGGGCACATGCTGCGCCAGTCGGTGATGGGTTCGGACCTTTCCTATGAGGACATGATGGAGGATCCGGAGCTGGGCAATCTCTACGATGCCCAGGTCACCGGGGAAGAGGTCATGGCCGAGCGGGAGTGCTGGGTGCTGGAGCTTGCTGCCAAGGAAGGCAAGGAAATCGCCTACTACACGCGCAAGATCTGGGTCGACAAAGAGCGCTTCATCGCCCTGCGGGAGGACCGCTTCGCCCGCAGCGGCAAGCTGCTCAAAACCACGGAGGTGCTCAAGGTCCTGCAGCAGGAGGGCCGCTGGATCCCCTCACACATCGTGTTCAAGGACGCGCTCAAGGGCGGCAAGGGCACGGAGATGATCATCGAATCCATGGACTTTGATGCGGAGATTCCGGAGTACATATTCTCCAAAGCCTCCCTCCGCCGTTGACCAGGATTATCTACGCGCTGATCTCACAGCATTTTCGTCGTCATGATGGGTTCGCAGTAGTACACTACAGCCTCACCCACCAACTCCTAGAAACTACTGCAATCTCAACCCGTAGATCACCCTGGTGCGGTATAAAACTAATAATTCAGTGGAACCTATGAAATGCTCAGGACGACTACGCGATCACTGCCGGATGGTGATGGTGTGGCGGAGGAATGTTCCCGGTTTTCCATCAGGGATCAGGAGTAGGATCCGGCCGTCACTCACCTCGCCCCCACTGATCGAGGTGATAAGCTCTGGGTTCAGGATCCCCAGCTCATAGCTCCTGCCGGACAGTCCCTCGACCTCGAGCCGCAAGCCCTCTCCCTGCCTATCCAACGACAGGATCTTGAGCCCGCTGTTTGCCGCCCCCACCCGGCTTCTGGAATACAAGGGGAAAATCTCCACTGTTGGCTCGAATGAGATCCCGATCGAAAGAGGGCCGTTATGGACCGGAAGCTCGCACAGAACCTGTGTGACCTGTGCAGACCGGCGGGTTGTATAAGCGATGGACTCTCCCCGGAGCGTGACATCCTTGACTTCACATCCCAAACCAAGGGCAGGCTCCAGCCGGAGATGGAAGCCCTCTGCGTTTTGAGGAGTCACTTCGATGCGGACGGTTTCATGTTCCCGGGAATAGTCCAGAGAGAATCGGGCGTCTCCCACTCTGATCTGGGCCACTTGGACCTTGTCCCAGTGGCCGGGGAAGTGTGGCGCGAAGGTGAGGGATCTGGCCATGGCATCTGCCTCCAGCCCCAGCAGTCCCCGGATCAGGGGCAGGGTGACCGCGGCCGTGGAGAATCCCTGGTGGGACACCGCCTCCTGCGGCCAGACGTGATGCGTGCCGGAGAAGACCTCGGTGATCGTGCCGAGCCCGTGGTTGAATGTGTGTCCGGCCGTGGCCTTGAGCAGGGACCATGCATTGAGCGGCATGTGATTCGCGTAGAGCGCAGTCGTGGCCCAGCTGGTCAGGAATGGCCAGACAGCCCCGTAGTTGTAGTTCAGGGGCTGGAAATACGCGCTGTCTTGAGAGATGCTGCGTACTCCCCAATCCGTGATGAGATCAGACGCGCTGAGCCGCTCCAAAGAAACACGGCTGTGCTCCGGTGTGCCCAGGCCCCACATGAGACCGACCGCGTTCCAGGGGGAGATCTCCCGGACATGCTCCCCATCACTGTTGAAGGCGTATGCGTAAAACCGATTCTCCTCGTCCCAGAACCGTTCCTCAAAGGCCTTGTGGGCCCGCTCATAGTCCTTGGCAGCCCTATCGCTGTATTCCCCCTTCCCTGCGATCCTGGCCAGCTCCCGCATGGCAGAGGCGGCGCGAACCCAGACCGCCCCCAGGTAGATATCCGTGGCGATCCCGGTCAGGGCGCCGTATTCCAACGCGCCCAGCCCGGCCTTGCTGTTGTCCATGAGCCCGTCGCCGTTGGCATCGGTGGTGAGACACCATTCATAGGCATGCCTGAGGGACTCCCAGCTTTCCCGGACGAACTCAATATCCCCGGACCAGCGGACATAGTCAAACACAGCGGCGATATAATAGGGGCTCGTGTCCCCGTGGATGTATCCATAGGGGTAATCGCCCCACCAGTCGATGTAGCCCTCGGCCTGGGAGAGTTCATGGGCCATCTTGCCGTCCTCACGCTGCCATTGACGCGTGAAACCCAGCACGGTCCGGGCTGTAGCAAAGGCTCCGAAGGCCGACAGGCTGAGCGAGTTGATGTAGGTGTCTCCCCCGAAAAACCATCCGAATCCCGGCCTCCCGCTCGAGCCGGATGCGCCCAGCCCTGCCACCATGCCGGTCCCGAGGTCCGGGTGCTCGACGACCAGGTTGTCGAAAGCCACTTTGGCCCACTCGTAGGCCAGATCCAGTTTTGCGTCGGGTGTATGGAGACGCAGGGTGTTGTCCCGCAGTTCCCGGAAGTGGCTGCGGCTTTCCCGATAATATTTTTCAGGTTCCTTGAGTAGCTTCTCATATACGGCCTGGATCTCTTCCCTCTTTCCCTTTCCCCCAGCCAGGGCGATCGGGATGTATTTTCCCTGCAGTTTTTCGGGATCTGGGATGACGATACGGAATTCGCTGGGGGCATCCGAAAGCATGTGGGCCGGCGTGTAGGATAGGCCCGAAGCAGCGGGAGATCCGACCAGGGCATGATTCTGTCCCGAGGACTCAGAGACGATGTAGGCCTTGAGCTCGTTGTTCCAGTAGGCGAACTGCCCCCCGATCCCGGCCGGCCACATGGGCTGGAGCACGGGCAGGAAACCGCAGACGACAGAGAGCGGTTCCGTGGAGTCGATCTCGAGGAGGATGAGTGCACCCGGTTCTCTGACTGGGGTGATGTAGATCGCCCGGACTGTGAAGGACTGGAAGGTAAAGGTCAGGACCGTTGCCTCGGGTGTGACATCCACGTAGCGCACGATCTCCCGGGCAGGGATCGGTCGGGTGGAGCTCCCGATGTAGAAGGAGAAAGTGAAACCACGGATGAGCTTTAATGGGTAGGCCCAGGCTTCGAACGACCCGCTCTCATCCCCCAAGATGGCGAAGCGCCGTCCCACCTTGTCGAAGGGGGAGCCCGGCCGGGCCGTCCGGTGGAGCCGCAGGTCGTTCTGCTCCAGCTCGAAGGCGGGGATCAGGCCGTCTTGAGCACTCAGGGCAGTCGATCCACCTATCATGATTAAAATGAAGAAGATAAGAGTTTTTTTCATGGCCTTTCCCAATGGACGAGTACACCAATTAAACACCAAATGCCCTGGAATTGTCTAGAGAGGATATCTATTGCGGAGGGAGGCGGTGAGGTTCGGCAGGAAATGAAAAAGGGACTGCCTCAGAAGCGCAGGCAGCCCCTTTACTAGTTAATTCAGGCTAAATGATGCGGAAGGTAAACTCGAAAACGGATTCGGCGCCCGAGCCTACCGTTTCCTGCTCTGCGATGACCACGAGTTTGTAGGTACCCTTCATCCACTCGCTGGGGAGGAACGTAACCCAGTAGACGTTGTCCTCGAAATAATCGGTGGATTTGTATTTGGCAGGGAACGTATCTTCGTCATCGAACACGAAATATTCCGGGCCGGCAAAGATCACATGGAACCTGACATTTGTGTTCAGGACTGCGGAAAAATCGACATAGATCGTTGCCGAATCGGTATTCTGCCGAAAAATGTGCTGCATCGCTTCGGAATCGGTCGCAGCATCATAGGGCCAGACGGAGGCTGCCAGCAGCACCACGCGGGCCTTGTCCTGCTTCGGGACGTTGACGGTCATGTGCCCCGATTCGATGGGGTAGGCGATGCCCGGCCTCACTCCGCTCTGGAAAGTTTTTTCCGGCTTGGCCTCGACATCCTGAGCCAGCACCAGAGCCGGTGCGATCAATAACAACGTTAAAACGATTAAAAGTCCTTTTTTATGCATATTCGCCTCCTTTACAGATTGAAGGAACCGGTCTCCCGGCTTCCTTGTGTGTCATATCTATAATAGCAAGAACCATGCCAAGCATGCCAGGGGAAAATGTGAATAATTGCCCGGATTCTGTCCTCAAATTGCGACATCCGTAGCCTCTCCAGGATGCAATTCGGTCAGATCGGGACGAAACACTCTCCAGGGAGGAAGTGTACTCTCCTTGTTGGATTCTATCAGGAGGGATAGGCGGATATCAGATCAATAGAGGGCCCGTGTTTCCCCCATAACCTGGACGTGCATTTCGATCCAGTCAAGGAGCAGGAGGCGCCGTTTGAGCACGGCATCGATCTCTTGATCGGTCAGGTATTTGCCGGCCACCTGGTGCAGTGTCGCAGAATCCAGGGCGCTGAGGCTCTCGACGAAGGCCCTGGGGAGCTCGCGCATGATAGCAGAAGAATCTCCGCTGTCCTCCTGCATATAGAGGAGCTGGTCAGCGAACTGGTCCGCAGTCCGGAACGTGCGGGAGTGATCGATCAATATGGCCCTGTGGTCCTTTGTGACGAGCACATTGCCCATGTGGCGGTCCTCGTTGGCGATCAGGTTGTCGAAGGCCTGCTGGAGCCAGGCCGCACGCAGCCAGGCATCGGTTTTATCGACCGGAGTCGGTATGTTCTTCTGGATCTTCTTCTTGAGGCTCCACTCGCTGTCGACCCAGAGCTGCAGTGACCCACACTGCCCCTTGAACTCTCGCTCCACGGTCGGCGGCACCATGTTGAGCCCGAGCTCTTTGTCCAGCAGGTAGGCCGCGATCTCCCAGCGCCAGCTCTCATCGAAGCCATTCATCCGGCCCTCGCAGTTCTTCCACACGGCGCAGCGAGTGATGCCGTCCTTCTGCAGCGTCATCTTCCACGGCCGCGTCACGGCTTCCTTCTTGCCCCAGGGCTGTTCCGCCTCGATGATCTTTGCGGTCTTGAGGAAATCTTCCCATTGTTCCCTCTGTATCAGTTCCGAGTCGGTGAACTGCGCCCAGACAGGCTGTATCAAGCAAACCACGGCCGCCACTACTGCCAGGCTTTGTGCGATCTTGTTCATTTTCATGTTCCTGTGTCTTGTCGAGTTGGATCGTTTTCCTTATCCATGACTCTATTTAGACGAAATAATTCATCAATCAGTTGCTCTTCACCCGAATTAATTGCAATTCTTGTGCCAACTACCTGATGTGAGGATCATCCCTGGAGAGGTTGGATTACCCGCAACGGGACATCCTAAAAGTGATACAGCATGTGTACAGGAACGGACGCGGTGTCTAATTCTTAGACAAATTTAGCGGTTGTGGCTGAAGGTAGTGAGTGGCTGGGAAGCAGGGATTCGAACCCCGATCCCATGATCCAGAGTCATGTGTCCTGCCATTGGACGACTTCCCAGCGGAAGCGTCAATTCTAGTAGATTTTGGAAGATATTTCAAGCCCTGATGAGATCGCTGCGTCGCGTTGACAGGTTTTTGACTTGGTGATAGTATTCGTGCCTAATAAATAGATAGATAAAGGATTTGTACCTGGCAGCATAGATGAAAAAGAACTGGTGGAAGATGGCGTTGGTCCTGCTCCTGACCGCAGGGCTGCTTTACTTTTTCTTCAAGAGCGCCGATTGGGGCCAGGTCTGGGCCTCGCTCGACGATGTGAGCCTCCCGCTCCTGATACTCGCGATCATGCTGGCGCCAACCCACCTCGTGACGCGCTCCATCCGCTGGAAATACCTCCTGCAGCACGAGAAGGAGGGCGTGTCTTTCTATAGCCGGTTTGCCGCCACCTCCATTGGTTTTGCGGTCACCCTCACTTTCCCGGCCCGCATCGGCGAGGTGATCCGCCCGCTCTACCTGGCCCAGAGAGAGAATATCTCCAAGGCCTTCACGATCGGAACGGTGTTAGTGGAGCGGATCTTCGACATCCTCACGATGTGCCTGCTCCTCGGCCTCTTCATGCTGGCGAAACCTCTCTACGTTTCCATCTTCCCGATCGAGGAGAGCATGAATGCCCAACTCACCCTCTGGGGAACCATCGCGGTTTTGGCGGCGGCAGGTCTCCTGATCATCATACTGGCCCTCTATTTCTTCGCATCCCTGACGCTCCGTGTGTTGGGATTCTTCCTGAGGCCCCTTCCCCAGCGTCTCCGGGAAAAGATACTTTCCCTGGTCCAGGAGTTTATCCAGGGCATGAGCTATTTCAAATCCGCACGCACACTCCTGGTCTATTTCCTGTGGTCGCTGATCGTGTGGGGCTCCATCGTCTTCTACTACTGGATCTTTCTCTTAGTTTTTGATGTGCATGTGCCCTTCTTCGCCATGATACCGTTCACGTTCCTGCTGGGAGTGGGCGCGTCCATCCCCACCCCTGGGATGGTGGGGGGATTCCACCAATTCAGCAAGCTGGGACTGATGTCTTTCTTTTCCATCGAAGAGAACCTGGCCATTGCCATGACCCTCGTTCTCCATGCCGTCACGATCGTTGTGACTTGCCTCATCGGTTATGCTATATTGTGGAAAGAGGGGATATCGTTCTTCCAAATCAAGAAGTTCGGAGAGGAATCAAACCCATGAGATGTCCATATTGTGACCATGCGGAAAGCAAGGTGATCGACTCCCGTGAGAGCAAGAACGGATTCACCATCCGGCGCCGGCGGGAATGCCTGTCCTGTGCCAAGCGCTTCACCACCTATGAAAAGATCGAGGAGATCCCCTATATGGTGGTCAAGAAGGACGGCCAGCGTCAGCGCTTTGATGACCAGAAGCTGCTGAAGGGGCTGCTTAAAGCCTGCGAGAAGCGGCCCATCGCGATCGCGGCCCTCGAGGAGATCGTCGAGGAGATCGAGACCATGCTTCAGGACAGGGCCGAGAAGGAGATGCCGGCCGAAGAGATCGGGCAGTATGTTATGCGGCGCCTTCACGAGCTGGACAAGGTCGCGTATGTCCGTTTCGCATCTGTGTATCGTGATTTCAAGGATGTGGTCGAATTCAAAGAGGAGCTGGAGAGGATCCTCAAGGAAAAGTAGAGGCAGTGAAGAAGAAGATCCAGCCGGTCTCGCGGGTAGTCAAGATCGAGGCCGAGATAAACCGCATGGTGGGGGAGCTGTTCTCCGACCGGCGCAAGTTCTATGGGCTGGATGAGAGCTGGGTACCCTGGGTCGATATCTCCGAGAAGGAGACCGAGGTATTGGTCGAGATCGAGCTCCCGGGTGTGGTTGAGAAGGACATCATCATCATGCTCAGCCACAACCGGGTCGAGGTCAAGGGGACCAAGCGCAGGTCACGGTTCCGCAAGAAGGTCAAATACCTGAGGCTCGAGCGAGAATATGGCCCCTTCCGGCGCTTTGTGAGCTTTCCCTGTGCCATCATCCCTGAGGAGTCCAGGGCGTTCCTGGAAAACGGGATCCTGCTCCTGGTGCTGAAAAAATATCGTGTGTCCCGGAAGAAAGAAGAAGTGCTGCTGGAGATCGGAAAATCTGAAGAGTAAGGTTGGAGAGCGCTCATGGCGAAAAAGGAAAACGAAGTCGAAGCAAACCTGGATGAGATCATTGAAGAGAGAGAACACAAACTCAATATCCCCGATGAGCTTCCCGTCCTCATGCTGCGGGACATCGTGGTCTTCCCCTACATGGTGGTCCCCCTGTTCGTCGGTCGGGAAAAGTCGAAGAATGCCATCGATGTGTCCCTGTCATCGCACCGCATGATCCTCCTGCTGACGCAGAAGGACATGGAGATCGAAGAGCCCAAGCCGGAGGATGTGCACGAGGTTGGCACCGTAGCGCTGGTCATGCGCATGCTCAAGCTCCCCGACGGTCGAGTGCGGATCCTGGCGCAGGGGCTGACTCGGGCGCGTGTGGAAGAACTGGACGAGGAGAAGCCCTATTATTCCGCCAAGGTCCAGGTGCTGAACGATCCCGAGGAAGAAGAACAGAACATTGAGGGCGAGGCCATGCTGCGCAACGTGCGCGATGGACTCGATAAGGCCTCGACACTGGGCAAAAACATCCCCCCCGAAGTCATGATCATCGCCGCCAATGTCGAGGAGGCGGGCCGCCTGGCGGACCTGACCGCAGCAAACCTGGACCTCAAGGTCGAGGAGGCCCAGGAGATCCTGGAGATCACCGATACCTTCTTGCGGCTGAAGAAAGTTTTCGAACACCTGACCAAAGAGCTGGAGCTGCTCGATATCCAGAGCCGCATCTCAAGTGAGGCCAAGGGCGAGATGGACAAGCTGCAGCGACAGTATTTCCTGCGCCAGCAGCTCAAGGCCATCCAGAAGGAGCTGGGGGAGGGGAGCGAGATCCAGGAGGATATCCAGGCCTATCAGGAGAATCTCACCAAGCTGAAAGTTGCGGCCGAGGTCCGTGAAGAGCTCGAAAAACAGATCACCCGGCTCTCCCAGATGCACCCCGAATCGGCCGAGACCGCAGTGGTACGCAACTACCTCGACGTCATGTTCGCTCTGCCCTGGAATAAGACCACCGTGGATAATCTGGACCTCAAGAAGGCCAAGGCGATCCTGGACGAGGACCACTACGGCCTGGAAAAGGTCAAAGAGCGGATCATCGAATACTTGGGAGTGCGCAAACTCTCCAAAAAGATCAAAGGCCCGATCCTCTGTTTCGTGGGTCCGCCCGGCGTGGGCAAGACCTCGCTGGGGCGGTCCATTGCCCGGGCCCTGGGCCGCAAATTCTACCGCATGTCCCTGGGGGGCGTTCGGGACGAGGCCGAGATCCGGGGACACCGGCGCACCTATGTGGGCGCCATGCCGGGCCGCATCATCCAGGGTATCCGTCGAGGCGGATCAAACAATCCCGTCTTCATGATGGACGAAGTGGACAAGATCGGAGCCGATTTCAGGGGAGATCCTTCCTCCGCGCTCCTCGAGGTTCTCGATCCGGAACAAAATTTCTCGTTCCGGGACCACTACATCGGGGTTCCCTATGACCTATCCAAGGTCATGTTCATCACGACCGCCAACCTGCTGGCCCCCATTCAG
>CBESWG010000033.1:0-34022 GCA_965533275.1 uncultured bacterium
GGAGATGAGAAATGGTGGGCGATACAGGATTTGAACCTGTGACTTCTACCGTGTGAAGGTAGCACTCTTCCACTGAGTTAATCGCCCACACGTGTTGTATATTTGTAGTCGATTTTGTGATTCATGTCAACTGAGAGGGGAGGGGATTGCTTCGCTGTGCGTGCAATGACAAGGGGTGGCCTTTCTTTGATTGACAAGGAAGCGGTTTCTATTCAAAATAAGGCAAATGGCCATTCAAAGATGCCCCTACTGCAAGGCGATCATTGATGAGGGAGCCGAGTACTGCACAAACTGCGGGACCAAGCTCCTCTTCCCCGAGGACGAGTTGATAGACGAAGAGATCCCCGGGGAAAAGATCATCGATGTGGATGAGGACATAAGCGGGTTACAACAGGAGCTGAAGGAAAAGACAGGCGAGCTCCCTTCCGACGAGGAGGAGAAACCCCTAGAAGAGGAATTGCCGGGGGAAGAGGCAGCGGATGTGACGTCTGCTGACAAGTCTGAAGACGAGGTTCCTGCCGAAGAGGATGAAAGCGAACTCGAGAAGGAGATCGCCGCCATAGAAGCGGAACTGCTTGAAGAAGAGGCCAAGGAGCCTGAGAAGAAGCCCGCGCCCAAAAAGAAGGCGGCCCCTCGCAAGCGGAAATCCACGCGGAAAAAGCCTGCTGCCAAAAAGCCTAAGAAAGAAGCACCGGTCAAGGTCGTGGAAGACGAAGAGCCGGAGCCGGTAGAGCCGGAGGAGCCAGCTGAACCCGAAGCTGCTGCTGAAGCGCCGGAACAAAGCGTTGATGAGCTGGAATCTGTGCCCGAAGAACAAGAACCAGCTTCTGACGAGCCGGAATTGGCGGCCGACGCTGTAGAACCGGAAGAGGAAATCCCGGGAGCTGAGGTAGAAGCTGCTCCAGAAGAAGAGGCGTTACCTGCTGAGGATATAGAATCGGACTCCGCCGTCCTGGCTGACGAAGTCATGGAAGAGCCTGTACCGGAAGCCGAGGCTCCGGTTGAAGATAAAACCGAGTTCGATGTCGAACCCCAGGAGATCCAGGAAGAAGTCGCAGAGGAAGAGGCTGAGATCCGGGATACGCGCCACGGCCTGACAGAAGACCTGCCCGATGGATTTGCCGAAGTCATTGATGACGCTAGAGAACGGTCGGGGGATCCCCTGGAGATGCCCATGCCTCAAGAGATCGATGAGGCCCCCGAGGAAGAGGATTCCGAAGAGGAAATGCTGACTCCGGAGCCGGGCACTGTAGAGGAAAAAGAATGGCAGACCCCTCCTCCCTTGGGGGAGGTGCTCACAGAACCCGGGACCCAGGATGAGGAAGGGATCCAGACCGGAGACATCGAAGACATAGTGGATGAGGCCGAGAAGGAAAAAGAAGAGATCGATGATTTCATCGCATCGATCAAGCAGGAACGCCGGTCCGTCCGCGATCAGATAAAGAGTGATACACAGGACATCCCGCCCTGGGTTGAGAATGTGCAGGATGGCCCCCTGCCGGATATCCCTCCCACCGACGAGATCAAATTCGATGACAGGGCTGTGCCTGAGGAACCGGAAGAGGTCGAAGCTGTCGAGCCCCTAGAGATAGACGAAGTGGTGACAACTGAAGAGGCTCCATCCGCTCCCGTCGAAGAAGAGATCCCGGAGGCCCCCGGCCCCGGATATGACACACGCTCGGCCTTCCCGGAGACAGTGGATCAGGCGGGACTCCCGTTTGTGAAGACCTCCGAGCTGGCCGGAGAGGATGCCGACGAAGGCATCCTCTCTGACGCCATCGAAGAGGCCGCCGAGGAGGAACCTGTGCACAAAAAAATCCGTGTGCGGAGGCAGTCCCATCCTGTGGGATTCGGCGACTGGATCAAGGCCAGGGCATTCGATGTGGTGTTTGTGTCCGTGCTCTGGTTCGTGGCGCTGTGGATCGCCTCTCAGGTTGTCGGGGGTACGGTATTCCAGCTCCTAGCCGGATCCGCGCCGGTTGCGATCCTCTTTCTGGGCGTACTCCTGCTCATCTACTTTTTCTTCTTTCTGTATTTCCTGGGAGAGACCCTGGGCAACTACTTATTTTCGTCAGACGAGTAGACCTGCACCTCTTCTCCCAGATGGAAGCCCTTACCCAGGAAACGCGCCCTCGCCATTTCGTCTGCTGACACTTCCCTGGGTGTTCCCTGGATGAGGATCTCCCCCTCGTCGATGATGTAGGAGCGGTCCGTTATCTTCATCGCATCACGAACGTTGTGGTCGGAAATGATGATCCCGATGCCTCGGGATCTGAGCCGGAGCAGGATCCTCTGGAGATCTATGATGGTCAGTGGATCGATACCCGTGAACGGCTCGTCGAGAAGGAGGAACTTGGGATCGAGGACCAGCGCGCGGCAGATCTCGAGGCGCCGCCTCTCGCCGCCTGACAGGCTGTGGGCCGACTGCCTCGCCAGGTCCGTGAGCCCCAGCTCTTCCAGCAGCTCTGCCGCGAGCCTCTGTGTCTCGGCTTTCCCATGGCCGGCAATCTCCAGGATCATCTTCAGGTTGTTCTCGACCGAGGTCTTGAGAAACACCGAGTTTTCCTGGGGCAGGTAGGTGAGCCCCAACTTGGCCCGCTGCGGGCTCGTGTAGCGGCTGATGTCCTTGTCGTCCAGGTAGATCGAGCCGCTGTCCGGCTTCTGCAGCCCCACGATCATGTGGAAGGTCGTGGTCTTGCCAGCCCCGTTGCGCCCCAGCAGCGCGATAACCTCGCCGGTACTCACGTGGATGTCGATGCCCCTGACCACGGTCCTGCGGTGGAAGCTCTTGATCAGGCTCTCTGCCCTCAGGGTGGTCCTGATGCCCTCGAGCGGCAGCTGTTCGGCCGGGGGAGCGGTGGATGTTTCGGCGGGCATTTGGAGACAGTATATCAGATAAGGGGACATGTGAGTATAGGGGGGAAACGGATTGTCACTCGCGGCCGGAGTGGATACAATGGCGGGAGAAGATCGGTCATGAACAAAGTCATAAGCGCCTCACGCCGGACCGATTTGGTCGCCTCGTTCGACTCCTGGCTGGCCGAGGCCCTGCGGTGTGGACAGGTCAAGGTCCTGGGACCGTCAGGGCATACGTACACAGTAGACCTAGCTCCCGAACACGTACACACGCTCGTGCTGTGGTCCAAGGACTTCGGCAATCTGATCCGCAACAGTTCCGGTCTACTCGACGAGCTCGGGCGTTATTCTCAACTCTATCTGCATTTCACCATCACCGGCCTGGGCGCAAGCCGCATCGAGAGGGGAGTCCCCGAGCCCCGGGTGGCTCTCTCCCAGCTGGACGCCTTGATCCGCCTGGTCGAGGATCCGAGGAGGATCACCGTGCGCTTCGATCCGGTCGTATCCTGGTTGGAGGACGGAAAGGCGAGCACGAACCTGCGTTTTTTCGATACTCTGGCGCCGGAACTCTCCAGCAGGAAGATCGAGGCCGTGAGGATAAGCTTTGCCCAGTGGTACCGGAAGGCCAAGCGGAGGGCCCAAGCGCACGGCCTGGATTATGTCGATCCGGAGCCTGAGGAGAAGCTGGAGCAGGCCCGCTATCTGGCCGGGATCGCCTCCGCACACGGCCTCCGCCTCCTTGCCTGCAGCCAGGACTTTATCACTGTTGTGCCAGGAATCGAACCCTCTGCCTGTATCGACGGCCGCCTGCTGCAGGAGCTCCATCCCGAGGGGGCCCCTGCATCGGTCCGCAAGGACAAGACACAGAGGAAGGAATGCCGCTGCACGGAGTCCGTCGATATCGGGAGTTATACTCAGCACTGCCCGCAGGCCTGCCTCTACTGCTACGCCAATCCCAGCCTCTAAATATTTATGCCTTCCAGCCTCAGGAGGTAGCGCTTCAGGTCCAAGCCGGCACCAAAACCCCCCAGGCTTCCGTCGGCGCTTATCACTCTGTGGCAGGGGACCGCGATGATCAGGGGATTGCGGTTGAGCGCCTGCCCCACGCTCTGGTATCCCTTCGACTCAAGGTTCAGGGCGACATCCTTGTAGGCCGCGACTTCGCCATAGAGGATCTTGCGCGCGGCATGCCAAACCCGCTGCTGATAGGGTGTTCCCAGACTGAAGTCGAGTGCGAGTGTGTCGAAGCTTTCCTTCTTCCCGTCGAAATAGCGGTCGAAGAGGCGTTTTTCCAGCGCGAACCGCCCGTCCTGGTGTTCGAGGCTCATGCCGCGGTCGTGGAGCGGCTTCAGGGCCTTCTCGATCGCATCGGGATCGCGCAGGTAATGGGCCAGGATCAGGCCCATGTCGGTTTTTACAAGGAGCAGTTTCCCTTCCGGGAAGGAATGAGTTGTGAAAAACATGCTGCCGCTCAGATGCCGATCGAGAGTCGTTCGGCCAGAGCAGGCGGGAGCCCGGCATCCAGGATCTTTTTCTGGGCGCTCTCGATGTCGTACTCGACCCTGAAGAAGCTGATCTTCTGCGCATCCGAATCATAGATGGCGCAGGCGGCCCGTGTGTTGCGGTCGCGGGGCTGACCCACCGATCCCGGGTTGATGAGATAGCGTATTCCCGGTTCGATCTTGATCTCGTTCGTGTTGCCGGTCAGAAAGGTCCCCTCCACGATGTGGTCGTTGTCCGTGTACACGAAGGGGAAGTGCGTGTGTCCAAAAAACGTGACCGGGGTTTCGATGTGCAGGAAGGCCTCGGCCGCATCGAACTCACCGAAGATGTAGTAGTCTTCGTCAAAGGGAGCTCCATGGCAGATTGTAATGTGTTCGTGGACGATCTCGGGTCCTTTCTTCATCTCGGTGAGGTAATCCATGTTGTCCTGGGTCAAGTTTTGCCTGGTCCAGAGGATGGCAGAGGCCGCGATCGGATTGAAGGTCTGGACCGAGTCCAGATCGCAGCAGACCGCCTTGTCGTGGTTTCCCCGGACCATACTGATCGGATCGAGCAACTGCAGCGCGTCGATAACTTTGTTGGGATCGGCTCCGTATCCGACCATGTCGCCCATGAACAGGTAGTGGTCGATCTTGCGGCGCTTGGCGAATCGGAGCAGGGCCTGGAATGCCTCCAGGTTGCCGTGGATGTCTGTGAAGATAAAGTAGCGCATCAGTTTGTCTTTGCGTGCTGAAGTTCCCCGTACAGTCTGTGGGCCCTGTAGGAGCTCCGGACCAACGGCCCGGCCTCAACTCCTCTGAATCCCATCTCCTGCGAAATGGCTTTGAGCTGTTCGAACTCAGCGGGCGTATGGTATTCTACTACGTGGGGATTGTTTTTGGTAGCTTTTAGATACTGTCCGATGGTTAAAAGTTCGCAGCCCACATCCCGCAGGTCTCGGAGTGCCCGGACGATGTCTTCCCGGGTCTCGCCCAGACCCAGCATGAGCCCCGATTTCGTGATCGCACCGGCCTGCCCGGCCCGCTCCAGGACCTGAAGCGAACGCCGGTAGTTTTCCTGCGGCCTGTTGATCAACGGGTAGAGCGACTCTGGCACCTCCAGGTTGTGGTTCAGGACATCAGGGCCCGCTTCCAGGACCGCGGCCAGTGCCTTCGCGTCGCCCTTGAAGTCCGGGATGAGGACCTCGATCCTCGTGTCCGGCCGCGCTTCCCGGACGGCCGCGATCACGTCCGCGAAATGAGAGGCCCCGCCGTCGGGCAGGTCGTCCCGGGTGACAGAGGTGATGACCACATAGCGGAGCTCCATGGCGTCCACGGATTCCGCCACCCGCGCCGCCTCCTCCCCGATGTCAGCACTCGGTGTGCCGTGCGTCACCGCACAGAAGGAACAGTCGCGCGTGCACACATCTCCCAGGATCAGGAACGTGGCGGTCCTGTGGGACCAGCACTCCGACACATTGGGGCACTTCGCGCTCTGGCAGATGGTGTTCAGGTTGTGTTTGCGCACCAGTGCAGACACATAGAAGAAGTTTTCGTGTGTGGGGAGCTTGACCTTGAGCCAGGGTGGTTTCTTGTGCGGAGGATCTTTCAAGAGAGTCGCCACTGTACCCACTGGGACACGCAGAACAGTCTACCTCTGTGAAACGGAGACTATTTTTTCAAAGGATGCTGACTGCGAGTTTAATAGTAATCGAAATCTTTTTCTCTGCGGAGGCGTCTACGCATGCGTTTGCGTGCTTGAGCGTCTTTCAGACGGCGTTTTTCACCGGGCTTGAAGTATACGGAGTGCTTCTTGATCTCTTTGATGATGGCTTCCTGCTGGACCTTGCGCTTGAACCGTTTGAGAGCTTGTTCGATAGGCTCACCTTCGTCGACAACGACAAATGCCACTAAAAATCACCTCCCGTAGAATGAGTACACGAATTTATAGCCGATTTGCATCCTGATGTCAACCCTTAGTATAATGGATGACCTTCGGAAACAAGCATTGAAAACATCGATTTTTACAGGAGTAAGCATGAAAAAATCCCTGACTCTGACTGTCGCTATTTGTATGCTGTGTTCGGGCCTTTCCCTCTGGGCACAAGCGGGTGATCCCTTTGACGAGGAACTGCTCAAGGCCTTCCAGTACCGCGAGCTGGGACCGGCCCGCCAGGGCGGCCGCATCCTCCGCATCGAGGTCCCGGAACAGCTGCCCTACACCTTCTATGTGGTGACGTCCACCGGCGGGCTTTGGAAGACCAGCAACAACGGCACGACCTTCGAGGAGCTCTTCCTGCAGCAGAACACGCCCGCCATCGGCGACCTGGCCATCGCGCCCTCCGATCCCAATGTCCTCTACGTGGGAACCGGGACTGCGGCCTCGGGGCGCATCACCCTGCGGGGCGACGGGGTATATAAATCCACGGACGCGGGCAAGACCTGGGCGCACATCGGGCTGGAAAAGACCATCCACATCGGCCGCATCGCAGTCCATCCCCAGAACCCGGACATCGTATATGTCGCAGCGCTGGGCTACCACTTCACGTTCAATCCGGACCGTGGGCTCTACAAGTCTGTCGACGGCGGCAAGACCTGGGACCGGATCCATTTCATAAGCGACAAGGTCGGATTTGTGGAGGTGGTGATCGATCCCAAGGACAACGACATCATCTACACTGCTTCCTATGACAAGCACCGCCTCCCGTGGCAGTTCTGGGAAGAGGGTCCCCTGACCGCCATATTCAAATCCACGGACGCGGGCGCGACCTGGGACAAGCTTAGCGAGGGGCTGCCCACAGGAGACCTGGGGCGAGTCGGAATCGCCGTCTATCCCAAGGACACGAACATCCTCTACGCCTCGATCGAGAACGGCAACAAGCGCCCACCCACCGAGGCGGAAGCTGCCCAGGCCAAACGCCGCGGCCAGGAGCCTCGGGAGCGGACGCTGGACCGCCAGATCTACCGCTCGGACGATGCGGGCGCCACCTGGCGCAAGATGAACGAGGACAAGCACGTCATGGCGGGAGGCAAGTGGTACGGCATCATCTACATCGATCCCAACGATCCCGACGTGATCTACGTGCCCAGCGTGCCCCTGCTGCGCTCAGAAGACGGAGGCAAGACCTGGGGCAGGGCGGGCCTCTCCAATATCGCTCCCCGGGTTCACGTGGACCACCACGCCATCTGGATCGATCCTACGAACTCCAACCACGTGCTGCTTGGCTGCGATGGCGGGCTTTCCGTGACCTGGGACTACGGCAAGACCTGGGATTTCTTCGAGAACCTGCCCATCGCACAGTTCTATGCCATCGGCGTCGACATGGAGCATCCCTACAACATCTACGGCGGCCTCCAGGACAACGGGTCCGTGAAGATCGCGTCGAACAGCATCTACGGCTCGGTCACCGCCGCTGACTACTCGACGGTGGGCGGCGGCGACGGCATGTTTAACCTGGTCGATCCGAACGACTCCCGCTGGCTCTACAACGAGTCCCAGTTCGGAGCCCTGATGCGCACGAATCAGAGGACCGGGGAACGCCGGTCGATCCGCCCCCGGCCCGCGGAGGGCCACCCGGCCTACCGCTTCAACTGGACCGCCCCGATCCTGATCTCTCCCCACAACAGCCATGTGATCTACATGGGCTCCCAGAAGCTGCTGCGGTCCCTGGACCAGGGCGACAACTGGCAGGAGATAAGCCCCGACCTCACGACCAACGACGCCGAAAAGCTTAAAGGAAATATCGAGCACTGCATGCTGACCACGATCTCCGAGTCTCCGCTCAGTGCCGGCCTCATCTGGATCGGCACCGACGACGGCAAGGTCCAGCTGACCAAAAACGGCGGCGGCGCCTGGATTGACCTGACTCCCGCGCTCACCAAGGCAGGCGTCCCCGCACACTACTACACGCGGCGTGTTTTTGCCTCAAACTTCGAGGCCGGCAAGGCCTATGTGGTAAAAACAGGCTTCCAGTACGACGACTTCACTCCTTTTATCTACATGACCGAAGACTTCGGAAAGACCTGGACCTCCATCTCCTCCAATCTCCCTCCCGGCACCGTGCAGGTGATCGTGGAAGACCGGATCAACCCGGGCCTGCTCTTTGTGGGCCGCGAGTTCGACGTGAGTGTCTCGATCGATGGCGGGAAGTCCTGGGCCAGCTTTAAGAACAACATGCCGACCAACGAGGTCTACGACCTGCTCGTCCATCCCCGCGAGAACGACCTCGTGGTGGGCACACACGGCCGGGGCATCTTTGTGACCGACATCACACCCCTCCAGGAGATGAACGCAGAACTCCTGCAGAAAGACGCCCACCTCTTCAAGGTCGAGCCCAAGACCCAGTGGCAGTATAAGGGCGGGAAAAACATTGAGGGCGACCGCCAGTTTATCGTCCCCAACGAGCCCATCGGCCTGGTCATCAACTACTACCTGAAGGCCAAGACGGATGCCAAGCCCAGCATCGTGATAACCGATCCTTATGGCACCGAGTTCGCTTCAATGAAGGGCAAGGCCGAAGCAGGCCTAAATCGCGTGGTCTGGAACATGCGGCGCAAGCTCACTCCTGAAGAACAGGAGGAGATGCGCGCACGCGGAATGCGCATGCGGGGCGCGCCGATGGTGCCGCCCGGAGAGTATGTTGTGACTTTAGTCGTGGGCGACCAGAAATTCACGCAGAAGGCGCTCATCAAGCCCATGCCGCGTCACGGCCACTAATTTCGGGGAATCTGGCGAACAGCAATTAGGACTCTAGGGATTGTCTTCCGGGGCCATTCCTCAGGGTGTAGTTTTGTTTTTCTTGCCGTAGCTGGCTTTGCTTTCCATTAGCACAAAATCGTTTTCTGGCGATAAGGCTGACACGAGTTGGTTGAATTTTTCGATGGTAGGTATGGATCTTCCCTGCTCATAGCGGGCGTATGTGTTGTGTGACTTTGAACCGAGGAGTTTTGATACTTCCATCAGAGTCAATCCTTGTTTCTTCCGCAGCCGTCGCAGCAGAAAGGCAACAAAGATAGCCAGATCATTAAAACTGACCTCGAAGTATTTGTCCTTTCCGGGATGGATATTGACCTCGAATCCCTCTTTGTTCACAAGTGATTCAATCGCATCCGAAATCATTTCGTATGCTTCCTTTTTTGTCTGACCTTGTGTCACTATACCGAGAATGGGAACTTCGATCGCCCAAAATTTTCCTGATTTGAACACGTGACCGGCTAAACGCATCAGATACCTCCTCTTGCTTCCCTCAATATGGCCCTAGCTGTGTACTCATTGATCTCTTTGTATCGGGGGATTGTGAGCTCATAGTCTCCATTTGTCCAGATGTCGTGTTTGCTTCCATGGCGATCGAGCCACCAGCCCAACTTCTGCATCCTCTGTTCGAGTTCCCGTCGCTTCACACTATCAAATTACACAAAAATGTGTAAATTGTCAAAAATGAGTTCTGTCGTTGGATTCTTAAAATATCGCCGCGGATTCAGCGCTGCTCTTTTTTCAGTGGCTTGAGCTTGTCGTGCTCGACAACGGCCTTCTTCCACCAGTCCGGTATATTCAGCGCGCGCGACCGCCTCTTCTCCGAGTCGTAGATGCGGAAGTGGTTGTATTTGACCAGCAGGGCATTCCCCAGGTCCCACCAGGCCTCGATCACCTTGTCGGCATTGTTGTTGGTGTAGTCTGTCAGGTAGTCTGCGGCCAGGGCCGGGTCCTGCTTGTGGAGCTCGAGCGCCGTCTTCTCGATGGCGGGCGCGCGGTCGATGGCCGCATCCTCCCACTCCGACTGCGCCGCCTTCACATCCTCTATGGCATGGGAATAGACCACCTGCGTGTGGAAGTCCACAAGGTCAAAGGCCCAGCGCGCCGACTCCCGGTCAAAATGCCAGTGGTCTCCGATACTGAATGACCGCGGGATCCGGGTCGCCCCGGCATAGATGGGCATATAGCAGGACGTGTCCTGCGCCCCGAAAGACAGCCACACAACACCGCCTATTGGATCCGGCAGCCAGTCCCGGCACACCGCCACCGTGGTGTATTCCACCTTGTTGACGCACACACAGCGCGGGCCGTTGTACTGCTCGCCGTCCACGGAGAATCCCCCGAAATAGTTGGGATTCTGGAAGGGGCCGCCCTTAATCCCTGCTGCCGGATCATAAGGCGTGTCCTGATACTTGTCCCGCATGAGTGCGATCACGTTTTTAAGCGAGAGCTTCTGATCCGGCTTCACGGCAAACGGCAGGTCCATGTTCGGGATCTCGGCCGCATATTTCTTGGACGGCGCCACGAGATCATAGAGCCGCCAGAGCCTGCCCCTCCGAGCCTGGGAATCAGCCGCACTTCCTGGAGTGGGCGAATAGGCCCGTTTCCAGCTGAAGGGCTCTCCCTTGTCCGGGTCGAAGAGCTTCTGTTCCACTGCAAACGAGACCGCGTTAGCAGAGGCCATAAAATTGGCCTTGTCCTTGACGTCGATCTCCCCGATCCGCGACTCGTTGGGGCAGAAGCTCACCTGGTCGTCAGGCACTCTCTGCGCGCACCAGACTGCCCCCGGCTTTCCCGAGTCCGGCGTCCAGAGCGGGCCCACAGGCAAGATCTCGAAGACCCATGCCTCCTTGGGATCGGCCACGGCCAGCATCTCGCCCCCGTCCACATAGCCGTAGCCGTACTCTTCTGCCAGCTCTCCCATGAGGGCGATGGCTTCCCGGGCCGTTGTGCAGCGCTCCATGGCCAGGAGTGTCAGCATGGTGATGTCCATCTTGGGCGTAGGCGTGGGGTTCCGCATCTTGCGCTGGTTGCCGACCGTCGACTCCCCGAACGCCAACTGGTGCTCGTTCATGTAGCCGAACACCCCATGTATGTAGGCATTGGTGCGCGGCACCTGGGGGATGTCGAGGCCCGTGTAGCCCTCCTCCAGGATCATGTCCCACTTCTGCCCCTGGTCCGGGGGCCAGGTCCGGATCTGGTCGATGTGATAGATCTTCCGCTCGGAGCCCGGCTCATACTCGGCCGCCGGGATATACCGGAATGTCCAGTCGCACATCCCGCAGTCAGCAGTGTGCGTCACCATGACAGAACCATCGTCAGAAGCGTCCTTGCCCACCAGGATGACCGTGCATCCCTCGGGGATGCTCTCGATCCCCTCATCGATGTCCTGGGAAACGGCCCAGGTGTGCCCGATGACTAGACTCAGGAATAACAGAAGCAAAGAGAAACGAATAGACTTGAATATGTGGCTGCGGTTCATGATCCCTCCGTTTGTTTTCTGTAGCCGGCCTTGATGATACAGGCCTCGGCCGCGATCTTCATGGGTTCGATAAGCGGTACGCTGATGTCCTCGGGACTCAGCACGAGCGGGATCTCGGTGCAGCCCGCGATGATCGCCTCTGCCCCCCGTTCGATCAAAGCCCTGGCCACAGAGAGTATCGCCTCACGGGGCCTGCCGCTCGTATACCCCGCCTTGATCCCCTCTGGCCCAAACACGGCCTCGGTGCTCAGGCTGAGCTCCTCATCTGTAGGTGTCAGGGTCTTGATGCCCTCGCCTGCGAACGCCCTATGAAAGATACGGGAGCTGATCGCCCCCTTGCTGGCGATAAGTCCCGCGGTCTTAATGTCCGAGAGATGTCTCCCGGTCCAGGCTGCCGCCTCGTCCAAAAGGCTCACAAACTCGAAATCGAGCTGTTTTTTTACCTCCGGGATAAAGAAGTGAGCCGTGACACACGGCATCACCACAAAGTGGGCCCCCGCGTTTATCAAGGCCGCGATCCCCTCCAGGAGAAATGGGGTGGGGGAGGGGCCCCCTGCCAGGATGGCATCGGTCCGCGGCGGGACCTGGGGATAGCTGTTTATAATCACATGGATGTGGTCCTGATCTGTCCCCGAGTCCGTCAGCTCCAGGATGAGGTCGTACATGTGGCGCGTGGCCTCGGGCCCCATCCCGCCCATGATGCCGATGGTCTTCCTCATTCCTTTTTCCCCTGGTCAATGAGCTCCCGGATCTTTTCCAGGGGGAGCGCCTCTACCGTGCGTCCGCCCTTTCCTTCCATGGTCTCAGCCTTGAACAGCGAGTTGAGGATGGCCTCCTCTGCCGCCTCTGCCGCGGCCAGGAAAAGGGGCGATATCCGGTCGTTCCGCAGCACCTCGATCTTCCGTGTGGTCTCCCGTGTTCGCGCGGGGATCCGCAGCCCCTCGCTCGTCGAGAAGGCGATGGCATAGTCTCCGCTGCCATTCGAATAGTAGCCCCCAGTGCGCGGGATCCCCAGGAGTGCCCGCTTAGCCAGGCGTTTGAGATTGCGGCTCTCAAGCGGCGCGTCCGTGGCCACTACAATCATGCAGGAGCCATCCGTATCGCCCTCCACATAGCGCTTGTAGGAATACTTCCCGAGCTTCACCCCGACGGGCAGGCCGTTTATCGTGAGCACGCCCCCATGGTTGGTCTGTACCAGAACGCCGACCGTGTACCCGCCCAGTTCCTCAGGCAGCTTCCTCGATGCCGTTCCGATCCCGCCCTTGTGCTGGTAACAGGTCGTGCCTGTTCCTGCGCCCACGCTGCCCTCTTCCACCGGGCCCGATGCAGCGTTCTTAATGGCCTCTATCACATGCTCCTTCTTCACATGGCGGCCGCGGATATCGTTCAGATACCCGTCATTGGTCTCGCCCACCACAGCATTGACCGATCCCACGCTCTCGTTGCCTTCCAGGCCGAGGATGTAGTCGATCACAGCATCCGCCGCCGTGGGCACACTCAGGGTGTTGGTCAAGACAATGGGGACTTCGATATTCCCCAGCTCTTCTACCTGGGTCGTACCCATGAGCTTGCCGTAGCCATTGGCAACATACACGGCCGCAGGCACCTTGCCCTGAAACAGGTTGCCCCCATGCGGCAGGACCGCCGTCACCCCGGTCCTTATGTTCTGCCCCTCGATCAATGTAGTATGGCCAACCAGGACACCAGCGACATCAGTGATAGAATTGAACTCGCCGGGCTTCAGGACCCCGGTCTCGATCCCAAACTCACGCAGCCGCGGCCTAGCCTGACTCGACAGCAGAGCATACCCCAAAAACAGGAAAGCCAGCGAAAATAAAGCCAAGGATTTCATATCCTCACTCCTCGGATTGATGTGAGATATGATGGTAGTTAAAGCCTGGGAAAAAAGCAAATGAGGGGGTAAATACTGGCTGTAAGGGGAATATAAGCAAAAGGGGGTAATTAGAGGGTCTCGCTGCCCAGCCAGTCAAACAGCAATTTCTTATAGTATAGCATGGGTTCTATAGGATTACTAGTGATTGCTTTGAATTGAGAGAGAAAATGATATATATTTGCATCTTAAATGATAAGTATATTTCCTCGATTTTGTAGGGGACTAGTTTTTCTTATTTCCTTTCTTGTATTTTCTTCATCTGTTTTAGGATCCAAAGAAACTTTGCATTCGTCTCAGGATATTTCCCTTCCCATTTTGATTGGAGATACGTTGCTATCCCGAGGGCAGTTTGAGAGGGCTATTGAGATTTATAGTTACATTTTAGGGGTAGCAAAAGCATGCAAAGATAATAGAAATATAGTTAAAGGCCTCCTTACACTTGGGCTGCTTTACTGGAATATAGGCAAATTGGATGAATCATATTTGCATTATGATCAAGCATTCGAAATTGCCTCAATTAATAGATTAGAAAAGAAGGCACTAGAAGCCCAGAAGGCTATGAAAATATATCGCCACTATCTGAATGGGAAAGAACTTAGGGCTCAAAGGAAATACCTAGAGTCTATCCAAGCATATAGTTCTGCTATCAAATTGGCGAGAGAGCTCGGAAGTAGGCACCATGAACTAAAGTGTATTAGACAAAAAAGTATCAGTCATTGGGAGCTGTCAGAGTTTGAGGAATTTCATCTACTTAACGAAAATGCTTTTCGACTAGCAGAAAGTCTGAATCACAAGGTAGAAGTTGTGCGTGCATTAAATCATATCGGCTTGTACTTTTGGCGATCGAATCAATATTCGCAAGCTCTGGTTGCTTACTCTAGATCACTTGAAATTGTTAAATTACTTGGAAATTTGGAGGAACTATCATCTGTTCTAAATAACATGGGATTAGTATTCAAAGAATATGGGAATTTTGAGAAAGCTTTGGAGTTCCTTTTTGAAGCTCTAAAAATTGATAGGGAAGCTAAGAATGATTCTTTTTGTGCAATAGACTTAATCAATATTGGAACCATATATAGAGTAATTGCAGAGTCATCAAACGACTATGAAGACTATCTGAAATCAACTAATTATTTTTTGGAAAGCCTAGAGCTTGCAGAAAAAATTGGTGATATCAATTCTGAAATTGCTGCACTCAATAATCTTGGAGACGTACTAATTAAATTGGGAAATTACGAAGAGGCTCAACAATATTTGGGCAAAGGAATTGAAAAAGCTAGGAATGCAAATAAAATCTATTATTCAGGTGTACTGTTCAATAATATTGGATTGGTTTCTCTTGAACTTCAGGACTTCGAGTCGGCACTGCAATGTTTTACAGATGCAATCAAAATTGGTCTTAGGATAAACTCATATGATGTTCTCTGGGAGGCTTACTATGGCCTTGGGCTTTATTATGAAACAGAAGGCCATGATATTGAAGCATCGAAATATTTTCATTTGTCAGCAGATATAATTGATAAACTCAGAAGTCTAATAGCCTTAGATATTGATAAAGCAGGTTTTGGAAGAGACAAAATCCAAGTTTATCATAAGCTCGTAGAATTGTACGTCAGACAATTTAATTCGAATAATAAGCCAGATCTGGTCAAGAATATTTTTAATGCAATAGAAAAAGCGAAAGCAAGAGCGTTCCTCGATCTTCTAATTGAGGCCAACGTGGCTATTCAGGATATATTGACACCTGAACTTGTGAGACAAGAAGAAGAAATTTCTGAGCAAATTACAGCTGAACTAAATAAGTTGGCGCGAGAAAATCCATCAATTGAGAGAAGAGTATTTATCAGGAATCGATTGGATTCACTTGAGGATATATACACTTCTTTCATGAATAGAGTACGGGTCGAGATACCTGAACTTTCTGAGCTTGTTACACCGGAACCATGTAGCTTGGATCAAGTTCAGGAACTAATAGTTGATGAAAATACAGTTTTGTTAGAGTATTTTCTTGGTGAAGATCGCTCCTTCTTAATTGCTATCTCAGCAGAACAATGTGAACTGCATGAGTTGCCATCAAAGTGGGACATGCAATCTTCATTGAATGCGTATTTGAAACTCCTTTCTGATGAACCCGAAAAGGCATTCAGAGGTGCCAAAGCGTCACATCGGCTCTATAATGAACTCATCCGACCAGTTGAGAACCTCTTTTCCAAATCTGTTGAGAACCTAATTATTATTCCCGATGGAATATTGTATTACCTTCCGTTTGAATCACTAATTGTTTCACGTGAAGATATAGAATCCAGAACCAAATTTTTGGTTGAAGAATATAATGTGTCATACATGCCATCTGCTTCTTCGCTAATTTATTTGCTATCCAATATGAAGAATAAGTTTTTTGCCAAAGATTTACTCGCATTAGGGAATCCACAATATACCTTGAATCCAGCGAAAAGCAAGGAAGACTCCTCTCCTTCACATATCATGCTAGAGATGTATAGATCTTTAGGCTTTCAGTTTTTACCGTTACCACATAGTGAAGATGAAATAAGACAGATTTCTAAATACTTTGAGAAGGAGAGGCGTGACGTTTTGTTGAGGAAGGATGCTAACGAATCCAAGCTAAAAAACATAGAGCAAAATGAATATCGTGTAATTCATTTTGCCTGTCATGGTTTTGTAGATGAATTTTTTCCATCACGATCTGCACTAGTATTGTCACTCGATAGTAATAATAACGAAGATGGATTCTTGTTAGCACGTGAGATCTATAATCTAAGGCTTGGATCGGATATGATCGTCCTCTCTGCTTGCCAGACTGGGGCGGGCAAAATTGAAGGTGGAGAAGGCATATTCGGACTTCAAAGGGTTTTCTTTTTTACTGGGGCACGTTCTGTCGTTTCAACATTATGGGAAATTGGAGATAGGCCAGCCGCTGTATTCATGCGATTTTTCTATGAGAATCTTTCCCGCGGATTTGGGAAATCGAAATCAATAAGACTCGCAAAAATTAATATGCTGGAATCGAACTACTCACATCCATTTTTTTGGGCAGGTTTTGTATTGAGTGGAGAATATCAATCATCTATTTTTTAATAGTGAAGTCATTAAGGCGAGATTTGATTCTTTTGCCGCTAATGTCATAGGCAGTGACCATCCAGAAATAGCGTGTATTTGAATTTAACTTTGAGAGAAGTGACGCTGAAGGGATATAAACCTTATCCTTTATCTTCTGGCTATTCCATATAGGAAGAAGCGTGTCATCGAATATCTGTATAATGTAATGGCCTGTTTCCAAAGAATCATGCCAACTGAAGTATAGTTTCGATTTCATCAAACTAGAATCGTCTGGATAAATGAGATTTAATGGGCTGGCGCGAGCCCTTCGGAATAAATAATGGCTTTGAGATTTAAATATTTGCACACTTGCGAAAAATACTATTGAAATGGAAGCAAATATAAATACATACTTTAGATGGAAACTTGGAAATCCAAATCTGTTCGGTTTCAACGCACGTGGCTCTAATTCTCTTGTATTGATAGTAGATCCGAGTTGGCAATTGAGATTGCCCTCTTCTCTTACAATATTAGTAATGAACTCAAACTCTTTTGAGCAGTGTATACATCTAGTAAGATGTCGAATAAGCCTTCTGTTCCTCATTGTAGATTGATTCTGGCGAATGCTTTTAAGCAATGTTTCTGGAGAAGGACAGTTAACTCTAGATATGTCAGATATGCCCTCAAGGTAGCTATTGTACAGCTGCTTGATGGCAGTATTATCTAATTTTGTAGTCAATTCCTTGTTCCTTAAGCGCCCTTTTAAGATCTGCTAGCCCTCGATATAGTAGGTTTCGGGTTTTATCTCTGCTCCAATTGAGATATATTGATATTTCGTCCAGCGTCATATTTAATAGAAAAAGTCTTACTGGTTTTCTACGGGATTCCATGAGTGTGCCTATCGCTTTTCCTATGCTCTCGCTGTGATCTGTCTCTACTCGCGAGTTCATTGTGTAATGATTTTTTTGATCTGCAATTCTTTTTCTTTTTTCGATGTTTATTATTCCTGTCTGTCTACGAAACCTCCTTAATTGATCAATAACAGTCGAGTTAACTATTTTCTTTATATATGACGCATAGTTATGAACGTTTTTCTCGTCGTGAAGTACCTTCCATATTTTAATAATAACTTCTTGAGAGATATCTTCGGGATCGATCCCGCTCTTTTGGGGATCAAATTTCTGGATGTTTGATTCGATGAAGCGGGCAAAGTTTCCGATCACTTCTTCGAATTTTTCTTCCTCTTCTTTATTCCAAACCATTATGTGGTCCGCATTATTTCACGAGTTTTCCAGCTCCTAATTATGTGCATATATATAGAGTAGTTTTTATTTAGAATTTTCTCATTATTGGAGATTTTCCAATTGGGAGCTCGAATCAGTCAGACTTAGAGAACAAGTGGTTGTGTTTAATGGAAGAAGAAATGATGATTAATATCAAAGCCACAAATAAAATTGCACCGATAATTACTAATATATTGGATTTCTTTACAAAAATAATCTGGTTTGCTTTTCCAGATACGATAAATCCTGCCCAGTAAAAAGGATGGGCCAGTTTAGTAGAGTTGATAAGCTCGAGTTTGGCTTGTCTGAGTGAGCTCATTATTGATTGGTTCTTAGATAGATAAAAGTAGAATCGTTCCATTAGCTGTGATGTAGCCTGATCACTCACTGGCCAGAGGCTCATGAGCACCGATGAGGTTCCGGCATAGAAAAAAGCTCTGTTGAGCCCTTCAATACCTTCGCCTCGAATAAGCTTTCCCAATCCTGTTTGACAGGCTGAAAGCGTGACTAGGTCTGAATTTAGTGTGAGATTGTATATTTCGCTTGTATATAGGAAACCATCTTCATTATCTTCTGTAGAAAGTGCGATATATGAATGATCTGGCCTTGTGTTATTTATCTTGCTGTGAGTGGCGAAGTGAATTATTTTTGAATCATGCAATATTTTTTGCTTGAGATTTTTTTCAGATGCCTCAGCTCTCGTTAGCGCAATAATTTTGGATTCGTCGAAAAAATTTTTAATTTTTTCAATTTCTTCGCTGCTATATTTAAGTCTCTTGAGCCTAGGACCGTTTTCGAATCCGTTTCCATTACTCTTACCACCATTTTCATTCGGAGCATTTTCCTGCTCACCATAATATGGGTCACCGAAAGCTAGAATATCCAACTCAGGAGCATCTGCACCGTCTTTTTTTCTTTCAATAATTTCATTTAACGAAGTTATAGAAGGGGCATAGGCAATTCTATGTTCTTGCACTAACCAACTATTTGAATGCGAATCTGTTTTTAGTGCTTCAAAAGGCAAATAGTTTAGAACATCATCCGGAATAATTATTAAATTCTTAATTTTGTTGTTGATACCAGGCTTCAATAGTAGTGAATATAGTTCATATCCTAGACTGAAGTCGTTCCTTTTCCTGTCCGAAAGAACCTCTAAATATTTTGATACCAGGCTCTTAATTTTTTTCCTTGAAGGCATCTCAATAATCTCTAGATTGTTGTTTGTGATGAAAAAGGCGAATGATTTATTTTTTCCGACAGAAAATTCAACAAAAGCAGTATCGGACTTGCATAAGTGTGCTTGTACCTCGTGCAATTCTACGATTTGAGGATCGTATAGATTTGCATAGTTTGGATTCTTTGATCTGATTTCCCTTTTGATATTTTCAAGTTCGTTTTCTTTATTCTTTAGTTTTTCTTGAAGTTTTTTTATCTCTTCGGACGACTGCCCAGTAACATACAATTCTGTTAATATGTTTGTTATATCTCTCTCCACTTCTGTCTTCTTGTTTTGTTGAATGAAATCTAAGTGTTGAGAAATATCAATTCGCGATGCTTCGAGTTGATCAAGGAAAGCGCGAGCTTTTGCTTTTTCCAAGTACATAAAAGCTTGTGCTTTGAAGTCCTCATTGGGGAGTGAGCTATTTAGAGTTATAAGCAAGCTAATCATGTCCTGATAAGCTTCAATTCTTTTATCGGTTCCCATAAAACTCGCTCTTAGTTTTTCCAGATAAATATGAGATCTAATATTCTCAATGATTAATATTGATTCTTCCAGGCTCTTCTTTGCCTCTTGATATCTATGCTGCTTTACGTATGATCTAGCTATTTCCAGATAGGCTTCCCATAATGTTTTGTGATCGTCAATCTTCAGAGCATAGTCAATTGCTTTTTGGTAATACTTTGTGGATTCTGAAAAATTTCCTTGGTTGTAATATACTATTCCAATATTTGTGTTTATCATTCCGATGGACTCTTCGTCTTCAATGAGTTCTGCTAATTGTAGGCCTTTTGCGAAGTAAGACAGTGATTCAGTATTCTGCATTTTATCGGCATATACAGTCCCAATATTATTTAGAATTCTAACTTCAGTCTCTCTAGCATCGTTGTTACTTAAAGTTTTGACTAGTATCAATGCTTGGGAGAAGTAAGCTAGTGCGGTTCTAAAATCTTGCTCATTGTCTTGTGCCGAACCACGTCTTCTGTATGTCTCACCTAAATTGTTCAGTGCTTTAGAGATTCGTGAGGTGTCGGCGATTTTTCGGTCAATATTTAAAACGTCTTCTAAAAAATCAATAGCCTTATTAAATTCTCCAAGTTTCTTATAAATAATGCTAATATTATTCTTAATATCTGATGCTGTAGATTTTCGGTTTACTTCATTCGCGTATTTATATGCTTCTTCATATGTAAGCAATGCTTGTGCATAATTACCAATATCGTCATAGTGAATTCCGATATTGTTCAAGCATCGCATAGATTCAAGAGAGTGATTAATATTCTGTGCAATTAATAGTGCTTCTTCATTTAGTTTTCTAAACTCATCTTTTCGATTCTGATAATCGTAAACAAAACTCAATTGACGCAATAACTTCAATTTATGTGCAGGGCTGTTGATTTCTTCAGCTATTTGGATAGCTTCTTTAAACGTTTCAGTTGCTTTCATATAATCACCAATATCATCCCTAAATTCTTTAGCACGAGAGTATAATCGGTGAATTATTATTGATTTTTCTGCTAAATTTAGATATGAATCTAGACCCTGCTTTTGTGCAACTTGATAAGCATGTTCGAATATTTTAAGCGATTTGTCCATGTTGCCAAGATTCCAATTTAATATTCCAATTTCAAGGAGTGCTGCGCTTTCGCTTACCGCATCTGCATCATTTGTAGCGGCGGTAAGGGCTTTATGAAAATGTTCAAGAGCCAAGGAATAGTTGCCGCTAGTTTTTAGCTGAGTGCCCGTTTGGAATTGCTTATCGAATATCGAGTCCTCTTCTGTTTGAGTATGGATTCTATTGATTTGACAAATTAAATTTCGGGATTGAGGGGCAATAACTACAGAGAGAAAGAAGAGAATGAATAATTTCATCCCGCCAGATCTCATTTTCTGCTCCGTTAATTTCCTTGAATAATTCTACAAGAAATAATGGCAAAAAACTATGGAGCCTACAATCGCCTCTTAGGATGAAAACAGGGGTGATTTGAGAGTTGTTATACCACCCCTAGGGGGGAGTTGAAAACGAAATATATCTACAGCCTTATATTTAAAATTACGACTACTGCAATTCAGAAATGCTGGCAGCAATTCTTCTTGGCTTAATCCTCCTTACTTGGTCTTTGCGAGGATAATCCTCCTGTAGTCTTCATGCTTGGTGAGTACTTGTTGGTGTAGGTTCTTGTCTCAACGGTCTGGGGTTCTTCCTGGTAGGGGTAGTAGTCGAAGATCGGCAGGTAGGAGAAGAATTCAGCGAAAAATGCCAGGGGCTTCGAGAGTATCCTTTGGTAGATGTACTTGCCGGTGCGGGGAGAGGCCTGGATCATGCCGGGGAAGGAGAGCAGCAGGAAGGAAAAGCAGACAACGATCGCTGTGGCTTTAACATGAGATTTTTTCATGGTAACCTCCTTTTAGGTTACGCATGCCCTGGGGGAGTTTTCAGGTAGAATACGACGGTCTTTCAGATCCGTTTTGTTTGAATTCTAATCCATATACACTCTCATCCAAGGCAGCGTAGGTTAAATTAGGGAAAATGTTAAAACATGTCAAGTAGTTTTTTAGCATAAGTCATTCATTTTTAACAACTTAGCCTGAAAAACCTCCTTATCTTGTGGTGCTCACCTTTTGTGACTCTATATATAGAGTCGTTAAATAGTGAAAATTGTTGAACAAAAAGGGGGTATTTTGGGCTTTTTTGACAAAAAATGTTAAAAATGTCCTCTCAGGCGGGGAGGGCAAATGAGCAGTATCAGGGCTGGAAGAGCCTATCCTTTGAAGAAGTAATCGATCTCCCAGGTAGCGGTGTCCGGGGCGTCAGAGCCGTGTGTGGCGTTCCGCTCTACCGAGAATCCGAACAGGCGGCGGATGGTGCCCGGATCTGCTTTGGATGGATCTGTCGCGCCCATCGTGCCTCTCCAGGTGGAGATGGCGTCTTCGCGTTCCAGGGTCATGACCACGATCGGGCCCGAAGACATGAAGTCGGTGAGGCTGTTATAGAAGGGCTTTTCCTTGTGCACGACATAGAAGCCCTGGGCCTCTTCTTTGGTGAGATGCAGGAGTTTCATGGCGGCGATCGTGAAACCTTCTTCCTCGATGCGCTGGATGATCTTTCCGATCAAGTTCTTTTTCACGGCATCCGGTTTGATTATGGCGAGAGTTTTTTCGTTCATAGCGGCTCCTTATATATAAGGAATACTGATATAACGCAATCCGATGGATCAGTCAACATGAAAGAGGAGGGGAGACGTGTGTCAGTGCCGCATGTAGCGTGTGAGCTCGATGGCCTGGCCCGATTTTCTGACCTTGTTCTTGCCCGTGGTCTTGGCCTTGAAGAGCGCCTTGTCGGCCAGGCGGACGAGTTCTGTGGCGATCTGTTCGTAGTCGAGGCCCGGTGAGCCATGCGAGATGTTGGCTGCCTTGTGGCTGTCCGAGTGGAAGCACTCCGAGACGCCCAGGCTTATTGTCTTGTGTACGGGCCGGCCTTTGGGCTTGAATGCGTGTTTCTCAAAGGCCTTGCGGATGCGCTCCGCGACCCTGGCCGCCCGTTCTATCCCGGTGCCGGGAAGCACGATGACGAACTCGTCTCCACCGAAGCGGCAGGCCCAGTCCTTGGTGCTGCGGATGCTGTCGTTTATGACCTGGGCCGTCTCTTTGATCACCTTGTCTCCCTGCAGGTGATGGTAGGAGTCGTTATAGCGCTTGAAGTTGTCGATATCGATCATGACGAGGGAAAGGGTGCTGCTCCATTTCTCGCCAACCTTGATTTCTTCGCTGAGGTTCTCGTTGAAGTAGCGGCGGTTGTAGAGCCCTGTGAGCTCGTCTGTGACAGAGAGGCGCTTGACTTCCTCCTGGAGGATCCTGCGCTCTGTGATGTCTTCTATGACAGTGTCGTAGGACTGTACGTCTCCGGCCTCTGATCGCACGGCGGTGGAAGTGATCGAGGCCCAGAACATGCTGTTGTCCTTCCTCTTGAGGTTGAAATTCCGGTCCTTAATGACACTCCGCTCTTCCATCTCGTTCATGAAGCGTTTGGCGTCCTCGGGATTCTGGTAGAGGTCGGAGAATTGGTTTGCCAGGAGGTCGTCCTGGCATTTATAGCCGAACATTTGGATCGCGGCAGGATTGGCCTCTATGATCCCTCCCTCGGGTGTAGCCCTGAGGACGCCGATGATGATGTTTTCCAAGAGGTCATGGTATTTTTCTTCGGATTCTTCAATCTGGGCCGTCAGGATCCGCTTCTGGATGATCTCGGAGATCAGGTTGGCAAAGATCTCGAGAGGGCGGACCGTCTCATCCGTGGGGCTGCGCCCGCTCTTGGAGTCGTCCACGGAGATGATCCCGATGAGCTCTCCCGAGCGGTCCTTCATCGCCACGAGCAGGTTGTCTTCCTTGTGCCAGTTGTGCTTGCCCTCGGGGTAGGCTATTTCCCCGGGAATGGTGGCATTGGAATCGAGGATGCTGTTCAGATCGAAGGGGATGTAGCAGGACTGGTTCCCTAGAGGTATGCCTTTGCTGAAATACTGCAGGTATTTGTCCCGGGGCATGGGGACCTTCCTCACTTTCTTGATGGTCTGGGCATCAACACCTTTGTAGCCGATGATCTCTCGGTAGGGCTTCTCTTCGATGAAGTAGGAAATGAGAACGCGGTTAAAGTCCGAGATTTCGATAACAGCCTGGGCGATCCGGTCAAAGAGCTCGCAATCGTCCTCGATGGACAGGATCGCAGCTGAGATCTCGGCGAAGCGCTCGATCTGATGCCCCATCTCCTGGATCTTGTCTGCTATGGCCCTGCTGTCGGTGATGTCCAGCGACATGGCAACCGCCATGGGCTCCATGTCCGGGTGGTGAATGGGAAAGATGGAGCTCAACAGGTGCCGGGTCACTCCGGCTGGCTCCTCGAACTCCCATTCCAGAAGCGGGACATGCTCACCCGATCTGCATGCGGTTTTAAGAAGTCTGAGGAACTCCTGACAGTTTGGGGATCGCAGGAACGATCCCTCGAGCCTGCTGCCGCGGATCTCGTTTTCCGGGACACCGAAGAGCTGTTCAGCACTGGAGTTGCAGAACTGGACCTCACCCTTATCATTGAATCCCTGTACAGCAAACCTCGGTGCGTTCTCAAGGAAAGCCTTGAATAGGGACTCGGCGGAGGGATCGGGAAGTGGCTTTTCGAACTGGGTGTCCAGCTCGAACCGGTTGGCTGCCGGGTCTGAAACTGTGTAGGATTCCGGTATCGCTAATTTCGGCATTGGATCGAACTTGTTTCCTCGCTTCCTATGGACAAATCTATAAGGAACGGCGCGGCGAGTCTATCCCCTCAAGGGATGAATACGGGAAGGATATTCGCGCGGCGTGATATGGCCGCCGCAGGTGAGGAGGCTACCCCTTACGGGCTAGCCGATACTATTTTTTGGTGATGGGGATCCAGATCTCTGTACGCAGGTCCCGGGTGCGTACATCCTCAGAGGGCACAACCAGGAACCGTCCCAGGATCGGGCCCTCCTGCACGTAGCCATGAGCATCGAGCCAGTCCAGCATCACATCAACGGTGTCTGCGGAATTGGCGTAGTCACCCCTGTGTTCGGCATAGGCGACCTGGGAATACTGCCATTCCTTCTTCTGCAGCGGCGGCTGGGGAAAGACCTGGGCCGTGATGGGAAAGCCGATCTCGTATTCGATCCGGTCGGGGATCCCGCCCGATGGAGTCAGGTGGTAGATCGCGAGCAGTTCTCCGGAGGGGCCGATGGCCTGGTTTGCCATGGCGCCAACCAGGCTGTTGAGAGCGTTGCCCATTTCACTGAAGCTCCCTGAGTATGGGATGCTGCAGTAGGAGAATGCCTCGATCTCTTTTATTCTGGTGTTGACGCTCTGGGAAACATCGGCAGGCACGTCTGTTGCTGCCACTGCGGCCAGGATGCCGGCAACAGCCAGAACCAACAGAAACGATCTTCTCATGATCCCCTCCCGGGTTAGGTCTCGTATTTGCTATTTAGTTTAGTCGCAAGTACCCAGGAATTCAATGAAATAAATCGGGGCCGGATCAGACCAGATCCCTGTGGTAGCGGGAGTAGAGCGTGATGACCGGATTGTGTCCTGTGAAGCGGTCCTTGACGATCAGTGTTGTGACCGGGGACTTCGATGCCTGGGTGAAGAGCATATCGTGGCCAACACACAGCCCGACCAGGATGTTGAAGTCGGTCCCACTCTGATTCAGGATCTCGGCCTGGAGGAGGGGATTGCAGGATGCCTCGAACTTTTCGGGATCACGGATCTTATATTCCTTCGGGATTCCGAGGTCCGTCTTGTCCACGGCGCCGCAGCAGCAGACGACCGAGCAGATCTCCAGGCCGTGGCTCTCCAGGATCGAGCAGGCTCGGGCCGCCTCGTCAGCCAGGCCGATGCAGAAGGCCATGCCCAGCTTGCCTGCCCCTATGGCCTCGGCAAAGGCCGAGATCTCCCGTATCCGCGGGCGAATGGGGACGGTGCGGTTCTCTTCCCGGGCCGCGGTCGCATCGTAGGATTCTTTCTCTGTCAGGGCGCTTTTTGCGAAAAACTCCTTGATCCTGGAGTCGGAGTATTTACTTGCCACCCCTTCGAGCAGAGGCCCGTGATTGATCATGGGACAGAAATTCGGCAGCTTCTCTGCCTCGGTTATGCCTTGCTTGCAGAGTTTGGTCTTGCACTTGGTGCATTTCGGATCTTTCATCGTGTGTCTCACCTGTCCGGATAGAGATGTGTCCACCACTCAGGCTGACGCTTGAGCCAGCGGTCGAACCAGGCCATGATGGTCTTGGTCCAGAGGATGCGCTTGCTGTAGTTCAGGATGTGGTGGTCCTGGTCCTGGATCTGAATGTATTCGACCTCCCGGCCCAGGAGCTTAAGCGCCGTGAAGAGCTGTGTGCTCTCTCCGGGGGGGACGTTGGTGTCTCTTGAGCCGTGGAGCAGGAGCAGCGGCGTCGAGATCTTGTCGGCGTTAAACAGCGGGCTCTGGTTCACGTAGAGGTCCTTCCGGTTCCAGGGGAAGCTGTTGGCTGTGGCAAAGGCGCTGTAGCTGTAGCCCCAGTAGCCTTCGCCCCAGTAGCTCGCGATCGAGCTTATCCCGGCATGGGCAATGGCGGTGGTGAACAGGCTGGTGCGCGTCTGGAGCAGCATGGTCATGAATCCCCCGTAGGAGGCCCCGATGCAGCCCACCTGCTTGGGATCCACGAATGAATGGGCATTGAGGAACTTCTGCACGCCCCGGATTATCTCGTCTGCGACGATGATGCCCCAGTCGTTGACATGACGGGAGGAGAAGGGCTGCCCGAAGCCAATGGCGCCGCTGGGCTGCATCAAATAGACCACATAACCTTGGGCTGCATAGAGGTTCAGGGGATAGCGGCCCCCGAAGCTACGGGACACGGGCATTGTACCGCCGTAGTAGTTCACGATGCAGGGGTATTTCTGCTCAGGATCGAAGCCGGGCGGATAGTAGATCCGGCCCTCGATCTCCACACCCTCTTCGTTCTTGAAGGTCCAGCGTTCCACATTCCCGAAGGCGACCTCGGTGAAATCCGGAGCAGCGGGATCGGCCAGGACCTCGGTTTCCTGCTTGTCGAGATTTAGGAGATAGGCCCGGCCCGGGTCCGAGACGCTCGATCCGACATAAGCGGCCAGGGGTTTTTCCTGGGCAATGGATATCGTCCGGACCACATCGACCTCCGTGGCCAGGCGAACAAAGATCTTACGTTTTCTGTCGTAGCGGTAGAGCCGGACATAGGACCTGTCGGTGGCGGTAAAGAACAGGCAATCCGCATCTTCGCACCAGAGCGCCTGATTGATGGCAGGGTCGAAGTCGAGGCTGATGCACTCGACCCCCATGGTCTCCAGGTCCAGGATATAGGCCTGGGTGTCGTATTCGTTGGGGACCACGCCTTCGATCACATCGTGGCCGATATCGCCGAACACCGAGGGCCCGCCCAGGACCAGGAGTCGGTTTTCCTTGGGCAGCCATTGGACGCTGTTGAGCCAGGGCCCCTGCCACAGCATCTTTGCCTCGAGCGAATCCAGGTCCAGGGAATACAGTTCGGACTTGGAATAGGGCCGCTGCGTGTAATCCTCGAGAGAGCGTGTGAAGAGCAGGGTCTTGCCGTCCGGGCTTATGGCATTGAGATCGGTTGTGAACTCCCCGGCCGTAAGCCGCTGCCGCACGCCATCCGGGATCGTGATCTTGTAGAGGAAGCTCCGGTCCCTCCAATAGGGTTGGCGGTCGGCGATGCCCTGAAGCCGCTTCACGCCGGGGGGATCCGTCTTGCCCTTTTCGAGCACGGAATAGATCACGAAATCTCCAGTAGGCGACCAGGCATGGCTGCCCAGGTTCTCCAGGTCCCTGACCAAGGGGGTGGTGCTTCCCTCTTCGAGGTCTACGATCCAGATCGTCCCCTTGGAATCTGCATAGGTCGTGTAGGAGAACTTCTGCCCCATGGGGGACCAGGTGACGCTGGAAATAGAGTTTTTGCCGCGGAAGGTGCGGATGAGCCGGTTCTTATCCAGCTCATAGAGTTCCAGCCAGCTTTCCGATGTGTCCCCCGGAGGGATGATCTGGCTCAGGGTTATGGCTGCCATTTCACCATCGGGCGACACGGACACATTCGCAGCCTGGGGGCTGTCCAGCAGGTGGGGGATGCTCATGCGCTCCTCGGGATCCAGGGTGATCTCTGGAGGAGTGTCATTGTACGCTTCGGCAAAACTCAGGTGGCCGTTTATGTTCCAGCCGGAATTCGAGCTCGGATCATAGGCGGTCTTTATCAAGATACAGTGCTTTCCGGTCTCGAGCACAAGATCGGTGTTATACAGAGTGCCGACATTCTGGGGCCGGCCTTCCGCTGCGCGGTCCACCCGGGATTTTAATCCGATGATGGTGCTGTCCATGGAGATCCGGAAGGCCTGTGGGCTGCGCAGAGTGAGCTTCGCCTTTGTCCATCTCTTTACATCGATATAGAATCCGAGGTAGGCGATGGAGGGGCTGTCCGGCTTCCCGGTCAGCTCTATGCCATCGTCACCAGAGGTAATGGTCAGCCACTGAACGGTGCTGCCATCATACCAGTTAAATGTCTGGTTTGGCAGCGGCTTAAGCCGGGACATCTCGAGCTGGCGGAACCGGACCAGGCCCTCCACGGCAAAGCCGGTCATGTGTTCCCTGTGCAGAGCAGGGAGCGGTGTGGCAAAAGGCCCCAGCAAGTACCACTTGTCGATCTTCAGCTCAACGGGCCCGGTCTCGGTGTTCTGAGAAATTCCCAAAAGTGGAGCGGCCAGGAAAAATAGGAGGAGAGTTCTTTTCAGAATCTTACAAACCATGCATCACGTCCGGTCAGGCGTTTGTCTAACTGATAAAATATAGCGGAACAAGGCGATAATTTCAACTTGACGGGGTAGGATCAAAAATGCGCTTGTGATGTTTTCACTTTTTTTTGTTATAATTTTGCCCTGTCAATGTTCCAATATACCGGGAAATTCCCAAGGAGGCCCTCATGAAAGGATCCAATCTGTCTAAAATAGGATGCATCATGCTGATTATAGGTGCGCTGCTTTGCACCACCTGCGCTGAGAAACAGCCGGTCGAGACCGTCCCCCCGGCCGACCTGGTGCTGACCAATGCCGCGGTATACACCTTGGACCCGGATCAGCCCACGGCTGCTGCTCTGGCCGTAACCGGAACGAACATTACGGCTGTGTGCGTGACCGCGGAAGAGGCTCAGAAATATGTCGGAGATTCGACTCGTGTCATCGACCTCCAGGGCGCCTTTGTGACTCCCGGGATCATCGACGGCCACATCCACTTCAACCGTTCCGGCGAGCTCATCAACGATGCCAATCTGATGACTGTTTCGGATGAAGAGGGGCTGCGGAGCGAGATCACCAGAATCGTGGAGATCCTCGATGACGGGGAGTGGATCACAGCCGGCCTCTGGGGAGCATATGAGCAGTGGTCCCTGGGCGATGCCGGTGAAAAGGGCAGCGGTAGAGGAAAAAAGTGGCGCCCGCACAGGGACATGATTGATGAGCTCAGCCCCAACCATCCCAGCTTCCTCTGCCGCTTCGACTCCCAGGAATGGCTGGCCAACACAGCTGCCCTGGAGGCGGCCGGGATGCAGGACAAGATCATAAACGGGATGGTGATCGACAAGAATGGGCGGGCCACGGGCATCATCATACGCCCCTCTCCCGCCTACGACATGATGAAAAAGGCCATCAAGCCCAAATCCCACAAGCGCCAACTGGATGAGAACCGGGCCGCCCTCAAGGCCCTGCGGGAGGCCGGGATTGTGGAGGTCCACGATATTGATAAGCCAGACCAGACCGAGCGCTTCATCGAACTCCAGGAGAACGGGGAGCTGACCTGCCGCGTTTGGCTGCGGCCGGACCTCTCCCGGGGCGCCGAGCTCAAGGCAGGTGGCTTTACCATGGGCCTCCATCCCAAGACAGCGCAGAAGGACTCATGGCTGCGCTACGGGGCCCTCAAGGGCTATATCGATGGGATCATGGGCACACACGGGGCCCTGTTCTTCGAACCCTACGACGACCAGCCCAACAACTATGGGCACTGGCGTCACCACACCTCCGATGATTCTGGCCTCAAAGATGGCAACATGGAGAAGATGTACGGCTTGATCAAGACCGGGCTGGATGCCGGCTTTGTCCCCAATGTCCATGCCATCGGCACCCGGGGAGTTGCCGAGATGCTCGACCTCTACGAGCGCCTGAATAACGAGGGCGTGGACCTGACCGGCTTCCGAGTGATCCATGCCCAGGTGATCAGACCCGATGACTTCCCCCGCTTCAAGGCCCTGGGTGTTATCGCCGAAGTGAATCCCTACCACATCTCAGATGACATGCGATGGATGGAGGAGAGGATCGGGTCCGAGCGCTGCAAAGGCGCCTATGCCTTCAAGTCGCTGCTCGACAACGGCACCATGCTGAGTTTCGGCTCGGACTGGCCAGGCACTTCTGCGGCAGAGTATCACATGCACCCCAAGTACCTGATCTATGCTGCGGTTTCGCGCCAGACTCTCAACGGAGATCCAGAAGAGGGCTGGTTCCCGGAACAGCGGATCTCAGTCGAGGAGTGTCTCAAGGCTTATACCATCAACAATGCCTATGCAGCCTTCGAGGAAGACATCCGCGGCTCTCTTGAGACCGGGAAGCTTGCGGACATCACCGTATTCGACCGCAACCTGCTCGAGATTCCCAATGCCGAAATCCTTGATACTGAGGTGCTATACACTATCATCGATGGGAAGATTGTGTTTGAGAGGTGAATAGAAGTCATTCAGGACAATGGTTCGACTTGTTTGATTTTTATCCTCCCAGAGATAGCAAGACTTATTTTGAAGTGTCCCCATGTATTGAAAATATTGATAGTGCACAGATTGGAGACAGTTCCTATCGAATGAAAGGTAGGTGTGTTATTCGCCTCGACTTGTGCTCCTCTAATTAATTTATAGTGCCCAGGAATCCATTTTTCTTCATTTTCTCCCCAAGTTTCGAGACAGAAACCATTAGTTTTAAACCGAACCCTAACCTTCGTCCCTGTACGAATTGCCTTATAGCGAGCAGAGTTCATCTGAGATTGAATCTCCCTGACTGCAGTCAGGAGTCGATATTTAGGCGATGGATTCACAAAAGAAATTGATGCAAATCCTATAAGGATTCCAAGAATAGCAAGGGAAGCTACCATTTCGAATAAGGACGCGCCTTTTCGTTGCATGTTTTTTCCAAATTGACAATAAATGTAATCTAAATTCTCGTTGTCCATGAAGTTGCCCGATAGCCACCATGAATGAGTATGGGATTTCGAGTATGGGGAGCGTTATGGATGAGGCTTTCATCTCTTAGGAGGCGAGTATCTAAATGCACGCGCAGGGAGTTGTCATTGGATTCGTATTCAGGAAAATGAAGGCTCCCCAGGAGATCAATAGTTCTGTTTTGGCCCTCAATCGTGATGCCTTTTTCCATACCGGTTATGGATCCATGTAGTTTCAGTTCCTTGGGGGCTTCAGATGAAATAACAATTTCACCTTTACCAGAATCGTTTCCCATCATGTTGTTTCCTGTAGCGAGTAGGTGGAGCTGTGAACTAGAGTCCTTTGCGTATGGAATACCATCCTGCCATTTGACTCCTTGGTGAATTATGTGTGAATTTAGAGTGATCCTGTCTGAACTCACGATAGTCAAATCAATCCCATGTCGTATGCAAGGAAGTTCCTCATCGGTAATAGGGATTGGTTCTCCTTCCTCGCTAATTATGCCAGCGCTCAAACTTTCCACTTCTCCGTCAATTATAATAATACCTCGGGGAATAAGGTCGAAAAATTGGTCTTCTGTTGGAGTGACAAATCGTGTGAACGAGGCAATTGGATCATATTTCAGAATCCATCTTTTCTCTCTTTGCCAGAATGCAACTACTTGATAATCTGCTTCAATTGCCAAGACCAGTTGGGTTAGGCCTCCTTGCACGTAGACGCCTCCCAAGCCCAGGTTATCCTGGATAAGATACACTCCGTCTGGGATAGAATCTGGACTTGGCTCAAGTCCGATAGCTTGTCTTAATCGGTCTGGTGCTAGATCCTGAGGCCTAAAAATATCAATTCTTAAGGCTTTTTCGAAGAGCTCAATTGCGTCATCGGCAAGTAATTTATCTCCCGTCAAGACCTGGGTTGGAACTAAGGAGTTTTGTTCAGCGTTTGCGAATGAAATCTGATTTGTTGCAAGAAATTTCTGCGCATCTGATGTATTCATATTCTGTCCAACTAAGATGGGAAAGAGTGGTAGTGGTAATCTCCCAATCCTTAAATCCAGAGTCGCTACCAAGGCCGCATTTCTTTGTGTGTTTGAGATTTGAATGCCTGCAGTTGTCTGAATCTCCATTTGGTATTTTGCGGTAAAATATTGCTCAAAAGACGCCCATGCAAAGGGACTGATCCGGATATTGCTCTGCCAGGATTGTTTTGGTGTACTTCCTTTCAATAGATGGGGAGTATTCTGTGCAAAAAGAGTATTGACCGCCTCGATTCCCTGATTTTGTAAATCTGAGACGAGTAGCGCATAGTTTTGATCTGTCAATGTTATAGGGGCAGGCACAGCTTCTATTAATTCAAGGAGCTTGATGAATCCGGACTTGAGACCATTTTCAGCAGCATGGTCAAGTAGCTCGCTGTTTTTTTTATTGGCAGCAAGCTGCATGTGTATCTGAGAAATGCGGAGAATGCTCAGCCCAATGACTGTGAATATTATGCCGAGGAAAACCGCCAATAACGTAATGATTCCTCGGGAAGAGCATTCGAATTTATTGGATATATGCAAGAGCCACGTTTTTAAGGCATGAAGTAATGGCATATGTTCTCCTCTGGTTGGTTGTGGTGGATATTTCTATATAGATATAGTTAGAATTTGCATTATAGGCAGTTGAAAAATATTCGGTATTTTCAAGTAAAGGTTGTGCTGAGCTTGAATTCACTTTACGACGGAGAAGGTGGCTGTCTGTTTCAAAAAATATTTCGACTGTTTTAACAAGACTAATCCAGGTGTCTTTAGCTTTGTAACCATGCTGCAATGGTTGACTAAGAAGGATGGACTCTGAATCGATTGAGGCTATAGTGGCAGTTTGCCCCTTTAGTGTATCAAAAATACAGATTAGGCGATTTTCCTTGAATCCATTTGTGGATGGAACAGGTATTCTTGTCTGTCCAGGTTGAAGATCTGTGGAGATATTGATCTCTAGCTCTTTGCTCTCAATCTTCAAGCTATCCTCCGTGGATTTGATTCCAGGAATGAGGCCTAGAATAAGAGGATTGAAAAGTCCTTGCCCTGCCTGCTCCAAATCAAACTTAATTTTGTCAGCTGCTGAATAAAGATTCTCACGTGATTCGTATTCTTCTATCAGGCCATGAAAATACAACTTGGTCGGGCCAAGGAACGCTAGCGCGCCTAAGAATAAGAAGCTGAATATTGCTAAGCTTAAGAGGCTTTCCAAAAAGGCGAATCCTTGTTTTGATCCCAGTTTAAAACTCCAAATTTAGACACAAATATAGATTGGTTTCTGTTTTCCGGGTTGTATTCCCTTCTGGATAACAAGAAATATCGATGGATTTCAAGCGGGATGATATATCTGATATTTGCCAAACAATCCTGAATCGATTTGATGAATCTGGGTCAAATTTTAGGTCTGTAAAGATTCCTTGCTGGATTTCTGGGCTGTCATATGGCATTGAACGTAGGTACTCAAGTCGATCAGAGATGAACCTCATAATCAGAATATGGTCTTTGTACCGATTTTGTATGGATTTTGAGAGAAGAAGAAGCTGGGCTGTAGAGAGGAGGAAGAAGACTAGTATGGCAAAACCTATTATTAGTTCTATCAGAGAGAAACCTTTTGTTTTGCGTCTTTTCCAGGGATTACTGTCTTTTGGCTCCATTGTTTGGAAATGTCCATTGCAGGGTTCGTGCCATTTTTCGCCACGATATCTCTTGGGAGGAAAGTCAATTTGGCTAGGATTGAAATGTTAACTTCTATATGTTAAACATGGCCTATAGTAGAGATTTCCATACATCAAAGTTGACGCTCCCATATTATTATTAGAATTATCCAATATACTGTTGACAATCGGCAGCAAAAGCCCTATTATAGGCAAGCTCGATTGGATATGTTTACTCTTCATAGGGGTATTTCACCCCTAAATCCAGAGCCTCTTTCAAGTTTTGAGAGAGTTTGTTCTTTGAAAT
The DNA here is from genome assembly GCA_965533275.1 of uncultured bacterium. GTDB lineage: Bacteria > Acidobacteriota > Aminicenantia > Aminicenantales > Aminicenantaceae > JAUXEH01. Next base: position 33,783 of record CBESWG010000033.1, read on the forward strand.
TAAGCAGAGCAGCCTTGAAAAAATCTAAATTGTCAATTCAATCTAGTTTTAGAAGGTTTCTTCGGAAACCTTTAAATTAACTGGAGAGTTTGATCCTGGCTCAGAGTAAACGTTGGCGGCGTGCGTAACACATGCAAGTCGAACGATCCTTAGGTGCTTGCATTTAAGGAAAGTGGCGAACGGGTGAGTAACACGTGAGTAATCTGCCCTCGAGTGAGGAATAACTTCGCGAAAGCGGAG
>CBESWG010000034.1:0-33503 GCA_965533275.1 uncultured bacterium
CCACCCCGGGCGCCTCCGGCGCCTTCGAGCCCCTCTTCCTTTTCCGGTTCCGGCTCGACAGGAGCGGGATCTTCCATCGGGAGGGAGCTGGACAGGACCTCGACCTGGGCAGCGTTCACGAAACCGACCAGGACGATCCCATCCGGGCGGGGGTATTTAACGCGATACCAGTCTCCCTTCTTTCCGTTCAGTTCCAACACCTCTCCGAACTTGGCCAAGAGGAGGATACGCCCCTCATCCGCGGCGGCTGCCCGGATTGCAGGCCTTTCTCCGCTGACCTTGACCTCTCCTGTGCAGCGGACGAGATCGGCCTCGGTTCCCGGGCTCGGGGATGGTTCTCCATCCGAAATCGCTGCGGCCTCTTCGACTGCGGCCGCGGCTTTTTCGGCTTTCACTTCAGGTTTAGCGGGAGTCACGGTCTTGGGGGGCGGGGGCTTTTTTGCAGGTTCCTGCTTCTTCACGGGAACCGGTAGCTCCTCGGCCGGTGCTGCCTGTGTTCCCCCAAGCATGGAAACCCGGGAGGCCTGGACAAATCCGGTAATGGTCGCCCACTTCTCCTCGGAATAAAAGGAGACATAGAACCACGATCTGTCCTTCTGCGCGGCACCGGAATCAAATAGCGTCAGGATCGTCCCCTTGCTCACCGTACCGATCACCGTGCTGTTCTCGTGGGGTTCGATATAGATCTTAGCCGAAGCATGCTCAACCCGCAGCTTCTGGATCTGTGCCGTTGCCGCTGTCAGACCCACACATAAAAAAAGGACAGGGGCCCAGTATTTATGGAGTTTCATCTAGAGCCTCCTCGCCATAGTCTCTTCCCTTGATTAGACACATCCATACTAATGGCTAGGGATAGAGTGGACAATCCTCTCTCGAGATGAAAATGGGGGTGAGATTTAGATCCAGGAGAAAAACGGATGGAGAATCAGGACTTGCGGCGCAGGAATTTTAGCGCGGACATGGCAGCGCGCGCACCCTCTCCGGCCGCCGTCACGATCTGCATTTCCCCACATGTGACGTCCCCCGCCGCAAAGACACCCTCCAGGTTGGTTTTCTGGGTCCGGTCAGCAAGCATGCAGCTGCGGTGATCTGTCTCGAGTCCGGCTTTACTGTACAGGGAGGAAAAAGGGATGTTCCGGAAGATGAACACCGCGTCGGGACGGAGCGTCTGAGCCTCTCCTCCTTCTTCGATGTCCACTTCCTTGACCCGACCCTCTCCCCGGATCTCGTGGACCCGTGTCCCGGGGCGGAATGGGATACCCTTGGCCTTCACCTGGTCCAGCATCGCATCCGACACCCCTGTTGCTTTGCCGTCCCCGGTCAACCACTCCACATCGGCCCCCATCTGTTCGAGGGCGAGCACGTCCTCTGCGGCCTCATCAGTGTTCCCGACAGCGAGCACCTGCTTGCCGCGGTAGAGGGGCCCATCGCAGGTGGCACAGTAGCTGACGCCCATGCCGATGAAGCTCTCCTCCCCTTTGATCCGGTCCTTGGCCGGTGCAGGGCGCCCGGTGGCTACGATCACAGACCGAGCCTCGATCATATGTTCCTTGGTGACCACGAATTTGGGATCCATGGCGAGGTTGATGTCCATGGCATCCGCTTCGATGATCTCCGCACCGAAATAGAGGCAGTGCTCCTTGAATTTGTCGAGCAGGTCCCGGCTCTTTATGGACACGAAGCCCGGGTAGTTCTCCACAGCGTAATCCAGGTCGAGTTTGGAGCTGCTCTTCCCGGCCAGGATCACGGTGTTCTGGCTCGCGCGCGCGGCGTAAAGAGCGGCCGTCAATCCTGCCGGGCCAGAGCCTATGACCAGCACGTCTGCGGCGATCTGTATGATTTCAGGTTGATCCACCAAGTCCTCCTTCTTTTCTTCCTACCGGCCAACGGGGGTTGTCGCGTAAACCTGGATCTCGGAAATGGCAAAGGGTCCGGTTCCCTCGACCGCATATATCTTGAGATAGCGTGCCTCAGCCGGGAAAAAATCCAGGTCGACCCCATACTCGGGATGCGACGGGAGGGTATGCAGCGTATCCATGCCCGAAGTCAGGTCCCCTACAGAACCCGTGAAATCGACCAGCGAAATATATTCCCTGTCATCGAGGGAGTGATCGATGCGATAATGACCGCCCACCCTGACTTGGATCTGGATGGCGGTCACCTCATAGACCTGTCCCAGGTCCACCACAAAATAGGTCTCAAGATCTTCCCAATACAGGTTGGTGTCATCATCGAAAACGCCCCCCTGTGCCGGAGTATGGCCGTCGATGATCATGGCGGGATCCCGCGAAAAATCTCCGAATCCCTGGATCCCGGCGGGGGTGAGGATCCTGTTCTGCTCGACTTCGGGCCCGGTCAGGGCATAGCCATAAACCTGGAGCTCTGCCAGGGAATACTGACGATCCCCGCTCGAAGCGGAGAGCCGTAGGTAGCGGGCCTGAACGGGATCTTTTTCCGGGAGGGGAACAAAATCGGGGTCCTGGGGATTGGTGCTCATGGTGTCGAGCCCCCTCCCCGTCTCTCCATAGCCCGTATAGAAAACATACCAAGGGAGGAAGTTCAATCCGTCTGTGGAATATTCCAGTGTGTAGATGTCATCGTCGTCCACCTGCAGGAGAGCATCCACAACCAGAAACTCGGCACCCAGGTCCAGGACAAAAAAGGTCTCCTCGTCCTCCCAGTACACGCAGCGTTCCCCATTCCAGATCCCGGTTTCCAGGGCGGACTTCCCGTCAACGATCAGCCCGAGGCTGTTGGAATAGATCCCTTCTCCCTCCACGGAACGCGCCTGGATGAGGACATATTCCTCATCCTGGACATCCTGCGCGGTCACGGCCGCGACACAGATCAGGCCGGATACGATCCAGCAGATAGAAAACCAACGAGACAACATTCCTCTACCTCCCCTCGTATTCACTTCAAAGTTATTGTAACACAACATCCTAAATTTAGTCGCAGAGCAAACTGAAAAAACGGGTCCCGAAACCGTGCGCGCCTGAACGGGGCGGCACGGCTCCTCTCATGGCTGCTTCTTTTCGAGCTTTTGGGCTATCTCCCGGTTGGCCTTTGCGATCCTCGCCCGGTCCATTTTGATCAGCGCCCGATCATAGGTCAAGAGCCCGTTGACCTCGATCTCGACATCCGAGGTCTGTGTATAGACGGCCGCAGCGAGCCCGGCCTCGATCAGCGGCTCCAGCTGGTCCAATAGACTCAGATAGGAAGTGGTCAGCTCCTCCGGTGTCTTGAAGGACCGATAGCCCCAGTTTTTCTCCTCCTGCCAGGTGTGTCCGGACACCGTTAGCCCCAGTCCGCCGAATTCGCCCAGGACAGCCGCCCTGGCTGTCTCGTTTTCAGGTGCTGTCGGGCCCGGGTAGGCGTGCACATCGTGTACGTCTCCCACAGCACGGTCAGACCAGCCGCTGGCATTAATGATCAAGCGGGTGGGATCCCGCTTCCGGATGAATTCCACGACCTCCGGAGTCTTGAACTGCCCCCAGCCCTCATTAAAGGGAACCCACATGACGATGCTGGGATGGTTGTACAGGGTTTCGATCATCCGGCGCAGTTCAGTAAAGAACTGTTCCTCGGACGGCGAGGATCGTTCCATATCCGGATCGTCCCTCCCGATGTAGCGATCGCCGCTGGGCATGTCCTGCCAGACCAGGACGCCCACTCTGTCGCACCAATAGTAAAAACGCCGGGGCTCGATCTTCACGTGCTTGCGCAGCATGTTGAATCCCAACTCTTTGGTGGCCTCCACATCGTAGCGCAGCGCTTCGTCGCTGGCAGCCGTATACAGGCCGTCCGGCCACCAGCCCTGATCCAGGGGGCCGAACTGGAACAGGGGGCTTCCATTGAGGAACAGGCGGTTGACGCCCTCCGAGTCCTGTTTCACGGCGATGCTCCGCAGTCCAAAATAGCTGCTCACGCCGTCAACATCTCGGCCGTCGCCATCTTCGAGTTTGATGTTCAGGCCGTAGAGAAAGGGAGAATCCGGGGACCAGAGCTTGGGATCTTCCAGGATGACGAGGACATCGCGCCCCACGCGACCTCCACCCAGGAAAACCGGTGATTCCCCGTCCATGGCCTCCACAACGATCCCATAGGCCGCAGCATCACCAGCGCAGTCAGCCCGAACCAGGACACGCCCCCGGGCCGCATCGGGCGTGATCCGGAGGGTCTGGATGTAGACCAATGGGGGGACCGGCTCAAGCCACACGCTGCGCCAGATGCCGGTGACGGCCGTGTACCAGATCCCCCTGGGCTCCCCGACCTGTTTGCCCCGGGGCTGTGTCCCTGTGTCCGTGGGATCCCACACCGCGACCACGATCTCCTGCTCTCCCCTCCGCTCAAGCGCATGGGTGACATCGAATGAGAAGGGATCGTATCCTCCCCTGTGGGTTCCGACTTCGTGCCCATTGATCCAGACCGTGGTTTCCCAGTCGACGGCCTCAAAATTCAACAGCAGGCGTTTCGTCCGCCAGTCCTCAGGGAGGAGGAAGGTGCGCCGGTACCAGAGCCGATTCGCCTCTCCCACGGTGCGGCCGACACCGGAAAGCGAAGACTCCACGGGAAAGGGGACGAGGATCCGGCCGGAATATTCTTCCGGCTCATCCAGGTCCAGGGACTGTATGGCATAGTCCCAGAGACCGTTCAAGCTCAGCCACGCGTCTCGGGCCATCTGAGGCCGGGGATATTCGGCATGCGCATTGTCTGGGGATACCTCTGCGGCCCAGCGGGTCATTATCCGGCCCTGGACCGGGCGCCAGTCCGGCTCTCCGGCCTGAGATCCCTCCTGTCCGGAAAGCAGCAGGGCTACGACTGCCAAGACCATGCTGCCGGCCAGGCCTCTCACTCTTGCCTTCTGGCGATGTCGACTCATTCAGTCCTCCAGGATACAGTAGAACTCCTTGTTGCAGGTGTAGCACTTATAGGTCGTGCTCCCATCGTCTTCGTTTTTGTCCTGGGAAGCTGAATCCCCTAAGCCGCCGGTCTTTACCACATAATTCGATCTGCAGTAGGGACACTTGCCATCCTTCGATTCCGCAATTGTACGTATCTTCATGTTCACTCCTTCCGATCAAAACAGAGCCTTTACAAAATAGAAGGTCATGATCCCCGAGGCGATGAGCTTGAGCACCATGCCGATCAGGACACCGATGAACACTCCCCACCCAGCACGCAGGGCTTCGTGGGCCTGCTTCCCTGCCCACAATTCCCCGCCGATGGCTCCCAGGAGAGCCCCGAAGATCAGCCCGAAGGGCGGGAAGGCCAGCAGCCCCAGGAGCATGCCCGCCACTGCGCCCCAGAATCCCATCCGCGACGCACCGAACTTTCGGGCCCCGGCCGCAGGCACCAGGAAGTCCAGGGCCGTGACCACGACCGTGAGCACTCCCATGCCCAGGAGGAATCCGGGGGAAAACGGCTCCCAACTCTTGGCGAAGGAGAGCAGGATCAAGCCCACGAAACTGAAGGGAGGCCCTGCGATACCCGGGATCACACAGCCCACAAGGCCCACCAGCATGCTGAAACCGGCGAGGACGACCAGGAAGAGTTCCATTGCCCTCTTATTCTAGCCACGGGCCGGCGGTTTGCCAACATTCTTTTTTGGACTGTAAATGTCTTTTACAACTCCCAAGGATTCCCATGCTGCGAAATTGAGCTATAACCTTTTTGTTTAGTACATGTTATGCTATTATTGATGAGTTGGCATTGAAATTGCTTCTAACGGATCAGGATATTGAAGAAACATTCGGCCCTCGCCCTCGTGTTGATCGGGGCATGCACTATGCTGCTCCCAGTTTTCATGTCTGCATATCAGGGCGATTCGGGAGATAGAGAAGCATACCTGGCAGCCAGGAAGACATTCTACTCCATCCTCCAGCAGGGCTCGCAGGGACCGCCCTTTGCCCCGGAGGACCTCCATCACCTGCAGTCGGCACAGCTGTCTCTGCCCGGATTGTATGAACATCTCATGAACTTCTACTCCCTGACTCCGGATCCTACCGAAACTCGAGAGCTTGAACCAGGTGCTTTTTTCCAGGATCTCGCGACAGAAATGGCGCACGAGTTCCTCCGCTCGATCCCCATGGAAAGCCCCCGCCCGAATATCTCGCCTCTGCAGTCACTGGTTCTCTCCACCGGCTACTATTCCCAGGAGGCTTTTCCCACATTCCGCAGTTTTTCCCGGCGGATCCATCGGAAAGTGAAGACCCAATGGGCCTTTGTGGACCTGGAGGTCCGCAAAAACCATAAGATCACCAAAGGTAAGGGCATCCGGCTGGCCATCATCGACACGGGCCTCGATCCCAGCCTGAGGGATATCCGCAGCCGCGTGATCGCCCACAAAGATCTGTTGGACCGTGCCGCACTCCCGGGAGGAGAGAGCCGCTTCCCGTATGACTGGGAGGGGCATGGAACGTCACTTGCCTCCGTCATCATCCAGATGGCCCCGGACGTGGAGCTCATGATCATAAAATTCTATGAGGGGGAAAGTATGGGGCGGGTCCCCGCGTCCCGTTGGACACACTTCCTCGTTGCGGGAGGGATCATGTGGGCCGCCCGGAACGGCGCCGATATCATCAACCTGAGCGTGACCCTGCGCCACGATACCCCGGCGCTGAGCGAAGCCATCCGGTACTGCTGGGATCACAACATCGTGGTCCTCTCTTCGATGGGTAACAAGAGCTCTCCTCTCCAACCCAGTCCTCCCCTCTATCCTGCCGCCTATCCGTGGACCATCGCCGTGGGGGGGATCGAAAAGAGCGAAGAGGGGGCATTCCAGGTGTGGGAGAACTCGGCCGCCGGATCGTATGTGGATGTGGTAGCCCCGGCCAAGGACATCTGGGTCGAGTCCCCGCAGTACAGGGGACGCGAGCCCAGAGTCAACAACCGCTACGGCAACTCGCTGGCGACCTCCTTTGTCGCAGGCAGCGCGGCCCTTCTGCTCTCGGTCATGGATGCGGACACACGTCTGGCGCTGAAGTCTCGACCCGGACGCCTGGTGGAATCCATCCGGAGCATCCTGCAGCAGACCGCCTCCAACAAGAAGGTGGGTCGCCTCGCAGTGAACCCCTACTCGGGGCACGGCCTGGTCGAGATCGCCGAAGCGGTGGCCATGGCCCGGTCCTGGTCCCTAGACAGCCTGGAGGCTCCCAGCGCGGCGCCGGTCCCTCGGAGGGGACGAGGACGCAAGGACCCGCCGCTATAGTAAAAGCTGGGCCAGGCTGATCAGCCAGTTGATCCCGAACAGGAGGGCAAGGCCGATGAGCCCCCTGTTCAGCCAGGTTCCGGTCTTGGAGAGAGCTGCTGTCGCGAGGGGGAATACCAACAATCCGATCCGGAATACCGCCTGCAGCAGGATGTAGAGCACGGTGAGCGCCCCCAGCCGATGGAATCCCCAGCTCACGGCCAGGTCCCCGCGGACCGCTGCCACAACCGAGCGCGACAGCCCGCAGCCCGGGCACGGCAGCCCGGTCAGATCCAGGAAAGAGCACGTGGGGGGGATCTGGACAGAAAAGAACTGCAGATGATTTCCCGCAGGTCCGGACGGTGTCAGCAGGAAAGCGGCAGCCAGGATTGCCGTACAGGCAAAGAGAACCACCAGGTGGGGCAGCTGACTCCTACTAATAGAGAGGGCCCGGGGGCCGGTCTGCGGATTCATTCTGGATCCTTAGCTCATAGCCCCCTTCAGGTAAAGGAATCCTTGACCTCCGGCCTCATCAGGATAACCAGACACCAGATGCCGATGGGAAGCCCGATCACGCAGCAGGGACTGATGCAGGGGAATATAGCCAGCACGCTGGCGGCTACCGCAAGGCTCCACTGCTGCAGGTCCTTCATCTTGAGCGCAGCAAAGATGATAAACGCCGCTACCAACAGTCCGATGAACGCACCGCCCATGGCAAATACGCCCTCGAACATCTCCTCATACCAGCCCGGCATCTCATCCGCCCACCGGTCGGCATAGTGGGCCAGCGAACCCAGCCCAATCCCCATCACGGTCAGCAGGGAAAACACACCACCTATGATCCCGGTGATCAACAGCCCCAACGAAGGGCCTGAGACCTGCTGGCGGGCCAGGGCCATCTGCTGCACTTTGGTTTCGTTTTCGCTCAATCTTCCCTCCTCCACTCAATTCATCCCCAGAACCATAAGCCTGGGTGAAATTTTTTCCACATACTGCTCACTATAAATAAATACGAGACAGATCCCGGATTTGTTCAATCCGAGCTTACGACATAACTGGATATCGGGCAATTAAAAAAAAATGCAACACAAAAGGCTCGTAATACGTTATACTATTTAGATAGGATTCATAGGGGATGAGTACAATGTCCAACACAACGACAAAATACTTCGACGACCCAGACATCTCTCGGATACTCACAAGGATCCTCGAGGGCCAGGGAGGTTTCTACAAGATCGAACCAGACCGGGGAAGCAAACCGGACCCGGAGCTGGCCGCGACGACAGATCCCGTGAAGCTCTACATGCGGGAAATGGGGAGCATTTTTCTGCTCTCCCAGGCCGAGGAAGTGATGTTCGCCAAAAGGATCGAAAAGGGCGAGAACGTCATCATCAATGCCCTCTGCCGCACTCCCTACATATTGGACGAGATCATGATTCTCGAGGAGAGTTTGAAGAGCGATCCCAACGCGGGCCGCCGCTATTTCGAGCTCAACGAAGAAGATATGGGACGGGAAGGCTACCAGAACAAGATCGAAGAGATCCGCAGCACCTTCAAGGAGATCCGGAAGATCGCCGTCAGGCTCAAGCGCATGACCGGCAAGAAGACATCCCGATTCACACACGGACGACCCGCGATCCGGATGAAGCAGCTCATAAGCGGATTGAATATCCGGCCCAAGGCCATGGACGAGATCATCGACAGCATCTATAAGAAACTGAGAAAGGATGCAGGTAGGTCCGGGCCGCGGACGCGGAATCGGGAGGCACGGTCCATACTCCAGGATATCGCTGCAGGCAAACGTGTTCGAGATGAGGCCCAAAAGGCGCTGGTCTCTGCCAACCTGCGGCTCGTGGTATCCATCGCCAAAAAATATCAGAACCGGGGCCTGCAGCTCCTCGACTTGATCCAGGAGGGAAACCTGGGCCTGATGCGTGCCGTCGAAAAGTTCGAATACCGTATGGGGAATAAATTCTCAACCTATGCCACGTGGTGGATCCGGCAGGCCATCACCCGGGCCATCGCCGACCAGGGCCGGACCATCCGGGTTCCTGTGCACGTGACCGAGCAGCTCCAGAAACTCCACAGGATCACCAAGATCTATCTGCAGACAACGGGTCGGGAACCGACCGCCGATGAGCTGGCCGAGAAGATGAAACTCCCCATGAGCAAAGTGAAAAAACTGTACAAGATCATACAGGATCCCGTTTCCATCGAGACTCCGGTCGGGACGAACGGCGACGGGCAGCTGGGGGACTTCCTGAAGGATCCCGACATGCCCTCACCTCCGGATACGGTGATCTACATCAGCTTGAAGGAACAGATCGAAGGGGCCCTGGAACAACTCTCCGATCGGGAATCCAAGATCCTGCGGATGCGGTTCGGACTGAGCAACGAGAGGGAGCACACACTGGAAGAGGTGGGACAGAAATTCAAGGTCACACGCGAGCGGATACGGCAGATCGAATCCAAGGCCCTCAAAAAGATCCGGGCGAATCCCTCCAGCTGTACTCTGAAATCCTTCGCCTCGATCTGAAGGTCCCAAGGCAGCGCGGGAGCTCAGGGGTTTCTGCGTATCCTGAACACCCAGGCATATTGACAGGGGAGGGCTCCCGGATTCAGAGCAGGGGGCTCGATCCTGAGGAATCCCGATCCGGATTCCGTGGTAATGGGGCCCTCGTAGCCCAGCAGGTTGATCCTCAGACCCTCTTCTCCCCTATCCACTCCCTGAATGACGAATCCGTCCTGCGGCCAGTGCGTGCAGATGGCATACAGCACCTCGCCTTCCTTCTTTTGTGTGAAGAAGATCGTTTCGTCCCGATCGCGGTTCCGGGCTGATCCCTGCCAGGGACGCGTGCCGTAGATGGCCTCGCCGTTGACCTCGAGCCACCCGCCGATATCCAGCAACCGCTGCTGCATGATGACCGGGATCCGTCCGTCGGCCGTCGGGCCCACGTTGAGCAGCAGGTTTCCTCCGCGGCTCACGATGTCGGCCAGTTCATGCACGAGCGCTTCCGAAGTCTGGTAGTCATCGATGTTCTCATCCCGGTTGAAGCCATAGGAGCCACCGATGCCGCGGCTTTCCTCCCAGGGATGATAGGTCCCGACGCCCTCGGCATCCTGATACTCGCTTGAATAGTAGTCGCCGTGCTTCCCGGGCATGTCTTTTCCGAACCGGTCATTGACCACGACAGACTCCTTGTTAGGGGCCTCGTTGTAGAGCCAGGCCAGAAAATCCAGGGTTTTCCATTCGGCCGCCGTGCGGTCCCACTCGCCCGCATCCCCGAAGAGCACGTCCGGTTGGTAGTTCAAGACCAGTTCCCTGAGCTGCGGCATCAGATGATCGTCCACATACCGTTCCTCCGGGATGCGGTACTTTTCCACAAGGGCTTCCGGGATAAAATATCCGGTCTCGGTGCGGTGGGTGGCATTGGTCTCCCACTCGATGACGGAATAGTAGAGCCCGAAGCGGAGGCTCCGACGCCTCACGGCCGCGGCCAGCTCGCCCACCAGGTCCCGCTTTGGACCCACATCCATACTGTTCCACCCTTTCTTATAGGGACTCTGTGTGGGCCACAGGCAGTAGCCGTCATGGTGTTTTGAGGTGAGCACCACATACCTGGCTCCGGAACGGGCGAAGAGCCCGGCCCAATAATCAGGGTCATAGAGCTCCGCGCGAAACTTGGGGGCAAAATCCCGATATTCGAAATCCTCGCCGTACACCCGGTCATGAAATTCCTTCCCCCCGTTCTCACGGTCGAACATGACCCTGGCATAATACCACTCGGCATAGGAGGCATAGCGCCCGGATGTGACCTTGCGCCAGGCCGGAACCGAATACACGCCCCAATGGATGAAGATCCCGAACTTGGCGTCCTGGAACCACCGCGGGATGGGACGTGTGTCCAGCGAATCCCAATCGGGATCATATCCCTGACCAAAAACCAGAGCGGGCAGAAGCATGCAGCCCGACAGAATGCATACCAGAAAGGTCTTTTTCATCTTCGCCTCATACAGCAGATATTCAATCGGATCCGAGCTCGATCAGGGATCATTTATAGATAAGATACAGCTCCCTCACAGCATTAAAATCCTCGATCCCGGCCCGGCAGGTCGCCAGGATCTCATCGGGGCTCGCTCCTTCTGACACCATAGCGCGCAGGATCTCGCTGCCCCAGAGCGTGTCCAGGTATTTGTTCATGACGAATCGTTCCGGCCAGAGCTTTTGTGCAGCACACAGCAGGGACACGGTTAGGGGAATCGGCAGGAATTTGTCCCTATCCGAGACCGAGAAGCGCAGTCCCCTGCACTTTTCTCCCTGGTATTTGGGCCTGGAAACTTTTCCGGGAATGGAACGAGGTTCGAAGGCCGTGGGAACCGCCTCGACACCAGCCAACACGCCCTCCGGCAGGGCCTCCAGCCATTTCTGGGGATCGATGTAAGGGGCGCCTACGATCAGGAAGGGAGCATCCGTGCCGCGTCCCTCGGACAAATTGGTCCCCTCCAACAGACACATCCCGGGATAGATCACGGCTGTTTCCAGGGTCGGCATGTTGGGAGAAGGCCCGGTCCAGGGAAGATCAGTCTCGTCATACCACATGTTCCGCTCGTATCCCGTCATGGGGATGACGACCAGATCCCCCCCGATGTGGAATCCGCCGTAGCGTTCGGAGTTGAAGAGCTTTGCCAGCTCTCCCACGGTCATGCCGTATCGGGTGGGAAGCGGGATCACGCCCACAAAGCTGGAGAAGGCCGGATTGGTGATGGCCCCCTCCACCCGGGTGGCCCCCACAGGATCGGGCCGGTCGCACACGATCACGGGAATGCCGGCCCGGGCAGCCGCCCGCATGGACAAAAACAGTGTGGAGATGTAGGTGTAGAATTTGACTCCCACATCCTGGATGTCATAGACCAGCACATCCACATTGCGGAGCATCTTCGGCGTCGGGGAAGAGAACTCTCCATGTAAACTGTAGACGGGGATATCCTTGTAGAGGGAATCCCGGACTCCGGTGATATCCTCCACATTTCCCAAAAATCCGTGCTCCGGCCCGAACACCGCGGCGATCCTGGCGTGGCGGGACAGGAGATCCACGATGTGCCGACCCTGCGAATCCAAGGAGGTGTGATTGGCGATGATACCGAGCCGCTTGCCCTTGATCAGGTCCAGGTGATCGGACAGCAGGTTTTCAAGGCCGATCCGGACCCGCGCTTCAGCCCCGGATCCGAGCAACGCGATCATGAGCGCTCCGACCAGCACGCTGCGCCAATTCACCTCATTCCACCCAGAGATCCCGGTCCAGGTCCTTCCAAATCTCGAGGCGCATGGTGCCGTGCTGAAAGACTCCCATATAGTAGGGATCGTGCTTCTTGTATTCCGCATAGGGCCCTTGGTAGTCTCCGCGCCGCGCTTTATAGGCCTCGAAATCCGCCAGGCTGTCGTATTCCCACATGACAAAATGCCGCTCCGACTCCTCTCCGGCAAAAGTCTTTGCGAAATAGCGGACGCTCTTCCACTCCTTGAACAAACCGCGGTTCTGCTTGACAAAACCGAGCCATCCCCGCATGGCTTCGGCATGCCGTTCTTCCTTGCCTTCGGCCACCAGCCAGCTCTCGACTTCAAACACAGACATGGCCATCCTCCTGAGCGGCTGAGGACGTTGCCCCGAATTCGCCGCCGTATTTCTTCAGGATCCGCTGGAGCCGGTCATCCGGAGTACCGTGGATCACCTGCGCTCGGGATCTGTGTCTGATCGGCCCCACGGCCAGGAACGCGAGCCCACCCTGCAGCCCGATCTTCAGGAAATGCCGCCTCATCAGGCGCCTTGATCTGTACATATCGTCCTCCATCTGCTTGGTGACATGAGTATAGCACAGTCGATAACTCCAGGTGAAACATCGGACATAGTGCGACATATAACGTCATAATACGACATATCCCTGAAAACAATTGACAGGCCTCTCCTTCTGCCTATCTTTGTATCAGACACGAAGTTTTTGAGAAATCGTGTCGCGGGAACCAAAAAGGTGGGTCAACAAAAGTAGGGGGGAAAGGGCAGCGATGCCCCAAAAATGAAGCCTCAATGAAATCGCCGCCCTTTCCCCGACCTCAATCCGCACACGACTCTCCGCAACCTCTCCCCGCTGGGCTGACTGCCCAATTCCGACGGCCTGTGTTAAAATAGTCCGAGCTCAAGAGCGAATCCCTTTGCATCAAGGAGGCCCGACCATGGGCAAAGCACATTTGCCGATCCTTTTTATCCTGGCGATCCTGCTGTCGAGCGGGGCACACGGGGCTGGGCCGGGACAGGATGTCCCGACGACGCGGGAAATGAACCTCGTCACCTGGCAGGAGTTCTCCAGCTTGGTGCCGGATACGATCGAGACCGTGCTGCTTCCCGTTGGATCGATCGAGCCGCACGGCGTCATCCCCAACGGGACCGACAACCTGGCACCCCAAGCCATGGGCCGGGCGATCGCCCAGAGAGTGAACGCCCTCATAGCACCTACCCTGAACTACGGGATCACCGAGGCCATGGCGGCCTATCCCGGCGCCGTCTCCGTCCACGCGGATTCCTATGCCCCCTTCATCCGGGACATCCTGAGCGGCCTGGCAGCCAATCGATTCAAGAACATCATCATCCTCAACGGTCACGGCGGGAACACGGATGTCCTCAAGAGGGCTGCCGAGGTTGTATCCACCCAGAAGAGGGTGCGCATCCTGGTCGTCAACTGGTGGTCTCTGGCCGAGGAGGACACCTTTGCCGTCTTCGGGCAGAACGGCGGCCATGCCGGAAACAACGAAACGGCCTACATCCAGGCAGTGGTGCCGGAGCACATCCATCCGGAGCAGTACGATCCGGAAATGGCCGTGGTGAATCCGGCGGGCAATGCCTGGTATGCCGTGCCGGTGGCGGCCTCGATCCTGCTTTACGAGCCGGGCCAGGGATATCCGACCTTTGACCGGGACCAGGCAGAGGAGTATTTCAGGAAGGTCAACGATCGGGTCGCAAGCCTGGTGGAAGAGATCATCCGGAAGTGGGATAAGGCGGGACTCTACCGCTAGATGCGTGCCCCATCCTGGCGGAGGTAGGCTCCCACAGCCTTTCCGATCTGAGATACACTATCGCTGATGGCGTGGTAGTTCAGGTCATCCCTGCGCAGGAGATCCCCGACCACGGTCAGGCCGGATTGGATATGCAGCAGATGGGGTGAGAGCCTGTCCCGGAACTTGGGATTGTCGAACTCCGGCTCGTCTGCGTAGACTACCTGATACATCAGTTCGTTCCTACCGTTCCGTATTTCAGTCAGGAGGTCATCGATCTCGCGCAGGACATCGTACACCCACTCCTGCTCACCGTCTGCCAGGACCGACAGCCCATCGGACAGCTTCTCAGGCAGGGCCTTGAGCCGATACCGGATGGCTTCCTGGTCCAGGGGAGTCCGGACCAGGTAGGTGATGGCCGTGGGATCGGTCTTCAACCACCACTCGAAATAGTGGGCCGTGCTGCAGAAAAACTTCTTGTCCTGATCCAGCATCAGGATGATCGACTTCTCGCTGGCATCCCCGCACACGTCACAGATCCCGGCCTCTCCCGAGAGCGGACGGACCAGACGAAAATAGGGTATGCGGAAGTAGTTCCCTTCTCCCTGAGGAGGGACGAGCTCCGCAGGAAGTTGGATCCCCGCGTCCAGGGGCTTGGAATCAAAAGAGAGGTGAACCGAACCCCAGACGGGCCCTCGAGGAGTACGGAGCCAGAGGGGGTTCCGGATGGGATGGTTGTTGCAGTAGGTCACATAGGGATCTTGGACCACAAAATCGCGGATCTCACAAAAAAACTTCCCATTCTTATCTGCAGGGGCCAGTATGCCTTTATTCACGCCGTTGAAGGGGCAGGTGCCGCAGCAGTCGTTTCCATCGTTTTTCATGGATCCTCCATAGGGTATTAGTCGCTGGAGGAGTGAAGGATAGGTAGGGTCCCTCAGAATATTTTTCAGGAATCCGTTCTGGAGGCCTTATGCTTCCAGTAGAAGTACGCGGGCAGGCCCACCGTGATGATGATGAGGCCAGCCATGGCGTTCCAGAATTCATTGATCAGAGTGTTCAGGGAAATGAACATGGCCGACAGGATAAAGATGATGGGGGTAAACGGGTATCCGAACACGCGGTAGGGGCGCTTGAGGTCCGGCCGCTTCCTGCGCAGGATGATCACTGCACCGGCCGTGAGGGCAAAAAAGATCCACTGGCCGAAGATGACATAGGTAAAGAGCTGCTCGAAGGTCCCCGATAGGCTGAGGATGATGCTCCAGCCCCCGATGGCCAGTATGGATACGTGCGGCGTTAGGAACCGCGCATGCACATCGGCGGTCCGCTTGAAAAACAGCCCGTCGCGGGCCATGGCATAGTAAACGCGAGGAGAGGTCAGCAGCACCTGGTTGGCAGCACCGGTGATGGAAAACAGGATGATGATTGCGATCACCGTGGCGCCCACCGGCCCGATGGCCAGGCTCATGGCATCGCTGGCGATACGGTCGGACTGGGCGATCTGTCCGGTGGGAAAGACATAGAGATAGGCCAGGTTGGTGACGAGGTAGATCCCGATCACGGAGATGGTCCCGATGAAGAGCCCCAGGGGGAGGTTCCTGCCGGGATTGCGGGTTTCTCCGACACTGTAGGTCGAGGCCTCCCAGCCCTTGTAAGCCCAGAGCACGGCTACCAGCGCCACGCCGAAACTGCTCAGGAGGTTCAGGTTGAACGAGCCAGGGGCCGGCGACACGATGTTTGAGGGATCTCCCTTGGCAAAAGCGAATACGATCACACACACGCCGGCCAGCGCCGCGAACTTGATCACGGTGAGGAGGTTCTGGAGGTTGGCACCCCAGCGGACACCCACATAGTTGACGGCGACCAGGACCGCAACGAACAGGACCGATACCACCTTGGCTCCCAGGCTGGACAGGGGGAAGAAGAATGGGAGGTACTTGGTGGAAAAGGCGACCGCCAGTGTGGCGATGGCTCCCGAATCGATCACCAGGAACAGCGTCCAGCCAAAGAGGAAAGCGATCATGGAGCCGTAGGATTCCCGCAGGTAGACATAGACACCGCCGGCCTGAGGATAGGCGGCACCCAGCTCGGCAAAGCTCAGTGCGCCGAAAAAGCTCAGCAGGCCGCCGACCACCCACACCGCAAGGAAGAGCAGGGGCGAACCGATGGCCGCCGCGATCGCCGCAGGCACGATGAAGATGCCGGATCCCACGATCCCCCCGATGATGATCCCCACGATATCCCAGAGCCCCAGAACACGGGGCAGGCCAGAATCTGGCGTACCGGTATTGTCCGTCTGGTCGGTTTGATTACTCATAGCGGGACGAGTGTATCGGCAATCCCGGGAAGATGCAAGCTACCAGTCTATCTCCGACCGGATCGACTCCACCAGGAAACCGGCTAGGTCTGTTTCCTGAGCCGTGGAGCGGAAGCGAACATAGCAGATCCCGTCGAGAGAAGAGTTCTGCAACCGCAGACTCTCAGGCTGCTGCACGCCGTCGATAAACACGCGGCAGGAGTGGATCTCGGAATCCAGCGTACCGGTCCACTGGAGGCGGAGGGTGTACCAGCGCCCCGTCTCGAGAGTGGTGGCGACGTTGAGCTTGCCATCGAGGGGGAGCGGGAGCACATACATGGCCGTTTCCTCACCGCTGTTATCCGATGGATTAGTGAAGCAGTTGGTCAGGCTGATGAGCCCTCCCTTGAAACCTTCCCTGAGCAGGATGCGCGTCTCCAGGGAACCGGTCCTCCCGATGGGAAAATTCCAACATGCTCCGTCCTGTTCATTGAATACCCAGCCGCAGGGCTCCCTCCCCAGATGCAGGACACGCTGGTTGGGCCGGTCCGGGTGCTCGAGCAGTGTGGCTCCCGGTACACGCGAATAGTAGTTGGTGTCGCCCCAAAGATCTGCGGAGAGCTTGAAAACAGACAGGCCGAGGTATCCACCTCTTGAAAAATCCGTGAAACGGCTCCGCTCGTATAACCAGCCGAGGTCGAAGATCAGGGCCTGTCTGTGGAGTGATTCCCGCCCTACAGCTTCGTCGTCCTGTCCTGTAAATACGATCACCTTGCTGTCCTCGGTGACGGCGAATTTCTGGTGGTGGATCCCCGCATCATAGGCCGCTGTGCGCGAGAATATGCGGGCATGCCTCTGCCGTCCCAGCGCCACTTCGCGGAATCCAATCCAGTGGCGGCCGTCATCCTCAGAGACTGCGCCGTGGAGCACATCCCGGGCTGTGTTGTGGAAGCTGCCGTCCCGGGTCACGCCGGAACGGGGCATGGAATTGAGCCACATGATCAGGAGGCGGCCGTCCGGGATCCGTTTGATCCGCACATTGCTGAACACCCCAAAGAAGCGCGAGGGGCGGGGCTCGCTCCAACTTTTGCCCCAGTCGTCGGAAAAACACTCCCAGAGATGGTCCTGCGAGTTGCGGGTCAGCATCCAGAGCTTGCCATTCTCCAGTTCCACCATCTGGGGAGAACCCGCCGGATTGTCCCAGCGGCCCGGGAATTCGGGCGCGAACACGAGGTTGGAGGGACCGTACCATGTCTCTCCGTCATCATCCGAATAGTAGCTGACCACACCGCCCTCAGCGGGCACCGCCGCCACAAGCCGGTGGAATCCCGTCGATTCCTCCTCTCGCAGCCAGATGAAACTGCCGGTGGTGAAGTTGACATGAAACGGCAGCCTTTTTTCCGCCCCCCAGCGAGTGCGGTGGTCATAGGTGCGCATGAGCCGTCCGTCGCCGCGGGTGTACATCAGGTAGATTTCTCCCGTATGGGGATGGACCTCGGCGATCTCGCTGCGTGATCCCCTTCCGGTGTCGAAAGAGAGCTGTTCGAGAAACCAGCTCTCTCCTCCATCGTGAGAGGTATCCTCGTAGATAAAGCCGCCGCTTCCCTCGTGGCCGGGCCCGGTACGGTAGAGGAAGCGTACGGCTCCGCCCGGCTCCGAGATCAGGCTCCCGCCATTGCTAGCCGGCACGAACAGGAACACGGGCGCGAACACATCCTCCAGCCGCATAGGCAGCCTCACGTCCTGCGCAGAGAGCGGTGTGAGAGATGTCCAGAATAGCGCCGTAACGATCCCCAGGATAACGATCGGTTTTTTCATCCCCGCCTCCATTTGACTCCATTGTACGCATTTCCCAGCCCCTCCTCAATGCCTTCGTGTTGGCTTTGTTTCAAACTATTGATATCATTCAAGTTAGCCAAGAGACAATGGGATGCTTCCGTCCGGATCGAGGGCACCATGGGAAAACATGAGCAGCCAGGGCAGGTTGCCTTTTGGGAAAAAGTCTGCCATAAGATAGACGAATAGGAGGAGGAAAAAGATGAGACTCAGGGAATACCGCATATCGATCGTCATCCTGGCAGCGCTGCTGGTGGTGTTTCTGCCTTCTGCATGCAGCCGCTCCCAGGACCAACCATCTCCAGAGGGGGAGGAGCCGGCCGCTCAGGAAACGGATTCGGGCCAGTCTCCCGATGCGGAGGTCATTTTCACACGGGATGATCCAGGTGCCTACGGGGGCAAAGAGGACAGCCATGTTCCGGTGATCACCTTTGAAAAATCGGAATCCGGGCTCACGGTGACAGTGAGTGTGAACCACGAGATGAATGCGGAAAAGCCTCATTTCATCGAGTGGATCCAGCTCAAGGACGGCCGCGGCCGGCCCCTTGGTGAAAGGAGATTCCAGGCCGAGGAAGATAAAGCCGAGGCCGTATTCGAGCTCACCAGGATTCCGGATAGACTCGTCGCCTTCGAGAAGTGCAACCTCCACGGGATCTGGAAAGAGGAGATCGACACCCACTGATCCCGGACCCAAACAGGAGACCAATGATGAAGAACCGAAGAAAGAAGTTCTCCGCACTGATAGCGCTCTGTTTGACTCTGGCTGTCTGGATCAATGCCGAGAGCCTGCCCAAGGCCAAACCCGAAAAGGTCGGGATGTCATCCGAACGCCTGGAGCGCGTCGGCGGGCTTTTCCAGGGATTCGTGGAGGAGCAGCAGCTGGCCGGAGCCGTGGTTCTGGTGGCCCGGCGGGGCAAGATCGCGTACTTCAAGACCTGGGGCCTTATGGACCTCGCCGAAGGACTTTCCATGCGCAGGGACTCCATCTTCCGGATCGCCTCCATGACGAAACCCATCACCAGCACGGCCGTCATGATCCTGCATGAGGAAGGCCGTTTGTTCCTCAACCAGCCGATGGCCCGCTACATCCCGGAATTCAAGGTGGGCCTCAAGGTCTACACGGGCATGTCGAGCGGAAGTCCGCAGTACACGAATCAGGCCAGCCCCATCTCCATCCGCCATCTGCTCACACACACCTCGGGATTTACCTATGGCATCTTCGGCGACACGCCGGTGGACAGGGCCTACAACGAAGCCCGTGTCCTCACACCGGACCTGGACGGCATGGTGCGGAAGCTGGCCGGGCTGCCGCTGCTCTTTCAGCCTGGGGACAGCTGGAACTACGGCGTGTCCACCGACGTCCTGGGAAAACTCATCGAAAATGTCTCCGGCATGACCCTGGACGAGTTTTTCGAGAAGCGCATCTTCCGGCCCCTGGGCATGAAAGACAGCGGCTTCCACATCGCCGAAGAGAAAGTGGGGCGGGCCGCTACGGTCTACAAGCCCAACGACACTCAGGACGGGCTGGAGGTCTACATCAACACGCGCAAGAATCCCTTTGTCAGCCGACGCCCCAAGCTGCTCTCGGGAGGCGGGGGGCTGTATTCCACGGCCATGGACTACCTCCGGTTCTGCCAGATGATCCTCAACGGGGGGGAACTGCAGGGTACGCGCCTTTTGAGCCCCAAGACCATCCAGCTCATGTCTCAAAACCACGTAGGCGACCTATATACAGGAAGGGGATATGGATTCGGACTCGGATTCGCCGTCCACATGGATCAGGGGGAGTCAGGGCTCATCGAATCGGAGGGGACCCTCCGCTGGTCGGGCATCTTCAACACCACGTTTTTTATCGATCCGGAGGAAGAGCTCGTCGCGATCGCCCTGTCCCAGCTCTCTCCTCACTATCACCTGAACATGGACGCCCGATTCAAGCTCCTGGTCTATCAATCGATCATCGACTGAAGGGCAGCGACAGGGTTTTTATTACTGTCATGGAGTGCCCCCCCAACATCGGACTTCCCGATTGCTCTGAGGGAATTACTGCACGGGGACAGGATTCCAATCCGAGTCCACAGCCACGAACACCACTTCGGCTTCCGTCACCCGGACTGTTTCCCCGCTGTCGGATCGAGTGGCCTCAACCCGCACCTCGATAGTGACCGAGGTGCGGCCTAACTCCCGGGTCCGGGTGTAGAAACTCACGACATCGCCCACGAAAACGGGCTTGTGGAACGCCACCTTATCCATGGCCACCGTCACGATGTTCTTCGAACCGGAGGTCTTCCGGGCCTCGACGGATGCGGCCAGGTCGATGTGGCTCAGGATGATGCCGCCGAATATCGAGCCGTGTTTGTTGGTGTCCCGGGGAAGCAGTGTCACCCGCAGGGCCGGATCTCTGAACTCGCTCATGTACGTATGCCTCCGCTTGCCCTACCATATCATAGAATGTGCGGGAGGACACAGGCACGGTCCTTGAGAGCCTGTTCCTGGGGAAATTCCTCGCCCCAGTTCACGCATTGCCCGGTCGCAGCTGCGGAAGCGGCTCACTCGAGCCGGGTCAGGAGCGTGCCGATCCGAGCGGTCACGGCGCTGGCTCCCTGGTCATAATTGGACATAGCGGCCACGATGTACCCCCCGTCCACATAGATGTCCAGGTTGGAATTGATGCCGGAGAAACCACCGCTGTGCCCGACCACCTTGCCGGAGGGCCCTTCCTGAATCCCGAATCCATAGCCGTAGCCCGATCCGGAATGATCCGTCCACATCTTCTCCAGCGCCTTCTGGGAAACGATCTTGCCTGAGAGGAGGGCGAGCGCGAATCTGTGGAGATCCTTAACCGTAGAAAAACCGCCCCCTGCCGGCCCGCCTTTTATCACATGCTTATACAGGTTGTTCTCCCAGCCCCAGGGATTGTCTGGCGCCTGGCTGTAGCCGATCGCCAGATTCTCGACCGGTTGATCCATCGCGTAGCAGTCGGAATCCTTCATGCCGGCCGCCGCATAGATGTGCTCCCGGATATGGTCGAAGTAGTCGTCCCCGGTCACGCTCTCGATCACGACTCCCAGGAGGAACATCCCCGTGTTGCTGTAGCGGTAGCGGCTGCCCGGCTCGAACAGGAGTTTTTCTTCTTTGACCAGGGGTTTGTAGTCATCGAGCCTGCGGAAAAGCTGGCGGGAGCTCCGGGCATAGGTCCTGTTAAAATAGCTCCCCAGCCCGGCCGTGTGGGTCAGTAGGTGATGGATCGTGATCTGGGATGTCACGTCCTTGGGAAGCCAAGTCTCATCCAAAAAAGTGTCCAGTGTATCGGTCAGCTCAAGCCTATCGGCTTCCACCAGCTGCATGACAGCGACTGAAGTGAACATCTTGTTCATGGAGCCCAGGTTGAATTTGGTGTCGATGTTGTTCGGGACATGGAAACGCTTACTGGCTTCTCCACTGGCGAAGCTGAAGAGGATCCTGTCTCCCTTGGCCACAAGCAGGGTCCCGGAGAAGACATCCCCGGCGGCCAGGTTCCCCATCATCTTCTCGACTTCTGCCAGGAACTGGCGCTCGGTCAGGGCTTCTTCCCTGATGTTGCTGGGGGTGCGGGCGTCATTCATCCGGATCCCGGCGACCCGGAAGTCGTTGCCGGCATCGAAACTCAGTACGAACGCTCGCCAGGCCCCGAAATTGTGGTCCTTGAGGATGACCACGGTCTCCCCCACCCTTTCCGGCACATAGGTGCGGATGCTGTGGAAGTCGGCGCCGCCCCACTGTCGATACTGACCCTGAAACACCTGGATGTGCTCCTCCATGGGCGCGATATCCCGGAAACGGACCGTGCACTCGTCCATGATGAAGCGCCGGATCTTCTCGGGATCATTGGCATTGAACGTCTCCAGCAGTGAACGGATGCGTTCCCCGATCTTTCCATCAGGCATGATCGATCCATCTTGATAGCTGACCTCCCCCGGCGCTTGGGCAACGGCCGGGTGAAACAGGCACAGACACAGGGCGAACACTCCCAGATATTTTCGCAGCATGATCCCCTCCCTAGATTCTGGATTCACTCCGCCCGGGATCGGATCGGAGCCCTAACACGTTGACAAGGTAACACATATATATCTAATACGGCGCTCGATGGATTTCGTTTTATCTCCGAAGGATGTGCCATTCCCGGCATATTGGTCCACAGTGCGTTCCGAATGAGGATTGCAAAGCTGGACTTAATGCGTTATATATTAAATCTCTGAATCAATCACCTGGGAAGAGCGTATAATCACTAGAGGTAACTAGGCTGTCATGGCACTGCGGAAAGGCGTAAAACTCGGCCCATACGAGATCGTCTCCAAGCTCGGAGAAGGAGGCATGGGAGAGGTTTACCTGGCCCAGGACTCTCGCCTGGAGCGCGGAGTGGCCATCAAGGTGCTGCCCGATCATCTCTCCAGAGATGCCCTGGCCCTGAAGCGTTTTCAGGAAGAGAACAAGAAGGTCGCCTCGCTCTCCCATCCCAACATCAGGATCCTGTTCGACATCGGCACCTGGCGCGGCCGCACCTATGCCGTCATGGAATACCTGCAGGGCGAAACCCTGGCCGAGCGTATCGAGAAGGGCCCGATCCCCTGGAACGAGACCTATCACATCGCGCGCGAGATCGCTTCCGGCCTGGCTGCCGCCCACGGCAAAAGTATCGTCCACAGGGACATCAAACCGCACAACATCTTCCTCACAGAGAACGAAGAGATCAAGATCCTGGATTTCGGTCTGGCCCACGCCACCACGCGGCGCAGCAGGGGCGAGGACGGAGATCAAGCGACCACACTGACCCAGCACGGTTTTTCCGAAGGCTTTGCCGGGACCGTGGCCTACATGTCTCCGGAGCAGATACGGAGCGAGTTCGCCGACCCGCGCAGCGACGTCTTCGCGCTGGGCTGTGTCCTGTGGGAGATGTTGACCGGAAGCCGGCCGTTCTTTCGCAGGACACCTGTAGAGACGGCCGCCGCCGTGCTCTACGACGAGATCCCCGCGCTGCGGGACTATCAGAAGGACGTGCCTGAGCTGCTGGAACAGATCATACTGCGGTGCCTGGAAAAGGAGCCCGAAGATCGTTTCCAGTCAATGGAAGATATCATCGAACGGCTCAGCGAGATCACGGAAGGAGGCTTCCGAAAAAAAGACATCCACCCGGCTTCGGTGGCGGTGCTCCCCTTCACCAATATGAGCCAGGACAAGAAGAACGAATATTTCAGCGACGGGTTGACAGATGAGCTCATCAACTCACTGGTGAAGATCGGTGGCCTGCATGTCACTTCGCGGACGGCCTCTTCGCTGTACAAAGATCATTCCGAAGACATCCGCCGCATCGGGGAGGACTTGAGCGTGCGGACCGTGGTGGAGGGCAGCGTCCGGAAGTCCGGAGACAAGCTGCGGGTCACGGCTCAGCTCATCAAAGCTGAAGACGGGTATCATCTTTGGTCCGATACCTTCGATCGTGAGGTCAAGGACGTTTTTGCCGTCCAGTCGGAGATCGCCGAGCAGATCGCCGCATCCCTCCAGGTCGTACTCACCGAACAGGAGAAAGAAGCGATCACCACAGCGCCCACGGAGAACATCGAGGCGTACGATCATTTGCTGCAGGGGAGGAGGCATTTCTATCTCTTCCAGCGAAAGAGCATCGAGCGCGCCCTCTCTCATTTCCTGCATGCCAGTTCACTTGATCCGGGATTCGCGGCGGCCTACGCCTGGGCCTGCTACTGCTATGCGTTCCTCTACAGCTGGTTCGATGCCAGCGAAACAAACCTCAAAGAGGCAGAAACCACGAGCCGGAAGGCCCTGTCGCTGGATACCGAGCTGGCAGAGTCCCACGTTGCGCGGGGCATGGTCCTCTCCCTCCGAAATAAGCGCATAGAAGCTGACCGTGAGTTCGACACCGCCCTGCGCCTGCACCCGGATCTCTATGAAGCATCTTATTTCTATGCCCGCAACTGCTTTTCACAGGGAAAATACGAGAAGGCTGCACGACTGGCCGAGCAAGCCACGGAACAGAGGCCGGATGATTTCACGTCGCCCTATCTCCTGGGGATGATCTGCACGGATCTGGGGCGTGACATGGACGCCCACAACGCATTCCAGCTGAGTCTGCAGCGGGCCGAAACCTACTTGGAGCTCTTCCCCGATGATGCCCGGGCCTTGAGCTTCGGGGCCGGAGCCCTCAATCACCTGGGAGAGAAATCCCAGGCTCTCGAATGGGTAGAGCGGTCCTTTTCCGCATCACCGGACGAGCCCATGACCCTCTATGCCTGCGCCTGCAACTTCGCGATGCTGGGGCGAGCGGACAAGGCCATCTCCTGCCTCGAACGGGCACGCCTGTTCGGCAGCCTGCCCAAGCCATGGCTCGAAAACGATCCGGACCTCGATTCGCTCCGGGATCGTCCCCGCTTCCAGGCTTTTCTGGCACAGCTCAAAGATCCCTGATCCGAGCATGTATTAAAATCAAACCAGGATTGAACTCTGTGTTCGATTGTGGTATGAAGAATACAGGCTAATGGAGCGATTTGACATGTAAGGGGTCGTATGGGAAAAACAATCCTAATCATTGATGATGACCGCACCATAAGGGCGATGCTGGAAAAGACCCTGATCCTGCAGGGATTCTGGGTCTACAGCGCCAAGGATGGGGAAGAGGGCAGCAACATCGCTAAAAAAGAACGCCCCGATCTGGTCATCTGCGATTTCCTCATTCCCAAGATCCACGGACTGGATGTCTGCAAGGCCATCAAGACATCTCCAGAGCTTCATCAGACCAAGGTCATCATGATGACGGGAGTGTACAAGGGCTCATTCGGGCCGACCGAGGCCAAGAACTGCGGCGCCGATGATTTTTTTCCCAAGCCCCTGGAAATGTCCAAGATCGTCGAACGAGTGTATGAACTCCTCGAGGTCGATCCCGAAGAGTTCAAACAGGAATTCGTCAAGACCGGATCGGAAAAAGAAGCCTCGGAGGAAGGCTCCTCGGAGGGATCAGGCTCCGAAGACGGAGAGCCGGGGAGTACTAAACCTGACGAATCCGGGTCCTAAGACCTGCGACAGCAGGACGGGATCATTCCTTCTCGAACAACGTCAGATATTCCCCGTAACCTTCCTTGACAAGGTCCTCCTTGGGCACGAAGCGGAGTGCGGCGGAATTGACGCAGTAACGAAGCCCTGTGGATGCGGGGCCGTCGGGGAACACGTGCCCCAGGTGTGAGTCGGCGTGTTTGCTGCGCACCTCGATACGGGCAGCCCGGAGGCTCCGGTCGGTCTTTTCCATGAGGTTTTCGGGCTCGAGGGGCTGCGTGAAGCTTGGCCACCCGGAACCGGACTGGTACTTGTCCAGAGAGCTGAACAGGGGTTTCCCCGATACGATATCGACGTAGATGCCTGCCCGTTTGTTGTCCCAATAGGCATTCCGGAAGGGGGCCTCGGTGCCCTCATTCTGTGTCACTTCATACTGGAGGGGCGTGAGGCTGCACTGGAGGTCCTCATCATTGGGTTTTTCAAAGTTCCCCAACACTTCCTCTGAATCGCCGTTGGGCTCCGGATCTTTCTTCACAACCTTCTTTCCCTTCTCATCCTCCCAGGCCTCATCGATGAAGCGGTCTCTCCCCGATGCCAATCGATAATAGCCATACCGTGTCGTATGGGTCTTGTAATAGTCCTGATGATAGTCCTCGGCAGGATAGAACTCCTCATATTCCTTGATCTCGGTCACGATCGCGCGTGTGAACCTGCCAGACTGCTGCAGTCGGTCCCTGGACTCCTCGGCCAATCTTTTCTGTTCCGCATCGTGATAAAAGATAGCAGTGGCGTACTGTGGTCCCCTGTCCACGAACTGCCCGTATTCGTCTGTCGGATCTATGTTCCTCCAGAACACCTCGAGCAGCTCATCATAGCTGATCCGGGAGGGGTCGTAGAGGATCTGATTGGCCTCCAGATGTCCCGTCCTGCCCGTCGAAACCTGCTCATAGGTCGGGTTCGCTGTGTCCCCCCCGGAATAGCCGGAGACGACATCGGCCACCCCGTCCAGCTCCTCGAAGGGATGCTCCATGCACCAGAAGCATCCGCCAGCAAACGTGGCCTTAGCCAGGTTCTCTCGATCTATGGACCGTTTGTCCTTGTTGTTTTCCATCCTTTCTCTCCCTTCGCTCGGGGCACAGCCCAGAAGCACCGCACAGGAGAGGGCCATTATTGTGAGCATGTTCTTCATCGATGTGCCTCCTTCAATAACTCTACATGGATATTATACGACTTTTCCCACAGGATTAATACCCTTTTTGGGGTCGGACCATGAAATCTTATTGATAAGATTATACTTACATGCTTAGAGATACGTTTTTGAGGCCTTAGCGCGCTGTTTTTGGCCTTAAAAACAGCACGCTAAGGAGAAAGCCTATTCGTAGCGGAGCGAGTCGATGGGATTGGAAAGAGCAGCCCGGAGGGCATGGTAGCTGACCGTCAGAAGCGCGATCAGCAGTGTCAGCCCGCCGGCTATGACAAACCACATTACTCCGATCTTCACCCTGTAGGCAAATTCCTGCAGCCACAGGTACATACCGGTGTAGGCCAAAGGCCAGGCGACCACATTCGCCAGCAGGATCCACCTGATGAAATCCCGAGCCGTCAGTCTGACAATCCCCGCGACAGACGCCCCGAGCACCTTGCGGATCCCGATCTCCTTGGTCTTTTGCTCGGTCGTAAAAGAGGCCAGGCCGAAGAGGCCCAGGCACGCGATAAAAATGGACAGCAGGCTGAACACCCTGAACAGGCTGGCTAGCCCCTGCTCCGAAATGTACTGCCGGTTCACAACCTCGCTCAGGAACTCAAAGTCGAAGGGGAATCCCGGAGCTGCTTCCTCATACGCGGCTTCAATCCGGGCCAGGGCGGCGCGAGGCTGCGGCTCCTCGATCCGGACGAAGGCGAGGTTGGTCCAGGGCTTGTACATGCGGAAAACAAAGGGCCGGATAGCCGTGTGCAGCGAGCGGGAGTGAAAATCTTTCACCACACCGATCACTCTGACCTTCCTGAATTCTTCCTTCCAGGCCGGGTGGGCAAGATAGAGGCTGGCTCCCACGGGATCCTCGAGCCCCATGCGCCGCGCTGCGGTCTCGTTGATCACACAAGCGGATCTCCTGTCCGTGGGAAACTGCCGCGCAAAGCCCCGCCCCTGGATTAAGGGGATGTCGAATGTCTCAAAAAAATCGAAGTCGACCACGGTATAGTCCACCGACATCATCTCATCGCTCGGATTCCCCTCCCAGTCCATGCTGATGTTCTCGCCGATCTGATTGGGGAGCTGTGCCGCCGCCGTCACATTCTGGACACCTGGCAGATTCAGCAGGCGGCTGCGGAAGTCATCGAATTTCGGCATCAGGAGCGGATTGTTCCAGAAATAGAGCACATGATCCTTCTCAAGCCCCAGGTCCCTGCTTTGGATGAAGCGCAGCTGGCTGGCTACAACCAGCGTGCATATGATGAGGCACACAGATATGGAGAACTGCACCACGATCAATCCCTTCCTCACAGCCGCCCCCCGGCTTCCGGATGGTGAGCGGTCTTTGAGTGTCTGAGACGGCATGAATGCCGAGAGGAACAGTGCCGGGTAGCTCCCGGCCAACAGTCCAGTCCCAAAGGTGATGAGGACAAGCATAGGCACGAGTGATACACTCGTACCCGAGAGCAGGGCCATGGATTTGCCTGTGAACTGATTAAAGGAGGGCAGCGCAAGTTCCACCAGAAACAGGGCAACCAGCAGAGACAGGAACGCGATCAGGACGGCCTCACCCAGGAACTGCCGCATCACCTGCCTGCGCAGAGCGCCGATCACCTTACGCATGCCCACCTCGCGGGCACGCTTCGCCGACTGAGCCGTGGCCAGATTCGTGAAGTTGATACAGGCCATGAAGAGGATGAAGGCGGCGATCACGGAGAACAGGGTGAGCCTCCTGATCTTGGTGGGGGTGCCGGACAGGCTCCGCGCATAGTCGTAGAGATAGGCTTGGGTCAGAGGCTGAAGCACTGGAACATAGGTCGCATCTTCCGCGATATTCGCTTTATAGATGCCAGAGATCCGGGCCTCGAAGTCTGCCGCGGACACTCCGGGCCTGAGCAGCACGTAGTTGGGGCCGGACCACTCGTTCCAGCGAGCCAATCGGTCTTCCCCCAGAAACTCGATCCGTGAAACCATGTCGAACTGGAGGTGTGAATTCAGGGGGACATCAGCCATGATCCCCGTGACCTTGAGGTCTTTCATTTCGCTGGCCAGATGGATGACCTTGCCCATGGGATCTTCGTCACCGAAATACTTGTGGGCGGTCTCTTCCGACAAGACGATAGAGAGACGGTCCTGGAGTGCCGTTGCTGGATCCCCTCTCAGCAGCGGGAACGAGAACATCTCAAAAAAAGACGGATCGGCCAAGGCGATATTGAACTCCATGAAGCTCCGGTCCCCATGGCGCAGAAGCGACCCAAACCAGGGCCAGACACGGCATGTATCCTCCACTTCAGCGTATTGAGCCTTGAGCGCCGGTCCCAAAGCATAGGTGATGGAATAGCTCGCGCCCCCGTCCTCCATCCTGTTGAGGACACGGAATATTCGGTCCCGATCCTCATGGAAGCGGTCGAAACTCAGCTCGTCCTTTACCCAGAGCCCGATCAACATGAAACAGGCCAGGCCCACGGACAGGCCCACGATATTGATGAAAGAGTAGACCTTGCGCCGACGGATGTGACGCAGGGCCACCTTAAGATAGTTTTTGAACATTGTCAGGCTCCATCTGAATGATTCAGCAGTCAGAGACATCAGGAGAGATAGGATCGCGCCCACAGTACGCAGCTGCCCATAACATGTTCCGTGCGCCGCCGCGGCATCCGCATGCTTCTGTGCCAGGTCTTCCTCGATCGACGAAAGCATGTCCCGATCGACAAAGAGGCCCAAAAGCAGGCGGGCCGCTCGCGCGAGGCGAAACTCTCCCCTATTCTTCATGCTTCGAATTCTTTCTCGAGATCCGGGACGCCCAGCCAGATCGCCCGGTTCACAACCTGAAGAGCGGCGAGTTTGTCCTTGCCCAGGGGAGTCAGCCTGTAATACACACGGGGCCGCCCACCCTTCTCGGTCGATCCTTCGGCTTTAAAAGTCTTGACATAACCGTTCTTTCTCAAACGGTTCAGAGGTGCATATATGGCCCCGGACATCCACTTGACCCCCGTGTCCTTCTCGACCTGCCCCCGTATGGAAATCCCGTAGGCATTGTGTTCCAGCTTCCAGATGGCCAGCAGGAGCATTTCTTCTATCCGTGAGAGCACATCCATAACTTCACACCTCCCAACAATATTCTTTTTGAATTATTTGTTTTATAGTATTCTTATTTTATATTACGTGTCAAGGCACAAAAAGTTCTACTATTAATAGGATTATCATTCCTAATCATTGTACTAAAGTGCAATTGACACCAAATCACATTTTTTGTTATAAAAACAACATCTCATCCTGAGGAGAGGAGAAATTATGGTCGAGAAGTTCCAGGTCCTGCTTCCGGAGTGGCTGGCCGATTATGTGCACTACCTAGCCGACAAGTACGACATGAAGATCTCAGAAGTGATCCGCATCCAGGTCAGCTCCGCTGCCCTCTTCATGGCCAAGAGCCTGCATCCAGAGTTCAAATCCGACATAAAGATCGAGCAGGTCGTCAATGGGATGGCTGAACACGCCAATAAAAACGACAAAGAGAAGGTGGAACGACTCGTTTCCAAACTCCTCTTCGAGACCCGGAAGGCCGTCGAATACAGGATGGGAAAAGAGAAGTAAGCCTTACACCCTTCCTAAAAGTCGCTGTATTTCTGCGACTGTATTTTGGGGTCGGACCATGAAATGTCGCTGATAACAAACAGGTTAACACCTTACAGCACCACTTTTTAGAGCTTAAACGCCTATTTTTGGTACCAAAACCAGGCCTCTAAGAAAAAATTGAGCGGATCCTTCGTCTGATCGGTTATCCTGTTTCGACAGGAACCCAGCGGTTGAGGTAGGTGAAGAAGAGGCCCGTTTCTTTGATGGGCTGACCGGTCAGCCTGGCCCAGTACCGGCTGTAGAGGCGGACCTGAGGGGCATAGTAGTCCACATACTTCTGGAGGTCGTCGAGGATCTCATCGGTCTTGTAATCGGCGATCACCCAGCCTGAATCCGGGCCGATATCATCCCCAGTATCCAAAGCTTCCAGGAAAACCAGGTCGATAACACCCGTGAGGATGACCGGGAGTTTGTGATCGAGGCCTAGTTCCACTCCGCTGGACTTCAAGCTGAACGGTACTTCGAACAGCCTCTTCTCCGATCGCAGAGCCCGCTGCCAGAACTCCGATCCAGTGATGGCTGCCATCAGGTTCCGCAGCCTGTGGATGTCGGCCGGGTCCCTCTCCTCGACAGCCAGCGCATTCTCGAGCAGCAGGTCAAGGCTCTCCGGCCTCTCCATCTCTGGACCCACTTTTTCTTCCCCCCAAGCCCTTTTCCCCAACACTTCCAACACCGAATGCACGACCCGTCCCCAGCTCATGCCGTAGGCGCTCTCTCTCCGCACGGGCAGCTCGACATCTGCTTTAGCCAGGGAGGTCACGGAATCGACAGCATAACTCGGAGTCATAGCCTTTTCCCTATTCACGCGGATCTCATCCCGCCCTTTCTGCACATCTCCGGGGAAGAGCATGAGCATCTCCTTTTCCGGTCGCTCCATCCCCCGCGGGAACTCGAGTTCAGACACGCTCACACGCGAGCCTCCTTCAGATGCCTCCAGGCTGTCGTCCAGAGCTTCCCAAGCCCTGCTGCTCATCTTTGCACCATAGGTGCTGATCACCAGAGCATTACGCGCACGAGTGGCAGCCACATACATCAGCCGCTCTTCCTCGGCTTCCTGATACCGGGCCTCCTCCTCGGCCTTCTGGGCCCAATCCAGCGGTTGAGACAGCCGGATCCTCTGGAATCCCCATTTCTTCTCGAACACGAAGTAGCCCCGGGGACCCTTTTCACCCGTCCGGACTATGTGACGGTCCGGCTCATGCCCCCGCACTCCAGCCGGGTTCGCCAAAAACACGACCGGAGCCTCCAATCCCTTGGCCTTGTGCAGGTTCATCATCCGCACGGCATCGGCCTTCCCCGGTGTCAGACTCATCTCTTCGATCTCGTAGAGCGACAACAGGTCCGACATGAAGGCCGCCACATCGGAAAAGGCCGTGAGCCCCTCCCTCTCCTGCCCGCGAAGGATCTCGAGCAGTTTGATCAGGTTCCCCGCCCGGCTGCTGCCCATCTCGCCGGCCGTCAGGTAGGCCACGATCCCGGAAGTCTCAAGGATCTTTTCCAGCGCCGTGGAGGCCGGGACCGTCCGGGTCCAGGACCACCACTCCCTCATCTGCTCCAGGGCCGCACCCACACGTTCGACACGTTCCTTATCACTCTGGGACGAAAGGATCCCGGGGTTCAAAAAAGAAAACCGTCCTCCCCCCCTCCTGTATTGGAGCAGGTCATCATCGCTCGCTCCAAAGAATATCCCTCTGAGCGCCGCCACCGTAAAGATCGGATTTTCCGGATCATTAAGGGCCTGCACCAGGTTTACGATATCGCGTATTTCCTCGGAGCCTGCAAAGGCCCCGCTCCCCGTGATCTCATAGGGGATACCCCTCTCTTCCAGGGCGCGGGCATACACATGCATTTGCTTCTTGTACCGGAACAGGATCAGGAAATCCGACCACTGCGGCTTTGGTGTCCTTCCCTGTTCAAGTTCTTCCGTGCTGCGCGCCAGCCGGACTTCATCCCTGTGCGGATCGCATGCCCACTGGATAATATCGCCGATCGCCGCCGCGTCCAGTTCGGCAATACCTCTCTGCTTGTTGTGCTTCACACCCGGCACGACCACCTTGTACACACCAGCCAGCGCGCCTTCCTGGTTGGGCCTCACGGTATCGAGCGAGGCAAAGGCGGCCTGATAACGCGTAAAATCTCCCGGTAAGATCGCCTCGAATACCGGATTGATCCAATCCCGCAGATCATGCAGTGAGCGAAAATTGGATGTCAGGGGGAGGACCTCCCCTCCGGCAGCCTCGATCTGCCGCTTCACCTGGTTGTAGGTATCGATGTCCGCCCTGCGGAACCTGTAGATGGACTGTTTGGGATCCCCCACCAGGAAGAGCGAGCCCGGCCTGGGCTTGATCTTCCTCCAGTCCTTCTCTGCCGCATCCGTGCTGGCCAGGTACATCAGCATCTCGGCCTGGATGGGATCCGTGTCCTGGAACTCATCCACCATCAAGTGAGTATACCTGCGCTGAAAATATGCCCGCACCTCGGGATTGTCCCGCAATAGACTTGAAGCCAGCAGGAGCAGGTCCTCATAATTCACGCGGGCCTGCTCCCGGCGCCTATTCTGATAAAATTCCAGTGCAGGCTTCAGAAAATCCAGGATGATCCCATGCCGGTACTCCCTCCAGATCTGCAGGGCGGGGCGAACCACATCGTCCTGAAACGATTCGAACCTCGTGCAGAAGGATTCGGCACTCTCCCTGTCCGGCCAATAGGTCTTCTTGAATCCTGAACCTTTGTCGAGCTGCTCGAGGGTTTCCATCAGAATCCTGTGGTCGCCAAAGCCCAGGTTGCGTTCGCGGTAAAAACAGCGCCTCATCTTCCGCATGAGGCCGTCCCATCCCTTTTCCGGGCGCTCACCGGGAACAGCCTTCCGCGCCAAGTCGAGAAAATCCTTCAGCTCCTGCCTGTAAAGGGAATATTCCGGCGGATCCTCCCTTCCTGGCATGAGTACCACTTCAGGGAAACGGCTGACGATAATAAACGAATCCCTGAGATCTTCTGGAGCCAGCCCCACGTCTTCGAGTCTCTCCAGCACAGGGGCATCGCCCAGCCGCGCCTCGAGCAGGAATTCATGCCAGCATTTGTCCTGGTAGACGGCATCCTCGATCTCTTCCATCTCACGGAAATCGGGGTCGAGCGCGATCTCCACCGGCCGTTCGCGGATAAGCCTGGCGCAGAAGGAGTGGATGGTCCCGATATAGCACTGTTCCAGGTTCCGGAGGGCCTCCCGGAGCCTATCCTTGACCTCCCAGCCCTCTTCTTTTCGCACGGACTT
>CBESWG010000035.1:0-33255 GCA_965533275.1 uncultured bacterium
ACCGGGCCTCACCCCCGAGCAGCAGCGGCCCGTCCGCCACTCCACCGGTCCGGCTCTCATCCTGGCCGGGCCGGGTACGGGCAAGACCCGTACGCTCACCTACCGCATCGCCCACCTGATCCAGGAACGAGGAGTGGATCCGGAGTTGATCCTGGCTGTCACCTTCACAAACAAGGCGGCCAGTGAGATAAGCCAACGGCTGGACGAACTGCTGCCCGGCGAGGATCACGAGCAGAAACCCCGTGTATCGACCTTTCATGCTTTCGGTTACTCGGTTCTCAGGAAACACGCAGAGGCATTCGGCCGCAGTGGAACGTTTTCCCTCATAGACGAGGGTGACAAACGGCATATCCTGGGAAAAACCCTGGGCTGTGCCGGCCAGGAGCTGTCGAAGATCTCGGACGATATGGCCAGGGCCAAACACGAATTGATCCCCCGGGAGAAGGATCCGGGGGGTGCGGCCTCTCCCTGCTGGGAACGCTATGAAGCGTACTGCAGGGAAAACGATCTCTTCGACCTGGATGACTGTATCTACCGCCCTGTCCGCCTCTTCCTGGAGCACCCGGAGGTTCGAAAATTATATCAGGGCCTGTTTTCCTGGATCCTCATCGATGAATACCAGGACGTCAACCTGGCCCAGTACAGGCTGGTACGGCTCCTCCTGCCTGGGGCCGCGCCCAATCTCTATGTCATTGGCGATCCGGATCAGGCGATCTACGGCTTCCGGGGTGCGGATGTGCGTTTCATCAACCAGTTTCTCCAAAACTATCCGGAGGCGGAGGTGTATCGGCTCAAACAGAGCTACCGCTGCACCGACACTATCCTCAAGGCCTCGAGCCGTGTGATCGCCCTCACCATCGAGCCGGAGGGATCCCTCCAGGGCATCCAGGAGGGTGTCAAGATCACCATCGCACCACAGGCCACCGACCGCAGCGAGGCCGAGTTCGTGGCTCGCACCATCGAAGATCTCATGGGGGGGCTGCGTTTTTTCTCTATAGACAGTGACCTGACGTCCGGCGAGTCCCACAAAGACCTGCGCAGCCTATCGGATTTTGCCGTCCTCTGCCGAGTCAAAGACCAGATGAAGGCCCTGGAACAGGCTTTCCAGAACCACAGCATACCCTACCAGTCCATCGGCGAGACCCCCTTTTTCCGGCGGCAGCCAGCCAAGTCAGTCCTGGATGTATATCAACTTGCGGCCAATCCCAGGAATCCCCTGCTCCGCGAACGGATCTTGGGTAAGATCCTGCCCGATCCTTCCGCCCTCGAGCCGCTCTCCGATCTCGCACGAAACTCGAGTGTCTCCGATGCGCTGTCCACGATCTCGACTACCTATTTCCAGAAAGAAAGGGCCGCCTCCCTCACCGAGTTCAACCGGCTGCAGGACATCGCGCGGGAGTTCGGCACGGACGGGGAGGCGTTCCTCAAGTTCACGGCCCTGGGAACCGGCGCCGACACGTTCCGCCGCGGCCTGGAATCCGTGGCCCTCATGACCCTGCATGCCGCCAAGGGCCTGGAGTTCCGCTGCGTCTTCATCGTGGGATGTGAAGACGGCCTCCTCCCCTACTCCCTGTTCGGCCGCCTGTCCGATCGAGAAGAGGAGAAGCGCCTCCTGTACGTGGGCATGACCCGCGCTAAAAAATACCTCCTCCTTACCCATGCTGGTAAGCGCTTGCTCCTGGGCAAACAGCACAGGCTCAACCGCAGCCCCTTCCTCGACCGCATCGAGGAGGAACTGCTGGAGCAGGCCGAGGCCCCGGTGCCGATACGGAAAAAGGACGACCAGATGAAGCTCTTCTGAGCCGCTGTACAGCCATGGAGCAAATACCGATCCTCTCCCTGCTCAAGGTCACTCCCTCCCCCCAGTCGCAGGATTTCGTCGAAAACAAGCAGCAGTTCCAGCTCCACGCTCTGGTCACCGAACAGAGGCACTCTGAAACCTGGAACCTGAGCTCCGTCGTGCAAGGAGATGTGAGGCTCGGCCTGGAACAGATCTTCGCAGTAGATAAAGACATCTCTCGAAAGATACTCGATATGGTCGAAGATCCAGCTGTTCTCGATACGCTGGAAGCTGCTGCCCTGGGCGTCAGCCGGGCCATCAGGGAGGGCAGCCGGATTTTCGTCTACGGGTGTGGGGCCACGGGGAGGCTGGCCAAGCAGATGGAAAGCGCCTTGTGGCGCCCCTTCTGGTCCCGTGTCCGGCACGGGCCGCTGTGGGAGCAGCTGAGCGATGTCCTGCCGGAAAGTATCGAGGCAAGTCTTGTCGGCGAGATCACCGGCGGGGACCGGGCCCTCATCAGCTCGCTGGAGGGATTCGAGGACCTGGAGCTCATGGGCCGGCTTCAGCTCGAGGACAGGGGGATCCAGCGCGGCGACATGGTATTCGGCATCACCGAGGGCGGCGAGACTTCATCTGTCATCGGAGCGGTGCTCGCCGCTCTGGAGCAGTACGGAGAGATGACGCCGGATACGACAGAGGAAGCCCAACAGCATCTTTTCTTTATCTACAACAATCCCGATGACGTCCTGGAACCTTTCGCGCGGAGCCGCAAGATCCTGGACCAGCCCGCAATAACCCGCATCAACCTGACAACCGGACCTCAGGCCATAGCCGGATCGACGCGGATGCAGGCCGCATCTATCGAGACCCTGGTCATGGGGGCTGTGCTGGAGGCCGGGATCTTGAAAGTGCTGCAGGACCTTCTGTCGCACGTCGAATTGCAGGGCCTGGGTTTCGGACCCGAAAGGGACTCAGATGTATCCGGCGCCCCTGTGATCCCGGGTGCCGGCATCAAAAAAAGGCTGTTCTCCTTTAACGATCTCCATGAAACCCTGACCGACCGCCTTGAGGATGCCGCCCGTTTCACATCCCTGGAGGCAGACACGTATGCCATGGGGCGCCGCGCCATCTACTTTGCCGGGCGGGCACTGATACCGGTCTTTGTAGACTGTGCGGAAAGAAGCCCCACGTTCCGTCTCTGGCCTCTGGATACCAGAGACGAGCCGGAGAAAAGGTGCTGGCTCCAGGTATGGACAGACGCTGGGGACCAGGTAGGGGCCTGGGAAAGGTTCCTGGGGCGGCCGTTCCGCGGCCTGGAAAAAAAGGACTACTACCCTCACTTTGTGATCCAGATAACGGACAGCTGGCTGCGGGAGGCGGCCCTCAGGAGCCTGTCCCGTGCCGGGAACGACCAGGAGGGGCTCTATGACTTCTCCTTCTCTGAAGAGCGGTCTCAAGGTCGTGATCCTCAGCCCGGCGACCTGGCGGTCGTGGTGTGTGTAGACGATGAGGTCAAAGCGTTGAATGACGAGGATTCCCCGTTTTGCCGCTTCGTCCGACACGCCAAGTCACACAGAGCGGCCCTGGCCCTGGTCTTGGTTGGCGAGGTCTCGCCCGGGGATGCCGAGGAGGCCACCACGCGGCATTCACTCTCTAAGGACACGGATGCGGTCATCGTTTTTCCATTGAAAAACAGGGGCGATCCCCTGGATCTGAAACGCCAGATGCTGCTCAAGATGCTCCTTAACGCCCACTCCACAGCGGTCATGGCGCGGCTGGGCCGCGTGGTAGGCAACACCATGACCAGCGTCGATCCCAGCAACCTGAAGCTCATAGGCAGGGCCACACATCTCATTGACATCCATGTCAACGATGTGCTGGCCCAGGAGGAATGGATCGGCCGCCACGGAGGGTCCGCGCCCCTGACCTATGCCCAGTCCAATGCCGTGCTCTTCGATGCAATGGATTTCCTGTCCAGACAGGAGGGCCAGAATAGCGAGGTCGCGCTCTCCATCATCCGCATCCTGGAAGCCTTCCGGGAGCAGCGCTTCGTGAGCTGGGAGGAGGCGCTGGCTGTGTTGGACTCCGTGGGGCTGGAGGGCTATCTGGCCCGGCACAATCCGGCCTTGAGGCGAGAACCACAAAGCAGTACAATCCAAGATTGAGATGGGATTCGGAACGATCGATTACCTGGTTGTGATCCTTTATCTCTTGGGAGTCACGACCTTCGGCCTCCTCGTGTCGGGCAGGCAGAGGTCCGCCGCGGACTATTTCTTGGGCGGGAAACGACTGCCCTGGTGGGCGGTCCTGTTTTCCGTGGTGGCCACAGAGACCAGCACACTCACCTTCATCAGCATCCCCGCCGTGGCCTACGGCGGCGACCTGACTTTCCTGCAGATCACCTTCGGCTATATCCTGGGGCGGACGGTCGTGAGTCTGGTCTTCCTGCCGCGCTACTTCCAGGGAGAGCTGTCGACAGCCTATGAATTTCTGGGGAATCGCTTCGGTCCGGGGATGCGGACCGCGGCCAGCACAACCTTCATGATCACGCGGCTGCTGGCCGATGGGGTGCGCCTCTTTGCCTCCGCCATCCCCATCGCCATCCTGCTCCGGTTGGCAGGCTTGAGGGCCTCGGACCTCACGATCTACCTGGTTTCCATCCTCACTATCGCAGTGGTGACACTGGCCTACACGTTCCTGGGCGGGATCAGGGCCGTGGTATGGATGGACGTGATCCAGATGGGAGTGTATATCGGAGGCGCGCTCCTTGCTCTCGCCCTCCTGCTTTCCCGCCTTCCAGATAACTCTTCCGGCGTCCTCGGCACTCTGCAGGAGGCCGGGAAACTCCGGCTGTTCTATACGGGAGCCGACCTGAGCTTCCGGGAATTCATCGCCCAGCCCTACACTTTCTGGATCGCCCTCCTCGGTGGAGGCATCTTCTCCATTGCCTCCCACGGCACTGACCAGCTGATCGTGCAGCGGCTGCTGGCGACACGGGATCTCAGGTCGGCACAGAAGGCCCTCCTCAGCAGCGGCATCCTGGTATTCCTCCAATTTTCGCTCTTTCTCTGGATCGGGCTGCTGCTCTTCGTGTTCTACGGCGGGCAGAATCCGGCCGGTCTGGGATTGGCCACCAGGGACGAGGTCTTCGCCAAGTTCATCGTGGAGCAGCTGCCCCCCGGGATCTCTGGCCTGATCGTAGCCGCCATCCTGGCCGCGGCCATGAGCTCGCTTTCCTCCTCCATCAACTCCCTGGCCTCGGCCACAACACTGGACCTGTATAAACCACGCTGGGGCCACGACAACACGCCGGAGCGCGACCTGAAGATCTCGCGCCGGATAAGCCTGGTATGGGGGCTGATCCTGACCGGCTCCGCTTTCTTTTTTGCAGTACTCCAACTGCGGTCCACCGGTGAGCGGCCGGCAGTCGTAGAGCTCGGGCTGGCGATCGCCTCCTACACCTATGGCGGCCTGCTGGGCGCCTTTGTGCTTGGGATCCTATCCCGAAAGCTGGCAACAAAAGAGGTCCTCATCGGTTTCTTTGCGGGATTGACAGCTTTGCTTTTCCTGGTCGAGGGGCCCGTCCAGATCCTCCTTCCCGGAGAGGGAATCACCATCGCCTGGCCTCTCTATTCCGTGATCGGGGCGCTCATCGTGGTCGGAGTGGCCCATGCATCACACCATTTGGCAAAGCTATCCGGACACAGATCTGGGACACCAAAAAAGGGGTAAAGATGAAAAAAATCAACGTGTATGTGGACTACCTGAACATCAAACACAACGGGAAGCCCGAGGAGGTCAATCCGCGCTTTCTCGAGAGGGACAACCGATACATGGTCCAGATAAGCCTGTATTCCCCAGGCTGCAACCGGAACAAATCCGTGGACGGGGCCGTCTCGTTCACCAACTTGGACAGGGACATCGATTTCACTCCCTTTGCCCTGGAAGAGAAGCACGTCCTCTACGCCCAGGTCGGCAAGAGGGTCGAGATCAACGCATCCGTTTACTATCTGGAACCAGAGCCCTTTGTCGTCGCATTTCTACGCCAGACCACAGGCAAGTTCGCTTCACTCCTCTTCGAATACCTGGCGAAGCTCGATGTCAGCAAGGTCGCGGCCATGCCGGCACAGCTCCTGCCGACCGCCTACGGGATCCTGAAGGAGGGCATCGAGAAAAAGGAGAGCTGGTATGAGATAGGCAGGGGAAAGCTCGACATGATAGAGGAGGGCGAAAACACGATCCCCCTGGCCTCAGAAGGGGTCAAAAGGCCCATCCAGTACTGGGACGCCAACAACAGGCGCCAGCGCAGGGAGATCCGCATCGTGCCCAAAGGGCCCAACGGATCCCTGAGGCTCGTCATCGAGGAAGCCTGAGGATGCAGAAGACCACGAACCTGATCAAGGCCGGGCCGGCTTGGGTGTGGGGCTTTGTTCTCGTGTGCCTGGCCCTCCTGGCCGTGATCTATTTCGGGGATCTCGATCGGGACCTCTTCTTCATCATCAACGGTTTCGCCGCACAGTTCGTCGACAAGCTCTGGGCACTGATCACCTTCTTTTCGGACGGGCTTGTTACCTTCGTGCTGCTCCTCCCGTTCGTCTACCGCAAGCCCCAGCACATCTGGGCCGTCCTGCTGGCAGCCGTGCTCTTCACACTGGCCGGTCAGGGAGTCAAACACATCCTGAACGTGCCCCGCCCTCCCCGGGTTCTGGAGCCACACGAATTCAACCTCATCGGACCGGACTGGGGGCAGAACGCATTCCCCTCCGGACACGCCTCCATGATCTTCAACCTGGTGGGCGTCTTCATCCTCACCACGACCAAAAAATGGCTGCGCTGGGTCCTCCTGGCCGCAGGTGTGGTCATCGCGCTCTCCCGCACCGCCGTGGGCGTCCACTGGCCGCTCGATGTGGTTGCCGGAGCCCTGATGGGCTGGCTGACCGTCTGGGCTGGCCTGAAAATCACGCCACACACCCGCTGGGGCTGGACCGGCATCGGACAGAAGATCCTGGGTGCTGTCCTGATCCTGGCCTGTATCGTGCTGTTCTTCGCGGACTATACCGGTTTCACCAACATCATGACCGAGCAGCGTGTGATCGCCCTGATCCTCTTCCTGGTCGGAACCATGGAATACCTCAAGCTTTACAACATCCACATCCTGCGTCCTCCTCACAGGCCGATCTCGGTCTCGAATCCGGATCCGAAGGGAGAGTAACCATGCTGGACGAAAAGAAGCTGCTGGAATCGTTGGAAGATGCCCCTGAGAAAGAACTCCTCAGGTTCAGGGATTTCCTGAACAACCATACGCTGCGGGAGTTCGAAGTCTCAGAAGGGACGGTCCCCTACTATCTCTGCGGGGAAGGGCCGAAAACCCTCATGACATTTGCGGGCGGTTGGGGAGGCCCCCAACTCCTATACGACACGATCCTGGGATTCGAGAGCAAAGTTCGGTTGATCGTCATCGATATTTCCCTCTATGACGATACGGATGCCATGACCGCAGGGGTCAACCGGATCCTGGACCACGAGCAGATCGACAAGGTCGTCCTGATCGGGCAGTCGGCCTCAGGAATAACGGCCCAGTCCTATTTCAAGAGGAGCCCCGGACGCGTGGAGGGGCTGATCCTCACCAACACACTCGCCCCCCGGATCGAACGCTGCAAGAAATGGGCCTTGTGGCTCCTCCAGGTCATCCCTATATCCCTCATAAAAGCCCTGGCCCGCAAGAAACTCACCAAACTCGGTGAATTCGAGAGGGAAATCGCACCCGAGATCCAGGACCGGAGGCGCTTTGCGGCGGCCTTGTTCGGGGCCATGATGGAGCACTACATCAACCGGCAGAACCTCACCAACATGCTCAAGCTGGCTTTCTCATTCAATGAGAAGGACACCTATACACCGGGTGAGTTTCAGAGATGGCAGGGCCGGATCTTGCTTGTAACGAGTGAGGACGAACCCTATTATAAAGATGTGGAACTGCTGCAGGCCGGCCTCCCGAACACAGAGGTGTTCATGCTCCCCACTGGATTCAAACACGTGGCCCCCCAGATCTATCGGGACGAGTTCCACGCCCGGATCCAGTCCTTCATCGACGCACTTTAGGGCGAAGCAGGTGCACAGGAAGGGATGATGAAAAAACTAAAGCTGTTTTTTATGATATTGACATTTATCTCCCTATCAGCGGGCCTCGCAACAGGTGATCGCGCGCCGATCACCAGGGATGGCCAACAGACTTTGCAGGAAATCCTGGAAGGATGCGCCACCTACTGCGACAGGCTCGAGACCATCTCCCTCCACTACATCTGCGAAGAAGAGATCAAGGAAACCATATATCATCCCTACAGGATCATGGAGGATGCGCGGAGGACCCTCCAGGCCCGGAACTACGAGATGGAGAGGATGAACCGCAACGAATACGAATATGACAACGTCAACTATGACGACCTCAAGCGGGACACGGAAACCAACAAATACACCTATGACTATCAGCTGATCCGAAAGGACCGGATCGAGGAAACCCGGACCCTGCTCAAGGAAAACGGCAGGAAGAAGAAGGAAACCGGAGCCGAGCTCAAG
Organism: uncultured bacterium; assembly: GCA_965533275.1. Classification (GTDB taxonomy): domain Bacteria; phylum Acidobacteriota; class Aminicenantia; order Aminicenantales; family Aminicenantaceae; genus JAUXEH01. The sequence continues at coordinate 8,354 of CBESWG010000035.1, forward strand.
ACCAAGCGGTTTCGTTTCACGAACATCACCCTTTCCCCTATCGCGATCCTAGGCCGGGATTCGCAGGCGTACTTCGACTTCAAGCTTCTCAAAGAAACCAAACTGTGGGGAAGAAATGCCTACATCCTGGAGGCCTCCCCAAGGCCGGATCAGGACCAGCGTCAGCTCTGGGGAAAGCTCTGGGTGGACAAGAAAAACTTCGCCGTGCTGAAGGTCGAGTGGGACGAGCGGACGATGCAGAACTATGGCACCCTTCAGAAACAGGCGGAGGCGTTTCAGGCAAGGCCTTTGCTCAGGTTCGGGACAGAGCACAAGATCGAAAAGAACGGCATACGATTCCCGAGCAGGCATTTCATCAAGGAGCAGTACATCCGCCAGACCGAGCGCTCCATGGGACAGGAAAAACTGGAGAAATCCGAGCTCGAGGTAAAATTCAAAAAGTACAAGTTCTTCATCGTCGAGACAGAAGTGAAATACTGACCTAGAGCGACGATCCTAATCTGATCCCTAGAGGACTAATGGAGTTGGTGAAGTCCCTGTAGTATCGCTCGGTCCCGTCGCGACGGTCATTCATGACGCAGACTTTCGACCGGATTTCTTGCAGCAGCCCGGACCGCCTGCAGGCTGACGGTAGCCAGAGTCAGCACCAGTACCACAACACCCCCCACAACGAACATCCAGAAACTCAAAGGAACCCTGTAGGGGTAGTCCGCCAGGACCTTGTGCATGGAAAAAAAGGCGGCTGGCCAGGCAAGGATAACGGCTGCTCCAGCTATCAATACGAATTCATAGACAAGGAGCCCCAAGATCCTGAAGACCGATGCACCCAGCACTTTTCGGATCCCGATTTCCTTGGTCCTGCGGGCGGCCATCTTCAATGCAAGGGCGAAAACTCCGGAACAGGCGATCAGGATTGCTAATAGACAGACAATGGTAACCATGAGACTCCAGTGTTTCTCACGTTCGTACTGGCTCGCCAGCTCATCGTCAAGGAATGAGTAGAGAAAGGGATAGCCGGGGGCAATGGCGGCAAATTCTCCCTTGATCGTATCGATCGCGCCACCTGGACTCCCTTCTCCGATCTTGATGAACACCTTCTGCACTCTTTCGCCGCTCAGATTGATCAAGGCAGGTTGGATCGGCTGCCGAAGAGAATCAAAGTTAAAATCACGGATAACCCCGATTATCTTGCCTGGTCCATGGAACCTGAAGAACTCCGAGACGGTCCTCTCTGTGGGTTCGGTCACATTGAACCTGCGGACAAACGCTTCATTTACTACAACGGCGTCTGAGCTATCGGAAGGAAAATCGGAAGAAAACCACCGCCCAGCGACCATGGTCATGCCCATCGTTCCTAAAAAACCATCATCGACCTCATTAAACCGGACGATCTCAGGTTCCTCTACCCCCTCAAGCCGTGCGATCATGGCCGACCAAGTAGACATCCCGCTGTAAGCACCGCTCACGGATTCTATCTCCGGGTACTGAAGGAGGCGGGATTTCAGCGTCGGGAGAACTTGTGAGGTCTTCTGGAATTGGGATGTCAGATGCTGAAGGTTGAGGACCACGATCCTGTCAGGCTCGTATCCCAGATCCGCCTTGATCATATGCCGGTGCTGCCGATAGAGAAATCCGGTTGTGATGACCAGAAATATGGAGATCCCGAACTGCAAGAGAAGGAAAACACGGTTGAAGCTGTTCTTCCGGCCTAAAAGAAACTTTCCCCTGAATAGATCCACCGGGCGCACATGCGAAAGAAGCCAACCTGGATAGCTGCCGGCGAGTATCCCGAGGACAGCGGCGAAAAGAACCAGCGCCAACAGCGGGAATCCTTGTCCCAGAAGATCGAGATGGATCTCCTTGCCGGCGAAACTGTTAAAAACAGGTAGGACGGATAGCGCGATCATAAAACCAAGTGCCAGAGCAACCAAGCTCAGCCCCATCCCTTCAGAGCTGAACTGATGGAACAGCTGTTTCCGCTCCGCGCCCAGCACCTTTCGCATACCGATCTCCTTTACTCGTCCCGCAGCTGCCGCTGCGATGCTCAGGTTCATGAAGTTGAATCCGGCGATAAGGAGAACGAGAAGAGCGATCCCGGTAAGGATATAGGAAAAGGAGGGGGCACTGCGCGGTTCAAGGATGGATGAAAAAGCATAGTCACTGATTCCCATGTGGTATTCAGCGAAGGGATAGAGATAATGGCTTCCGGAACTCCCTTCCTTGTTCAGATGCCTATCGATTGTGCCCTGAAATTTGGCTTCAAATGCTTCCGGATCCGCATCCTCCCGGAGGCGTACGAAACAGGCTGCGTCAAGCCCTGTGTTCCACCGCTCGATCTCCGAACCCTTAGCACTCACAATCGGCAGGAGGAGGTCGAAGGTTATGCTCGAGTTGGCCGGGATCTCTTCAACTATTCCCGAAACGATATAGTTTGAAGTATCGTCTCCAATTTTTACAGATATCACTTCTCCCATCGGGTCCGCGAGCCCAAAACACAGCTGTGCCGTCTCAGCACTCAGCACTACAGAGTCGGGATTCATAAGGGCGGAGGCGGAGCCACCCCGCACCAGCGGGAAGCTGAAAACATCCAGGAGGGATGCATCAACTCCCAATCCCTTCCGCCTGAAGATCTTCTCTCCTGCCTGGACGATAATATCCACCTTCGCCATCCGGGTTGCGGCCTCAACCTCCAGGAATTCCGAAGCAAGAGTAGGCGCAACAGGCCCCTCTGTCTCCTTAAAAAACTCGGAACCGCTCTCAAGGGTGATCCTGGACTTGACTTCGTAAATGGAGTCAATGTGAGTGTGAAAACGGTCATAGGAGACTTCATCGCGAATAAAATAGAAGACAAGAATACAGGAGGCCAATCCCACGGCCAAACCTCCGATATTAACAATAGCAATCCCCTTCCGCCGCTTGATGTGTCGGAAAGTCAGCTTCAGATATTCTTTGATCATAATGTATCTCCAGTGGATGGATGTGAAAAGGAATGGTATAAAGGCCACCAGGATGCTCCTCCAGTACCAAACCTTCGCTTTCCTCACTCCAGACTCTATAAGGATCCTTCCGTAGATCTCCTCAAAATCAGCGGAAGCCGTGGGCTTCAATTGTATGGGCAGGATCTGGGTAAGGATCCATCGGCCCAAACGAGGAGGCTTTAAATCCCCTATTTTATCTTTACGCATTCAATATCTTTCCACATTCTGTCCTGGGCCTTGTGAGCGACGGCTAAAGCCTCAAGCCCTGCATCGGTCACGCAGTAGTATCTCCTACTTTTTCCGCCTCGTTCTTTGGTTGGATCTCCCAGAAAGGAAGTAAGATAATCTTTTTCCTCGAGCCTCTGTAAAGGAAAGTAGATCGCACCAAGAGTCCAGGACGATCCCGTGGCCTCCACAATCTCATCGAAAATGGATACAGGATAGGCGTTGTCACCGAGTCTGAGCACAGCAAGGAGTAAAAATTCTTCCGACCGGGTAAGTATTTTTTTCATGTTCATGCTCCAAAACAATGCATGCAAGATTCATGCCTTAAATTTTAAGGAATATCGCGATCATCAGGCAGATCAGGAGGAATTTTTTCTCATCAAGGGTATTTACGCGCTATCTAATTCCGGTGCTGTTCGCTCCTGTGACATCGCTGTTCACATGCGTACATCGAATTCAGAACAAACCCCTCTCAGGAAAGATCCGAGTGAGCCTAGTCTGGTTGAAGCAATGCGAAAGATATTTCCAGCGACACGCTTGAGAAAGATAGGGTCAGGCCTTTAGAACCCTCCGATCTTGACCATGGGCTCGCCCTTGCTCATGGGAGGCGTGGCGATGATGTACATGATGATGCCGTCATGAGGGGCAATGGCCTTCTGGATGACATTCCCGAAAAAGTCAGTTAGATAACCCAGGAGTTCACCCTTCTGCACATGCCGGCCGCTGTGTCCCAAGGGATAGAATATGCCCTCGTGTTCGGAGCGGATATAGGTCGTGGTCTTGACCCAGACCGGCTCGAATTTTCGCTCCACCGAGCCTTCGATCATGCCCAGATGCTTCAGCGTGTTATAGCAGCCGGTGAGATTGGACTGGATATCCTCCTCGTCTGTCCTCCCCAGCCGCCCGCACTCGGTGGTCAGCGACGGCTTGCCCTGGAAGAGTGAGGCACGGGCACACATCGAGGCAAATTCCTTGGGATCTGCCTTCACATGGATGATGACCTTGAATCCGAAGTTGATAGCCAGTTCCCGAGTTTTGGTATCCAGCTCAGGATCACCTGTCTCAGTGTAATAGAGATAGGTCATGAGGTCCTCGTTGCCGTCCCCACAGTGGAGATCGAGGTGGGCATCACACTGGTCCAAGACTTCATGGGTCACCTGATAGGCGATCCTCTCCGTCATGCTGCCGTCGAGCTTTCCCGGAAAAACCCGGTTCTGATTTTTCCAATCATGTGGATTGGTGTAGATGGTCCTCTTAAAATAGGAGGGAATATTGACGACATGAACCAAAATGACCGCCCCTCTCAGTTCGCCTGGATCGAGATCTTTTCTCAACCGCTGAAGTGTCAGGATCGGGACGTATTCATAGCCGTGTACTCCCGCAGTCAGGGCCAGTGTCGGCCCCGGCTCGATGCCGTTTATTACGGTTACCGGGAGCTTTATCTCCGGCCCGTCGGTTCCTTCGGGAACCAGTATATACCCCGATTCCATCTGGCCCGGCCCTGCTTCCACCTCTCCGACCTTGATCCTTTCCTGGGCGGCCGCAGCGAATGCCGGAACGATCATCAAAACGGCGGCGAAAACGATCTGTAGAATTCTTCTCACTCTATCCCCCCTTAACTAGTCGATCTTCACGGCCTTTGAATCCCTCCCCCCTTGCGTCAAGACCAGGCCGGACACCGCGCCGGTCTCATCGATATCGAACGTGATCGTGATCGGGGCTTCCTTCATGAAATATTTTGTCTCAGATTCGGGGAAGAAAGCGAGCGGGGCCTGGCCAGGGAACTCGGTAATGATCCTGTCGTCCTTCCTGAATACGGAGACGACAACACCATCCTTCTCGAACTTGTAATGGCCGGCATACCTTTCGAGGACTTCCGTTTCGACCTCGACCTCTTCCTTGATCGCCAGCAGTTCGTATGAGCTGTCCAACAGATGGAAACCGATGTCATCCGCACCGACATTCATGTTGGAGAGGACGACGACACCGATCTCCTGGTCTTGAATGAATCCGCAGAACGTCCGGTATCCCCCGGTCCCACCATTGTGCCAGACGATCCGGGTTTCTCCGTTGTCCCGGATGTGCCAAGCCAGGCCCACGCGCATATCCCTGCCGGCATCAACACGTTCCTCATGAGACATTTCCATGGCTTCCGACAGAGGCGTTCGCTCCAGCCCCATGTTGGCGGCCAGGAACGTGAGCATGTCCCGGGCTGTGGAGCGGATAGCCCCGGCACCCGCGAGCGTGGGTATGTCCCAGTTGGAGACCTCACCGGCGGTGTTGTGACCCCGCGCGAGTCTCCCCTTCAACTCTTCGGTGAACGCGATCACCGTGCTCTCCATCCCCAGGACATCACAGATCCGCTCTGTCAGCATCTGCTCGTAGCTTTGCCCTGCCTTGAGACTCAGGATGTGGCCGAGGAGCCCCATCCCCAGGTTGGAGTACTCGTATTTTTCGCCGATGTCTCTTGTCAGTGAGTATCCCGAGATGAACTCGTACATGTCTTCCACGATGTAGTCCGCATAGGGATTGCTCAGGTCAGAGGGTTTGAAATTCGTGGGCATCCGGGCCAGGGCTGATGTGTGAGTAGCCAGATGCTCAAGTGTGATCTGCTCCCCTCCTCGCGATGGCACGGAGACATCTTCCGGAAGGCGATCTTCGACCAGATCGTCCAGCGCGAGCTCCCCCTTCAGGATCATGTCTGCGAACAGGATGCCTGTAAACACCTTGGAGATGGACCCGATCTCATAGACGGAATCCTCGTCCACCGGCTTTCCGTTGCTCACTGACGTGGTACCGGAGCAGAAATACTCCCGGTTCCCTTTCGCATCAATGAAACCCACCACGAGGCCAACGGCAGTGCCATTCTCGATACGCAGGCGGATGTTCTCCTTCACCATATCCGAGATATTCGGGGCCTTTGTCCCGCAAGCCATGACGATGAACGAAAGGCAAAGGATGCCCGTGACAACCAGGATGGCCAACCGGCTTGGGAGGATCACTCTTCTGTTCATAATGCGCTCCTTAGTGGTAAAAGAGATACGACGAGATACTACCAGAAGCGAGTGAATGTTTTAAGCCTTTTAAGCTTTGATTGGGAGAACGATCGTGAATGTGGTTCCTTCGTCCTTGATGCTTTGGACCTCCAGCTTCCCCTTATGCTGGCCCACGATGCTCTGGCAGGCGGCCATTCCGAAACCTGCCTCGATCCGGGATTGCCGGGTTCGCAGGCGAATATCAAATAAATGATCAAGCTGATCCCTGGGGATCTGGGCGCCCGTATCGATGAAGCGGATCACGACATCATCCCCGCTGCTTTCAGTTACGATCGTGACTTCCCCCTCGTCTCCCACTGCCTCAAATGCACGAGTAAGCAGCGTCATGAACACCTGGTTCAGCCGCCCGGCATAGGCCTGGATCCTGGGCAGTTCTCCGAAATGCTTCACGACCGGGATATCACCGATCGTTTCCGGAGGGATCAGCGCGAGGGTGTTCTCAAGCGCCTCGTGGACATCCACGTCCTTGAACTCGGCCTCGTCCATGCGCGCAAAGCTGCGCAGGGTCTTCAGCGTCGTTTCCATGCGATCGGTTGCTACCTGTGTGCTGCGGCTGCTCTGCTCAAGAGCATCCAGGATCGGCTCGAGCCCGGCAGGGCTTCCTGCGGTGGCTTGGCCATCTTGGATACCCTCCCGGATCCGCCCCACGGCTCGCCGGCCGGTCTCCGCATTGGCCTTGACCGCAGCCAGAGGATTGTTCATCTCGTGCGAAACACCGGCCACCAACTCTCCCATTACGCCGATCCGGCTGTCCATGAGCAGGTTAGCCTGCTCACGCACCATGTGGGTCCGCTCCGCCTCAAGCTCGGCCGCCTGGACTACAGTCTTCCTCACCGATCCCGTGAGCCAGATCAGTGAGCCCCCGACGATCAGCAGAAAGATCATCCAGGCTAGGATCCCTGAGAGGCTGACGGTCGAAGGATCGGAAAAGAAGGAGACATCCCCGGCCCAGCTTGCGGATGGATGATTCACGGAAAACAGGATCATGATCAGATGCGTGAGCAGTGCTGAGCATGTGATGACAAAGGTATAGGCCGGCCTCAGGGCAAGGCTTTCGATCACGATATAGGTCATGCAGACGGCCAGGACCGCGGGCGATGCAGAAACTACACCCAGGGGCACAGAAGGCAGATCACTGGCCTGATAGACGATGAAGGGATACATGAGGACGCTGACAGAATCCAGTACGAGACCCGCGATACCCACGAACCTGACTTTTTCCGCTTTCCGGAGGAGGATCAGGAAATAGCCACTGACCGCTGCCATAGGTAGAGCGATCGCCAGAATCATCAGGCGACTCCCCCATGCCATGGGAGACACAAACGCCATGGAACATCCAAAAAGGACAAACAGTATACGAACTACAGCAGGCACCTGCAGTCCGCGGGCCTCTCGGATGCGGAGCAGCTCCTGGACAGTCTGCGCTTGTTCCTCTCCCATTGCTTACCTCGAGCTGTCAAACCCAGTCGTCTACTTGTCTTCCGCCTTCAGCACGGCGGCGAAGGCGCTCTGCGGGATCATGACCGCACCGACCATCTTCATGCGCTTCTTGCCCTTCTTCTGCTTCTTGAGGAGCTTCTGCTTTCGCGTGACATCCCCGCCGTAGAGCTTGGCGGTCACGTCTTTTCTGAAGGGAGCGACGGTGGACCGCGAGATGATGTTCCCGCCGATGGCCCCCTGGATCGCGACCTTGAACTGGTGGCGTGGGATCTCGCCTTTCAGCCTGTCGCAGATCTTCACTCCCCAGTCCCTGGCCTTGTCCCGGTGAACGATGAGAGAGAGCGCATCGACCTGCTCACCATTGACCAGGATGTCCAGACGCACCAGATCGCTCTCCCTGTAATCGATAATCTCATAGTCAAAAGACCCGTATCCCTGCGTGATGGTCTTCAGCGTGTCATAGAAGTCATAGATGACCTCGGCCAGGGGCATGTCCATGACGAGCTCGAGGCGCCCCGGCGTGGGGTAGCTGGTGCGGGGATTGCTGCCCCTGCGGGACAGGCACAGCTTCATGACCACTCCCATGTATTTCTCTGGGAAGAGCAGGGATGCCTTGATATAGGGCTCCTCAGTGCCCTCGATCTGTGAGGGATCCGGGTAATAGAGGGGATTGTCGATGGTGAGGGTCTCCCCGTCCTTGAGAGTGAACTTGTACTCTACGCTGGGCACGGTCATAACGATCGACTGATCGTATTCCCTGTCCAGGCGCTGCTGAAAGATCTCCAGATGCAAAAGTCCCAGGAAACCGCACCGGAATCCCTGCCCCAGGGCTGCGGACGAGTCCTTCTGATAGGAAAGGGAGGCATCGTTGAGCTCGTATTTTTCCAGGGCCTCGCGCAGCGACTGGTATTCGTCTGTGGCCATGGGATATATGGAAGAAAAGACGACGGACTTGGCCTCCTTGAATCCGGCCAAAGGTTCGGATGTGGGATCCGCATCCAGTGTTATGGTGTCCCCGATCCGGGTGTCACCCAGCTTTTTAATGCCGGCCGTTATGTATCCCACCTCTCCCGCAGTCAAGCTTTCCTTGGGCTTCCGGGCGATCTGGAAGAGGCCCACCTCCTCCACTTTGTAGGTCGCCTGATTGGACAGGAGGCGGATGATGTCTCCCTGTCTCACGCTCCCCTGGAAGAGGCGGCAGGCGATGATGGTACCTCGATAGGAGTCGTAGTGCGCATCGAAGATGAGGGATTTGAGCTGCGCCTCAGGACGGCCTTCGGGCGGAGGGATGTGCCGGACAATGGCCTCGAAGATCTGGCCTATCCCGGTCCCTTCCTTGGCGGAGCAGAGGATGGCCATATCCGGATCGAGCCCCAGCTCGTTATCGATCTGTTCCTTGGTCCGGTCGATGTCCGCGGAGATAAGGTCTATCTTGTTTATGATCGGGATGATGGTCAGGTCGTGTTCCATGGCCATGTACAGGTTAGCCACGGTCTGGGCCTCCACTCCCTGGGAGGCATCCACCAAGAGGAGGACGCCTTCGCAGGAGGCCATGGCCCGGGATACCTCATACGAAAAATCCACATGGCCCGGCGTATCGATCAGGTTGAGCTCGTAGTCTTGTCCTTTCTTGTCCGTGTAGGGCAGCGTGACCGTCTGGCTCTTGATCGTGATCCCGCGCTCCCTCTCGAGATCCATGGTATCCAGGATCTGATCCCGGTATTCTCTTTGGGAGATCAGGCCCGACGCCTCGATCAGCCTATCCGCCAGGGTGGACTTCCCGTGGTCGATGTGGGCTATGATGCCGAAGTTTCGTATGTGAAGCATATGCGTCGCTCTCTCGTTTGTACAAGAGGTATTCTAACACATTCGGCCTGGATTTTTCCGGTCTGGTGACTGGCAGAGTTGTGGAGAATCAACCGTTCAATTTTATTCGAAACGAATTGCGACCTTCCCTTTGGTGGTGATGGTCTGGGGGATATCAATGCCGGCCGACTGGACCAGGATGGAGCCTTCGGCATTGGAATCTGTTTCTATCAGCGCATACATGCCTTTCTCGTATGCAAAATACACGTTCCCGGTGGTCGTGGTCTTCCTGTCCAAGGTGAGGAGCTGTCCCTGCTGCTCGAAATCGCCGGACAGTGTGTTCGTATCCGTGAATTCGATCCTGAGGCATGCAATGCCGTCTTTTTCGACCTCTTCGACCAGCGTGTAAACCGTCTCATTGTCGGACCGGAGAGTACCGCCTCCCAGGGGAACATCTTCGCCCTGTACATCGTCCCAGGTATCCCCGAACTTAACTGGTTTGTCAGGCAGCTTGGGAAACGAGCCCTTCACACCCAGGATATAGAGATCTTTGGTGAGCACCTCTCCCGAAGCGGTGGTCACTTCCGGCAGAACATCGAATCCCTCGAATCCCTCGACCGTACCATCGGGTAGCAGCACAAACTTCGCCTTTTTCCCGACGAGCTCGGAAAAATCCGAAGATGCCGATCCCATATCGCTGGAGATATTCTGGGTCCTTTCGCCCATCTCCACTTCGATGGTCAATCCCTTCTCATTGTCAGAAGACAAGACGACATAGGTGTCCGAACCATCGCTGTCGATGTCCGCGACCACCTCGGTCCCCATCTGGTCGGTCACGGTTTCTGTTATTCCCGAGCTGACCATGACGAACTTGGTCCCCTGCTTCATCTGGTACTTCAGCTCGTAGAGCTTCTGTGCGGCTGTGGTCTTCTCCGCCGCCGTACTCAAAGAAAACACGGCCGCCAAAACCAGCAGCAGCAGAGAGGTGAATAAAAATGTCTTTTTCATGATTCGTTCTCCTCTATTTCCGAATTCCCACACTATCTTAGCATACGCGAGAAATCCATGTGAGTTCGACATAAAGTACGAATGTGTATTCGCTTTTATTCAGGCCTAGTGATGTGGCCTTCGAAATCAGGGACACTGGTGCAGCTGTGAGGGATTAGAATTCATAGGCGATCCCGATCCCTGTGCCAAAACCACTGATATTGATTTCAAAATCGTCCGAGCTAAACTCACACACAGAATAATTGGCGTACAGGTCGATCAACAGCCCTCCGGTGATCCTCACATAGGTTCCTATTGCAGCCACAAAGCCCGCCTCTCCCAAATCCACTTCCCCGATGGGATTCGATTCTTTAAATTGATAGAGGCCCAAACCTGCTGCAAGGTACGGGCTCAAGCTCTTTCCCCGCCAACGGTATCTCAATCCCACTCCCACAGGGACTATCCGAAGTTCAGTTTTCTCTTTGGTGAATGTCAGCTCACCTTCGCGTGAAAAATAGCTTCCCCCAAACCACAACTCCAGGCCCTTCCAGACACCGATGCTCACCTCTCCGCCATACATCACACCCCCGCCGTAGATATCCTTGAATTCCTCATCGCTGGGGCTGAAGTATTGTGTCTTGAACTCCAGGATTATATTCGCCGCATGGGAGGAACCCGAGACGAAGAGCAAAACACCGACCATGACAATTATTTTTCTCAATGTGTTTCTCCTCAATCACTTTATAGTGACAGAGACTGGATCACTCACTCGATTCTGATGGTTTACCGCGACAAGGGTATAGGTGTATTCCCCATCGCTCGTGACTCCCCTTTGCCGGTATTCTAAAATATCTCCATTGACCTCAGCCAGCAGGCTCTTATCGTTTCCTTCAACTCGGAAAATTCTGAATTTGGCGACGTCCAGATCGTTAGGATTGGCCTGCCATGAGAGCACATTGATATATTCAGCCTGAGAAAGAGACCGATTCAATGTCTTCTGCCCAGAAAAGTTCAAGGGGGGATAGACCAACCTGGTGTAAACCTGTATTTCGGCCTCGGACTCCAATCCATTATTGTTAGTGGCGAGGACACGTATTGTGTGGAGGCCGTCTTCCTCAGGGGTCGTGTCCCAGGCATAGGTGTAAGGCGTCGTGCTCTGCGTCGCCACAAAGGAATCATCAATATAAAACTGCACATATTGTAGCCCAGTGCTGTGACTCGCCTTTACTTCGATCAGGACAGATCCAAGCAGGGTCGATGGGGGCCGAGGAGAAACAATAGATACGGTTGGAGCATATGTATTCTTAAGGATCTTCAGGCTGCCGCCCAGGAAGACTCTGTTTCCAGACACGGCAACGCTCTTCGGCCACTCGCTGCTGTAACTGAACGCCCCAAGGTCGCGGGGATTGTATATAGGTAGGATCACCAGCCCCTCCAGGGTGAAATAGGCAAAATCTCCCGAGATCGCCAGGTTTTGGCATCTGACCGGGAAATTAGAAATGTATTCAGGATACCTGGGATCGGAGATTTCGAGTATCCTGAATCGATCTCCTGTCGTATAGATATAATCGCCTTTCAGGACCAGGCCGTTTGAGTAGGTGCCAGTATCCGTCCAAGTAAGCCTATACACAACATAGGGGTGCATGGGATCTGAGATATCGATCACCCTCAAGCCTGCTCCTCTTTTTTTAATATCCAGAGGATTCTCCGACACTGCCATGTAGGCATAATCACCGGCAACGCCGATGCCTCCCGAGTGAAAGGACCGCTGGATGCAGTCATAGACACCCAGTTTCTTAGGTTCCAGGGGATCCGATATGTCAACGCAGTACAGGAATCCCCGGTTGGAAGTCAGGTACAACAGATTCCCGGTAACATAGGCAACGTCCCCTTTTACAGCGACATCGCTGGGTTCGTAGTATAGACCATTCTGTTCCGGAAAATCCACGCGGGCTGCCAGAAAGGGAGAATCCGGGGAGGAAACGTCTACGACAAGGAGGGCCGCATGCGAAGTACAGTACGCATATTTCCCGGATAGCGCCATGCCACCGAACCCGTGAGCATCATCACACACGCCGGCTTCGACAGGATTTGAAGGATCGGACACATCCAATATGCGCAGCCCGCCTCCTCCACAGGCCATGTAGACATAATCTCCAGAAGCCACGGTCGGTTTGCCAAAGCCGAGGGGGCTGCCTGGAGTGTCGAATGTTCCGAGCTCGGAGGGATGCCCGGGATCCGAGACATTTAAGAGCGAAAAGCCGGTTGAACTGCATGATGCTCCAACCAGACTCCCACTAACATCCAGGTCCGTGGCACCCACCAGCTCGCACTCTCCGATATAGGAAGGAACCGAAGGAGAAGCTATGTTGAGCGTTACCAGGCGCATTCCCAGGTCATCATACAGGTAGGCTGTGACTCCGCTCACGGTCATGGTCTTAAACTGACACCCAGATTCGACATAACTTCCGGCCTGCTTTGGCTTCGAAGGATTTTTCGCAATGTTCACGGCCGTCACCTTGCTGGTGTTGCTGGTATCATTGCGCTGGCAGACATAAGCATAGCCATCGGGAGTAACACCCATCCCCGCAGTTACAAAGCCCTCGTCCAGCTGCCAGGTCCCCACCAAGCTGGGAGCAGAGGGAGAGGAAATATCTATTATCTCCACTCCATATGGGTAATTCGGAGTCTCCGGATATTTGAAGTATTCGCATTCACAGACAGCATACTCTCCCCAAAGCGCGACATCCAGGACGAATGAGTCGGTTCCCCTGTAGTCCCCATGGATCACAGGAGAGTAAGGATCTGATATGTCATATATCAGAAGTCCCTTATCCCATGCGGCCAGGTAAGCGAGGCCCGAAGATATGGTCAAGGAATGGAGAGTGCTTCCGCTCATGTACTCTGATGCCACTTCAATGGGACTGCTGGGATCCGAAATGTCGACGATATTGAGACTGCAGCGAGTAACAATATAGGCATATTTCCCAGAGACCGTGATATCCTGCAGGCTCCCATTGAGGTTCAATTCCCCTATGACCGAAAGCGAGCCAGGGGACGAAATGTCCAGCGCCTGGAGGGCCTCTCCGTTTCCGATCCAAACCAGGTTCCTGGCCGGCTCCAGTGCAGAAGTACAACATTCCCCATAGGGCCACACTCCCAGGAGTCGCATAAGGTGAGAGGCCTGAACAGAGGCGTCAGCCATTCCAACCGACCGATCCTCCGGAGCGAAAATTGGGACAGACAACATACTGATCATCCCAATCAAACACGCAAAAATAACCATTCGATCTCTCATGGGAGCAGCCCCCTGGTATGTTTTGGTATTACTAGAACATAAATCCACACAGGAAAAAAATTGTGAATAGCACAATCTGGGATTTGCACTGAACTGTTTCCTACTGCTAGACGGCCACACGATATCTGTTCAGAAAGCAGATGTCAAATCCCCACATAAGAACGTGTGGATTGAGTTTCGGCCCCTAATATGATATTCAAGAGCCAATATGGTTGCCCGAAAGCTCATTCGCCCTGGTATGGAAAAGGTCCGTGTCCTAAAAAGACCCAAACACAAGATATCGCGGCTGGACATCGACCCGGACGCCCTGAAGATCATCTACCGCCTCAATTCGCAGGGATTCCTCGCCTATCTGACCGGAGGCGCGGTTCAAAACCTGATGCAGGGGATCAAACCCAAAGACTTCGACCTCGTTACCGATGCCAGGCCGGGTCAGATCAAGAAGCGATTCAGGAACGCGTTTATCATCGGGAGGCGCTTCCGTCTGGCCCACATCCATTTCAAGGAAGGGAAATACATCGAGGTCGCCACGTTCCGCAGGGAACCTGACGAGAAGGATGAGGAGACAGTCGATCCCGCCCATCGCTACAAGATGACCTATGGGACACCGCGAGAGGACGCCTTCCGTCGAGACATCACGATCAATGCCCTCTACTACGACGTGGACACGGAATCCGTCATCGACTATGTTGGCGGCCTGAAAGACCTGGCCGCCCGGAAGATCCGGGTCATGGGCGATCCCGGCCTGCGCTATACCGAAGATCCAGTCCGTATAATGCGTGTGATCCGGCATTCAGTCCGCCTGGGATTCGAGATCGAAAAAAGGACGGAGCAGCCCATACACACACACCGCCATCTTCTGGGAGAGGTAGCCGAGGCCCGGCTCTTCGAGGAACTCAACAAGGACCTCGCCCTTAAGGCCCCGCTCGTCTTCGAGGCCTATCAAAAATACGGAGTCCTGAAATACATCCTCGGACAGGTCGGTGAGGCATACGACAAGGATCCCAACCTTTTCGCCCGGCTTAAAACGCTCCTGGAGCTCAGGGAAACCGCCCGGAAGGAGGGATCCGAGTTCTCCCGTGAGGAATGCTTCGCCCTCATGACCTGGCCCTGGGTGGAAAGCCTCCTGCCAATTGGCGGAGCAGAAGCTCCGGCAAACCTTCATGAGACGATCCCACAGGCACTGGCAGGGAACTGGCTTACCAAGGGACTCCGCGCCGACAGTATCCAGATCCTGATCTTAACGCACCACCTGATGCAGGCCCTCCGAACTGGCCGCATGCGTTGGGCCTGGCAGCGTCGAACCCACTATGCGCCGGCGGCTCGCCTATGTTTCCTTATCGAAAAGGGCCAGCTGCCGCGAGAGAAAGATCCCTTTACCAGCCTCTTCCAGAGCCTCCATCCCTCCCCGGGGAAAAGCCGGCGAAGACGCCGCAGAAGGCCCCGAAACAACAGCAAGGATCAACAAAACACCCAATAGGCCCCTGACACAGCGCTATCTGATGTAGATTTTTTCCAGTTTAACCCAGACATCAAAGGTCTTCGTATTTCTGGAGATATGGAAACGGATGGGTCGATCGACAGGAAGCTCCGAGATGATATTGGATATCTCCGCGTCTGTATGACGACCATCACGGAATGAGAACTCTCCCATCTCCAGAATAAGATCCCCAATCTGGAGGCCGGCATGGTGGGCGGGGGAATCTTCAACAACACCAAAAATTTTTACACCACCACTTTCCTGTTCTCTGAACTGAACTCCGAGATAAGAGACCTGGTCTTGAGATTTTTGGGGCACTTCGGGAGGCGGTTCCTTTATCGGCTCAGGAAGTGGGGCTCCTCTGAGTCCCGATAGCTTCACATTGTCGAGCAGAAGGCCTGTTTCACCTTCTTCTCTTTGCCAGAACACAATGATGACATTGGAGGATTCGTCAACGATGAACTGGCGCTGGATCTTTTTGAAGGGCGCGTTGCCCTGGATCGTTATAGATTCACTGAAAAAACCGCCCAAACTGACATTGACAGATCTTTCCCTGCCGTTCCGGCATCCGGCCAGCTCGAACTCCAGAATGTAGGTGTCCGGATCGAGCTTGATCACGGTGTTGGTCTGGATGGTTGCGGCCTGGCTGGCAGGCCCATCGAGATCGAGGAACAAACCTTGTCCCGGATAGGATTCCTGCAGTCTGCTCCCGATCAGATCAACCGCACCGAGAGCTACATCCCAGTTCGACAGCTGCCTGTGGGTCAATTTGTCCCGACTCCCGTTTTCTAGATCGAAATCGTCCCAGAAGATGACCTCCGGTTCGGCCACTTTTTCAGGTGGCGTTTCAACAACCGGTTTCTCCTCCTGGCCTATAGGTTGCGGCACGACCTCAGCCCCTCCCGGTACTGGTATGACCACGATTGGAACTTCTTTGTCAGGCTCATAGGGGATCGGGGAGACATGAGTATCCTCTTCTGAGGAGTAGTCTTTCACACCCATCAGGGAAAGAAATTCTTCTTCCTCCAATCCTCCGATGCTGTAGCGGATGGCATCCCTGGTTCGGTAGCTCAGCTCATATAGAAGCTCCTCAGAATCATAGATCGAGAGTATTACCCCAGCTGATGACGTAAACACATCTGCCAATTTAGGTGCGATCCGGAGGATATCCTTTTGGGCCAGCCCAGGGATAAACTCCGAATAATCACGGTATTGGAGCTTGACCAACACAAAATCTGCTTGGAGTTCTATGCTCTCCACCGGGACGGAGGCGGACCTAAAATCCTTTATTAGGTCTGTGTAATCTTGTTGTTGAGAAAGCAAAACAGGATGAAGAATCCAGATGAGACCAAGTAGACAGAGCCCAGATTTTGTCATTTTCCGCAAAAAGCACAGGATTCCATTAGACGAGCGTTCCATTATGATGCCCTCACATCGAAACACAATTTCTTCTTCGTACTGGCGGCCATTTTTATCGACGGCTGCGAGTTTCATGGTTTTCATGGTACCTCGATCCTTCCCTTGGACTGATATATATTACAACCCCATATTCGATGTCAATGTGACCTAAAGGAGAAGTCGGAGGGAAACCGAGTGAATTGATAGTATTAGTATTGATGTTCTCGGGGGAGTCCTGTATCCTATGATAGGAGACTTCAAAGGAGACAACAGCATGCATAAACAGCTGACACGGATAGCGTTGGCCCTCTTAATACTGAGCTCGATCTCGCTGGCTACAGACTGGCCGCAGTATCTTGGACCGAACCGGAATGCAAAATCGAGTGAGACCGGCATACTGCGCTCCTGGCCGGCTGGAGGCCCCGAAGTGCTGTGGACCATTCCCATGGGCGAAGGCTTTGGCGGGGCCGTTGTGAGTAAAGGAGTTGTCTACGTGCTCGACCGCAGAGGAGAAGAAGGAGACACCCTCCGCGCCCTGGACTTTTTGACGGGCAAGGAGATCTGGAACTATTCCTATGACGCTCCGGGCAAGGTCGACCACGGGGGATCCCGATCCGTTCCCACCGTCGATGGAAACTACATATATACCTGCGGCTCCTTCGGGCAATTCCACTGTTTCGATATCCGCACACAAAAACCCGTGTGGTCGAAAAATATCTGGACGGATTATTCCAGCGAAGAGTTTCCACGATGGGGCATTGCCCAGAATCCACTGATCTACAACGACCTCGCGCTTATCGCATCACTCACACAAGAGGCGGGTGTTGTGGCCTATGACAAACTGACAGGAGAGCAGAAGTGGGTATCGTCCGGGACGACAGGCAGAGCCGGGTATGTCTCGCCCAAGATCGTCACCCTGGACGGAGAGGAGCATGTCGTCATCATGCTGTCCTCCAACGATCCCGTGACGGGGCTGGATCCCAAGACCGGCAAGGAACTCTGGTCCTACGACGGATGGAAGTGCCGGATCCCGGTGCCCAATGTTACAGAGATCGGCGACGGCCGGCTCTTCATCACGGGTGGCTACAAGGCCGGATCGGCCATGATCAAGGTGGAGAAAAAGTCAGGCTCCTTTGCCGTGAGCGAACTGTTCACGACCGATGAGTTCGGCACTCATGTCCACCCCGCCATGCTCCATGAGGGCTTTCTCTACGGCCACTGTTCCACGAATGAGACCCGAGACGGCCTGATGTGCCTGAGCCTGGACGGGAAGGTCATGTGGAATACGGGCCGCGATCCCCTCTTCGACAAGGGCGGATTCATCCTGGTAGACGGCCTGTTCCTCAGCGTGGACGGGGACAAGGGCTGGCTCTATCTCATCGAGCCCAGCCCTGAGGGCTTCAAGGAGCTGGCCAAGGCCAAGCTGCTCGACACGAACAAATGCTGGGGGCCCCTGGCCCTCACCGATGGCAAGCTCCTGATCCGCGACCAGAAGCAGATGCGGTGCGTGGTCATCAAGTAATCCATGAGCCGGCTCGAGGGAGCCACCAGCCAGGAGATCGCGCAGCTACTGAAGAAGCGAGCGGCTGATCAGGCCTTGTACTTGGATAGGAGCACGTCCAGGTCCTTCAGAAAACCCGGCATGTCGTCCTCAGGGATCTTGAAGATGCGCTTTACCACATAATGGGTGAGGAAGGCCTGCTGGTCCCCGCGGTGCGGGGGTTCGAAGATCACGACATCGTCGACCCGGCCTCCCAGGTAGCTGGTGTCGCTGGCGACCGCATAAAGGTGGTTTCGCAGGAGTGAAAATTTTGGCTCGTGGCACATGACCAGGGCATCCCGGATACAGCGGGAGATGTGCGTGGGGCTCGAGACCAGGATGATCTTTTCCACTCCGTTTTCGAGGAAAATCTGTGCTCCCTCTTCCATCTCCTCCCTTGTGTTCTGGGAACGGCACTCGGGAACGGAGATCCCAGCCAGCCTGGATCTCGCATCTTCCAGGTCGATCCCCTCGAACCACGAGAACGCGCTCAGCTCCTGGAAATGATCCAGCATAAAATCGAGGGTATACTCGCCTTCCTTTTTGCCATCCTTCTCCGAGGCACCCGTGCCAAAGACCATGAGGGCGGCATCTTCCTGCAGGGCTACGGACACGGACTTGGGAATCCTCCCCATCTCATCCGGGGGATTCCCCCACATGATCCCGCGCCAGTTCAGGGCCCCAAGATGGCACCCGTGAACAAGTACACCCGTCTTCATGTTGGAATCTGCACTACTTTATCTTGATTCCCTCTATCTCGAGGCCCATGTCGACGATGTTGATAGCGCATGTGCTGATCTTGCCTTCGTCGTTCTTGCCGAAGCGGATCTCGAAGGTCTGGCCGTCGGAGCTTTCCGCGAAGAATTCGAACTCCTGCCCTTCAACGGCCTCACAAACAGCTGGATCGCCGTCGCCGGAATCCACCCAGAGGGAGCCC
Organism: uncultured bacterium; assembly: GCA_965533275.1. GTDB lineage: Bacteria > Acidobacteriota > Aminicenantia > Aminicenantales > Aminicenantaceae > JAUXEH01. The sequence goes on from CBESWG010000035.1 coordinate 27,499, forward strand.
TCGGTGATGTGAAACGTCAGCACCTGCACGTCCCCACCCATATCGGTCAGGTCGAACTCATACTCGCCCAGGATAGGCGCGTATTTCTTCGTAAGGGCCTCATCCGACTTTTCCTGGGCGATGAGAGAGCCAGTTACCAGGAAAACCATCAACAGGCAGGCAGCGATAGACAGAACACGGTTATTTGCTAATTTCTTCATTTTCTCTCCTTAAAGGATGCAGGATAACCTATTCTTGAGGTCAACGCAATCTACTCATATCTCAGAGAGCCCACAGGATCGGCCTGGGCCGACTTGATGGACTGGTAGCTCACGGTGAGGGTCGCGATCAACAGGGCCGCACCTCCTGAAACCAGGAAAACAGCAACCCCGATGTGCGTCCTGAAGGCGAAGTTCTGGAGCCAGCGGTTCATGGCAAAGTAGGCCACGGGCCAGGCGATGAGGTTGGCAAAGAAAACCCACCGCACGAATTCCCGGGATAGGAGCAGGAAGATCCTGGAGGACGAGGCCCCCAGCACCTTGCGGATCCCGATCTCCTTGGTGCGCTGCTCAGCCGCAAACGCAGCCAGGCCGAAGAGCCCCAGACAGGCTATGAGGATGGCCAAAACTGCAAAGGAGCTGAAGATCTCCCCCATCCTCTGTTCCGTGAGATATGCTCGCTCGAACACCTCATCGAAGAACGAGTAGGCAAAAGGGAAGCCCGGGCTGAACCGCTTCATAACCGACTCAGCATAGGAGAGAGTGGCGGGGATGTCGGCCGTGCTTATCTTTATAGCGAGATTGGAAAAGCTGCCCGGATTATAGAAGAGATAGAGCGGTTCTATCGGACGGTGCAGGGAATGCAGGTGGAAGTCCTTCAGGACTCCCACGATGGTCCCGTTCTGCCGGCCCAGGTGGCTCATCTTCCTGCCGATCACAGTGTCCCATTCGGCCACCTTGACGGCCGTCTCATTGACCAGGAAGGCGCCCCCCGAATCGGAGGAATACTCTTTAGAGAAACTCCTGCCCTCGACGATCTCCAGGCCAAAGAGCTCCACATAATCGCTGTCCGCCATGTTGTAGTAGATCGTGATGGGCTCGTCCGGGTTGCGGCCGGTCCAGTCCCTTGACGTGAAGTTATCGATGTCATTGGGGAGGCGGTGTGCAGCCGCGACGGCCGCAATGCCCGGATTCCGCAGCAGTTCGGTCTTTATGGCCTCGATGTTCCGGCGGATGGAACTGTCGCGCACAGGCAGGGTGATGATCTGTTCCCGGTTATAGCCCATTTTCGCATTCTTCACAAATTCCAGCTGTGCCCGCACGGTCAAGGTGCCAAATATGAGGATGATGGAGATCGAGAACTGAACCAGGACCAGGACATTGCGCAGCACCGAGCCCTTCTTGCTGCGTGAGAAGGAGCGGCTCAGGACCGTGATAGGCTTGAAGCCGGATACACTCAATGCAGGATAGCTGCCAGCAAAAAGCCCAACAAACACAACAATGAGCACCAGGCCTAAGAACAGCTGTGGATTGGCCACCGGATTGAAGCTGAGCTCCCTTTCCACCAGCGTGTTGAAGGCCGGCAAAACGAACCTTATCATGATCAGGGAAAGCCCCATAGCCAGGAATGCCGTTGCCAGGGATTCGCCCAGGAACTGCAGGATCAGCTGGCCTCTGCGGGCGCCGACCACCTTGCGCATCCCCACCTCTTTGCCTCGGCGGATGGAACGGGCGGTCGCCAGGTTCATGTAGTTGACACAAGCGATGAACAGGATGAGGAATGCGATCGAGGTGAAGAGCAGCACATATTTGATGTCGTTGTTGACGCTGATCTCCTGCTCCCGGTGGGAGTGGAGGTGTATCTCGGTCACGGGCTGGACCTGATAGATGCTGGGGAAGGGCTCCTTCATCCCGGCCTGCAGGTACAGGGGCCGCTCGATTACGGGGTGGATCTTGCTCTCGAAGGCCGCCGGGTCGGTCCCTCCCCGCAGCAGCGCATAGGTGTAGCAGTAGTTGGACATCCAGCTCGTGACATCATCGTTGTATATCAGGAAGTAAGCTCCAAAAGGGACCACGACATCCATCACAAGATGAGAATTGGCCGGCATGTCTTCGAAGATGCCTGCCACGACGAAGTTATTCTGCGTATTGACGGCCAGGATCTTGCCCATGGGATCCTCGTCCGCAAAAAACTTTTCGGCCGCACTCTGCGACAGCAGGATGGCGGAAGGATCTTTCAGCGCCGTCAGAGGATCCCCCTCGATGAAGGGGATCGAGAATATCGAGAACATCTCGGGATCCGCCCAGAAAAACTCGGGCTCCAGGAAATGTTCCTGGCCGTGCGACACCACAAAGCTCGTGCTGTGGATGAGGCGGCCCGTGGCCTCCACCTCTGGAAAGTTGTCCTTCAGGGCGGGGCCCAGGGGCGGCGGGGTAAAGGAACGGGTATCCCTCACAACCCGGTACATCCGGCCGGCATTCTCATGGTATTTATCAAAACTCAGCTCGTGCTGGACATACAGGACAATCAGGATAAAGGCCGTGAGGCCCACGGCCAGCCCGAATATGTTGAGGAATGAATAGGTCCGGTTCTTTCTCAGGTTCCTAAAGGCGATCTTCAGGTAATTGCCAATCATTGACATCCTCCAGGATAATTCATCGGTCACAAAGTAGGGCATAGATTTCACGCACTGCATCCAGAACCAGAGGCGGGCCGACAAGGGGCCCCGGTCCTCGACGAGCAAGCGATAGGTCTCGATCATGTCCCCCAGTGTGGAGCTGCCGCCCCTGTCGGGAAACATCCGCTGGATGAGCCAGCCGGCGATCCGCGGGGATTTGGTGTGCTTTTTCATAACGGGCCTCTCTATCGGGGTGCCGACAGCTCCTCGATGCCCGCCCAAACGGAAGCCTGCACCTTCCGCACCTCTTCGAGCGCTGCGATTCCCTTGGGCGTGAGCTTGAAGATGCGCTTGCTCTTCCCCCCGCGTGTGGGCAAAGGGTCTGTAAAACTGGAAGTGAGGCAGCCCTTCTTCTCGAGTCGGCGCAACATCACGAAGAGAGCCCCATAGGCCCAGGTTTTGCTCGTGGCCTGCTTGATCTGTTCCATGATGGTCACACCATAGGCATTCTCCTTCAGCCGCCAGATGGCCAGCAAAAGGAATTCCTCAGACCGGGATATGAATTTTGTCTCCATTGTGTCACCTATAATATATACGACGTAGATATAATCCATAAGGTTCCCTGTAAAGGCACGAGCACATAAAAAGGCCTTGACAGGACCGGCCCCCTTCCATGTAAATTGGAGCCTGATGTTCTAAACAGAAGGAGGACCGGATGAGCGGACTGCTGCAGGCGGCTGAGAAGGCCGTAAAACATGCGTTAAAACTCAAGCAGGGCGAGGCTTTTCTGCTGGTGACAGACAGGGACAAGCTCGAGATCGCCGAGGCGCTGGCCCACTGGGCCAAGGAGGCGGGTGCCGAAACCACGACCTACCTCATGACCGAGACGCTGCGGCCCATAACCGGGCCCACGGCGCAGTTCGAGGGCCTGTGCGAGAACATGTCGGCCATGGCCTACATGCTGGACGCACGGATCGAGGAGAAGCCCTTCCGGGGCTACATGGTAAAGACAGGGGTCGCGAATGGCCGGATCTGCATGATGCCCGGCCTGACTGTGGACATGATGGAGCGCCTGGTCAACATCGACTACAGCGACCTCGACCTCAGGGGCAAGAAGCTCATGGAGGCACTGCTGGACGCCGATGAGGTCCTGGTGGAGAACGCCGCCGGCACCCACATCTCCTTCAGCGTGAAGGGCCGGAAGTGGAAGAACGACAACGGCGACATAAGCCAGCAGGGCATGCACGGCAACCTCCCAGCGGGCGAGATCTTCACGGCCCCTGTGGAGGAGAGCTTTTCCGGAAGGATCGTGATCAGCCTCATAGACGACAAGCTGGGGCACGGCGTGCTGGAGTTCAAGGAGGGCCGTCTCGTGGAGTACGAGGGGGACGGCATTAAAGCCATCATGGAGAACATCGGCAGCGACAAGACCGGCCATATCATCGGGGAGTTCGGGATCGGCACCAATCCTGGCGCCAAGATCTGCCCCAACATGCTGGAGGCGGAAAAAGCGTTCGGCACGGCCCATTTTGCCATAGGAGACTCCTACGGCCTCGGCACCAACACGAGTCCCCACCACTACGATGCCCTGGTCGACAGGATCTCCCTGCGTGTCAAGGACAGATATCTGATAAAAGACGGCGAATTCGTGAAGGAATGAAATAGGAGATCCCATGCCGCAAAAAAAAGGACTGAACCGCCGCAGCTTCATCAAATCGTCCCTCGCAGGGGCAGCAGGCAGCTCCGCACTGCTCGGCACTCGCCTCTCGGCCCAGAACGAGGCGGGCACGGGCCAGGCTCCCAAGATCACCGAGTACCGCACGCTGGGACGCACCGGGTTCAAGGCCTCGGATATCGGTTTCGGGGCGGGGATGCCAGTCGATCCAAGCGTGGTCGAGGCCGCCTTTGAGATGGGTGTCAACTACGTCGACACGGGCGAACACTACGGCCGGGGTGCTTCGGAGCGCAGCATCGGTACCGCACTTAAGAAGTGGGACCGCAAGAAGATCTTCGTGACCACCAAGCTCAACCTCCTCTTCTATGGTACACAAAAAGCCACCAAGGAAGGCCTCAAGGACCGTTTCGCCAAGTGCCTGGAGAGGCTGCAGACAGATTACGTGGACTGCCTCATGATTCACATGACTTCGATCGCCAGCCAGGTGAAACACGAAGGATTCCACAGCGCGGCCCGGGAACTCAAGGCCGAAGGCCGAATCAAATACATAGGGCTCTCCAACCATGGGCCCGAGCAGCGCATCTACGGTTTAACCAAGGATCCCATGGAAAAGGTCTTACTGGCGGCCGTGGAGGACGGGCGCTTCGACATGGCGCTTTTTGTCTACAACTTCCTCCAGAAGGAACAGGGAGAAAAGATCATAAACGCCTGCCGGGAGAAGGACATGGGTGTTACCCTTATGAAGACCAATCCGGTAAACGTCTACAACCGGTGGAAGGCAGGGCTCGATCAGGCAATAGCGGGTGGGAGGAAAATCTCCGACGCCACACTTGAGATGGCCAAGGAATACGAGGCCTTTCTAGAAAAAGGTGAGGTATTCAAAGAGAAATACGGATTAAAGAGCGTGGATGAGGTCCGAGATGCGGCCATCAAGTTCGTACTGACCAATCCCGGTGTCCACTCGGTCTGCCCGAGTATCGGCAGCTTCGAGGAACTCGAGACCTTCGTGCGCCTTTCCGGCCAAAAGCTGAAAGCAGAGGATGGGCCCCTCCTGGCCGACTACCGGTCGACCCTGGGCCGCTACTACTGCCGGCACGCCTGCGGGGCCTGCGAAACGGCCTGCCCGCACCAGGTGCCGGTCAACACGATCATGCGCTACAACCACTATTTCGAGGCGCAGGGCCGGGAAAAATACGCCATGGCCAAGTATGCGGAAATGGACAGGGCCAAGGCAGACAGGTGCAGCGGATGTTCCGGTGTGTGTGAGACCCTCTGCCCCTATGGGGTGCCGGCCCGGAGCCTGCTCGTCTCAGCCCACGAGAATCTGACACTCGTGTAGCATCTGCCGAAACAGACCACTATTCGGAGTGTAAGAGGTGGGATCTGAGAGGCCCCAGTTGTGCAGAGTCCTAGACAGACTCACACACGAGACTTAAGGACCAGGGTTCAGGATCGTGTAGGGCTTACCAGCGGTTACCGAATCCGC